>CAYNQX010000001.1:0-217155 GCA_964399495.1 uncultured bacterium
CGGAGGCGGGCCGCGTCCTCGAAGCGCTCCTCGCCCACGGCCGTCTGGATCTTCTCCTTCAGGCCCAGGATCTTCCGGCGCAGATCGATCCTCCGGCCCACCAGCCTGGGCATCTTGCCCCGGTGGTTCTCGCCGCCGTGGTACTCCATGAGGAGCCGGGTCATGTCGCCCATGAATGTCTGATAGCAGGTGGGACAGCCGAGGAGTCCCTCGGCCTCGAAGGTGGTGTAGGTGAGGCCGCAGTCGGGGCAGGCGAGGCCCTGCTCCTGGCTCTCGCGCAGAGCCAGACGCCCGACGATCTCGTCCCAGATCTCGCGGGTGTCGAGCCGGCCGCCGCCGAGCTCCTCGCGCGGCACTCCCCGCTCGACACCGCAATCGATGCAGAGCAGATAGGTGGCCTTGCCGCCGCCGTCGACTTCCGTAAAGCGGAATCCGGCCTGGCTCTTGCCGCAGATCTCGCAGGTCTCGCGCATCAGGAAGGCCTCCTTGCCGATGTGCCTGTACACGAATATAGGTCAGGCTCGTCGCAGACGAAAGAGGGTCAGACGGTCGACAGGCTCCCCCGCTCCAGCCGGAGCTGCCGGTCACCGCGCGCGGCGAGCTGGCGATCGTGGGTCACCAGCACCAGGCCGACACCCTGTTCGCGGCACAGCGCGAACAGCATGGCGGCCACCTCCCGGCCGGTCTCCTCGTCCAAGTTGCCGGTGGGCTCGTCGGCAAGAATGAGGCTGGGCCTGCCGATCAGCGCCCTGGCCACCGCCACGCGCTGCTGCTCTCCCCCCGACAGCTCTCCGGGGCGGTGATCGCGCCGCTCCTCCAGGCCGACGCGTCCCAGCATCGTCCGCGCGGCCTCGAAGGCCGCCCTGCGGTCCTCGCGCTCGATCAGCGCCGGCAGCGCCACGTTCTCCTCCGCGGAGAACTCGGGCAGCAGATGGTGAAACTGGAAGATGAACCCCAGTTCGCTCTTCCGGAATTCGCTCTGCTCCCGGGCGCTGGCGCCGAGCAGATCACGACCCTCGAAGGTCAGGCTGCCGCCGTCCGGCCGATCGAGGGTTCCCAGCAGATGCAGCAACGTGCTCTTGCCGCTTCCGCTCGCGCCGAGGATCGAAAGGGCCTCGCCCCTGGCCAGCGAAAGGCTGCAGTCGGCGAGCACCTCCACCTTGCGGTGCGCCGTGGCGAAGGTTCGCGAGAGCCCTTCGGCCCTGAGCAGTTCAGGCACGGATGCCTCCTTCTCCCTGGAGGGACTCCAGGGGCTGACGACGCAGGGCCTCGAGCCCGGGGAGGATGAGCGCGAAGAAGGCCACCAGCACCGCGGCACCCGCGATGCTGAGGAAAAGCGCCGGACTGAGACGCGCCGGGAGATGGTCGATGAAGTAGACCTCGCCCGGCAGTGTCAGCGGATGGCGAGTGAACCAGGAGATCAGCGCCGTTCCCAGCAGGCCGCCGGCGATCACTCCCACGACGCCCAGCACCCAGCCCTCGATGAGGAACACGCCGAGCACGCGCGCCCTGCTGGCGCCGAGGGAGAGCAGCAGGCCGATCTCCCGCGTCTTCTCGGTGACGATGATCGTCATCGTGCCGGCGATGTTGAAGCCCGCCACCAGGATGATCAGGCTGAGCGCGAGGAAGAGCACGGAGCGCATGGTGGAGATCCAGCGAAAGATCTCCCCGTTGAGGTCGCGCCAGCTCGCCACGCGGTAGAGCCCGTAGTCGAGGGCGCCCCGCAGGTGGTTCGCCGCCGCGTCGGCATTCTCCACCTTCGCGAGCCTGAGGCCGATGCCGTCCACGCCGCCGCCGCCGCGGAACGCGGCCCTGGCCACGGGCAGGTCGACGTAGGCGAAGCGACGGTCGAACTCGTAGAGACCGGTCTGCACCGTGCCCACCACCGTGAAGGCGTAGTGATGGGCGCCTCCGTCCTCATCGTTCAGGAGCGTGGTGAAGGTGATCTCCTCGCCGGGCAGCACACCGAGTTCCCGCGCGAGCCGGCTGCCGAGCAGGATCCCGTTCGAGCCGGGAAAGTCGAAGCCGACGAAGGGCGGGTCGCAGCGGTCGAGGATCGATGTGACCTCCCGCTCGCGCGCGGATTCGATGCCCCGGATGATCACCCCGCGCATCTGCAGCGCGCCGCCGTCCGAGGCGCTCAGCACGCCCTTCTGCTGGATGAAGGGGCTGCCGGCCACGACGCCGGGCGTTTCGCCGACGATCGCGAACAGCGGATCGTCGTCCAGGATCTCACCCCGCTGGCTTGCCGAAACGAACACGGCGGGATTCATTCCCGTGAGCAGGTCGAGCACCTCGTGCTGGAAGCCCTGGACGAAGGCGAACACCGTGAGCAGAGTGGCCACGCCGATCGCCACGCCGCTGAGCGCCAGCATGCTCACCCTGCCGAGGAAGCCGCCGCGGCGCGACTTCGCCAGGTGCTTCAGGGCCAGCCAGAGCGACAGGTTCATCAGGCCTCGGGACGCATCATGGGAAAGAGCAGCACCTCGCGGATGTGATGGGCGTCGGTCATCAGCATGGCGAGACGGTCGATGCCGATGCCCAGCCCGGCCGTCGGCGGCATGCCCACCTCGAGCGCGCGCAGGTAGTCCTCGTCGAGCACCTGCGCCTCCTCGTCGCCCTTGGCCTTCAGCCCCATCTGGGCCTCGAAGCGGCGACGCTGCTCCGCGGGGTCGTTGAGTTCGCTGAACGCGTTGGCCACCTCGAAGCCGGCGATGAAGGGTTCGAAGCGCTCCACCTGGCCGGGCTTCGACCGGTGATCCTTGGCCAGCGGGCTGATCTCCTTCGGGTGGTCGATCAGGAAGGTCGGCTGGATCAGCTTGGGCTCGACGGTGCGGGACGCGATGGCGTCCAGCAACTTGCCGCGCCCCCACTCGGGAGCGACGCTCACTCCGAGATCTTCGGCGTACTCGGCCAGCTCGTCGCGGCCGGTCTCGCGCAGGTCGCGGCCGGTGTGGGTCTTCAGCGCCTCGTAGAAGTCGAGACGCGGCCAGGAGCCGGAGAAGTCGATCTCGTGATCGCCGTACTTTATCTTCTCGCCGCCCGTGAGCTCCACGGCCAGATGGCGATAGAGATCCTCCAGCAGCGGCATCAGGTCCTCGTAGTCCCAGTAGGCCGCATATGCTTCGAGCATCGTGAACTCGGGGTTGTGCGTGCGGTCCATGCCCTCGTTGCGGAAGATCTTCCCGATCTCGAAAACCCGCTCCATGCCGCCCACGATCAGACGCTTGAGGTAGAGCTCGTCGGCGATGCGCAGGTAGAGCTGCGTGTCGAGGGCATTGTGAATGGTCGTGAAAGGCCGTGCGGTAGCACCGCCATAGAGCGGCTGCAGCACCGGCGTCTCGACCTCGATGAACTGCCGCTCCTCGAAGAAGCGGCGGATCAGGCTGAGCATACGCGAACGCGTCTCGAACTGGCTGCGCACCTCGCCGTTGGCGGCCAGGTCGAGATAGCGCTGGCGCGCGCGCAGCTCCGGGTCGGTCAGGCCGTGATACTTCTCGGGCAGGGGCAGGATGGCCTTGGCGAGGAGTGTCCACTCCTCGACCCGCAGGCTCAGCTCACCGGTGCGGGTGATGAACAGCTTGCCGCGAGCGCCCACGTGGTCGCCCGCCTCGATCAGCTTCGTGAAGCGCTTGTACTCGTCCTTGCCGATATCGTCCTGGCGCATGAAGAGTTGCAGGCTGCCCGAGCGGTCCTCGAGGTGCCCGAAGCTGGTCTTGCCCATGACGCGCTGGCTCATGAGTCGGCCGGCCAGGGCGACTTCGCGTTCCTCGGCGATCCAGGCGTCCGCGTGCTCGCGGCATTCGGCGGCCATGGCGCTGCGGTCGTATCGGTAGGGATAGAGCTCGACCTCCTGCTCCAGGAGGCGCTCGATCTTGCTCTCCTTGTCCTGACGCAACCTGTCGGCGGTCTTCTTGTCCTGTTGCTGATCGGCCATCGTCTTTCCACGCTCCTGTTTCTCCGGTGCCCGGTCCACTCAGACCAGGATCTGCCGTCCCTCGCCGTCCACGCCCTGGACTCTCACCAGGAGCCGCCGCGGGCGGGGACCGTCGAACTCGCAAAAATAGACTCCGCCCCAGCTACCCAGCTCGAGGCGTCCCGCGCTCACCATCAGGGTGGCGGACGCGCCGCTGAGCAGGCTTTTGATATGCGCGGCGCTGTTCCCCTCGGCGTGCCTGAACTCGGGATCGTCCGGCACGAGCTTGTCCAGGGCCATCAGGATGTCGCGCTTCACGTCGGGGTCGGCGTTCTCGTTGATCGTGACGCCCGCCGTCGTGTGGGGCACGAACAGGTGGCAGAGCCCCTCGACGACACCGCTCTGGGCGACCGCGCGCGCCACCTCGCCCGTGAGGTCCAGCACCTGTTGCCGGGAGGCCGTCTTGACTTCGAGCGTCTTCACGATTCCTCCCCCACTTCCATGCCCGCGTTCAGCTTGAGCCAGGCCTCCACGAACTTGTCGAGGTCGCCGTCCATGACCCCCTGCAGATTGCCCGTCTCCACCTTGGTGCGGTGGTCCTTCACCATGGTGTAGGGGTGGTAGACGTAGCTGCGGATCTGGTTGCCCCAGCCGATCTCCGTCTTGCTGCTGTCCAGCTCCTTGCGGGCGGCCTCCTCCTCCTCGCGGCGCAGCTGGTAGAGCCGCGCGAGGAGGATCTTCATGGCGTTGTCCTTGTTGCGGTGCTGGCTGCGCTCGTCCTGGCTGCTCACCACGATTCCCGTGGGAATGTGGGTCAGCCGCACGGCGCTGTCCGTCTTGTTGACGTGCTGCCCGCCGGCGCCGCTGGCGCGGAAGGTGTCGATCTTGAGGTCCGAGTCGTCGATCTCGATCTCGCCCGCCTCCTCGACCTCGGGATAGACGAACACCGACGCGAAGGAGGTGTGGCGGCGGCTCTGGGCGTCGAAGGGGCTGATGCGCACGAGGCGATGAACGCCCCGCTCCGCCTTCAGTCGGCCATAGGCGAAGGCGCCCTTCACCTCGACGCTGATCGACTTGATTCCCGCCTCCTCGCCCTTCTGCAGGTCGAGCACGCCGATCTGCCAGCCCTGCCGCTCGCAGTAGCGCTGATACATGCGCCAGAGCATCTCTGCCCAGTCGGCGGATTCCGTGCCGCCCGCGCCGGGATGAAGGGTGAGGATCGCGTTACGGTCGTCATCCTCGTCCTTGAACATGAGCAGGAGCTCGTAGTCGTCCAGCTTGGTGGACAGACGTTCGACCTCCGCGGCCACTTCGCCCGTGGCCTCGGCGTCCGACTCGCTTTCGGCGAGTTCGGCGAGCACCTGCAGGTCCTCGCAGGCCGCGGTCATCGTGTTCAGCGGCTCGGTCCAGGTTTTCAGGCGTTTGGACTGGGCGAGTGTCTTCTTGGCATCGGCCTGGTCATCCCAGAACTCCGGGGCGGCCATGCGCTTCTCCAGCACTTCGAGTTCCGCGGTCAGTCGCGGATAGTCAAAGACACTCCTTGAGGTGGGCGACGCGGGCCTCGAGTTCGCTAATGCTCGCGGCGTGGGACATGATTCCTGTACTCCTCGTTCGGTGATGAAAGGTCGACCCATAGTGGGGTCAGGCGGTCCGTTCGTCAAGTGTGCAGGCTGAGCCTCACCCGCCGTCGCCCGCCATGACCGGCCAGAGCGCTCGGACGCGCCGCTCGAGTTCGGCCAGGTCGCAATCCGAATTGAGCACGCGGTCGGCGCGGCCCGTCCAGCGGTCCCAGTCCCCCTGGGAATCCAGGCGCCGCCCGACCTCTTCGGGAGCGAGCCCGCTGCGTCCCGTGACGCGCGTCACGAGTGTTTCCCGAGGCGCCCAGACCAGCAGCGTGCCGTCCACCGGGAAGGGCTCATCCTGCTGCTGAAACCAGAGCACGACCTCGACGGCCAGCAGGCCCGACTCCCGCCCTCGCCAGTCGGCGGCCTTCTCGGCGAGTTCCTCGAGCACGAAGGGGTGGAGCAGTGCCTCCAGCTTGCCCAGCAGCGGTGGCTCCTCGAACACCCGCCTGGCGATTCGGGAGCGATCCGGTTTGCCGCTGCGATCGAAGATCGCGTCGCCGAATAGCGCGCGCAGGCCCTCGTGCACCGCGGCATGCCTGGCGATGAGCCGGTGCACCATGGCGTCGGCGTCCATCACCGTGGCGCCGCAACCCTCGAGCAGCGAACACACCGTGCTCTTGCCGCCGCCGATGGGACCCGTCACCACCCACACGCTGCCCATCAGTGCGCCTCCAGCCAGTTGTCCCCCGCCGCCCAGTCCACCTTCAGCGGAACGCGGAAGTCGGCCACGCCCTCCATCTCGCGCACGACGCCCGCGGCGAGTTCCTCCATTTCCTGAGGCAGCGCCTCGAACAGGAGTTCGTCGTGCACCTGCAGCAGCATCGAAGCGCGCAGCGGCGAGGTCTCGAGCCAGTGGTGAATGCGTATCATGGCGATCTTGATCAGGTCGGCGGCCGTGCCCTGGATCGGCGTGTTCACCGCCACCCTCTCCGCGAAGCTGCGGATCCGCCCGTTGCCGCTGTTGATCTCGCGCAGGGCTCGTTTGCGGCCGTGCAGCGTGGCGACGACGCCCTCGTTGCGCACGCGGGCCAGCGTTTCGTCCATCCAGACGCGGATGCCGGGGAAGGCGCCGAAGTAGTCGTCGATGAATCCCTGCGCCTCGTCCCGGCCGATGCGCAGGCGTCCGGCCAGGCCTCGCGCCCCCATGCCGTAGAGCACGCCGTAGTTCACCACCTTGGAGCGGTTGCGCTCCTCGCGGGTGACCTCCTCCTCCTCCTTGCCCGCGATCTTCGCCGCGGTCCAGCGATGGATGTCGCGGTCGCCGGCGAAGGCCTCGCGCAGCGCCTCGTCGCCGCTGAGTTCCGCGAGGATCCTCAGCTCCACCTGGCTGTAGTCGAAGGAGGCGAGCTGCATTCCCGGCTCCGCGATGAACGCGCGCCGTATCTCCTTGCCCAGCTCGCTGCGGATCGGAATGTTCTGCAGGTTGGGATCGCTGCTCGACAGGCGCCCCGTGGAGGCGACCGCCTGGTTGAAGCGGGTGTGGATGCGCCCCGTCTCGGGGTCGGCCATGTTCGGCAGGACATCCACGTAGGTGCTCTTCAGCTTCGACAATTCGCGCCACTCCAGTACCCAACCGGCGATCTCGTGCTCGGCCGCCAGTTCGCTCAGCACCGCCTCGTCCGTCGAGAAGCCGGTCTTGGTGCGGCGCCCCGTGGGCAGGCCCATCTCGTCGAAGAGCACCTGGGAGAGCTGCTTGGGGCTGCCGATGGTGAACTCCCGACCGGCCGCCTCGTGGATCCGGGCGGTCAGGGCCTCGCGCTCGGTGCCCATGCGCTCGGAGAGCTCGCCCAGATGCGCGGCGTCGAGCAGGATGCCGCGGGCCTCCATGGCGCCGAGCACCGGCGAGAGCGGCATCTCGATGTCGTCGAAGAGCGGCCTCACCTCGGCCTCGTCGAGACTCGGCTCCAGGCTGTCGGCCAGGCGAAAGGTGTAGTCCGCGTCCTCGGCCGCGTAGTGGGAGAGCCGCTCCAGGGGGACGGCCCGGATGTCCTTTTCCTTGTCGCCCTTCTCGAAGAGCTCCGAGTAGGGCAGCATCTCGTGGCCGAGCAGCTCCAGGGCGAGCGCGTCCAGGCCGTGGCTGCGCCGCGCGGGATCCACGCAGTAACTGGCGAGCATGGTGTCGAAGACCGGTCCCGCGATCGACATTCCGTGTCGCGCGAGCACCTGGGCGTCGAACTTCAGGTTCTGGGCGATCTTCGTTTTGCCGCCATCGGCGAGCGCCGGCGCAAGAGCGTCGCGGATCGCTTCCAGTTCGAGGCCGCCCTCTTCGCAACGTCCCGCCACGGGCAGGTAGCAGGCGTCCCCCGCGCCGAACGCCAGGCTGACGCCGACGAGGTCGTCGGCCAAAGGATCCAGCCCCGTGGTCTCCGTGTCGACGGCGAAGCACGTTGCGTCCTCCAGGCGTTCCCTCAGGTGACCGAGTGCCTCGGCGCTGTTCACGAGGACGTACTCGGGAGCCTCCTCCTCTTCGCGCCCCTCCTCGAACTCGCCCACGAGGGTGTGGAAGTCCATCTCCACCAGCCAGGACTTGAGCCCATCGGCATCGGGCGCGGCCTGCGCCCAGTCGGCCGTGGCGCCGTCCAGCTTCAGGTTCTCGATGAGCGTTATCAGCTCCCGCGCCCGGTAGGCGCTCTCGCGGCCTTCGTTGAGTTTCTTCCTGAGTCCCGCGGCCGCGATCGACTCGATGTTGGCGAAGATGTCGTCGAGGCCGTCGAACTCCCGCAGCAGCTTCACGCTGCCCTTGGGGCCGAGACCGCTCACGCCGGGCACGTTGTCGGCGCTGTCCCCCACCAGGCTCAGGTAGTCGAGGAGCTTCTCGGGCGGCACGCCGAACTCCTCGGCGACCTCCTCGGGGCCGAGCTCCCGGGCCGGTTTGCGGCCCACGGCGGGGCGCAGGATCCTCACGCGCTCGTCCACGAGCTGGCAGAGATCCTTGTCGCCCGAGAAGATGAGCACGTCCCAGCCCTCGGCCGCGGCGCGACGCGCGGCGCTGGCCATGACGTCGTCGGCCTCGTAGCCCTCCATGAGCATCTGGCTCACGCCCGCGAGCTCCAAGAATGACTGGATGCGCCCCACGCTCGCCTTCAGCTCGGGCGGGGTCTTCGCCCGCTGCGCCTTGTACTCGGGATAGGTTTCGTGACGGAAGGTCTTGCCGGGCGGGTCGAAAGTCACCAGGAGCGCGTCGGGAGCCTGGTCGCGCCGCAATGCGAGCAGGGTGCGCAGGAAGCCGAACTCCGCGCTCGTGTTCTCCCCCGCGCTGTTGGTCAGGGGGCTGCGGATCATGGCGTAGTAGCTGCGATAGGCGAGGGCGTGGCCGTCGATGAGGAGAAGCTTCATGATTCCCTCGGAGGGTAGAGCCCTTCACGGGCGATGTACTCGGCGACGGCAGGCGTGAGCCACCTCGCTTCGCCGCCGCTTTCGATCGCGGCGCGGATGAGCCGGCTCTGCGCCGGGTGCTGCTCGGCTCGGTCGATCTCGCAGGGAAAGCGGCCGGGGTCGTCCGCGCCCTCTCTCGCCAGCACCAGCAGGCGCGCCTCGCGACAGATCCCCTCGGGGTCCCGCCAGGTGTCGAGCTCGGCGAGGGAGTCGCCGCCGATGATCAGATGGAATTCGAATCGCCCGCCATGCTCCGCCTTCAGAACTCTCAGCGTGTCGAGCGTGTAGCTGGTGCCGCCCCGATCCCTCTCGATCTCGCAGACGGAGAGCCAGGGCTCCTCGCCCGCGAGCAGCGCGATCATCGCGGCGCGATGCGGGTAGTCGCTCTGATTCAGGGTATCCTTGTGAGGCGGTCGAAAGGCCGGCAGGAGCCAGACCTCGTCGAGGGACCATACGCTGCGGGCTCGGCGGGCCATCCAGAGGTGTCCCTCGTGGGGCGGATCGAAGCTCCCGCCCAGCAGGCCGACCGATCTCTGCCGGCCCCCGCTCATGGCTCAGTTCTCGAGGAGGGCGCGGGCCCGGCCCGCCAGCTCGGTGCCCGGACGCGTGGCCTCGATCTGCTCGACCAGCTGGCGCGCCTTCTCCGGCTCTCCCATCTCCAGCCAGACATCGATCAACTCCAGGGCGCCCTCCTCGGCATGGATGCTCTCCGGCTGCTCGCGCAGGAGCTTCTCGTAGTAGATGCTCGCGGCGGTGCGGCGGTCCATGCGCAGGTAGAGGCGCGCGGTCTCCAGGCTTTTGCGGGCCAGGCGGTCGCGGAGCTCCAGCACCGTCTGGCGCGCCGACTCCACGCGGGCGTCGGATGCGTGGTCGATCATGAAGTCCTCGAGCTTGCGGATCGCCTTGAGGATCGGCGTTGTGTCGCGGTCGTAGGACGGGGACTGATTCACCCAGCAGAGCGCCTCGTAGTGAGCCGCGGCCACGAGGGAGTCGCTGCGCGGGTAGTCCCGCTGGAAGATCTCGAACTCCACGGCGGCCGTGGGATAGTCTTCGTTCTCGAAGTAGGAGCGGGCCAGCATGAAGTGCGCGGCCATGGCTTCGTCGCCAAGCCCCATCTCTTCGAGGTAGATCTGATAGTCCTGGATCGCGGCGGGCCAGTCCTTGCGCGCAAAGGCGCGGTCCGCCTTCTGCTTGCGGGTGAGCTTGTTGCTGCCCGAACAGCCGATCGCGAGCAGCAGGGCCACCGCGGCGAGCCAGGGGATCCATCGACGCATCTGCTTCATCACTTCAGTCTCGCCTTCTCCAGTTTCGACAGCCGCTCCACGGCCGCATCGTAGATCCGCCCCGTGTGGGTGCTGCTCTCCTCGATCACCCGCCGGTAGCAGGACGCGGCCGCGTCATAGTCCTGAAGGCTCTCGTAGCTCGAGCCCAGTTCCAGGAGCGCCTCGGCGGTCATCGGCGGATTCTCGCGGTGCCTCAGCGCCTTGCGAAGATACTCCACCGCCCCCTCGTAGTCCATACGGCCGTTCGCCGCCCTCGCCTCCTGGATCAGGATCTCCTGATAGAGCCAGATCGCCTCGTGGCGCTTCCTGTGGCGGGGATAGCGCTTCAGGAAGGGCTCGAGCACGCCGAGTGCCTCCTGGCCCCGCTCGAGACGCTGCAGGCTGACGCTGTAGGGATAGAGCACGCCGCGCACGATCGAGGTGTCCGGGTAGGCGGCGAGAGCTCGCTCGTAGAGAAGGGCGGTGCGCGCCCAGTCCCTGTCGTCGTAGGCGCGATCGGCCATGTGAAAGCCGTAGGGGCCGAGATCGATCCGGGGTTCGAATCGCAAAGCGATCGCCCAGCGCCTTGTAGCCCGGCTCTTCTCCCCCGATTCGTAGTCCGACCTCGCGAGTTCGTCATAGAGCTGCGCGGCCTCGATCGCGTAGAAGGGATTCCTCTCCGTCAGACGCCGGAAATAGCCCTCGGCCTCGCCGTCGCGATCCTGCGCCAGGAGACTCTTCGCCACCATCCGCAGAGCATCCTCGTTCTCGGGATCGCGGATGAGGACGTAGAGGCCCTCCAGCTGAGCCTCCTCGAACTGCCCTTCGGCGAAGTACTGCTGCCCCTTGCGTAGATGCTCCTCGAGCCCGTTGCGTGAGCAACCGGCAAATACGAGCACGAGCAGCAGAGCTCCGACGACGAGGGCGCGGAGCCGGAACGGCGAGGATTGGAAGTTCATCAATCTCCGCTCTGGTTGCTGAAGAACAGGTAGATCAGGCCCACCATCATGCCGGTCACCACGTAGGGTTCGGTGGACTTGGACCAGTCGCGTTCCACGAGCTCGGGAGAGGTGAAGGAGTAGTTGTCGCTGGCCAGGAGCTCCAGCAGGTCGTAGTCGAAGCGGTCGGCCATCACCACTTCCTGCTGGGTGGTGGCCAGAACCTCGTCGTCCCGGCTGCGCACGAGCCGGCTGGTGAGGACGCAGCTCCCTCGGCGTTCGACCTCCTTGCCCGTCCAGAAGGCGACGCGATCGACGCTCGTGTAGGCGATTCGCATCTCCATGATCTGGAACTCGAGGCGAACCTGATCCTGGGCGTCGCTCACGGAGAGGCCGCGATCACGCGCCGCCTGCTCCAGGGCAACCAGGAGGATGCCGTTGCCCGTGTGCTCCGACTGAGCCGCGGCATGGAAGCGCCCGGCGAGACCTTCCGCCAGTTCGTCGAGCGAGGCGCCGGCCACCTCGGCGGCCATGGCGTGGGCCAGGCCCAGGTTGGTGGGCACGTCTTCCACGCGCAGGGGATCAGCCTCCAGCGCGAAGGCCGCCAGCGGCAGACTCGTGCTCAGGAAGCAGACCAGCAGGGGCAGGGCGACAGTGGCTGCGAATCGTCGGAATGTTCTCATGGCCATCTCCGGTAACTGATGTTCCCGCTTGGTATAGGAAGCGTCGCCATCCCTGTCAAGGCAAAGCGGGGTCGCAACGCTTCCCTTCGAGATCGTAGACGTCGCTTCCGGTCACCTCCACCTCGATCCATTGACCGAGTGAAAGGCCCGCATCGTCGTCGAGAAAGAGGTGGCCGTCCACCTCGTAGGCGTCCCTGGCGGTCCTGACGGCGGCCCTCGCCTCCGGGAACGGCGCGCTGGCCAGTGGATCCAGGCTCCGATCGGGCGGCAGGCCATCGCCCTGATCGGCCAGGGCCTCCACCACGCCCGTCAGGCGCCGGCCGATCCACTGACGACCTCGATCCTCGCTGTGACCCATCTGCGCCACATGGATCGCCTCCACGCGCTCCTGGACGACCTCTCGCGGCACCGCCTCCCCCGCCTCGAGGGCCGCCGTGCCCTCCTCGGGGCTGAAGCCGAAGACGCCGAGGTGATCGAAGGGATGTTCGGCCAGGAACTCCTGAAGCCGATCGATCTCGTCGTCGCCCTCACCGGGGTGTCCCACCAGCACGGTGGTCCGCAGGCAGAGGTCGGGACGCTCCCGGCGCAATGCGCCGAAGAGCGACTCCAGACGGGCGCGGTCGTGTCCTCTTCTCATAAGGGAAAGCATGTTGTCGGCGGCGTGTTGGATCGGCATATCGAGGTAGGGCACTACCCGTGGCAGGGAGTAGAGTTCCAGCAGCTCCGGCAGTTCCACCAGGGTGGGATGCAGGTAGAACACGCGGAGCCAGCGCAGGCCGTCCATGGCCGTCAACCGGCGCGCCAGCGAGAGAAGCTCGGCGCCGCCGCGGTCCCGGCCGTAGAAGGCGGTGTCCTGGCTGATGAGGTTGATCTCCCCCACGCCGCGTTCGACCAGCGCCCGCACCTCGGCCTCGACCGACTCGGGTGTGCGGCTCTCGAATCGCCCCCGGATTCCGGGAATCGCGCAGAAGCTGCACTTGCGACTGCAGCCCTCGCCGATCTTCACATAGGCCAGGTGCGGCGGAGTGAGCAGCGGGCGCTCCTCGAGCCCCGCGAAACTGATCCTTGGCGAAACCGGAGTGAGCGAGGGCGACGGCGGTTTCTCGGCGAACAGGTCCTCGATGGCGCTCGTCAGTTCCGCCTGCTGGCCGACGCCGGCGAGAAGATCGATCTCCGGTATCTCGCTGCGAAGCTCGTCGGCGTAGCGCTGAGGCAGGCAACCCACGACGGCCAGACGGGCTCCGGATTCCCCCTTGAGCCTGGCCAGTTCGAGGATCCGCTCCACGGACTGCTCACGCGCCGCCTCGATGAACGAGCAGGTGTTGAGGAGCAGCAGCTCCGCGGATTCGGGATCGTCCGACAGGGTCCAACCCTCGCCGAGGAGAAAGCCCAGGGCCGCCTCGCTCTCGACCAGGGTCTTGCTGCAACCCAGGGATTCCAGGTAGACGCGACGCTTGGCCATCAGAGCGGCTCATCCCCGTCCGCGCCCTCGAGCACCTCGGGGCCGACGAGCACGTCGCGGGCCTTGCTGCCGGTATGGGGACCTACGATCCCCGCCTCCTCCAGCATGTCCATGAGCCGACTCGCCCGCGTGTAACCGATGCGCAGCCGCCGCTGCAGCATGGTCGTGCTGCCGAAGCCCTGCAGGACGACGATCCGCTTGCAGTCCTCGAACAGCTCGTCCTGGGCGCTGAAATCCTGGAGGGCGCCCTTCTTGGGTTCGAGATCGACATGCGTCTCGCCATCCTTCTGGTTCCGCCAGTGCTCCACGATTCGCTCCACCTCGCCCGTCTCCACGAAGGCGCCGTGCAGACGTTGCGGGAAGGGCTGGCGCCCGTGCTTGAAGAGCATGTCGCCGCGCCCGATGAGGGTCTCGGCGCCGTTGCCGTCGAGGATGGTCTTGGAGTCGAACCGGCTGAACACCTTGAAGGCGACGCGGCTCGGGAAGTTGGCCTTGATGACGCCGTCGATGATGTCCACGCTCGGCCGCTGGGTGGCCAGGATCAGGTGGATGCCCACCGCGCGCGCCATCTGCGCCAGGCGCACGATGGGCGTCTGGATGTCCTTGCCCAGGGTCATGATGAGATCGGCGAACTCCTCGACCACGCCCACCAGGAAGGGCAGCGTCTCCGTGATGCGTTCACCGTCCTGGTCGTAGACGTCGCCCGCCTCGACCTTGGCGTTGTACTCCGCGATGCTGCGCACGCCGGCCGGCTTGAGCAGCAGGTAGCGGCGCTCCATCTCCCCCACCAGCCAGTTGAGAGCCTGCAAGGCCACGCGGTTGTCCGTGATCACGGGGTGCAGCAGGTGCGGGATCTCGTTGTAGACGCTCAGCTCGAGCATTTTCGGATCCACGAGGAAGAGCTTGAGCGTGTCGGGGGTGTGCGCCAGCAGCAGGCTGACCAGGATGACGTTGATGCAGACGCTCTTGCCCGTTCCCGTCGCGCCGGCGACCAGCAGGTGCGGCATTTCGGCGAGGTCGGTCCAGGTGGCGACGCCGTCGACGTCCACGCCCAGGGCCAGGGCCAGATCGCCGCCCGCGCCGGCAGCGTTGGCGGCCTCCAGCACCTCGCGCATCCGGATCACGCGCGGCTGGGGATTGGGCAGCTCGACGCCCACGGCGGCCTTGCCGGGAATGGGCGCGACCATGCGCAGTTCCTTGCTGCGCAGCGCGAGGGCCAGGTCTTCCCTGCGGCTCAGGATCTGGCTCACCTTCACGCCCGTATCGGGCTCGAACTCGTAGGTGGTCACCACGGGCCCCTGGCTCATGGCGCTGACGCGCCCGCCGATGTTGAAGCTGCCGAGCTTGTCCACGAGAATCTCCGCCCGCTGCTCCACGAACCGGCGGTCTCCCTGGCTGTCGGGAATGTCGGGCTGGGTGAGGAGATCGAGGCTGGGCAGATCGAAGTTCCCGGTGGACTTCCGCTTCGGCGGCTTGGGTTTGCGGGCGGGTTTGGACGTCGCGGCCGCGGGGGTGGCGGTACCGGCCGCCGCGGCCCGGACGCGAGGTTCGGGCAGCTCCTCGATCGCGTCTTCGATTACCTCTTCCATCGGCGGCATCGCGGGGGCCGTCCGTTCCTGGGCGACGGATCGGCTGCTCTCCCTCTCGCTCCGCCAGAGCGCCGCCGTCGAAGCCCACGCGCCACCGGCCAGCCGGGCGATGAAACGGCCGGCGCCGATCACGAGGTCGCCGATCCCGCGCAGAACGGCGCCCGCACCGTCGCCGATTCCCCGTCCCAGGATTCGCAGGCCGTCGACGAACAGGAGCATCGCGCGGACGATTCCCCGGCGGAGTGCCGTGAAGATCTTTCCGGGCAGCACGGCGAACACACCCATGACGGCGAGGAAGAACAGGAGGATCTGCGAACCCATTCCACCCGTGAGGCTGCGCAGTCCTTCGCTGAGAAGCGCGCCCAGCCAGCCCTGCCGGGCCTCCAGGGGGCCGCCGGCCAGATCGCTGCCGGCGAACAGGAGAACGAGCAGGGCGGCGCCTCCCGCGACCAGAAGCGGTTTCCTGCGCGAGCGTCCGATGAAATCGACGATGCCCGCGGTGAGGAACAGCGGCACCAGAAGCCAGGCGGCCAGGGATCCGAGCAGGAAGATCAGGATCTTGCCCACGATCGCCCCCACGAACCCGAAGGCGTTGCGCGCCGACAGGAGCTGGCTGTCCCAGCCCCAGCCGGTCCAGTCCCCGGGCTTGAAGGTGACGACGCTGATCAGCACCAGCAGGGCGACGAGCAGCGCAGCCAGCCCCCGGACGGGACGTCTCCCTTGCTTGGACTTCATGGCAGTTCCCTTCGACCGGGTCGCGGCCTAGCCCTGGGCTCCACGCCAGTCCTCCTCTTCGAGGAAGTGCGTGCTGAAGTTCCCCGAGAGGAATCGGGGATGCTGCATGAGCTTCACGTGGAAGGGGAGAGTGCTCGGCACGCCGTCGATGACGCACTCGTCGAGGGCGCGGCGCATGCGTCCGATCGCCTCTTCCCGATCGGCGCCGTAGGCGATCAGCTTGGCGATCATGGAGTCGTAGAACGGCGGGATCTTGTAGCCGCTGTAGACGTGGGTGTCGACGCGGATCCCCGGACCACCCGGCGCGTGGAAGTAGGAGAGCGTGCCCGGCATGGGCGCGAAGTCCCTGTGGGGATCCTCGGCGTTGATCCGGCACTCGATGGCGTGTCCGCGCACCTTGACGTCGGACTGCCTGAAGGAGAGCGGTTCTCCGGCCGCCACGCGGATCTGCTCCTTGAGCAGGTCGAGGCCCGTCACCATCTCCGTGACGGGGTGCTCCACCTGGATGCGCGTGTTCATCTCCATGAAGTAGAACCGGCCGTCCTCGTCGAACAGGAATTCGACGGTGCCCGCGCTGTGGTAGCCCACGGCCTCGCCGGCCCTGACGGCGGCCTTGCCCATCTTCTCGCGTGTGGTCTGATCGACTGCCGGCGAAGGCGATTCCTCGATCAGCTTCTGGTGCCGGCGCTGGATGCTGCAGTCCCGCTCGCCCAGGTGCACGATGTTCCCGTGCTTGTCGCCGATCATCTGGATCTCCACGTGGCGCGGCCGCTGGATCAGCTTTTCGATGTAGCAGTCGCCGCGGCCGAAGGCGCTCTCCGCCTCGCCCGAGGCGGCGGCGAAGTTGCGGCGGAACTCCTCCTCGTCGTGAGCGGCTCGCATGCCCTTGCCCCCGCCGCCGGCGCTGGCCTTGATCATCACGGGGAAACCGATCTCCCTCGCGATCTGCAGGGCCTCGACCTCGTCCTCCACGATCCCCTCGCTGCCGGGCACCACGGGTACGCCGGCGGCGATCATGGTTTCCCGGGCCAGGGCCTTGTCGCCCATGCGCCGGATCATCTCCGGGTCCGGCCCGACGAAGATCAGGCCGTGGGACTGACAGATCTCCGCGAAATGGGCGTTTTCCGCGAGGAAGCCGTAGCCGGGATGCACGGCATCGGCGCCCGTCACCTCGGCGGCGCTGATGATGTTGTGGATGTTCAGGTAGCTGCGGCTGGAGGCGGCGGGCCCGATGCAGACGGTCTCGTGGGCGAACTTGACGTGGAGACTGTCCTCGTCGGCCTCGGAGTGGAGCGCCACGGTCTCGATGCCCAGTTCCTCGCAGGCGCGCATGATACGCAGGGCGATTTCACCCCGATTGGCCACGACGAGTTTCCGGATCATGACAGCCCTTCCGCTATCGGACGCGGCTCACCCGCGACC
Source organism: uncultured bacterium (assembly GCA_964399495.1). Classification (GTDB taxonomy): domain Bacteria; phylum Krumholzibacteriota; class Krumholzibacteriia; order JACNKJ01; family JACNKJ01; genus CAYNQX01. Next base: position 17,008 of record CAYNQX010000001.1, read on the forward strand.
GTCGTCAGGGCATATCACATCGATTTTAACCTGTCCAGCTAGGTTTGGAGGTGCGGGACCCCGGAAAACCCCTCGGGACGCGGGCTGGCGGAGCTCAGGGGAGTTCGACTTCCGTCGCCTCGCCGTTCCCGACGGCCGGCGACCATGTTTCCAGCAGGTTCTCCGATCCTTCGATCCCGGACATCTTGATCCGGATCTCGTCCGGGTGCGTGGCGTGCTGGAGCGCCTCCTCGAGCGAGATCGCGCCGGCCTGGACGTGCTCGAGCAGGGAGATGTCGAACGTGCGTGTGCCGTAGACCGTGCGTCCGTCGGCCATGAAGTCGCGGATGCTCGCCATCTTCTTGGGATCCTGGATGTACTCCCTCACCGTGTTGCAGCCCACCAGGATCTCGGTCGCGGGCACGCGGCTCTTGCCGTCCGCCGTCGGCACCAGGCGAAGCCCGACGATTCCCTGGAGGTTGTGAGCGAGCAGGTGGCGTATCTCGCTGTGCTGATCCGGCGGAAACAGGGAGAGGATGCGATTGATCGTCTGAAGGGCGTCCGTGGTGTGTAGCGTGGAGAGTACCAGATGGCCCGTGTCCGCGGCGGTCAGCGCGACGCGCAGCGTGGCCGCGTCACGGATCTCGCCGATCACGAGGACGTCGGGATCCTGCCTCAGCACGTGCTTCAGGGCAGCGGCGAACGAGGTGGTGTCGCCGCCGACCTCGCGCTGGGTGACCATGCCGATGCCGTCCGTGTGCAGGAACTCCGCGGGATCCTCCACGGTCATCACGCTCACGGGCCTGTTCTCCAGAACCTGCTTCACCATCGCCGCCAGCGTGGTGCTCTTGCCGCTGCCCGTCATTCCCGTGACGAGCACCAGCCCCCGCGGCTCGGCGGCCATCTGCTTCAGCACCCCGGGCAGGTTGAGCGAATCGAGATCGGGGACCTCGGTGGGAATGTGGCGGAAAACGAGCGCGATGCTCCCCCGCTGCAGGAAGATGTTCCCCCTGAACCGGCCCATGCCGGGCATGGAGAGCGCGAAGTCCGCCTCGTGGTCGCGCTCGAAAACGGCGCGCTGCTCCTCGTCGAGAGCCTGGCGATAGAGGGCCACCGTGTCCTCGAGGAGCAGAGGTGTTTCGCCCGTGAACACCAGATCGCCGTTGACGCGGAAGCCGGGCGGACGCCCCACCTTCAGGTGGAGGTCGCTGGCGCCCATTTCGACCATCTCCTGCAGCAACATGGCGAGTTCCATCGATGGGGATCCTTCCGTTTTCGCGGCACTGACGTCATTGCACGCGGAAGGACTAAGCAAGAAGCCTTCCCTCTCTCCCGGGAGAACCGGCAGGAAGGGAAGGCCTCTTCGCGGAACGATCAGGAACTCAGAGTTTCTCGATGAGGAACAGGGGCTGGCCGAATTCGACGGCCTGACCGTTTTCCACCAGGATCTCGCGCACGATCCCGCCCACATCGGACTCGATCTCGTTGAGAAGCTTCATGGCCTCGACGATGCACAGTACAGTGCCGGGTGCGATCTTGCTGCCCTCCGAAATGAAGGGGTCGGACTCGGGATTGGGCGAGCGGTAGAAGGTGCCGACCATCGGCGCCTTGACGGGATGCAGGTGGCTCTTCGCCTCGGGCGTCGAATCCGTATTAGACGAGGACGCGGGCGCGGCCTGCGGGGCGGGAGCCGGCGCGGCCGTCACTATCTGTCCGGCGCCGTGACGCGCGACGCGAATCTTCTTGCCGCCGAAGGGGAAAATCGACATCTCGATCTCGCCGATCCCCTCGTTCTCCTCGAGCAGCTTGATCAGCTGCCTGATCTCGTTATCACGCATCTCCACCTCGTTCATGTGCCGCCCTGCGGGGCGTAGGGTCTATCCTTCCGTGAGTCCGGCGAGCTGCAGGATGGCGAGCCGGTAGCCCTCCTCCCCGAAACCGCCGATCACACCCCTCGATACGCTGCCCGTCAACGAACCCTGCCGCCACGGTTCGCGTGCATGGAGATTCGATATGTGAACCTCCACCACCGGCAGATCGATCGCCGCGATGCCATCGCGCAGCGCCACGCTGCCGTGGCTGTAGCCGCCGGGGTTGAAGACGACGCCGTCGCAGCGCCCTGCTGCGCCCTGGAGAGCGTCGAGCAGCTCCCCCTCGTGATTCGACTGCATAAACTCGAGTTCGCATTCCCGCTTGGCGGCCCATGCGGCGAGATCGGTGTGAACCGCCTCGAGGGTGCGCGAGCCGTAGACGTCGGGCTCCCTGCTGCCCAGCAGATTGAGGTTGGGGCCCTGCAGGACGAGGAAGCGCGGCATCAGCTCCCCTTCCCTCCCGCACTGGCTCCACGGGCTTTCTTCTTCCCTGACCATGCGGACCCATCGGCGACCGAGGGCGCTTCGATGAAGCCCTCGTCCAGATCCGACAGACTCATCTCCATGATTCCGCGACTGGGCGTACCTTCGCTGTCGGTTTTGGCATCGTCGGTCGACGGGTCGGAGCTCATGGCGGAGAGCTCTTCCTGGAGATCCTCCAGTTCCGGATCGTCGGGATTCACTTCGGCCCAACCCTGGAGGTAGCCTTCGGCGGCCTCCAGATTCCCCTCGGACACGGAGGCCACCGCCAGCGCTCGCAGAGCGGGCAGGTTCCTGGGATCGATCGCTTCGAGGACGTGACGGTAGTGGGCATTCGCCTCATCGAGACGCCCGAGCTGCGCCTTGACCCGGGCCAGCTGGATCCATGCACCCACGCGCCAGGACCAGCGTTCGATGCCCCTCTCGAGTACCGTGAGCGCTTGTTCGGGCTGACCGCTGCGACGGGCAATGTCGGCGAGTGGCACGAACAGCTCGGTTTCTCCGAGCTCGTAGCGGATCCTGAGAGACTCGCGCAGATCTTCGTTGATCGCGCCCGACCGCCTCTCCGACTTCCCTGGAAGAGTCAATTCAAACCTCTTGCGATAATACTAGTTACGCGGCTAGCCGCCAGCGTGGCGACCCATGACGCTATCAGAGGCCGGAGCGAGGGTCAACGAATTTCCGGGTGGAGATGCGTGGACGCGCTCAGGCCAGGAACTCCTCCAGGGTCTCCAGGAGAACGCTTTCCGGAACCACGACGCCATGTCTCGCACGGCCCCAGTCCTCCAGCAGGACGAAGCGCAGCCCCTCCTGGCGGCGCTTCTTGTCGCTGTCCATCACACTTCGCAGCGTTTTTGCCTCGAGTGAGATCGGCGGGCAGAGAGGAAGCCCCCAGCGTTCGAGAATGCGTTCGAGGCGGGGCCCCCACCCCTTTTCTCCGACGCCGATCGCATTGCCGAGGGAAAGGGCGGCCAACATGCCGATGCCCACCGCCTCGCCGTGGAGCAGATCCGGTTTCGGATCGGTGCCTTCAAGGGCGTGGGCGAGGGTATGGCCGAAATTCAGTATCTCACGGAGGCCGGACTCTTTCTCGTCCTGACCCACGACCCACGCCTTGAGCTCGCAGGAACGCCCGATCGCCGCCTGCAGTCGCGGATCCGCCGGGTCGAGCAGGCCCTCACCTGCGATCTCCAGCTCCACGAGGAGATCGGGATCCAGGATGACGGCCATCTTCAGCAGCTCGGCCAGCCCCGCGGCCATCTCCCGCCGAGGCAGGGTGTCGAGGAATGCCATGTCGGCGAACACGAGCTCGGGCTGAAGGAAGAAGCCGATGGAGTTCTTCGCTCCGGGCAGGTTCACGGCCACCTTGCCGCCGACACTGGAATCCACCTGGGCAAGCAAGGTCGTGGGTACCTGGATGAAGGCGATTCCGCGTTGATAGCTGGCGGCCATGAAACCGCAGAGGTCGCCGGTAACCCCACCACCGACGGCGAGAAGCACTCCGTCCCGCCCCAGCCCACGGGACAGGAGTTCGCGACCGATCTGTTCGACCGTTTCGAGAGATTTGCTGCCCTCGCCGCTCGGTACGATGAGTCGGGGTCTGGATCCGAGCAGCGCATCGAGGCGTGCGGAGTGGAGGGCCTCGACCTGCTCGTCGACCATGGCGACGGCGGGGCGCCCTGCGATGACGGTATCGAGCAGCCCCCTGTCGAGCTCTCGCCCGATATGGATCGGATAGGCGCGGTCCCCCAGCTCGACGTGGATCGTACGCATCAGAACCGGAGCGTGGAGGCCAGGGCTTCGAGCTCGCGCATGTAGGGGTGCTTCGCCTGCCCCGGCGCGTAGATGAGCAGATCGATGGCGATCAGCCGGTCGCGCGCCTTGTCGTGCATGAAGTAGGTGACGAAGGGACCGCCCGTCATGTCCCGCTCATTTTGCCAGATCCCCTGGACACGGACGGCGGGACGGCCGGCCACTTCGGCCTCGCTGAACCGGTTGTCCTCGGGCAGCATGTAGTCCCCGTTGTACAGGCTGTCCACCACCTGGAGGCGGAAGGCCATGAGATCAGTGGAATCCGCCATGGACGGAACGCCGTCGAACTCCTTGGTCCAGAACACGCCCAGGGCGCGGCTCGGCTCGCCCCGGTGCAGTTCGATGGCGCCGAGATCGGGGCGTTCCTGGAGCAGGTGGTACTCCCCCGGGAATCGCAACGTGAAACCGTATCGACGCTGCAGGTACTTGCCGCCGCCCTTGTTCTCTCGGTTGCGCAGGAGGTAGTCGCGGTAGCGGTCACGAGTGGATTCTCGCATGCGCTGACGGAGTGTCGCGCCCATGCGTCCGAGGATCTCCTTCTCCGCCTCCGCATCGGCCGCCAGGAGAAAGTAGACGTCCTGGTCGCGCGCGAACAGATCGTTCCGGTAGAGGACGAGTTTCCGCTCCCTCCTCACCCGGGCGAGGATGTCCTTGCCGAGCATCCTCTGCATCTGGCTGAGCATTCCGCCCCGCTGATCCACGCGTGTGTAGAGGACGAGATTCTTGCGATCCCGGTTGCCGCGGAACTGCTCGTGGTTGCGCACGAACACGTCGAACTCGTTTTCATCCTCGAAGGCGTAGGGGATCGGATTCGTCAGCATCTCCACGAATTCGCGTACGGGTTCGCTCTGGATTCCCTGCTCCGTGAAGAACCAGACGTCGGAATAGGGTCCCACGGCGGGGATCATCCTGTTCTCGCTGCAATCGAGAAGGAGCAGAGCGGACAGCATGACGATGGGCAGCAGGAGTCTTCGGCCGATGTAGTTCATGGGTTCACAATAGGGGCCGCGGGACCGGGGGTCAAACAGAAGACGCCACCTGTAACCAGGTGGCGTCTTCTTGACGTCTCTGCCAAGACGTGAGTTCTAGGGAGTTGCCTCGGGTGCCGTTCCATCGGGCTCCGCGGCGAGAGTGTCGGTCTCCGAGGCCGCGTCCGAGTCACGAAGGGAAAGAGGCGGCAGGCTCTTGCCGTGCTCGGTGCGCTGGATCGTGCCCCGCTGCTGGGCGCCGCCGGTGTTCATGTCGCCCTGTCCGACGACCTGGAGATCGCTGCCGTTGCCGCCATCCACTCCGGGGTAGGGCTGCGGCAGGGTGGGGATATCCAGGGCACTATCGGCCGTGTGCTCCGGTCCGGAATTCAGGAGCTGCAAGGGCGACGATGCGGGCGACTGCAGGATTCGATAGGCCGCGTAGCCGCCGCCCAGCGTGAGGATCAGCGCCGCGGCCGCGGCGATGGTGAAGCGTGGCCAGAATCCGCTGCGCATCGGGCTGTCCTGGTAGCGCCAGGGCTCTCGCTGAGCCTGCTGCAGCTTCCGCCGCAGATTCCAGTCGAAGTTCTCGGACGGTTCCTCGAGGGGAAGCTCGTGAAGGGCGTTCAAGCCCTCCTTGAGGTCGCTCAGGTAGGTCGCGCATTCGTCGCAGGCGGCAAGATGCTTGTTCAGCCGGCTCTGCCCGGCGGGATCCAACTGCTCGTCGAGGTGATAAGAGATCAGTTCATGCGCGCGTTTGCAGTTCATCGCAGGGGGCCTCCATCAGCCTGTTCGTTGTTCTCCTTGAATCGCGCCACCCAGTGCTTGCGAAAGTGGGCACGGGCCCGGTTGATGCGGCTGCGAACCGTTCCGAGTTTTAGGCCGGTGGCCGCCGCGATCTCCTCGTAGCTGAGGTCGTGTACCTCACGCAGCACGAAGGGTTCCCGGTAGTGCTCCGGGATCTTCACCATGATTTCCGAGATGTGTTTGCTCTCTTCACTGCGCTCGAGATCCTGATCGGGTAGCTCTCCACGATCGGGAGCCTCGATCTCGCGTGCCTCGTCGCCCTGGCCCACCATCGGCATCCGTCGGATCGGACTCCTCTTGTTCCGGCGCGCGTTGTTGCGTACCAGATTGAGCGCGATCGTGTAGAGCCAGGTGGAGAACTTGGCGATGGTGCGGTACTTGTCGGCGTTGACGTAGGCTCGCACCAGGGCGTCCTGTGTGATCTCTTCGGCGAGGTCCGGATTGCTGACCATGCGGAGGACGAAATTGTACAGACGCACCTTGAATCGACCAACCAGGACATCGTAGGCGCGACGGTCACCCTGCTGCACCGCGAGGATGAGGTCTTCATCGGTGGGCACTGTCTGTCCCTCTCCGTTTTTCCATGGATTGACCATCATCAGGGCTCCAGTTCGTGAGGAATAGCTTCCGCTTCAACTAGCGAGAACCGAGCCGGTTCCAGAAAAGAAGCCGATTCCTCGAGGAATAGCCATGCCTCTTCCGACATGTGATCTATTGGACGCATCCTGCTGATAATGCGAATGATAGCGTCACCGGGGAGTTGGACCACGAGTTCGCTGCGTCCGTGAGGAGTCCTGGATCGCCAGCGGAATCTGTATTCGCCCGCGGGTCCGCGCCAGTGAAGCGTTCGTGGTCGAACCTCAGTCCCCGCCAGGACACCCTGACCGTTTGCGAAATCCCCCGTAACCCTTCGCCTCCCTCCGGTCCGCAGCACTTCCACGCGCTCGAAGAATCGCTCGACATCTCGGCCCGTTATCAGGGCGGTCCAGGCGGCGGGCGGCATCGAGGACAGGGCCTCCCTGAACACGCTCCCCTCCTCGAGGAGCGGCCTCGATCCTCCGGGCAGTTCCCAGAGGAGCATCGCATCGCCTTCCCTGAGCAGGTACTGGCGCCGGGGCAGGAAGGGGGAGTCGGGGAGGTCGAGAGCCATGGAGACGCGCTTCTCGTCGAGCTGCCGCAGCCTCAGTGTTCCGCTCTCGTGGAAGGGCCCGGCCTGGGCCACCCAGCGAGCCTGGATCTCGAACGCCGTCTCACGGCCGCTCGTATCCTCGAGGAACCCACAAAGTGGATCGAAAGGTCGCCATGCCGCCGCGCGGGACGCGGACGCGAAAAGCATCACTGTGAGGAGGATCGCGGCGACGCGGATACCGTGCGATCGTCTAGGAATCACTCTTCTTGCCGGAGTTCTCGCTGTCGGAGTCCTTGTCCGGCAGAGGCGGGTTGCCTTCGCCCTTGTCCTTGAGACCCTGCTGGAACTCGCGGATTCCCGAACCGAGACCACGGGCGAGCTCGGGGATCTTCCGGCCGCCGAAGAGCAGCAGAAGGGCCAAGACGATGAGGATGATCTCCCAGTGTCCCATGAAGGCGAACATGTTCACTCCAGTGGCTAGTGGTACCGCGTCGAACGTCTCCACGATAGTTAGCGAGTGCGCCCCTGTCCATCGAAAAGCGGTATCGTTTCTACTCCCTTGCGGCATCCCCGCTCGCGGTCTATCCTGCGGGACTTCTGGAGGTGACCGATCCGTTCGCTGCTGCGCCTGCTCCCCTACCTCTCCCGTCGAAAAGGCCGCTACGCTCTCGGCATCCTCTGCCTATTGCTGGCCAACCTCGCCACCATCGCCGTGCCCTGGCTCGTGGGCGACATCGTGGACGTCCTGCGCGACACCCAGTCCAGCGGCGGCGCCCTGCCCGAGGGCTTCATCCTCCACGCCGTGCTCCTGCTCACCGGCATCTCCATCGCCGGCGGCGCCTGCATGTTCGGCATGCGTTGGCTGCTCATCGGCGCCAGCCGCGAGATCGAGTGCGAGCTGAGGCAGGATTTCTTCGATCACGTCCTGCGCCTCGACCTCCCCTACTTCCACCGCACGCCGGTTGGCGACCTCATGGCCCGCACCACCAGCGACCTGAACGCCGTGCGCATGCTCCTGGGACCGGGGATCATGTACACCATCAACACGGTGACGATCCTCACCCTCACCCTGTCCCTGATGTTCTTCATCGACGTCAAGCTCACCCTGCTCGGCCTGAGCCCGCTGCCCGTGCTCAGCGTGCTGATCTACTTCATCAGCAGTCGCTTCCACAAGGGCTTCACGAAGATCCAGGAGCAGTACAGCCGACTCAGCACGCGCGTTCAGGAGAACCTCAGCGGCATCCGCGTCATCAAGGCCTTCGGCCGCGAACGGCACGAGGAGGATCGCTTCGCCAAGGAGGGCTGGGCCTACTACAAGGCGAATCTCAAGCTCTACCGAATGATGGCGCTGTTCATGCCGCTACTGAGGATGCTCGGCGGCGTCGCGATCGTGTTGATCCTGTTCTACGGCGGGCGAGCCGTAACGGATGGGCGAGTGAGCGTCGGCGAGTTCGTGGCGTTCATCCAGTACATGATTCGCCTGAGCTGGCCCATGGCCTCCCTGGGCTGGGTCACCGGCATCGTCCAGCGCGGCAGCGCTTCCTGGCAGCGCATGATCGACGTCCTCGACCAGGAGCCGGCGATCGTCGGGCCCGAACCGAGCGATGACGACCGTCCTCTCGGAGGACACCTCGAGATCCGGAGGCTCAGCTTCGCCTATGGAGAGCAGCCGGTTCTCCACGACATCGATCTCGAGCTCGCCGAGGGCGAGAGCCTCGGGATCGTCGGCCCCACCGGCTGCGGCAAGACGACGCTGCTGCGCCTTCTGCCCCGACTGGAGGATCCGCCGCCCGGCAGCGTCTTCATCGATGGGCGCGACGTCACCGAGCTCCCCCTCTCGACCCTGCGGGCCGCCGTGGCCTGGGCCGGCCAGGAGCCGCTCCTGTTCAGCGAGAGCATCGAGGCCAACCTGTCCTACGGCAAGGCCGACCTCTCCCCCGAGCAACGCGACGCCGCCGCCAGGGACGCCGCGATCCTGGACGAAGTGGAGTCCTTCCCCGAGCGCTGGGCGAGCCTGATCGGCGAGCGCGGCGTCAACCTGTCCGGCGGTCAGCAGCAGCGCCTCACGCTTGCCCGCGCGCTGCTCAAGGACTCCTCCCTGCTCATCCTCGACGCACCCTTCGCCAGCGTCGACACCCACACCGAGGAAAGCATCCTCTCCGTGCTGCGCGAACGCAGCGAGCGTCGCTCCATGATTCTCGTGAGCCACCGCGTCTCCACCGTCCGCCACTGCGACCGGATCATCGTGATGGACAAAGGACGCATCGTGGAGTCCGGCGACCACGCCGCCCTTCTCACGCAGGACGGCCTCTACGCCCGTCTCCACGAGCGGCAGCTGCTCGAGGAGCAGATCGAGGACAGGAGGGAGCAGGCATGAGCGAGACGATCCAGAAGGACAGCGCGCCCCGCCGCAACTACGACGCCTCCCTCATGCGCCGCGCCTTGAGCTATCTGAGCCCCTACCGACTTCGCGTCCTCGCCGCCGTCGTTCTGCTCGCGGCCGCATCCCTATCGGGCCTGGCCGGGCCCTACCTCGTGAAGCGCGGAATCGACGAGGGTATCCTCGGCGATCATCCCGAACGCCTCCTGCCGATCGCCCTGCTCTTCGGCGGACTGCTCCTGCTGGAGTTCCTTCTCAGTTACATCCAGACCCTCGTGGTGGCCAGCCTCGGTCAGCGCTTCATGCTGGATCTGCGCCTCTCCCTGTTCCGCCATCTCCAGCGCTTGCCGGTTTCGTTCTTCGACAAGAACCCCGTCGGTCGCCTGATGACGCGCATCACGAACGACGTCGAACTGCTCAACGAGATGTTCAGTTCGGGACTCGTGGCGATCATCGGCGACCTCATCACCCTGGCGGTGATCCTGGGCTACCTGTTGATGCTCAACGTGAGGCTCGCGCTCATCACGTTCGCGCTGCTGCCCCTGCTCGCAGTCATCACGCTCTACTTCCGCGGGCGTCTGCGCAGGAACTTTCGCCAGGTTCAGCATCGGATCGCCGCGATCAACGCATTTCTCCAGGAGCACCTTTCGGGGATCGAGGTAGTCCAGGCCTTCGTGCAGGAGCGGCGCGTCTCGCGGCGCTTCCGTCATCTCAACGACAAGCACACGCGCGCACATCTGGACAGCGTGTTCAACTTCGGGCTGTTCTTCCCGCTGGTCGAGGTGATCGCCGTGCTGTCCATCTCCCTGAGCCTGGGTTTCGGCGGCCTCTGGTACACGCGGGGCGACGAGGCGGGGCTCAGCCTCGGTGTCCTGGCGGCCTTCATCCTCTACGCCCGTCGCTTCTTCCAGCCCATCAGCGACCTCAGCGAGAAGTTCAACATCATGCAGGCCGCGATGGCGTCGAGCGAGCGGATCTTCCGCCTGCTCGACGAAGAGGTGGAGAGCGAGCCGGCCCATCCGAACCCGCTCGGGCGGCGGGCACGGGGCGAGATCCGCTTCGACGGCATCCACTTCGGCTACGATCCCGAGAAACCCGTGCTTCACGACATCGACTTTCGCGTGAGGCCCGGCGAGAGGCTCGCCCTGGTGGGGCCCACCGGCGGCGGCAAGTCGAGCATCCTCGGGCTTCTGCTGCGTTTCTACGAAGCTCAGAAGGGTGTGATCCGTCTGGACGGACACGACATCCAGGAACTGCCTCGGGCCGAGCTGCGCGCCCAGCTCGCCCTCGTGCAGCAGGAGATCACGCTGTTTCCCGGCACGATCGCGGAGAACATCCATCTCGGCGACCCCGAGATCGATGCCAAGCGCATTCTGGCCGCCGCCCGGTCCGTGGGCGCTCTGGAGTTCATCGAACGGCTGCCCCTGGGTTTCGATACGGTACTGCAGGCCGGCGGCGGCGGACTCTCCACCGGGCAGAAACAGCTCATCGCCTTCGCGCGAGCTCTCGTCTACGATCCCGCCGTCCTGATCCTCGACGAAGCCACGAGCGCCGTCGACACGGAAACCGAGGCCCAGGTTCAGCAGGGCATCGAGCGCCTGCTCGCGGGGCGCACGAGCCTCGTGGTCGCCCACCGCCTCTCGACGATTCGCGGCGCCGACCGCATCCTCGTCATCCAGAAGGGCCGCATCGCGGAATCCGGGCGCCACGAGGAACTGCTCGCGTCCGGCGGGCTCTATGCGAGGATGCATCAGCTGCAGTATCTCGACTCGCCCTGAGTCGATTCGGCGTCCGGGAACCTTCCTTGCAGTATCGGACCTCGATGGAGGAAGGATGGATGGTCCTTCCCCCGAGGGCACCATTGCATCCGACGGAGATCTCATTTGGCGCTGGAACTCGCCTCAAATGCCACACTGATCGGCGACGCCGCCTGTGAACGGGAGCAGTCCCTCGTCGCGGCTCTCGATGCCTGGGCGCCCAACGCGCCCGTTCTCGACAATCGCCTCGGCCGTATCGCCCAGGAGGCGAATTCACGTCGTCGGCGGGTCGCGCTCTGGACCCTGTTGGCCGATCAGGAGCACGAGGGGCGGCAGCGACTTCTCGAGGGCATCATCGGAGCGGCCTATCGCGAGGATTCCTCGGGCCTGAGGCTCCTGTTCAGCTTCCTCTGCGGTCGACCGTCGACCTTCCTCCACCCCGAGCGCATCGCCTCCCTTCGGCATCTCGATCGTCTCGAGCGCAGGCTCTCCCTGTACTCCCCACCCAGGGACGACGCGGAGATGGAGTGGCTCGAGTCGGTCCACGCCGTGCTGCCCCCGGAAAGCCGCGAGGCGCTCGCGGCACACCGGGAGCAGATCCTGCGGATGTTCCAGGGCAAGGACGAGTTCCCCCACCCTCTGCCCGAACCGCTGGGCGACCTCATCCGCCTGGAGGGCCGCGCGGCAAGCCTGCGCGGCGCTCGTCTCGTGGACATGGTGGGAGATTACGATCCGCAGGCGCTCGCCCGCCTGCTTCCGCTGGTCGTGGCGCTCGACGAATGGCAGGGCGACCTCGACGCGCTCGTCACGCATGGCCCCGAAGCGCTCAAGCATCCCCTCGAGCAGTTCCTCGGCGAGGAGGAGCTCTCCAGCTGGCGCCGGCAGCTCGCCAAGGCGGAGAGCGCGCCGGGACGGATCCTCTCCGGATGGGTCCACTGGATGAACGGAACGGAGATGGTGGGCAACGAGCCGGCCGCGTGGGTCAGCCTTCTGCGCACCCTCGGCGAACGACGCTATCGCAAGACGCTCTATGCGGCGCTTCTGATGCCCCTGCGCTGGCGCTCGCGGAAACTGGGACTCCCGTCCCGTCCACCCGCCGAGCTCTTCAGGCGGCGCGCCGTGACGATGAGCGAAGGGCTCTTCTGGGTGGATCTCGACGAGCTGCTCTGGACCGAGTGGGTGAGCCCCGACGGCTGTCCGATGAGCGCCGAGGGCTGGCGCCGGGAAGAGTCGCCCCTGTCGCTGCTCCGCAGCAGAGTGCAGAACGATGCGTTCTGCGACAGCATCCTGGGCAACGAACAGTGGATCCAGCGCCACGGCGTCGTGGAGTCCATCGCTCGTGGTAGCCGGTCGCTCAAGATCCTGCTGCGCATCGCGCGGGAACGCAGGCTGCACACGGGGGCCTGCAATCGCGGCGTGCCCCTGGCTCTGCTGGAGAACCCCACCAACATCCCCCTGAGCGCTCTGCGCCCCTTCATCGGACCGCGCTATCTCAGCCGACACGACTTCAGCCGACTGGCGCGTGGCGGGGCGGGAATCCGTCAGGACATCTCCCGAGAAGCCCGCGCCATCATACGCAGGGTCTAAAGGTAGAACTCGGCCAGCTTGTCCAGCACGTACTCCAGCGCATCTTCCGTCAACTCGGGATAGATCGGCAGCGAGACGACCTCCCTCGAAAGCGTATCGGTCATGGGCAGCTCGCGCCCGACGCCGGACAGGTTCCTGAAGCAGGCCTGACGGTGCAGCGGCACCGGGTAGTAGACGGCCGCCCCCACGCCGTTCTCCTGAAGGTGCGCGAGGAGTTCGTCCCTGCGACTCGCCCGCAGCGTGTACTGATGAAACACGTGCTCCTGGGCGACCGGCAGCTCCGGCGGACGCAGGAACTCGCCCAGCCCGCGCGAGGCCAGCCCCTCATTGTAGTGCCTGGCCACGGCGCGGCGGCGGTCGTTCCAGGCGGGCAGATGGGCCAGCTTCACGTGGAGCACGGCGGCCTGCAGCGCATCGAGGCGGCCGTTGATGCCGACCTCGTCGTGATGGTAGCGCTTCGATTCGCCGTGGTTGCGGTAGCGTCGCGCGCGATCGAGCAGGTCGGTGTCCGGGCTGGTGAACAGGCCGCCGTCGCCCGCCCCGCCGAGGTTCTTGCTCGGGAAGAAGCTGAACGCCGCCACATCGCCGAGACCGCCGCTCGCGCCCTGGTCGTTACGAGAGCCCACGGACTGGGCGGCGTCCTCGATGAGCACCAGGCCGTGCTCCCGCGCGATCTCGCGCCAGGGAGTCCAGTCCATCTGCCGGCCGTAGAGATGCACGCCCAGAATCGCTTTCGTCGCCGGGCCGATCAGGCTCTTCGCGTCCTCGGGATCCATGAGGAAGTGCTCGTCCACGTCGACGAATCGGGGCAAGGCGCCGCACTGCGACACCGCTCCCGCGGTGGCGAAGAAGGTGAAGGCGGGCAGCAGCACCTCGTCGCCGGGTCCGATATCGAGGACGGCCAGGGCGATGCGCAGCGCTTCGCTGCCGCTGGCCACGCCCACCGATCCGGGCACGCCGAGATAGGCGGCCATGGCCTCCTCGAAGTCGTTCACGGTTTCGCCCAGGATGAAGCGCTGCTCCTCGAACAGCGTGTCCACCTTGGCGCGCGTCTCGTCACGGATTCCTTGGTACTGGGCCTTCAGGTCCAGCTGGGGCACCTTCATGCTTCATCTCCCTCGACTCTGGAAAAGGACGCGGCAGTGTAGCAGTCCGCCTGTCTCGCCCCAAGCCCTCCCGTTATCCAAAGGAAACATTCTTGCAATTCCCTTCGCTGTCTCAGGAGGGACTTTTCCATGAATACCCGATTCAGCATCATCGTCCTCTCATCGTTGCTCATGATTGCCCTCGCTCCGGCGACGGTCTTTGCACAATCTGAAGAGGATCTTGCAAAAGTCCAGCACTTCGAAGGCGGACATCTCGATCTGAGCTTCGGTGCAGCTAGTCTTGCTCTACTGGGTCCGAGCGCTGCGGGACTGCAGACCTCGGTGGCGCCCATCTATCCCGGACCGGGACGCCATCTGCACAACCCGGCCCTGCTGGGAATGACGGGACGCGCCCTGCTGGCGGCCGATGTTGGTCCGAATCTCGGACTCGATCTCGCGTCGCTCTTCGACCTGGACTCCGAGCTGGCCAGCGCGAACGACGACATGCTCGCCGACATGCTCGCCGACGACGGCGTGCTCGTCTCGAGTCGCGCGAGCGCCGACGTGAGGCACCCCGGCGGACTGAGTTCCGCCAGTCTCGCCCTGCCGACCTCCCACGGCAACCTGGCCTTCAGCGTAGACCGCGCCTTCGAACTCGATCTGCAGCTTCTCGCCACGGGCATCCAGAGCTGGATGGATATCGAGAAGACGGTGGGCGACATCAGCGAGGTCGTGCACATGCGCGCCGATCTCGACCTGAGCTCGCGCCTGCGGCTGCGCGCGCAGCGCTACAGCGCGGCCGTCGGCTACACGCCCCTGCCCGACGTCTGGGCCGGAGTCGGCTTCGACTTTCTCTCCTGCCTGGCCCAGGTCGACGGCCTGGCCGATGTCGAGGGTCTCATGTCCACCGGCGGCAGGGAGTTCACCTTCGGCGACCCCACCGATCCCTGGGAGAATTCGCTCGATCAGAGCCTGAGCGGCCGCTACGAGGGCGGCACCTGGGCGCTGCGACTCGGCGCCGGCTGGCGGCCCCACTACCGGCTCGCGGTCGGACTCTCCTGGCAGTACTCGGCCCCGATGGATCTCAAGGGCGAGGCCGACCTTCAGCTCCGGCGTCTCAGTGCCTATGACGAAGGCGGCATCGATCCCGCGTCCCTGTCGCTCTCCCAGCCTACCGAGACCGAGATCGTCCAGAGTCCCGTCGACGACCGGCTCGAGGTCGCCTTCCCCGGCAGCGTCACGCTGGGCGTGGCCAGCTTTCTCGGACCTCTGGCCTTCAGTCTCGACGGCAGTCTCTATCATGGTGACTTCCGTCTCTCCTACCTGGACGCGTCCACGGAGCTCAGGCCCCTCACCCTCGTGAAGTTCGGCATCTACAGTTCGGCCTTCTCCCTGGCCACCGGCGTCCTGCTGGCCGAGCCGCGCGTCGTTCTGGGCGGCGACACCGAGGAGCTCGGCATGCTTCCCCTCCCTCTGCTCAGCATCGGGGGCGGCAAGCGGGTCACCGAACATCTCCGGCTGGACGCGCTGCTGAGCGCCGCGCCCCTGCCCTCCCTGCGCCTGAGCGGCACCTTGCTATTCTGATCTGGAGAGAACACCAATGCTGAAGCTTCTACGCCTAGTCCTCCCCCTCGCGACACTGCTCTTCTCCCCGTCGGCGCAGGCCGGCATGGGCGATATCAACCCCTTGGATATCCCCACCGAGCTCTTCGCCCCGACGGACACGGTCACGCTCGCCTGGTCCGAGCAGGTTCCCTGCGTGCTCCAGGTGGGCCCCGACCCGACGCAGCTCGACACCACGGTGCCGCCGCTGAGCAGCATTCCGGGCGAACTCAGCTTCCAGCCGCAAGCCGCGGGCCTCACGCCCGGCGTGTGGGTGGCGATGCTCGTCGACTTGACCGGCACCGACAGCAGCCTGCCCTTCTACCTGTTCATCGAGGCGGAAACCGCTCCCGTGATGACGGCGCCCCAGAACGGCGGCCTGGTGGAACCGGGCAGCACCCTGCTCGGCTGGGAGCCCGTGCTGGGCGTGCCCTACTACCATGTGCTGCTCAGCGATCAGGAGATCGTGATCGACGAGGACGAGAACGGCGACCCCGTGATCTCCGGCGCCAACATCATCTGGCAGGCGATCGTCTCCACGACCTCCGCCGAATACGGGAGCTGGGATCCTTCCGGCTTCTTTGGCGACATGAACGGCACGTCGCCGCCCCTCGTGCCCGGCCCGATCTACAACTGGGTCGTCCTGAACAACTACGGCAACAACCCCGCGCTCACGAGCTTCCGCCAAGCCGGCGTGTCCTCCTTCGGCGTGATCGACGACTCCGGTCTCGAACCCCCGACGCTGCTGCTGCCCGAGGAAGCGGCCGTGCTGAGTGACGACGTCGTCACCTTCACCTGGACCGAGGTCGATGGAGCCAGCCACTATCACCTCTATCTGAGCCGCATCGTGGACTCCGAGGAGAGCGAGGGCGCCGTCGGCGTCTTCGACCAGATCACCGGTCAGACCCTCCTCGACCTTCCCGCGGCCAGCCTGCTCGTGGACTCGCGCTACCTCTGGAAGGTCTTCGCCCTCGACGAGGCGGGCCAGGGCGTGACCAGCGCCATCCAGGAGTTCACCTACGAAATCGCCATGGGCGAACTCAAGATCCGCACCCGCGACGGCGCCGTTGATCCCCTCGCCCACGTCCAGGTGGAGCTGACCCCGATCGGGGGCGGCGGCAGCACGCTGCCGGTGCTCACCGGCGGCGGCGGCACCTGGTCCGACGACCTCGTGCCCGGCGACTACCATCTCGCCGCATCGAAGGACGGATACGAGTCCGCCGAGGCCACCGCCACCGTGTCCGATGGCGAACTCACCGAGGTCCTGCTCGTGCTCCCGGCCAGTCCGGCCACGATCGCGGGCAGCGTGCGAACCGAGAGCGCGGCGCCGGTGCCCTTCGCCGACGTGACGGCGGTCGAGACCACGACGGGCGAGATCCGCCAGATCCAGGCCGGCGCCAGCGGAGGCTTCCAGCTTGGCGTTTCCGCCGGCACCTGGAGCCTCACCGCGTCCAAGACCGGCTATCATCCGGTCGGTGCGGTCGAAGTCGCGGTGACGCCCGGAGAGTACCTCGAACTCTCCGAGAATCTCGTTCTCGCGGCCAACGCCAGCGCCCTCGGCGGCCTGGTGCGCAGCGAAAGCGGCCTGCCCATCGTGGCGACCCTTGTCCGGGTGACGCGGGACGACGGCGTGTCCAGCGAGATGCTCACCGGCGGCGACGGCATCTTCCAGTTCAGTCTCGACGCGGGCACCTGGACGGTGACCGCCACCAAACCGGGATACGTCTCTCCGGCTCCCCGGACGGTTCAGCTGGACCCCGGCGCCGATCTCACGCTCGATCCGCCTCTCGAAATGGGCGCCCAGGCCGCGATCCTCAGCGGCTTCGTGTCCGCCGAGGGCGGCGTGGTCGGAGGCGCGGCCATCACCGCCGTGCCCGAGACCGGAGGCGCCCTGGAGACCACGAGCGGCCCCCAGGGCTCCTGGCAGCTCAGCCTGGCCCCGGGCACCTGGACCCTGTCTGCCGCCAAGGAGGGCTACAGCCCCGGCGCGCCACTGCAGCTGGTCCTCGCCCCCGGCGGTAGCCAGTCCGGAATCACCCTGCAGCTCCAGGCCAACCCCTGCACGGTGAGCGGCATGGTGAGCGACGGCTCCCAGGGCCTTTCCGGCGCCACCATCAGCAACGGCAGCGTCGAGGCGCAGAGCGAGTGGGACGGCAGCTACACGCTCACCCTTCCCGCCGGATCGCAGACGCTCGAGGCGTGGCGCAGCGGATACAGCTCCGGCGGGTCCGTGACGGTCGACCTGTCTCCTGGCCAGTCCATCGACGGACTGGACTTCCTGCTGGGGCCCAACGCGGCCACCGTCAGCGGCCTCGTTTCCAGCGAGGGCAGCCCCGTGGCCGGAGCCTCGGTGATCCTCGATGCCGGCGGTCAGCCCATCGTCAGGACGAGCGACGCCGGCGGCGCTTTCACCATCAGCGCGCCTCCCGGTCAGTACCAGCTTCACGCCGAGAAGGAGGGCATGGAAGCCTCCGCGCCCCTGCCGCTCACCCTCGGTCCCGGCCAGAGCCTGCCCGACGTCGGCCTCGAACTCACACCCTCCAGCGCGCTCATCAGTGGCCTGGTACGCAGTGATGGTGCCGGCCTCAGAGACGTCCTGATCGTCGCCAGCTCCGGGCTCGGCGACTTCAGCACGGGCAGCGCGCTCAGCGGCAGCTGGGCTCTGCAGCTGCCCGCCGGCGCGAGCTGGACCGTGACGGTGAGCAAGAGCGGCTACGACGGCGACACGGCCGTCACCCCCACGCTCGCCAGCGGCGGCAGCTGGACCCACGATTTCGACCTCACGCTGCAGCCCGCGGTTCTGGGCGGGCTGGTCGTCGACGACCAGGGCTATCCGGTCGTCGGCGCGGAGGTGTTCGCCCAGGGTCCCGGGCCGTCGGTCTCGGGCCACACCGACGCCACCGGACGCTTCGAGCTGGGCCTCGAGCCGGGCTCGATCTTCCTCAGCATCGACGAGCCGGGCTACTCCAGCTATGAGACGAATCTCTCGCTGTCCGCGGGCGTGAACGAACACGACGTCGTTCTGGACGCGCGTTTCGCGACCTTGAGCGGAACCGTGCGCGACGAAGGCGGCGCGCCGGTCTCGGGCGCCGCGCTGGTCGCCGCCGGCGCCGAGAGCGGCGGCAGCGCCATCAGCGACGCGAACGGCGACTACTTGTTCCCGCGCCTCGTCGCCGGCAGTTACACCATCGACGCGAACGCGGCGGGCTTCGAGCCCATCGGTCTCGAGCTGCTCCTGGCCCAGGACGAGAACGCCACGCAGGACTTCGATCTCGTCGCGCTCACCGGTGTGCTGAGCGGCACCATCATCGATAACCACGGCGCGCCCTTGGCGGGCGCAAGCGTCCAGCTACGTGACGGAGATCTTCTCGTCTCCCAGCAGCTCAGCGACGCCACGGGCGCCTTCGCCTTCTCGGGCCTGCCCACCGACCGCGGCCTCGACCTCAGCGCCAGCCTGGCCGGCCACTCCGCCAACTCCAGCAATCCCCTCGCCGGGCTCGTCGCGCCCCTGTCCGGTCTGCAGTTCATCCTGGCCGCCGACGACGGAGTGATCCGCGGCACGGTGGTCGACGCCGACAGCGGGCTGCCCGTTCCCGGCGCGGAACTGACGGCCGACGACGGGGCCGGCTACTACGGACAGGCGGTCAGCGACGCCGACGGCGCGTTCATCATGACGGACCTTCGCGTCGCCAGCCCCTACACCCTGAGCGCCGACGCGCCGGGCTGGAGCGGCGTCACCGTCGAAGGCGTCCTGGCCGACGGCGATGAACGTCAGGTCGCCCTCGAAGCGGCGCCCGCGCGGATCTACGGAACCCTCAGCTCCAGCCGCAGCGAGAACTCCTGGACCCTGCCGGACGATTCCCGCGTGCGCCTGATTCCGTCGCTCGACAGCTCGAACGAGGTGAGCGTTACGGTGAACGGTCTGGGCGAGTACGCCCTCGAGGGCTTGCCCCCGGGCGAGTACACGCTGCTGTTCCGCGTGGATGGTCATCTCACCGAACCGCGGCAGCGGATCGTGGTGATCGCCGAGGGCGCCGATGCGGGGCCCTACGACTTCCTGCTCATCGAAGCACCGCTGGCCGAACTCGACATCAGCGGCGCCGAGGAGATGGACAACGACGCCAGCGCCATCTTCCGCGGCACCCAGAGCGCCGACACCGGCGAACAGGTGAACTATCCCCTGGTCTGGAGTCTCAGCCCCGCAGACGCGGGTGAGCTCGACGCCACGACGGGCCGCTTCACACCCCGCGCCGACTACTTCGGCCAGATCACCCTCACGGCCCTGCACGAATCGTCGGGACTGGAGGCCTCACGCGACGTGAGCGTCTACGCCTGGCTCGAGCCCGGCAGCGCCCGCGTGCTCGACGACGGCGCCGGCCTTCGCTTCTCCATTCCGGAAGGCGCGGTCGAGCAGAACGTGCGCATCACCGTCCAGCGCGACGAGCCCAGCCCCGTGAAGAGGCGGGCGGGCCGCTACCGCGTGGAGGGCGAGCTCTACCACTTCCTGCCCGACGGGTTGGTGTTCCATGAGAACGGTCGTCCCGAGCTCATCCTGCCGCTGCCCGGCCAGGCGTTCAATCAGGGCCCGGCCCTCGGCTGGTGGGATCCGGAGCGCCTGCGCTGGGATGCTCTCGAGGGACAGAGAACGGGCGACGGACTGGTTCGCGAACTCGAGCACTTCTCCGACTACGCCCTGCTCGTGCTCAACGCAAAGCTGGGAGTGGCCTCTTCCGCCGTTACTCCCAATCCCTTCAGTCCCACGCTCGGGGGCGCGGAGATCCGCTTCACCCTGAGCAGCCAGGACATGGCCGCGCCCCCCGTGGACGTGACCATCTTCAACATGCTCGGCGATCCGGTGCGCCGTCTCCTCGTTCAGGAGGCGCTGTCCGTGGGCATCGAGCATTCACTGCCCTGGGACGGGCGCACCGACGCGGGGAAGCTGGCCAGGAACGGCCGCTACCTCGTTCGCATCCGTGTTCACGACAACAGCGGCGAGGAGGAGAAGATCCTCCAGGCCGTGCTGATCAAGTAGGAGTCGACATCATGCGCAGTTTCTCGGGCGCCTCGCGCGTCTCGTCCACCCTGATCCTGCTCGTCCTGCTCACGGCTCTTCCCGCCTCGGCGGAACAGAGTTCCATTCCGGGGGCTTTCGCGGACATCGGACTCGGAGCCCGCATCATGGGCATGGGCGGGGCCGGCAGCGCCGGCAGCCAGCGGGCGATGGACATCGTCTGGAATCCCGCCGGCCTGGCGCGGCTCTACCGAACCGAGGTCACCGCCATGCAGACCGAGCAGTTCGGCATCATTCCCTCCTACTTCCTCGCCGGCGCGAGGAAGATGGGGCCCGGCCTCGGTCTCGGCGTCGGCATCCTCTCCAGCGGCGACACGCTCCTGCGCGAGAACACGCTCGTGCTGGGCGCGGGACGCACCTTCGCCGGCGAGAGCGGATTCGCCCTGGGCGCGTCCGTCAAGCTGCGACATGCCTCTTTCGGACCGGACGGCGACAGCGAGGGTGTCGACGGCAGCGCCTGGGGCGCTGCCATCGACCTCGGTGTCAGCGGCGGAAAGGGTCCCCTGAAGTACGGGCTCGTCGTGGAGGAGCTTCTCAGCGACATGAACTGGAGCAGCTCCGGGAAGGGCAGCTATCACGAGGGCATGCCCGCCACCTGCACGGCGGGGTTTCGTCTGGGCGCCAGGATCCTCGAGCTGGTAGGCGATCTGGAGATCGCGCTGGACGAAGAGCGCAGCCACAAGGCCGCGGTGGGCGCCGAATGGCGTCCCTACTCCCTGCTTCAGATCCGGGGCGGCATGAAGCAGCGGCTGGACGCGGAGGCCATGCGCTTCTTCACCCTGGGAGCCGGTCTCGGCCACAACCTCAGCACCGGCGGCAGGCTTCAGATCGACTGCGCCTACCTGTTCCACGAACTGGGCTCGAGCCTGCGCGTGGCGGCCTCCTACGGCTTCTAGGGGCGACAGCGCCCCAGGGGCGTGCTACAAGGGATGCCATGCATCCCGACGCCTACCCAGCTCTGGCCTCACCCCGTTCCGCGGAACTGCGCGTGAAGGGTTCGCGCTTTCTGGCCCTCTCCCACCCCGTGGCGAGCGAGGCGGAAGCTCGCGAGCTGCTGCGCGATATCGAATCCCGCCATCCCGACGCCAGCCACCACTGCTGGGCGCTGCGACTCGGTCACCCCGATCGCGCGCTCTGTCGCGACGCGGACGCCGGCGAACCCGGCGGCAGCGCGGGGCCGCCCATCGCTCGCGCGCTCCAGTCCTCCGGACTCTCCGACCTGCTCTGCGTGGTCCTGCGTTGGTTCGGGGGGACGAAGCTGGGCGTGGGCGGCCTCATCCGTGCCTACGGAGAGGCGGCCAGGACATCGCTCGCGGACGCGCCGGTGGCCGAGCGATTGACGCGACACAGGCTGCGGGGTTCGTTCGCCTACGAGCACGAGCCGGTGTTGCGCTCCCTCCTCGAACGCCTCGCCGGGCGTCTGCTGAGCAGCGACTACGACGAGCGCGTCCACTGGATCGTCGCTCTGCCCCCCTCGGATATCCCCCAATTCGAAAGAGCGGCCGCGGATCTTCTCCGCGACCGCTCCGTGTTTCTACCCTGCGAGGACGAGCCCGCCGACGATGCCTAGGGCATCGGGCCTAAGGCATCAGGTTGGAGTCCACCAGGAAGTCGTACTGGGTGAGGTCCGGCTGGAACACCACCGAATCGTCCTCGTAGTCGCCCACCTTGAGCTGCTTGTCGAGATCCGCGTAGGTCACGACGATCACCGGGCCGACCTCGGGCGAGAGCAGCAGCATGCCCAGGTCCAGGCGCGCCAGGTCGTCGCGGGAGCGGTTGGCGATGTACTCTTCGGGAATGGCGCTCTGGCCGGGTTCCGAGTTGGGATCGCGCTGATTGCTCAGGAAGATGTCGGCCTCCAGGCTGAACCGGACCCAACGGCAGCCCTGGAACTCGACGCCCACGAGCTCTGGGAACAGCGAGTCGGCCGCCGCGCCGAAGTCGCCGTAGGCGAAGTCCTCTTCGGCGATTACCTCGGCCACGAAGCGCACCTTGCGGATGCCGTCGAGGTAGGTGTCGTAGTCCACGTCGGAGGGGTCCCAGGGGATGTTGCCCGGCTGGCTGGAACCGTCGTAGATCATCCGCTCGAAATCGAAGCCCAGGGCCTCGTTCAGGTCGACCATGCCCTGCTCGTCGCCGTCGTAGTTCACGCTCAGGGAGTCGAAGGAGTAGTCGGCGATCTCGTGCTCCCAGCGGAGCTGCCCGAAGCGGATCCAGCCGTAGGGCGCGGCGTCCAGGAAGACGACGCTGCTGTCGGTGGCGGCCAGCGTGTCCTCGCCGACGAACTCGAAGCCGGAGCCGGCCTGGTCGATCCACAGATCCAGGTAGTGTTCGACGACGCCCCCGCCATCGGGTCCGCTCGTCGTGAGCCCCTGCAGGATCAGGTCGCTCTCTGCACCGCCTTCGACGCAGTCCCAGCGCGTGTAGGCGCCGGGGAGATCCTGGTCGTAGTAGTCGAGGGTGGTATCGGGACTGAAGACACCCGACTCCGCCCGCACGAACTCCCACCAGTTACCCACGGCCAGCGGGAAGAAGTCGCTGCTCAGGGGCGACAGGGCCGAACCATCGGGCCCGGTCACCGTGCTCTCTTCACCGGTACATGCGCCCAGTATGATGGCCAGGGCGATAGCCGTCATCGCCAGCAGAAGCTGGAAACGCTGCTTCATGGTCTTGGACCTCTTCGCGAAATGGAAACCGGGAAACCCGTATCGTTATGAGGTTTCCGCTTACGTGGGGCTCCCGGGGATAGTAGGGAATGGCCGGAGCCCGGGCAAGGGGATTTTTCCTCTCTTGCGCTGCGGGGCGTCCGGATTCAGGGCCCGCCCGTCGCGAGCGCCCAGGTGACGACCTGCGTGGTGAGACCCGGCACCCACTCGAGCATGCGGGCCCCGCGACTGCGGCAGGGCATGAGCTCCATGCGCCGTCGTTCCCTGGGCAGCTGCCCGTAGAGCGCGCGCAACGCCTCGACGGCCTGTTCATCCTGATCGCAGGCCAGAAGAACCAGCGGCGCTGCCGCCGCCAGATGCTCGGGATCCAGAGGGCCCGCCGGGCTCGGCGAGAGCAGCATCGCCCCCTTGAAGCGATCGTCAACGACCAGCAGCTCGAGCGCCACTCCCACCGATTCCCCTTCCGCGACCAGGATCCACGGAAGTCCGCTCAACGTGGGCTGTCTGTCGGCGAAATGCGTGATCGCCGCAAGATCGCGGACCATCAGGGAGCTCTGCTTCCGCGTCCAGCTTCCGGCGGCCGTCACGGGGCGGCCCCTCGCCACGACGCTCGCGCCCTCGCCGCGCAACTGGGGCAGGAACACCGTCATCCCCTCGCTTCCCAGAGCGCGGGCCAGGGGCACGAGATCCGCGGCCGGCACGCCTCGGTCGTGGAGCAGCAGGACCACGGGAAGGTCGCTCTCCGGCGCGGGATAGTACGTGCCGACGAGTTCGAGGGAGTCCTCGCCCCAGGTCTGGAATCGAACCTGATTCAGTGGCTTGGCATCGACCTGCGCGAACAGGGGCGGCGCCGTTAGCGCGGACAACATCGCCATGAGGGCCAGGCCCCCGATGATTTGGGCTGATCGCATCGGATTCATTTCTGGTAGAGGTAGGCTTCCCAGCTCTGGTGCATGCCGTCGCCGAGGTAGCGGCGGAAGAGGAGCGGCGGCAGCCAGCGGGGCTCCTTGGGCACGTTGCGCAGACGCATGCCCGCCTCGTGCGGCAGATGATTGCCCTTGATGTGATTGCACTTCACGCAGCAGGTGACGCAGTTCTCCCAGGTGGTCGGTCCGCCGTCGGGGAACTCCGCCGATCTTCGACTTCGCGGCATGACGTGGTCGATCGTGAAGGGGCCCATCTCGCTTCCGCAGTACTGGCAGGAGAACCGGTCCCTCGCGAACAGATTGCGGCGGTTCAGCTGCACCCTGACCACGCGATAGACCCTGTGCGCGATGGAGATGAAGAGCCGGATGATCCGCGGCAGCTCCCACTCCTGACGGGCGGAGCGGATGGTATGGTCGGACTTCTCCACGGCCACGGCCCGTCCACTGACGAGGAGAACCATGGCGCGCCGGGCGCTGATGATGTTCACGGGCTGATAGCCCGCGTCGAGGACCAGGACGTTCTGGCCCAGCTTGCTAGCGCTCACGTCGCATCCTCATCGGCTATACGTCGGCGAGGTGCCGATCCTTGATTTCACAAAGCTTGTCGAAGAGGAAGGGGTTCCGTCAAGGAAATATCGGAATCGGACGCGGCGATCAGTCCGTGCCGAAGCGATGAAGCGCTTCGCGAGCGGCGTCCTGCTCGGCGTCCTTCTTGCTGCGGCCGTGGCCACGGCCGAGCACCTCGCCCTGCACCAGCACCTCCACCTCGAAGTCCTTGGAGTGGTCGGGTCCGTGGGTCGCCTCGACGCGATAGCGCGGCGGCGACTTGTAGACGGACTGTACCTTCTCCTGCAGGATCGACTTGTAGTTCTGGTGGCTCTCGTCGGCCTGAAACTCCTCCTTGCGGGCGAGGAGCAGGTCGCCGACGATCTTGCCGGCGGGCTCCAGGCCCCCGTCCAGGTAGATCGCGCCGAGCACGGCCTCGAAGGCGTCGGCCAGGATCGAATCGCGATCCCTGCCGCCGCTCTCCTCCTCGTTGCCGCTCAGCCGCAGAACGGCGCCGAGCTCCAGATCCCCTGCCACCGCGGACAGCACGACCCGGCTCGCGAGCAGGCTCTTGAGCTTGGTGAGGTTGCCCTCGTTCTGTTCGGGAAACTCACGGATCAGCGCTTCGTTGATGCTGAGCCCGAGGACGGCGTCGCCCAGGAACTCCAGCCGCTCGTTGCTCGCGAAACGCTCCATCCCCTCCTGGAAGGCGAACGAGCGATGCGTGAGCGCGAGGAAGAGCAGTTCCTGATCCTTGAAGCTGTAACCGAGGCGCTGCTGGAATTCGGACAGCGCGCGGCTCTCCTCCGGCGAGAGCTCGGGGAACTGCTTCCCGGGGAACAGCTTGCGAAACCATGCGCGCATCCGCGTCGCCTCGTTTCCGACTAGCGTTCCGACGGGGCTTTGCCCAGCAGAAGCACGATGTTGTGGCCGCCGAAGCCAAGGGAGGTGCTGATGGCGGCCTCCACGTCGTGATCGATGGCGGTACCCGGAACGTAGTCCAGATCGCAATCGGGGTCGGGGTTCTCGTAGTTGATGGTGGGCGGAATCCGTCCGTCCGAGAGCACCATCGTGCTGATGGCGGCCTCGAGGCCACCGGCCGCGCCGAGCAGGTGTCCGGTCATGGACTTGGTGCTGCTCACCTTCAGATCGCCCGCATGTTCGCCGAAGGCCTTCTTGATGGCCAGGGTCTCGATGCGGTCGTTGAAGGGCGTGCTGGTGCCGTGGGCGTTCACGTAGCCGACCTGCTTCGGATCGAGGCCGCCTTCGGCCATCGCCATCCGCATGGCCGTGCTGGCACCGCGTCCCTCGGGGTCCGGCGCCGTGATGTGATGAGCGTCCGCCGTCAGACCCGCGCCGAGCACCTCGGCGAGGATCGTCGCGCCGCGCGCTTTCGCGTGCTCGTAGTCCTCGATCACGAGAACGCCGGCGCCCTCCCCCATGACGAACCCGTCCCGCTCGGCGTCGAAAGGACGGCTGGCGCGCGTGGGATCGTCGTTGCGGGTGGACAGGGCCTTCATGTTGCCGAAGCCCGCCAGGGCCATGGGCGATATCGTGGCCTCGGCGCCGCCGCAGACCATGACGTCGGCCCGGCCGGCCTTGATCTGCAGCGTGGCGTCGGCGATGGCGTGGGCGCCCGTCGCGCAGGCGGAGACCACGCCGTAGTTGGGTCCGCGGTACTGGTGACGCATGGAGACGAGCCCGGAGGCGATGTCGCCGATCATCATCGGAATGAAGAAGGGGCTCACGCGACGAGGACCCCGCTCCACGAGGGCGCGGTGGTTGTTCTCGAAGCTCCACATGCCGCCGATGCCCGAGCCGATGATCACACCGGTGCGCTCGCCGTCGGGCGGTTCCTCGAGGAACCCGGCCTGGCCCAGCGCCTCCTCCGCCGCGACCAGCGCGAACTGGGCGTAGCGGTCGGTCTTCTTCCGCTCCTTGAGATCGACGATCTCACCCGGATCGAAGTCCTTGACCTCGGCACCGATCTTCACGGAGAAGGCCTCGGTGTCGAAGGCGGTGATCTGACCGGCTCCGGATTTCCCCTCGAGCAGGGCGGTCCAGCAGGCCTCGCGGCCCACGCCCACGGGGCTGATCATGCCCATTCCGGTAATGACGACACGGCGCTCCATGCTTGCCTCCCGCAAACCTGCGCCTCGCCCGAGCGGCGAGACGCTTGAACTCAAGCTACGCCTCGGAAACCGTGGCCTTGAGATATTCCACGACGGCCTTGACGTTCGTGAGCTTCTCGGCGTCCTCGTCCGAGATCTCCATGCCGAACTCCTCCTCGAAAGCCATCACGAGCTCGACGGTGTCCAGCGAGTCCGCGCCCAGGTCCTCGATGAAGGAGGCCTCTTCGGTGATCTGCTCGGGGTTGACGCCCAGCTCTTTCTCGATGATCTGGTGTACGCGTTCTTCGATCGATGCCATGGATACAACCTCCTGGTTGATCATCGGAGAGCTCTCCGCTCCCCGGTTGCGATTTGACCCCTGACTAGGGGATCGTCGCCCCTCGTGTCAAATGGAAACGAACCTCACATCGCCATGCCGCCGTTGACGCCGATCACCTGACCGGTGATGTAGCGTGCTCCGGGGCCCAGCAGGAAGAGCACCGCCGCGGCGATATCTTCCACATCGCCCAGAACGCCAAGGGGAATGGAGGCCAAGAGGCCCTCCTTCACCGTGTCGTCCAGGGCATCGGTCATGTCGGTCTGGATGAACCCCGGAGCCACCGCGTTCACGGTGATGTGCCGGGGCGCCAGCTCCTTGGCCAGGCTCTTGGTGAAGCCGATCAGCCCCGCCTTGCTGGCCGCGTAGTTCACCTGTCCGGCGTTGCCGGTCTGGCCCACCACGCTCGTGATGTTCACGATGCCGCCGGCGCGCCGCTTCATGAAGGGGCGCGTCAGGGCGCGGCAGAAATGATAGGCGCCGCCCAGGTTCACGTCGAGGACGCGCTGCCACTCTTCCGTCTTCATGCGCGCGAAGAGATTGTCGTGGGTCAGCCCAGCGTTGTTGACGAGAAAGTCCACCTCGCCCATCTCGCCGCGGATCTTCTCGACGGTGGCGGTCACCGCCTCGCCGTCGGCGATGTCGCAGCCGTAGCCGCGCACCTGCTCGCCCCGCTCGAGCGCCGCCGCCGCCGCCTCGCCCCGTTCGGCGCTGCTGCCGACGAGCGCGACCTTGCAGCCCGCGTCCGCCAGGGCCTTCACGATACCGAGGCCGATGCCCCGGGTGCCGCCCGTGACCAGGGCCAGCTTGCCTTCGTAGATCTCGCTCATGCGCTGCCTCCCTTCGCCTCCATGCCGTCCAGCCAGCGATCGAGGCTCTCCAGGGTGCCCAGCGGAGTCACCTTGCCGCCGCGATCGATCCTGCGCATCAGCCCCATCAACACCTTGCCCGGTCCCACCTCGAGAATCGGACTCTCGTCGACGCCCCGCAGGGCGAGCATGGAGTCGACCCAGAGCACGGGGCGCGTGAGCTGGTCGATGAGCAGCTGTCGCAACTCGTCGCCGTCGCGGGTCGGGCTCGCCGTGACGTTGGGCACCACCGGAGCCGAAGCCTCGCCGAACCCGGTGGCCCGGAGGACCTCGCCCAGTTCCTCGGCGGCCGTCGCCATGAGCTCGGAGTGGAAGGCGCCGCTGACCGTGAGCGGCACCACCTTCTTGGCGCCGGCGGCCTCGCAGGCGCTCATGCCGCGCTTCACGGCCTCCACCGCCCCGCTGATCACGAGCTGCTCGGGGCTGTTGATGTTCGCCAGCTGCAGCACTTCGCTGCCCGACGCCTCGACGCAGCAGCGCTCGACGGCCTCGCGATCCAGGCCCATGACC
This sequence comes from uncultured bacterium, assembly GCA_964399495.1. Lineage (GTDB taxonomy): Bacteria > Krumholzibacteriota > Krumholzibacteriia > JACNKJ01 > JACNKJ01 > CAYNQX01. The sequence goes on from CAYNQX010000001.1 coordinate 45,501, forward strand.
GCGGCCATGGTGCCGGGAGTGGCCTCGCCGCTCGCGAACATGAGCTTGCCTCGCAGCGCGACCAGTTCGAGCGCGCGCAGGGGATCGACGACCCCCGCCGCCACGAGGGCGCTGTACTCGCCCAGGCTGTGGCCCGCCACCACCGAGGGCGCAACGCCCCGCCGCGCCAGGTAGCCCTGACAGACGAGGCTCATGAGCAGGATGGCCGGCTGCGCGTGGCGCGTCTCGGTGAGTTCCTCGAGGGGACCCTCGAAGCAGAGTCGTTTCAGGGGCAGCCCGAGGCGCTCCTCGGCCGCGTCGATGAGTTCGCGGCTGGGGGCGTCCCCCGCGTAGAGATCGGCGCCCATGCCCACGAACTGTGAAGCCTGGCCGGGAAAGATCATGGGCAGACGGATCGATACGGACACGTTGTCGGCTCCTTCCTCGAGTTCGTGGCGGCGCCTCGGCGGCGCCCTGCGATCAGAGACGGATCAGCGAAGCGCCCCAGGTAAGGCCGCCCCCGAAGGCTGCCATGAGAACATGGTCTCCCGGTCCGATGATCCCGCCTCGACGGGCCTCGTCCAGGGCGATGGGAATCGAGGCGGCGCTGGTGTTGCCGTACTCCTGGATATTCACGTAGACGCGATCCACCGGAATCGTCAGACGGCTCGAGATGGCGTCGATGATCCGCGTGTTCGCCTGATGCGGAATGAACAGCTTCACCTTGTCGGCCGCGACTCCCGCGAGCTCGAGGGCCTCCATCGCGGCGCCGCCCATGTTCCGGACCGCGTGCTTGAAGACCTCGTTGCCCTTCATGGTGATCTTGTCGCCGCCCTGGCCGAAGGTCTCCTCGGTCACGGGCGAGGCGGTGCCGCCCTCGGGGGCGTTGAGCAGGTGGACCAGGCGACCGTCGCTGTGGGTCACCGTGGAGAGGACTCCCTGATCGCACTCGTCGCAGGCCTCCATCAACACGGCGCCGGCGCCGTCGCCGAACAGGACGCAGGTGGAGCGGTCCTTCCAGTTGGTGAGTCGGGTGAGGATCTCCGACCCCACCACCAGCGCGCGCTTACCCTGGCCGGTGGCCAGAAGCGCCCGCGCCTGGGCCAGGCCGTACAGGAATCCGCTGCAGGCCGCGGACAGGTCCCAGGCCGCGGCTATCCGCGCTCCGATCTTCTCCTGCACCACGCAGGCCGTGCTCGGGAAGATGAAGTCGCCGGTCACGGTGCCGATGATGATGAAGTCGACGTCGGCGGCCTCGCAGCCCGCCGCGTCGAGAGCCTGCCGGCAGGCCTCGGAGGCGAAGTCGCTGTTGAACTCGCTGTCCTCGGCGATGTGCCGGGTCTTGATGCCCGTGCGCGAGGTGATCCACTCGTCGCTCGTGTCGACGATGCGGCTGAGATCTTCGTTGGTGAGAATCTTCTCGGGAACGGCGCGGCCGGTGCCGGCGATCCGTACGTGCTTAAGCTCCAAGACTGGCTCCCTGCAGGTTCTTCAGCAAGTCTTCCAACCGTTCCATGGTGTGCAGTTCCTGGAAGCGTACGGCGGTGCGGATGGCGTTCATGATGGCGAGTTCATTGCTCTTGCCGTGGGCGATGATGACGCTGCCGGCCACGCCCATCAGGGGAGCGCCGCCGTGCTCGGCGTAGTCCAGGTCCTTGCGAATCCGCTTCTGGCCCTCGCGCAGCCCACCGCGCATGAACAGCGCGCCCATCTTGCCGGCGAAGCTGCTCAAGACGCTCTCCTTCATGTGCCCCATGAGGAGCTTCGTCGTGTAACCGACCATCGTTTCGGCCAGCTTCAGCACCACGTTGCCGGTGAAGCCGTCGCAGACCACCACGTCGGCCTTGCCGTTCATCATGTCGCGTCCCTCGACGTTTCCGACGAAATCGATGGGCGCTCGGCTGAGGAGCTCGTGACTCTTCTGATAGAGCTCGCTGCCCTTGCTGCTCTCCTCGCCGATGTTGAGCAGCCCCACACGCGGCTTGTCGCGGCCCAGGACCGCCTCGGCGAAGAGCTGCCCCATGACGCCGAACTGCGCCAGGTGCTCCGGCTTGTTGTCGGAGTTGGCGCCCACGTCGAGCAGGACGTGCCCGCCCTTCTTGTTGGGGAACCAAGTGGCGATGGCCGGCCGCAGCACGCCGGGCAGACGGCCCGCGTAGAGCAATGCTCCGGCGACCATGGCTCCCGTGGAACCCGCGCTCACGATGCCGCTGACGAGTCCGGCCTTCAGGTCGGTCATGCCGCGGGCAATGGGCGAGTCCTTCTTCTTGCGCACGGCCGACGCCGGCGCTTCGTGCATCTCGATCGTCTCCGTGGTGGGAACGATCTCGAAGAGGTCCGGGCTCTCGCCCTCCTCCTCGAGTACAGCACGAATCGCCCCGGGATCGCCGTAGAGGCTGATCTCCGGGGCATGTTCCAGCTCGCGGCGAGCCTTGAGGGCTCCGCGCACGAGGACGGAAGGCCCGTGGTCGCCTCCCATCACATCCAGTGCGACCTTCACGCCGCGTTAATCCGCTTCGACCGTCTGAACCTGGCGTCCGGCGTACCAGCCGCAGTCGGGACAGACCCGATGGCTGGGCTTCATCTGGCCGCAGTGCTTGCAGCGGACCAGGGTCGGCGTGCGGGCGCTGGCGAGCCAGACCGCGCGGGTCATCCGGGAACGGGAGCGGGACTTACGTTTCTTGGGGACGGCCATCCTCAATCCTCTCTTTGCTCTTCCTCGGCGGTGTCCCTGCTGTCGGGACCCGCCTCCATCTGCTGCTTCAAATTGGCGAGGGGACCCCAGCGGGGATCGATGGCGGTCTCGGCCGCCTCCTTCGCCTGATTCTCTTCCGGAACTTCCGATTCGCCATGCCCCGGGCAGGTTTCGTCGCCCTCGGCATCGCATCCAAGCTGTATCGGCAGGTCGAGCCAGAGGGCCTCGATCACCTGCTCGCGGATGTCCAGTTCCTGGCTTCCCGCGGGAAGCAGGACGACCGCCGCGTCGTCTCCGGGTTCGATGCCGCTCACCGCCTTGGCCAGCACGATCAGGCGGAAGTCGCCCTCGAGCTCGCCGTCGAACAGCCGTCGGCAGCGATCGCAGCGGAAGGGGAAGGTTCCCCTCACCTCGGCCTCGAGGACCCAGCGATCGCCGACCGGATCGACGACCACGGTCACCGCGACCTGGCCCTCTTCGGCCCGCTCCTCCAGCCCATCAAGTCGCAGAGGCGACTCGAGTCGGAAAGTCTTTCGGCTTTCCTTGACGCTGCTGAGAAGGATTTTCATGGGTCGACCGAAACCCGGAAAAGATGGAGCATAATAGAACCGAACTTGCTCATTGTCAAGGCCTTCCACGGACACGACGAACGCGGAACCCCGCCGGCGGGATCCCGCGCCGTCATCGTGTGGACGCCCGGATCAGGCGCCGAAAATGATGCCCAGCTCGCGCTCGGCCGAAGGATCCGAATCGCTCGCGTGAACGCCGTTGTTCTGGAGGCTGCGGCCGAAGAGGTAGCGGATGGTGCCCGGCGACGCCTCGGCGGGGTTCGTCGCCCCCACCAGCGTGCGCAAGTCCTTGACCGCGTTCTCCTTCTCCAGCCGAATGGCCACCACGGGGCCGCTGGTGATGTACTCGATCAGCTCGCCGTAAAAGGGCTTGCCCTCGTGCTCCACGTAGAACTCCGCCACCTGCTCGCCGGTGAGCTTCTTCATCTCGAGGCCGAGCACCTTGAAGCGGTTGGCCGTCAGAATGGCGATGATCTCGCCGATGGTCTGATCGGCCACGAGCTCCGGCTTGATCATGAGGTATGTCTGGCTCATAAGAACTCCTGTTTCAACTGGTTAAGGCTTGTAGATCTCCTGGAGCATCGGCACGATCCGGCTGGGAATCCCCGCCACCGGCACGCCGACGGAACCGAGCTTCTCGATTTTCTCGGCCGCGGTGCCGCTGCCGCCGGAGATGATCGCCCCGGCATGCCCCATGCGCTTGCCCGGAGGGGCGGTCTGTCCGGCGATGAAGGCCACCACCGGTTTCGTGACCTCGGACTGGATGAAATCGGCGGCCTCCTCTTCGTCGGTGCCGCCGATCTCGCCGATCATCACCATCGCTTCCGTTTCGTCGTCGTTCTGGAAGCCGCGGAGGCAGTCGATGAAGTTGGTGCCGATCACGGGATCGCCCCCGATGCCGATGCAGGTGCTCTGGCCCAGGCCCGCCTGGGTGAGCTGGTGAACGACCTCGTAGGTGAGGGTTCCCGAACGGCTTACGAGTCCCACCTTGCCGGGCGCCACGATGTTGCCGGGCAGGATGCCCACCTTGCACCGACCCGGGCTGATGGCGCCGGGGCAGTTGGGGCCGATCAGGCGCACGCCGGCGTCCCGCACGCGGGGCATCACGGCGTTCATGTCGCGGACGGGGATGCCCTCGGTGATGCAGATCACCGTCTCCACGCCGGCGTCGACGGCCTCGAGCACCGCGTCGGCGGCCACTCCGGCCGGCACGAAGATCACGCTGGCGTTGGCGCCCGCCTTCTCCACCGATTCGGCCACCGTGTCGTAGACGGGAACGCCGAAGGCCTCCTGTCCCCCCTTGCCCGGCGTCACGCCCGCCACCACCTGGGTGCCGTAGGCGATCATCGCCTGGGTGTGGAATCCGCCGTCGCGGCCGGTGATGCCCTGCACCACCAGCTTCGTGTGCTTGCCGATGAAAATGCTCATGCCGCGCCTCCCTGGGCCAGGGCGATCGCCTTCTCGACGGCCTCGTCCATGGTCTCGGCCGACACCAGGTCGGTCTCGCTCAGCAGCTCGCGGGCCTCGGTCTCGTTGGTGCCCACCAGCCTCACGACGACCGGCAGGTCGATGTCGCTCTTGGCCTTGGCCTCGATGATGCCGCGCGCCACGTCGTCGCAGCGCGTGATGCCGCCGAAGATGTTGAAGAGAATCGCCTTCACGTTCTTGTCCCTGGTGATGATGTCCAGCGCCTTCACCACCTTGTCCGGGTGGGAGCTGCCGCCGATGTCCAGGAAGTTGGCCGGCGTGCCGCCGTAGTGCTGCACCAGATCCATGGTGGCCATGGCCAGCCCGGCGCCGTTCACCAGGCAGCCGACGGACCCGTCGAGCTTCACGAAGCTGAGGCCGGCGAGGCGCGCCTCGTCCTCCTCGGGCGTGGTCTCGTCCGGATCCCGCCAGCCGGCGATCTCCTGCTGGCGGTAGAGCGCGTTGTCGTCGAAGTTCATCTTGCCGTCGACGGCCCAGACCTCGCCGTCCGGCGTCACCACCAAGGGGTTGATCTCGGCCAGGTTCGAGTCGCTGGCGGAGTAGGCGGCCCAGAGCTTGACCAGGATGGAGGCCATCTTCAGGGCCACCCGGCCGCCCGTCACCTGGAAGGCCACCTGTCGCGCCTCGTGGCCCGAGAGACCGGCCACGGGGTCGATGGAGTGCTTGATGATGAGCTCGGGGGTGTTCGCGGCGACCTCTTCGATGTCCACGCCGCCCTCGGCCGACACCATGAGGGTGGCCTTCTGGGCCGCGCGGTCCTGGACGATGCCCAGGTAGTATTCCTTCTCGATGTCCACGGCCTTGGTGACGAGGAGCTTCTTCACGGTGAGCCCCTTGATATCCATGCCGAGGATGGCGTCGGCCTTGTCGCGCGCCTCGTCCGGCGTCTCGGCCAGCTTGACGCCGCCCGCCTTGCCGCGGCCGCCAACCAGCACCTGGGCCTTCACGACCACCGTGGCGCCCAGCTCCCGCGCGCGCTGCTTCGCCTCCTCGGGCGTGCTCACGGCATGGCCGTCGGGCACGGGGATCCCCTGGCGCTTGAACAGCTCCTTGGCCTGGTATTCGTGGATCTTCACGCTCACCGCCTCTGCTTGGGTTTCCGAGCCTTTCGCTCTCTCTTTCTCATCGCACTTCGTAGTCGTCGATTTGCCCTGCCGCATCGGGATACGATGGATGCGCCCGCTCGACCTGTCCCTTCAGGTGGACGTCCAGCATCGGATCGATGCCGGGGTCTGGGGGCGGAACGTGGGAATCCCTTGCCATTCAATGCCTCGTGAGGGGCACAAGCTGCCCGGAGACCGGGCCCATGGTGGCGGGCGACGGCAAGGTATCACCGGCCTGCCGGAGTGTCAAGAATGGGCCTGGGTGGGCGGTCGCCTCGAACCGGACATTGGCCCGCCTTGAGGCCATCACGCGCATGTCGTACAATTGCTTGGCATTACGCACGTCGGCTCGTCGAGTTCGATGTCGGGTCCCCCCGAAACGATACCGGAGAACCGGATGATCCGCCGCCTGGCCCGCCCGTTCGTCGCCCTCCTCCTGCTGCTCGGGTCGATCGGCTCCGCCGACCCCGCCGGCGCCCTGTGCATGCTGTCCAATCCCAGCTTCGAGATCGACGGCGGCGGCGCGCCGGTGTTCGGCGGCTGGGAGCAGTTCGGAATCGTCGGCGTCACGGGCCCGGCCGGTCACGGCCAGCAGGCGGCCCGTCTCGAGGGTCCGAGCTGGGGAAGCTGGGCGGTCTCCGCCTACTGGCAGCGCCTGGACGGCCAGCCCGGCGAGAGCTGGGAGGTGACGGGCCTGGTGCGCCACGCCTCGGGCATGCCCCTGACCCATGACTCCAAGGCCTTGGTGAACGTCGAGTGGCGCGACGCCGCCGGGGCTATGATCGACTACCAGTCCCACGCCGCGGCCGCTTCCGGCTCACCCACCGACACCTATCTGGAGTTCGACTTCGTCAGCGATCCGGCCCCGGCCGGCACCGCGTCCATCCACGTGCTGCTGGGCCTGCTGCAGGATCCGAGCGGCTCCATCGCCGAAGTGCTCTTCGACCGGGTCGCCTGCCACAGCCTCTCCTCGCCCACCATGGACGAGCTGCAGTGGAACGACTTCCCCGGCGGCCGCGTGCTCGAGTTCGCCGAGCGAAGCTGGCGCGTGAAGGGGCCGGGATGGTACGGACCCGGTCCGAACAGTTTCGCCGACGACGAGACCTCGGTGTGGGTCGACGGCGCGGGCGACCTTCACCTCACCATCATGAACCGCGGGGGCTCGTGGTACAGCACGGAGGTCGTCCTGGAGGACGCCATGGGCTACGGCGACTACATCTTCACCACGCGCGGCCGGCTCGATCTGCTCGACCCTCACGCGGTGCTCGGCCTCTTTCTCTGGCAGTATCCGCCCTGCTGGGACGAGGAACAGATATGGTGGAATCCCGCCAACGAGATCGACGTGGAGTTCAGCCGCTGGGGCGATCCGGGCCGGGAGATCGCGCAGTTCGTCGTTCAGCCCTGGGACTGGCCGAGCAACATGAATCGCTTCGACGTCACCTACGCGCCGGGAGAACTGGCGAGCCACGCCTTCCGCTGGCTGCCTGACCGCGTGGAGTTCAGGAGCTGGCGCGGAGGGCCCCACGACGAGACGCCCGAGACCCTGGTGCACGCCTGGACCTACACGGGCGTGCATGTCCCGCGGCCCGAGCAGCCGCGCGTGCACATGAACCTGTGGCGGGTCACGGCGAATCCGGCCGCGGACCAGGAGGTCGTCATGGACGACTTCCGTTTCATTCCTCAGGGATCCACCGCCGCCGGGGAGGGCCCCGGAGGCGCGCTCCCCCGGCCCGTCGCCCGGCTGCTGGCCCCCGGTCCCAATCCCTTCAATCCGAGTACGAGCCTGCGCTACGAGCTCTTCCGGAACGCGCATGTCGAAGTGGCCGTCCACGACATCGCGGGACGGCGTCTGCGCGTGCTGGTGGATGGATACCTCGAGGCGGGATCTCACGCGGTGAACTGGGACGGCCGCGACGCGCGCGGACACGCGCTGGCCTCCGGCGTCTACCTGTGCAGCCTGAGGGCGGAGGGTCTGCGCGCGACGCGGCGCGTGGTGCTGATCAAGTAGGCGCCGTCCCCCGGATCAGAAGCGACAGAGGCTGCCGGCGGGAATCGCCACGTCGATGCGACGGATCTCTCCGTCGCGCGCGAAGATGCGCCGGCTCGTCTCCTCGTCCAGGTCGAGCCCAACGATCTCGGATACCGAACCGTCGACCCCGTGCAGGCGGATGCTCGCCTTCCCCTCCACCTTCTCGTAGACCACCGGCACCTGGCAATAGGTGTAGACGAGACTGTCGGCGCTCAGTTCGATGCTCCGATCTACGCCGTCGATGTCGATGTAGCGGAAGCGCTTCGCCCCGCTCAGGAACTCCTCGGACCGGAGCAGAGAGGGCCGGAAGCGCAGCGCGCCGTGCTCGACGCGGAGCCCCAGCTCGCCGAGGCGGGTGAGGATCTCCTCCTTCACCTGGCCGGTCATGCCCGGTTGCCTGGCGCCGCCGTCTGGCGGGGTGTGGGAGTAGGGATCCATCGGGAAGGCGCCGTACTCGGCCACGCTCTTCTCGAAGCCCAGCCCCGAGCGGATGCGGTAGTACATGCGGGTCAAGGGAGCGCGCTCCTCGCAACTGCTGCCCTCCCGCTCCTCGCGCTGGAGGATCTCCTGCACGGCGAGCAGGAGCTTGGCGACCATGTGCCAGTAGATGCAACCGAGCCCCTCGTAGCCGTACATGGCGCCCGAGCGCCCCGTGTAGGCGCGGTGCCGGAACACCGACTCGAACAGCTCCATCACATCCCGACGATCGCGCTCGACGGCCTCGCGCCAGCGATCGTCCGCCCGGAGCGTGTCGAGGGCCGCGGCCAGGTCCTTGGCGTTGCGGAAGTCGCCGTGAAAGCGGCAAGCGCCGGCGGCGTCCCTGGCGATGATCCGTCCGTCGCCCACGGCCATCAGATCGCGGAGGAGCGGAAGGGACTCCGCCTTCGCGTCCGGCACGACGTTCTTCTCCAGGAAGCCCGGCAGCACGCGCTCGGGATACAGCAGGAAGCTGTTCTGGTCGGCCCGGTAGAGAGGGCTCTCGTAGAGGCGGTTCAGGATTCCGAGCGCCTCGTCGGCGTCGGGCAGGCCCGAGCTGAGCGCCGCCACCTGGCCTTCGAGCATCTCCTCGAGATGCACCAGGGCCGCGCCCTCTCCGTCGCCCTGGATCTCCAGGAGGTTGTAGGCGTGGTAGAGACCGTCTTCGCGGCGGTTCGCGCGCAGTCCGCGGCCCAGGTAGTCCAGTCCGATACGGCAGAGCCCCTGGATCTCCTGGACGGCCAGGCTGCGCTTGCCCGAGAAACCGCGCCCGTACACCGCCTCGCGATAGGCGGAGTAGGCCTCGCCCAGTCCGTCGAGCAGGCGCATGCGGTGACGGTCGCTGAGCTGCCCCATCTCGAGCAGGTCGCGCTCGCGGTCCAGCACCGAGACGACCTCCCGGAACCAGTCGACGACCTCCGACGAGATCATCACGGTCATGCCGTTCGCGTCGGCGAGTAGGCCTTCCATGAAGGCCAGGAAGCGGCGAAGGTAGGCGAGCGTCACCACGGAGACGCCGCCGCCGACGAGGGCGTTGTTGGCGTCGTTCCACTCGGGCCGCTGCGTGTTCATCCAGATTCCCCCGTCGGGGACGAGGTTGGAGATCTTGGCGAGCGTCGTCACCAGCAGCTTCTCGACGAGGTTGGCGTGGTAGATCGTGCCGTCGGTCCGGGACAGGAGCTTGCCGTCCGCGCCGAGGTGCTCGCGGCGCTCCTCGATGCGACGGTCGAGTGCGTCGTCGAACTCGATGGTCGAGCGGGGATCCGCCAGGATCTGCTCGTAAGGCGCCAGGCGGTAGGGAACCTCGGCGTAGCTGAAGATGTCGCGATCCAGCAGCGCCATCAGGTGGCCGGGGTAGTGACGCTCCATCGCCTCGAGGAACTTGAGCAGGTAGATGATCTGGTGATCGCCCCAGTAGCCGATGTAGCTCCAGGGATCCTCCGGGTCCACCTTCTCCCAGTCCACCCCTTCCCGCGTGATGCGGTAGGGATTGAAGCCGTCGATCGTCGAGGCGTTCACGAACTTCGCGACGATGCTGGGCAGGAACTCCGGGAAGGAAGCGCCGAGGGCCTCCCAGTTCTGGAAGATGTCGCGCCAGTTGCCCTCGTAGCGCAGGGCGCGTTCACCGTCACTGGTGCGCACCTTGATCGAGAATCGATTCCAGGGCCGGCTGGGGTCGCCGTGACGGCGCCCGAAGTGCACCGGCAGATACTCGAAGCAGAGCCGCTCGAGATCCGCGTCGCCGGTCGCCTTCGCCTCGGCGATCAGCCGCGAGACGGGCAGGGCCTCGGGCAACGACTCCAGGAAGAAGCCGCAGCGCTTCGCCACCCGGCGGTTGCGGGAGGTCACGAACTCGGCCAGATCGTCGGCGGGAATGTCGCTGTTCCGGACGAAGACGCCGCCGCGCATGTTGTTGAACAGGACGTTGGCGAAGTGGTGCACCGACGCCTCGGTGTGCCCGGTGAGCTGCAGACCGTCGGCGCTGCCCACGTTGCGGAGCAGGTTCAGGTCGACCGCGTCGAGGCTGGCCTCGATCGCCTGTGCGAGATCGGCCCGCGCCCGCAGCCGCGCGCGCAGGTCGGCGATATCCACATGGCTGCGACCGACGTCGCCCACCAGGTACCAGCGCCGCTGCTCGCCGGCGGCAAGTTCGATCGTGGCGGCCACGAGGTAGTTTCCCCTGGCGCCGTTGAGGATGTTCTCCGTGGGCAGATCTTCTCCACGGCGGAAGGCGCCGATGGCATCGCCGGACAGGTGGATGCGACAATCCTCGAGGCCGTGATGCCATACGGTGTTCGCGCGCAGCATGGCGAGCGCTTCGGCCCGGTCGGAGATGCCGGCCGTCATGGAGTAGACCCCCAGCTGCGTGGCCGGATCGATCTCGTTCTTCTTGTAGGCGTCGACCAGGTTGCTGGTCTGCTGGTTCATCGCCTTGGAAACGCCGAAGGGCTGGAGGTTGCGGAAACCGTCGAGGATCTCGATCCGGGCCGCGTCCCGGCCGAGGTTCTCGATGCTCGCTCGACGGACCCAGCCGAAGTCGTCGCTCGGCGACCATCGGTACCGGAAGACGAGTCCGAGATCGCGATTGATCTCCTCGAAGACGAGACGATTGCCGATGGCGTTCTTGAAGAGGTTGCGCTCGACGCGATGGGTCTCCGCGGAGCTCTCGGACAGGGGCCGCCACAGCAGAGGCGGTTCGCCGTCGCGCAGCACGCGCACTAGGGTCACCGGACCCGTGTGGTGATGGCCGTCGTGGAGACGATCCACCGTCTCGTAGGGAAACAGGCTTCCGTCGGAATCGACCCGCCCGGCGGTGAGACCCCCGCCGGAGGTGACGAACATCCACAGGTCCGTGTCGCTGGTGAGGCTCATGAGGAAGGGCCGCAGGCGGTGGTAGTCCGCGATGCGGTAGTAGTCCTCGCCGTCCAGGGTGACGAAGGACCCGACGGGTTCCATCCCCCCCCGGGAGGCGCGCGTCTCGGCGGCCGCTCCGGAGGGCGGGAACTGCGCGGGAGTCTCCATGTCACGGTTCGACCTGGAATCCGGAGTCATCGATACCAACCTCTCGATCCTTCAACTTGCATCTCGCCGGCGTCTGTCCGACTCTGGTTTCAGGGTCCGAGATGCAATGTTTCCTTGACACGACATGAGTGATCATACACTATGTTCGGCAACCGAACAAAGTGCTTTTTTGACGAGGAGGGAGATTTTGAGCACCGCGCCGTCCAGTTCCGCCCCACCGCTGCTCGAAGTCCGAAATCTGCGGAAGGTGTTCATCGCCCGCGGGCTGTTCTCCAAGGCCGCGCCCGTGACAGCCGCCGAGGACGTCTCCTTTCGGGTGAAGCAGGGCGAGGCCGTGGCCGTCGTCGGCGAGTCCGGCAGCGGCAAGAGCACCGTCGCGCGCATGATCCTGCGTCTCGAGCAGGCGGATGGCGGTGAGATCCTGCTCGACGGCGAGGACGTCCTCTCCCGCGAACCCCGCCGCGCCTCCCTCGCCTACCGCCGTCGGGTGCAGATGGTCTTCCAGGATCCCTTCGGCTCCCTCAATCCGGTTCACGACATCGCCCACCACATCGAGCGTCCGCTCCTGCGCCACAAGCAGTCCCTCAATCCCAGCCGGGACATCGCCCACCACGTCGAGCGCCCTTTGACGAAGCTGCGGCGCTTCCGCGCCGGCGACGTGCGCGCCCATGCCATCGAACTGCTGCGCACGGTCGGCCTGGAGCCGGCCGAGGAATTCATCGACCGCATGCCCTACGAGCTGTCGGGTGGCCAGCGCCAGCGCGTGGCGATAGCCAGGGCGCTGGCCGTCGATCCGGACCTGCTCGTGGCGGACGAGCCCACCTCCATGCTGGACGTCTCGATCCGCATGGACATCCTGACCCTGCTCGAACGGCTCAAGCGAGAGCGGAAGCTCGCGATCCTGCTCATCACCCACGACCTCGCCTCCGCGCGCTATCTCGCGGACCGCGTGCTCGTGCTGTTCCACGGCCGCCTGGTGGAGGACGGTCCCGCGAACGACATCGTGACCCGGCCGATCCATCCCTATACGCGAGCGCTGCTCTCCTCCATCGCCGACACCGGCGCCATCGCCGCCACCGGAGAGGTCGCGAAGGAGGAGCGGGAGGCCACCACCACCGGCTGCCCATTCGCCCATCGTTGCGGCGACGTGCGCGACGTCTGCTGGCGGGAGCAGCCCGCCTCTCACAGCTACGGCGACCGCCGCGTCCGCTGTCATCTCGACCCCGAGGAGATGGGCGTCGACCTGGCGCCCGAAGGCACGCAGATCGAGGAGCGCTGATCCCCATGGCCGCCCCGCTCCGTTTTCCCGATGATTTCCTCTGGGGCGTCGCCACGTCCGCCCAGCAGATCGAGGGCGGTCGCAACGCGGGAGGCCGCGGCGATTCGGTGTGGGACCACTACGCCGACGATCCCTCCCACATCGACGACGGCTCCACGCCGCGGGTCGCCTGCGATCACCACCGGCTCTGGCGCGAGGATCTGGAGCGCCTGAAGTGGCTGGGCGTGAAAGCCTATCGCTTCTCCATCGCCTGGCCGCGAATCCTGCCCACGGGACGCGATCGAGTGAATCCGGCCGGGCTCGATTTCTACGAGGCCCTCGTCGACGCCCTCCTCGAGGCGGAGATCGAACCCCACGTCACGTTGAATCACTGGTGCCTGCCCCAGGCGCTCATGGACGAGGGCGGCTGGGCCAACCGGGAGACCGCCGGCGCCTTCGTGGACTACGCCGAGGCCGTCACCGCGCGACTGGGCGACCGGGTACCCCACTGGACCACACACAACGAGCCCTGGTGCGTGGCGATCCTCGGCTACGAGCAGGGCGCCCACGCACCGGGCCTGCGGGATCCCCGTCTCGCCCTGCGCGCCGCGCACCACCTGCTGCTCTCCCACGGCCTCGCCCTGCCGGCGATCCGCGCGAACTCGCCCGGCTCCGAGGTGGGCATCGTGAACAACCTCTCGCCGGTGGTGCCGGTGACCGGAGACGCAGCCGATCTCGACGCCGCGAGGCGACTCGACGGCTCCTTCAATCGCTGGTTCCTCGATCCGCTGTTCCGCGGGCGATATCCCGCCGACGCCGTCGAGGATCGGATCCGCCGCGGCCACCTCGAGAGCGCCGAACTTCCCTTCGTGGAACCCGGCGACATGGAGACGATCGCCGCGCCCGTCGACTTCCTGGGCGTCAACTACTACAGCCGCATCGCCGTGAAGGCGGGACCGGACGGCGAGCCCGTCGGCTCGCCGCTGTCGCCGCCCGAGGAGCTCACCGAGATGGGCTGGGAGGTCTATCCCGAGGGCCTCACCGAGATCCTCGCCCGCGTGCACCGAGACTACGCGCCGCGGGCGCTCTACATCACGGAGAACGGCGCCGCCCTGGCCGACGAGTTCGAGGACGGGCAGGTGCACGACACGCGCCGCGTCGCCTTTTTCCGCGACCACCTGGCCGCCGCCCACCGGGCGCTCACAGCCGGGATCCCCCTGCGCGGGTACTTCGCCTGGTCGCTCATGGACAACTACGAGTGGAGCCAGGGCTTCACCAAGCGCTTCGGTCTCTTCCGAACGGATTACGAAACTCTCGAGCGCATGCCCAAGGACAGCGCTCACTGGTATCGCGAAGCCGTCGCCGCGAACGCCGTCGACGACGCGAGATGATCAGCACCGAGGAGGTCTCCGTGAGACAGCAATCCATTCACCGACGGTTCGCGGCCGCCCTGTTCGCGACGATGCTACTGGCCGTCATGGTTTCGGGCACGGCCCTGGCCGGCTCCGGCCACGTGGTCCGTGTGATCACCGACGACTCCGGCCAGCGTCTCGAGGTCGACGGCGAGGACTTCCTGGTCTTCGGCATGAACTGGGGCTACATGCCGATCGGCGAGAACTACACCTACGACTTCTGGGGCAAGCCGGACGATTTCATCAAATCCGCGCTCGACACCGAGATGGCGATGCTCCAGGACATGGGCGTGAACGCGATCCGGCAGTACGTGGGCATCCCGCCCCGCTGGGTCTCGTACATCCACGAGAACTACGGCATCTACACGGTGATCAATCCCCTCGTCGCGCGCTACGGCATGACCATCGACGGCGCCTGGATCCCCAGCGTCGACTATTCCCATCCCAAGCTGCGGCAGCTGCAGCACGAGGAGATCAGGGACATGGTCGAGCGCTACCGCGACACCCCCGGGCTGCTCATGTACCTGCTCGGCAACGAGAACAACTACGGACTCCACTGGAGCTCCTTCGAGATCGAGGCCCTGCCCGAGGAAGTGCGCGGGAGCGCGCGGGCGCGGCACCTCTACTCGCTCATGGGCGAACTCACCGAACTGATCCAGGAGTTGGATCCCGATCTGCCCGTCTCCATGGCCAACGGCGACCTGCTCTACATCGACATCATCGCCGAGGAGATGCCGACCCTGGACATCTTCGGCACCAACGTCTACCGCGGCATCTCGGTGCTCGGCATGTACCAGGAGGTGGCCGACAAGATGGGCATCCCCCTGATGTTCACCGAGTTCGGCTCCGACGCCTGGAACGCCAAGGACATGCGCGAGGACCAGTACATGCAGGCGCGCTACCTCATCGGCCAGTGGCAGGAGATCTACGAGCAGTCCTCCGGCAAGGGCCGCGTGGGCAACGCCATCGGCGGCCTCACCTTCCAGTGGGCCGACGGCTGGTGGAAGTACCTGCAGTCGAGCCGCCTCGACATCCACGACACCAACGCCTCCTGGCCCAACGGCGGCTACTCGGAGGACTACGTAGAGGGCGAGAACAACATGAACGAGGAGTGGTGGGGAATCTGCGCCAAGGGCCCCACGAGCCAGAGCGGCTTCTATACCCTCTACCCCCGCGCGGCCTACTTCGCGCTGCGCAAGGCCTACCAGCTCGATCCCTACGCGCCGGACACCGACCTCGAGAAGATCCGCGCGCACTTCGCCACCGTGCGGCCGGGCCCCGCCGTGCAGGAGGCCCAGGGAGCCCGCGGCGCGCTGATCGCCGAGGATCAGAGCCGCGTGCGCGTGTCGAATCTCCGCATGGAGTTCGAGACGATCACCACCGGCGGCAAGCACACCTCCACGCCGGAGATCATGGGCGTCGAGGACGCCACGCCCGCCTTCCGCGGCTTCGACAAGATGCAGTCCTTCTACGTGGACGTGGAGGCGAAGCCGATGGAGAACGTGATCGGCCGTCTCTCCGTGAACATGGTGGGCGACGTTCCCACCAACCCGATCGACGAGATCTTCTACGAGAATCGCGGCCCCGCCATCGAGGCCTATCAGGCCTCGCTCTCCTGGGACGACCGCTACTTCATGCTCGACGCCTTCTACCGCACCGGCCATCTCCACTGGGGCTTCGAGGGCGACTTCTTCGGGCTCTATCGCGATGCCTACTACGGACCGAACGTGGACATCTACGGCGGCATGGCCCCCATCGGTTTCGAGATGGCCTTCAAGAAGAAACTGAACGGCCTCAAGCTGGCCTTCGGGCCGCAGCTCTGGTGGGGCGCGAATCCCGCGTTGTTCCTCAAGTACCAGCGCGACATCGGACCTTTCGCGACCACGACCGTCTACCACCAGGACCTCGCCGCGCAGTCCGCCCTGAGCTCCTCCATCGCCATTCCCATCCCCGAGACGAAGAAGCTCTCCTTCCAGGTCGTCACCAGTCGCGGGCCCTGGACCGCCGAGGCCGGCGTCCTCTGGGCCGGCAGCGAGAAGGTCGGCGATGGCTTCGGCATCGCAGAGGAGAGCGGCGGCGTCACCAACGTACTCGGCGACGAGATCCTGGACTCGGACACCTTCGGCTTCAAGGGCAAGCTGCTGTTCCAGAACGGGCCCTGGAACGCCTACGTGCAGGGCGCCAACATGGGTCTGGTGGCCGAGGGCGGCCCACCCAACACCATCACCTACACCGGCTGGTCGCTGCGGGACACCGGCTCCGGCAACCAGAACAACTTCCTCGCCGGCGTCGCCTACACCCTCGGCAACTGGCAGATCTCGCCGAACTTCCTCTGGCAGACGCCGAAGGTCGGGCCGTTGCCCCCCAGCCCCACGGGAGCCTGGGCGCCTCGCAACGTGCAGAGCGATCCCTTCGCGGTACGCTGGAACCGGGAGACCGTCGGCGCCGAGCTCATGCTCACCTACGACATGACCCCGGGCAGCTGGATGTGGCAGTGGGACAACGACCAGCGCGAGGATGCGCTCCTGGCGGCGAGTCTCGGTCTCGTCTACCGGGACCTCAAGACCACCACGGACGCGAGCCTCTTCATCGCCGCGGACGGCGTGACGGTGTACGCCTTCGGGGCGGCGCCGCCGCCCGCCGAGCTGTGGGACGTGAAGCTGCGCCTCATCTCGAAGATGAGTCCCCGGACCCGCCTGATCCTGAACGCCTACGCCGGCAAGGGCGCGCCGAGCGGCTGGACGGCCTTCGCCGAGGATCCCCAGCTCAACCGCTTCATCGAACGCTTCGGCGCGAGCGCGCGCTTCGATCACGACGCGCTCTCGGCCAACGCCTCGGTGAAGGTGAACGACTGGGGCCCCTACGACTACCACCGCGACTTCAACCTGACCTATCCGCTGCAGGTGAACGCCGACCTCTCCTACAGCCTGGGCTCCCCCGCCTGGTTCGACGGCAAGAGCACCCAGATCGGCGTGCGCGGAGCCTGGCGCTCCCTCGACGAGTTCTCGCCACGCTACGAGACCCCCTTCGGCGCCGGCGGCGAGCACGGCAACGAGTGGGAGTTCCGGACCTACGTGCGGCTCTCGATCTAGAGGGGAGTCGTCACTCGGGCAGGTGACAGATGGATTCGTGACCCGGGCCGATCTCGATCGGTCCGGGTTCTTCTTTGCCGCAGCGCTCGACGGCGATGCCGCAGCGGGGATGGAAGCGGCAGCCGGCGGGCGGCTGCCTGAGGCTGGGCGGCGAACCGGGAATGCTCACCGGGTCCACCTCGCCGGGCTGCACGGACGGGAAGGCGCGCAGGAGGCCGGCGGTGTAGGGATGGCGCGGGGACTCCTTGATCACGCTCGCGGGTCCGATCTCGGCCAGGCGGGCGGCGTAGAACACGGCCACGCGATCGGACACCTGGAGCATGCGCGCCAGATCGTGCGTGATGAACATCACCGCGAATCCCAGCTTCCGCTGAAGATCGCGGATCCTCTCCAGGATCTCCCGCTCGACGATGACGTCCAGGGCGGTCGTCGGCTCGTCGAGGATCAGGATCGAGGGCTCGAGCGCAAGGCCGAGGGCGATGCCCACGCGCTGGCGCATGCCGCCGGAAAGCTGGTGGGCGAAGGAGTCGAGACGGTCGGTGGAGATGCCTACCAGCTCGAGCAGCTCCGCGGCGCGGGCGCGCGCCTCGCCCGGCGTGTGCGTGCCGTGGGCCAGCAGGGTGTCGACGATCTGTTCCCCCACCGGGATCACGGGGTTGAGCGCATCCATGGCGCTCTGGAACACCATGGCGATGTCCTTCCAGCGCATCGACCGGAGTTCGGGCTCCTCCATTCGCAGGATGTCGCGGCCCTCGTAGAGCACCGATCCCCGGGTTATCACCGCGGGTGGCGGCAGGATGCGCATGAGCGCTTTCGCCAGAGTGGTCTTGCCGCTGCCGGATTCGCCGGCGATACCCAGGATCTCACCGCGCCTCACATCCATGCTCAGGTTGTCGATCGCGCGGACCGGCCCCTGTTCGGTGACGTACTCGACGCTGAGATCGCGAATCTCCAGGATGGGCTCACTCATTATCCATCACCACCGGGGTCGAGCGGCCCGGCGCCATGCCGAGGCCGAACAGGTGCACTCGCCAGGCCCGCTCGAGGCGGAGGCGGGGGTTCGTGATCTCGTCGAAGCCGGAGTTCAGCATCGTCAGCCCGAAGCCCACCAGCGCCACGGCCAGGCCCGTGGGCGCGAAGGTCCACCAGGCGCCCGTGAGCAGCGCGGAGTCGTTCTGGGCCCAGTAGAGGATCGTTCCCCAGGTTATCGCCGCGACGTCGCCGAGCCCCAGGAACTCCAGGCCCACCTGCGCGCCGATGGCGTAAACGGTGCTGCCGATGACCTGCGAGACCAGCAGCGAGGTCATCGTGGGCAGGATCTCGCGGGAGATGATGCGGAACTTGGTCTCGCCCGCGACGCGGGCCGCCGCCACGTAGTCGCGTTTGCTCTGGGCCAGGGTCTGCGAGCGGAGCACGCGCGCGTTCCAGGCCCAGCCGGTCACCACGAGCACGAAGGCCAGGGTGAAGGACCCCGACGGCAGGTAGGCTGCGATGACGATGGCCAGCGGCAGGCCGGGAATCACCAGGAACACGTTGAAGAACATCGAGAGAATCGCGTCCACGCGCCCGCCGAAGTAGCCGGCCGTCACGCCCACCAGCGCCCCCACCAGCACCACGGTCAGCCCCACGCCGAAGCCGATCATGAGCGAGATGCGGGTGCCGGCCAGTAGCTGGGCGAAGACGTCCTGCCCCTGCCCCGTGGTGCCGAGCCAGTGCTCCGTGGAGGGCGGCTGCAGGGGAATGCCCACGAGGTCGTGGGGATTCCCGGCCAGCATGGGGCCGAAGATGCCCATCAGCACGAACACGGCCAAAATGATGGAGCCGGCGGTGGCCTTGCGATCGCGCCGGATCGCCATCCACCATTCGCCGGCCACGCTTTTCTTTGCGTGCTTGGGTTTGCTCATGACACCGAGTCCCGGATGCGGGGGTCGAGGCGCAGCGCGACGAGGTCGACGATGAAGTTCGCCCCGAGCACGGCCAGCGTGATGACGAGGAAGATGCCCTGCATCAGGGCGTAGTCCTGGTTGCGGACGGCCTGGACCAGCAGGTAGCCCTGGCCGGGATAGGAGAAGACGATCTCGGTGAGCAGCGACCCGCCGAGGACGAAGCCCAGCGCCATGCCGAAGCCGGTGACGCTCGGCAGCAGGGCGTTGCGCGCCGCGTAGCGCAGGGCCACGCGCCTGGGGCTCAGGCCCTTGGCGCGCGCCAGGTTCACGTAGTCGCGGCCGAGCACGGACACCATGGTGTTGCGCATCGTGAGCAGCCAGCCGCCGATCGTCGCCAGCACCACCGTGCCCACGGGCAGCACCGCGTGGCGGGCCACGTCGACGATGAAGGCCAGGGAGAACGAGGGCGTCATGGTGTCGGAGTAGGCGTGGCCCAGGGGGAACCAGGCCAGCTTGAAGCCGAAGATGTAGAGCGCCACCATCGCCAGCCAGAAGTAGGGAAAGGCGCCCAGGAAGGCGCCGATGGAGGGCGCCAGGTTGTCGATCTTCCCGAAGCGCCACCAGGCCGCGGCGATGCCGAGCAACGTGCCTATCGTGAAGCTGATCAGCAGCGCGGAGCCGGCGAGGAAGAGCGTCCACACCAGGCCCGTGCCGATGACTTCCGACACCGGCGCGGGAAAGTAGGCCACCGACATGCCGAAGTCGCCCCGCAGCACGTGGCCGAGATATGTGAAGTACTGCATGATCAGAGGCGCGTCGGTGAGCCCGAAGGCCGCGCGCAGGGCCTCGAGCGATTCCGGCGCCAGCCGGCCCTTGAAGCGCGCGAACAGGGCCGTCGCGGGATCACCCGGCATCAGGCGCGGCAGGAAGAAGTTCAGCGTCAGCGCCACCCACGCCGCGAGAACGTAGAAGCCCAGCCTCTTGAAGATGTAGCGCAAGAGCCCCTCCTATTCCGCGGTCACGCGCGGGGTCAGATTGGTCAGGACCAGCAGGCACTCGCCGCCCCCGAACTTGTTCGGCGATGGATCCGCGTAGGGATTCTCCGCCGTGGGGAAGCCTTCGAAGCGGCTCGTGTTGAACTCCGCCCAGGAGGGATTCGGGTACAGGGGAATCGCCGGCGCCTCGTCGACGAAGATGCGCTGCATCTCCACGGCCAGGCGGTGCTGGTCTTCGAACTCCGGGCTCCGTTCGAACTCCTCGAGCACGCGGTCGGCGGCCGGACTGCCGAAGCGATGCCAGTTGCCCGGGGAGGGCTCGCCCACGGGCTTGAGGGTCGAGGACGACATCAGCCAGCGATAGAACAGGTAGGGCGTCGCGCCCTCGTAGGACCAGCCCAGGCTGAGGTCGAAATCCCCCTCCTGCAGGCGCTGGAACCAGGCGCTGAAGTCGTAGGTCTTCACCGAGGCGTCGATGCCGATCGCCGCGAGGTTCCGAGAGATCACCTGGGCCGCGCGGACCCAGTCCGACCAGCCCGACACGGTGAGGATGTGATAGGTGCAGCGCTCGCCGTCTGCCCCCACCCGGATACCGTCCTCGCCGCGCTCGAAGCCGACCTCGTCCAGGAACGCGTTCGCGCGATCGATGTCCTTGCGCGTCCAGAAGCCGCTGGCCGAGACCGTCGAGTCGCGCCAGGCCGTGAAGGCGTCGCTCAGGCCCGTCGCGTCCGCCGGGCGCGAGTAGCGGTAGAGGGCGATGTCCACGAGCAGGTCGCGGTCGATCGCCATGCTGACCGCCTGCCGCACGCGCTTGTCGGAGAAGTGCGGACGCGTCGTGTTGGCGTAGAGAAAGATGCAGCTGCCGGTGAGCGGGAACCAGTAGTGGTGATGCTCGGGGTCGCGGCCCACGTAGACGCGGTCGACGGCGGGGATGAAGTTGCCGGCCCAGTCCACCTCGTCGAACACCAGCGCCAGGTTGGCGCGATCGTTGGAGGGGTAGGCGGGAAAGCGCAGGGCCTCCACCGCGGGCTTGCCCTCCTGCCAGTAGTGAGGGTTGCGGCCGAGCTCGTAGACCTGGTTGCGGAACAGGCGCACCTCGGTGAAGGGCCCCGTGGCGACCGGGTTCTCGTTGGGAAAGGACACGGGGTCCTCGACCTCGCTCCAGATGTGCTCGGGCACGATCACCTGCGCCACCAGATCGGAGAAGCCGGGGATGAACACCCGCTGGAAACGGAACTCCACCATGTCGTCGGCGGTCGCCGTCACGCTCTCCAGGTAGCGCCACACGCCGCCGCGGTCCAGGGCGGGGAACGCCTTCGCCAGGTTGAAGGTGAAGGCCACGTCATGGGCGGAGAACGGCGTCTCGTCCGACCAGAGCACGCCCCGGCGGGTCGTCAGGCGCATCAGGAGCTTGTCCTCGCTCCACTCGTGGGCGACGGCGAGCCAGGGCATGTGCCGCGACTTGACGCTGTTGAACACGTACAGGGGCTCGTAGACACCGGCTCCGGTGGGCCAGCGCGCGGGAGTGGCCGTGGTGAGGGGATTGAAGTTGCGCACCCAGGAGGCCTGCTGCTCCTGGGAAACCACCAGCACGCCGTCGGGCGGCGGCTCGCGGTCGATGCCGCAGGAAGCGAGCAGGAGCACTGCGATCGGGAGCAACAGGAGGAGTGGTCGTTTCACGCCCGCCTACCCTTCAGGATTCGAGCCGATAGACGCGGACCCAGTCGACCAGCATCGTCTGGGGAAACACGGTGCTCTCGTCCGGTGAACCGACGAAGTGTCCGCCCACCGCGACGTTGAGGATGATGAAGAAGGGATGATCGAAAACCCATTCGGCGCCGCTCGGCAGATGGGCGGGCGAGAAGGTCTGGTAGGCCACGCCGTCGATGCCCCAGGTGATGCCGCTGCCGGTCCACTCGATGGCGAACACGTGGAACTCCTCGTCGAAGCCCTCCTCCGGATGGGTGAAGCTGCCCCCCACTCCCTGGCCGCCGGAGTAGCCGGGGCCGTGGAGCGTGCCCATCACCACCCGCGGCTGCTGGCCGCGATACTCCATGATGTCGATCTCGCCGCAGTTCGGCCATCCCACGTGACCGAAGTCGGAGCCGAGCAGCCAGAAGGCCGGCCAGATCCCCCGGCCCCGGGGCAGCTTGATCCGCGCCTCGAAGCGGCCCGGGCCGTGGTCGAAGAGTCCCTGGGTGTGGATGCGGGCGGAGGTGTAGTCGAAGCCCTCGTGGCTCTCCTCCCGGGCGGTGATGGCCAGGCAGCCGTCGCCGTCCATGGCGACGTTCTCGGGGCGGCTGGTGTCGTACTCGAGCTGGGCGTTGCCCCAGCCGTTGCTCCCGTTGCCGATGTCGAAGCGCCAGTGGTTCTCATCCGGCGGCAGGCCCGCGGCCCCGTTGAACTCGGAAGACCACACCAGCCGATACTCCGGCCCGGTGCCGCAGTCGCCGGCCAGGGAACCGAGGGAGAGCAGCAGCAGGGCCGACAGCAGCAGGCGAGTGTTCCGGTCGATCGTCATCAGCTTGTTTCCCGCGCCTGCGCCTGTTCGTCGATCTCGACCTTGGGGAAGAGCCGGGAGTCGGCGAGGGTCGCCTTGAGTACGGCCGTGGCTGCGCCGATGGCCACCGTGCGCGTGCCGAGTTCGCTGGCCTGGATCTCCGCCGCCGTGACGGAACTCACGAGCGTGCGCTTGCTCACGGTCTCGCGCAGAGGCTTGATGAGGAGTTCGCCGAGACGCGCCAGGTCTCCGCCGATCACGACCATGGTGGGGTTCATCAGGTTGAGCAGGCCGGCGACGGCGATGCCGAGGCTCTCCGCCGCCTCCTTGACGATGCGCAGGGCGAGAGGGTCGCCCTCCAGCGCCGCGTTCTCGATCTCCTTGATGCCGGGCTTGCCTCCGGCCAGCATGCCGTCCGGGTAGTCGGCGGCGAGTTCGATCGCCCGCTCCTCGAGCGCGTGGCTGCCGATGATGGTCGCCAGGCAACCCCTCAGCCCGCAGACGCAGACCTTGCCGTGGGGATCGATCGCCAGGTGGCCGATCTCCCCCGCCACGCCGGTGGCGCCGCGATAGATCTCGCCCGCGATGACGTGTCCGGAACCGATACCGGTCGCCACCTTGATGTAGGAGAAGTCCTCGACGTCGCGCCCGGCGCCCCACCAGTGCTCCGCGAGCGCGCCGAGGTTGGCGTCGTTGTCCACGACCAGCGGCGCGTCGAACTCCTTCTCGAGAAAATCGAGGTCGAGACAGCCGCCCCAGTCAGGCATGACCACGGACGAGACCGCGTTGGGATTCGCGGGATCCACGGGACAGGGAACCGCCACGCCGATCCCCACGAGCGGCGCGCTGTCCCATTCGTCGAGACAGGCCCGACAGAGTTCCGCGATCAGTTGCCGGGTGCCCTCGGGATCGGTGCGGACGGGGTAGGGCCGGAGCTGCCAGGCCAGCACGCGGCCGCGCAGGTCGGTGAGGGCCACGGCGATGTGGGCCGCGCCCATCTCCACGCCGAGAATCACGCAGGCGTCGTCCTGGAACTCGAGGACGATGGGCCGACGGCCGCCGCGCGATTCGCCGACGCCCATCTCGGACACGAGCCCCATCGGGAGAATCTCCCCGACGACCTCGGACACGGTCGAACGCGACAGGCTGGCCTGGCGGGCGATCTCGGCGCGCGAGATCCTCTGCTCCCGCCAGATCATCCGCAGGACGGCGTCCGCGAGCGGGCGCGGTCGGTCGGGGTCCGCCCGCCGCTCGCCCTTGCGCATCCGGTTGTCTTCGTTCATTCCTGGCTCCCCTCGTGTGACCGATTTCGAATCGCCGGCAGTCTACTGGTGGAAGTAGACGTTGTCCACGAAGACGGTGGTTGCGTCGGTCGACTCGATCTTGAGCTGGGCCAGGTGATCGACGTTCTGGAGAAGGTCCGGCTCGTAGGGGAACTCCGGCGTCATGAAGTCCGCGAGCGGGATGTCGAGCGACACCCACTGGCCAGTGACGAAGGCCGGCGTCGTGGACGCGTCGAAGGTGACGTCGCCCTCCGAGTCCGCGTTCTCTCCCGACCCGCCGTAGGCGCCGTCCGCGCCGAAGTCCACGAGCGTCACGGTGAAATCCGTGCCCGCGGGAGCGTAGACGTCCAGGCGGAAGTGGGTCAATTCCGTGGCGTCGACCATGTCGTTCTCGAAGGTGATCCCTGCGAAGTTCAGGCTCGTGTAGGCCTTCACGACGTCGCCGGCCGCCAGATCGAACTCGCTCACCTCGGCGGTGCTGCCGCCCCAGGAAGCGGCCCAGGTGTCGACGGTGATGTCGTCGTAGCTGTCGCTGAACAGGCAGATCACGTCCTCGGCGGCATGGGTCGGCGCGGGCGCGGACTCCGCCGGCGGGGCGATAACGTTCATCGTGACGGTGCCGACCACCGGAATCGCATCCAGCATGGCGGTCACGGTCGCCGTGCCGCCGCCCACGGCCGTGATCCCCTCGGGACCCGCGGTGACGACGCCCTCGTCGGAGGAGACCAGGTCGAAGTAGCCGGACATGTGGTCGATGAGGATATCCGCCCTGCCGTCGTCGAAGGTCGTGCTGGTGCCCTGGATCGTGGCCGTGCCGCCGATGAAGGTGTCCAGGGTCTGATCATCCATGACGGGACGTGGATTGGTGATGCTCGCCACGTCGGCGAACTTGATCTCGTCGAACCACAGTTCGTAGCCGAGCCCGCCTTCCGGACCCTCGGCGAAGAAGAAGAGACCGCGCTCGAAGTCGAGCCGCGCGGGGTTCGGCACGGGAATCACGTAGTAGGCCCAGTCCGTGCCGATCGGAATATCCGCGCGCTCGGCCGTATAGAGCGAGGTGCCCGTGTTGTCGTTGCCCAACCCGGCGACGTCGAGCGTGGCGTTCATGCTCGCCTTCGCCCAGAAGGTCAGGGCGTTGTAGCCGCTGAGGTCGCGGGGGCCGGAGTTGACGAACGCGCCGCCGGCCCAGGTGCCGTTGGGGCTGCCGGGATCGGGAATCGTGACCTTCAGGGAGAAGGTGCCATCGTAGAATTCGGTGTTGTCCATCGAGAGGGCGCCGGTATCCGCGCCCTCCGCGGGATCGAAGGAGTGGTAATCCAGGCCTTCGCTGAAGTTGTCGTCGAACACGACCGGGTTGTCGTTCACGGGCACGGGATCGAGTCCGGTGGTTTCGCGCTCGCTGCAACCGCCCGCAACGATGAGAAGGAGTCCAAGCACCGCGGCGAGGATGCCGCGGGTCCTGATCTTCGGATTCATGATTCGCCTCCGCCTTGAATTGGAGAATCGGTCCCGGACCGCTGGCGTCGCGGTTCGACACGGCTTTGTTCGGTGGCCGATCAAAGTATGTCCAAGCGGGGTAGTCCTGTCAAGAGACTCCTCGCGGCTTCGAAAAATCATCGCCACGCCCCCATAATCGCATGCCCCGCCGATGATTGCCTTCGACCCGCGGGATGGGACTGGCACAGGGCCCGCTCAAGTGCTTCTATGGAGCGTCACCTCACAACCAGGGAGAGCGCCCAATGGCCGAGATCAAGAACCCAGCCCAGACCCAGCGACTCGAGATCGAGCTCGGCGAGGCCGAGGAGCACTACGCGAACATCACTCTGATCAACCAGTCCAGCAACGAGTTCATCCTGGACTTCGCGCGCATGATGCCGGGCCGCCCCAAGGCCCAGGTTCACGCCCGGGTCATCATGACCCCCTCCAACGTGAAGGCCTTTCTCAAGGGCCTCGAGCAGCACGTGAGCCGCTACGAGGAGATGCACGGCAAGCTGCCCGAGCCGAAGCAGGCTCAGCAGGGCTTCGGCCCCGGCAGCGAGGGTCGCGCCTAAGCCCCATCTTCCACGCGTCGCGGGCGCCCCGCCTCGTCCCGCGGCGCGCGTTTCCACCGCCTGTGCAGCCAGAACCACTGTTCGGGATACCTGCGGATCACCGACTCCAGCCAGGCGGTATGGCGCGCGGTGAGGGCGAGCACGTTCTCGTCCGTCGCCTCGCCTTCCGGCCAGATCGGCGCCTCGAACACCATGCGGAAGCGCCTTCCCTCCCGCACCTGATAGCTGGGCACGATCGGCGCGCCGGTGCGCAGGCTGATCGATGCCGGCCCCGGGTGCGTGAGGCTCACGATGCCGAAGAAGGGCACCTTCAGGCCGTGCAGCCGCGCCTCCTGATCACCCTGGAAACCCACGCCCCCGCCGCCTCGCAGCAGCTTGAACACGGCGCGCAGACCCATCCTGCGACGTTCGATGATGAAGCCCAGCTTTCCGCGCAGTTCGTTCATGGCGCGATCCACGGCGCGGTTGGAGAGGTCGCCCACCAGCAGGTGCACGGGAATCCCCAGCTCCAGCACCGAGATCGCCGTGAGCTCCGGGTTGCCGAAGTGGGCGGCGAGGAACAGGATCCCCTTGCCCGCGGCCCGGGCCTCCTCCAGGTGCTCGAGTCCCTCGAAGTCGATGCGCGAAAGCACGCGCCTGCGCCGCAGGGTGGGCAGCGCGAAGATCTCCGCGTAACTGCGGCCGGCCTGCGCGTAGCTTCGCCCGGCGATCCGCCTGCGCTCCCTCTCGGTGAGCTCGTCCCCGAACGCCAGCTTCAGGTTGCGCAGGACGACGCGCCGCCGGACTCTCAGCACGTGATAGATGAAGCGTCCCAGCACCGCCCCGAAGTCGCTGATGCAGTTCCACGGAAACAGGCCGCCGAGAGCGAATCCGGCGCGCACGATGGCGTACTCGATGCGATGCTTGAAGGTCATGACGCGGCGTAGTCTAGTTGACGCGACTCACCATGGCAATCACTCGCCCCCGGCGGCCGAATCGCTCCTTACGGCCATCGAGCGGAAGCGCCCGCCGTCGAGCCTCTCGATGCGACCCTCCCGCTCCCACTGCGCCAGGGTCTCCAGCGCCTCGGTGAGCAGCCAGCCCGCGCGGGCGGCAAGCGACTCCACCCGGTCGATCCCCTCGCGAGCGCAGCGCTCAGCCGTCCAGATGCCCAGCGCTCCGCCCTCGGCCTGTCGCTCCTCGCCCCACAGGAGCGGCAGATCCTCCGGTCCGAGGACGAGGTGGCAGCCCTCGGCGAGCAGATGGTTGCTGCCCGCGGCAGACGGGTTCGTCGGACTGGCGGGCACCGCGCCCAGCTCGCGCCCCAGTTCACGGCACTCCTGCGCGGTGCGCAACGCGCCGCTCCTGAGCCCCGCCTCCACCACGAGCAGCCCCTCGGCCAGGGCGGCGATGATCCGGTTCCGGCGGGGAAAGTGGAAGGGCAGCGGCGGACAGCCGGGGGGAAACTCGCCGAGGACGCCTCCCCGGGCCACGATCTCGTCGCCCAGCGATTCCGCCTCCGGCGGATAGATGCGATCGAGTCCGCAGCCCAGCACCGCCCAGGTCTCACCCTGTTCGAGGCTGCCTCGCTGCGCCGCCTGGTCGATTCCCCGCGCGAGGCCGCTGACCACGGGGTGCCCCGCCTCGGACGCCGCGCGACCCAGCCGTCGGGCCATCTCCAAGCCCGCCCTGCTGGCGCGGCGGCTCCCCACGATTCCGAGCAGGCGCTGGCCGGGCAGAGGCAGGCGTCCCCGGTAGAAGAGCACCGGCGGCGGCTCGGCCAGCACGCCGAGTCCACGCGGGTAGTCCGCCTCGCCCCACACCGCGCAGCGGATTCCCCGGCGCCGGCACAGATCCGCCTGCAGGCTCAGCTCGCGGGCATTCGGCATGTCCTCCGGCGGCGCTTCGGTTCGCAGTTCGCCCAACCAGCGCCGCGGCGGGCGTCCCGACTCCATGAGGGAGCGGATCCGGCCCGGGCGATAGAGCAGGCGGTGTGCGATCTCCAGCAGTTCGATGTCGGGAAACACGGCGACCTCCTTGCGGAGGCACCCGCAAGAGCAGGACCATCGCAACCGGTCCGCCGTCCCCGCAAGCAGCCTGCCGACAAGGCATTGGCGCCACCACCGGAGAGATTGCCGGACAGGTGACAACCCGGGAGGTCGCCGGGGACGGATCGTGTCGCCGTCGATGGCGGCGGCTCAGCGGAGGACTGCGTCCAGCGCGTCTTCGAGCTCCGGATGACGCCAGCGAAAGCCCGCCTCGCGCAGCCGGCGCGGTTCGGCCGCGGCGCCCTCGAGCAGGAGCGTGGACATCTCGCCCAGGAGCCCGCGAAGCAGCGGCGCGGGTGCCCTCAATCGCGCGGGACGCCTCAGCGCTCTTCCCAGCGCCCGCGAGAACTCGACCTGGCTCACCGCGTGGGGCGCCGTGAAGTTCACGGCGCCCTCGATCTCGTCCCGCTCGAGACAGAAGCGGATCGCCGCCGTCAGATCCCGCAGGGTGATCCAGCTCATGGGTTGCGCACCGTCGCCGAGGGGTCCGCCCAGTCCGAGACGGAACACCGGCAGCATCCGGGGCAGCGCGCCTCCGCGCCGGCTCAGGACCATGCCGATCCGCATCCGGACGCGACGGATCCCCACCGGAGGCTCGACCTGCGCGGCCTCCTCCCATTCCCGCGCAAGATCGGCGAGGAAGCCCCCGCCGGCCCCCGCCGTTTCGTCGAGGTTCTCGCCTGGACGATGGCCGTAGATGCCCGTCGCCGAGGCGCAGAGGAATGCCCGCGGAGGCGACTCGCAGCGGGCGAGGCCGCTCACGAGCAGTCGCGTGCTGTCGACGCGGCTTCCTCGCAGCACATGTTTCCGACGGGGCGTCCAGCGACCGCCGACGATGCTCGCGCCGCCCAGGTGCACGAGGGCGTCGAGGCCTTCGAGACGAGAGGCGTCAAGTTCGCCGGATGCGGGATTCCACGGGATGTCTTCGGGGCCGATCGATCCGCCGCGGCGCAGGCGCAGCACGCGCCAACCGGCCGCCCGCAGCTCCTCGACGAGCGCAGACCCCACCAGACCACCGCTCCCGGCCACCGCCACGCTTCGCGGAGTCGCGTCGGGTGCCGGTCGGGAGTCGCGCATCATGGCGCCACCTCAGGGCGTGGGAAACGGAGAGCTGCGGCGGTCCTCGTCGGGAGGCCGGATGTGGTGGTCGAGCTCCCTCCGGAGTTCATCGAGCCCGCGATGGGCCACCGAACTGATGGCCAGGAAGCCCACCTTCTCGTTCAGGCCCTCGGGGCGCGTCGGCGCCGCGGGCAGGAGGTCGATCTTGCTCAGGCAGAGGATCCGCTCCTTCTCGAGCAGGCTGTCGTCGTGCTTCTCCAGCTCGGCGAGCAGGGTGAGATACTCCCCCACCGGATCCTCGCCGCTGGCGTCCACGAGGAACAGCAGCACGCGGGTGCGCTCGATGTGCCGCAGGAACTCCTTGCCGAGCCCCCTGCCCTCGCTGGCGCCTTCGATGAGGCCGGGGATGTCGGCCATCACCAGGCTGCGATACTCCGCGGTGCGGACGATGCCCAGGTTGGGCTCGAGGGTGGTGAAGGGATAGTCGGCGATCTTCGGACGCGCGTCGGACACCGCCGAGAGCAGCGTGGACTTGCCGGCGTTGGGAAAGCCCACCAGCCCGACGTCGGCGATGAGCTTGAGCTCCAGCTCCAGCGTGTGCTCCTCGGCCGGACCGCCGTCCGTGTGCTTCTCGGGCGTCTGGTGGATGGAGCTCTTGAAGCGCACGTTGCCGAGCCCGCCCTTGCCGCCCTGTGCGACGTGCAGCTCGTCGCCCAGCTCGGTGAGGTCGCCGAGCACCTCGCCCGTGTCCACATCGCGCACGACGGTGCCCGGCGGCACCGGGATCTCCAGGGGCTTGCCGCTCTTGCCGGTCTTCTCCGAGCCCTGTCCGTGCTTGCCGTTCTCCGCCTGGTAGCGGTTGCGGTAGCGCAGATCGAGCAGCGTGTTCATGGTGTCGTCCACCTTGAGCACGACGTCGCCGCCCCGCCCGCCGTCGCCGCCCGAGGGGCCGCCGCGGGGCACGAACTTCTCGCGGCGGAAGGCGACGCAGCCGTCGCCCCCCTTGCCGCTCACCACCCGGATCGTGACGCGATCGACGAGCATGCTAGGCGCCGCCTCCCAGGAAGGCCGCGAGGCGATCGAAGGCGGCGGCGAGCTCATCGTCGGAGGCCGCGAAGGAGAGCCGCGCCCAGTTCGGCATGCCGAAGGCGTCGCCGGGAACCAGGGCCACGCCCTGCTCCTCGAGCAGATGCGTGCAGAACTCCTGCCCGTCGGCCCAGCCCCGCGCCTCGCACACCGCGGAGGTGTCGAAGAACAGGTAGAAGGCGCCGTGGGGACGCACGTAGCGGATGCGCAGATCCTTCATGCGACCGAGGCAGTAGTCCAGACGCTTCTCGAAGGCCTCGCGCATGGCGGCCACGGTGCCCCAGCCCTCCTTCAGGGCCGTGAGCGTGGCGCGCTGGCTGATCTGCGAGGGGCTCGACAGGGCCTGGCTCTGGTAGCTCGCCAAAGCCTTGATCAGGCCCGCGTCGCCGATGGCGTAGCCGAGGCGCCAGCCGGTCATCGCGAAGCTCTTGGAGACGCCGGCCACCACCACCGTGCGCTCGGGCATCTCGTCGGTGAGGTTGTAGAGGCTCTGGTGGCTCCCGCCGCCGTAGACCAGGTCTTCGTAGATCTCGTCGGCGATCAGGATCAGGTCCTTCTCGCGCACCACCTCGGCGATCGCCTCCAGCTCCTCGCGGCCGTAGACGGCGCCCGTGGGGTTGGTCGGGTTGTTGAGCAGGAGCACCTTGCTGCGGGGCCCGCAGGCCGCGGCCAGCGATGCGGCGTCCAGCTTGTGGCCGTTGGCGTACTCGGTGGGGATCGGCTTAGGGACGCCGGAGCGCATCTTCACCATGGCCTCGTAGCTCACCCAGAACGGCACGGGAAAGAGCACCTCGTCGCCCGGCTCCAGAAGAATCGACATGAGGTAGTAGAGCAGCGGTTTCGCGCCGCTGGACGCGCAGACGTTCTCCGGCCCCAGCTCCACGCCCCAGCGCTCGGCGTAGACCTTCGCCACCTGCGCGCGCAGCTCCGGCTCGCCGGCGGCCGCCGTGTAGCGCGTCGCCCCTTCGCGGATCGCCGCGATGCCGGCCTCGCCCACGACCTCGGGCGTCTTGAAGTCCGGCTCGCCCGCGGTCAGCGAGATGATGTCCCGCCCCTCCGACTTGAGCTTCTTGGCCAGGGCGGTCACGGCCAGTGTCTTGGAGGGCTCCACCGAGCGGCCGACGCCGCTCATCTTGTCGCTGAAACGTTCCATGATTGTCCTCACTCCTCGGTCCCTGCCCTTGGGGGCACCTTGCCCATCCGCTCCAGTTCGTCCCGCACGGCTCGCGGCACGAATTTCTCGATCTCGCCACCGTAACCCAGCACTTCCTTCACCAACGAGCTGCTGAGCGAGAGGAAACACTCGCTGGGCATCATGAAGATCGTCTCGAAGCGCGCGAGCAACTTGCGGTTGGTGATGGCCATCACCAACTCGTACTCGAAATCGCTGAACGCGCGCACGCCTCGCAGCACCGCATCGACCTGGTGCCTCTCGACCTGCTCCGTGAGAAGCGTGTCGAAGGGGATCACCCGTACCGAGTCCATCTCTTCGGTGACGGTCTCCATGAGGCGCAGGCGCTCGGCCAGCGTGAGGAAGGTACTCTTTTCCCGGTTATCCGCCACCGCCACGAGCAACTCATCGCACAGCGGAACGGCGCGCTCGATGATGTCCAGATGGCCGCGAGTCGGCGGGTCGAAGGTACCCGGGTAGAGCCAGCGTCTCACGATTTCCCTCCTCGCAGCAGGGTGACGCGGGTGTCTCCGAAACGGAGCACCCGCTCGACCTCCAGTTCGGGCGGCGGAGGCGGTTCCGCCTCGCCGCTCTCGTAGATCACCAGACCCAGCTCGTCGCCGCGGCCCCGCGCCAGGGCGGCCAGGGCCGCCGGCCCGACGGGGTCGTCGTAGGGCGGATCCATGAAAACCAGATCCACGCCCCGCGTCGGCCACCCGCCGCCGGCTTCGGTGACGAAGCCTAGCACTTCCTGGCGCTTCACGGTGATCTCGAGTTCGGGGGCCTCCTTCTGAAGCGGCCCCAGGTTCCGCTCGAGCGCGGCCAGGCTGCGCGGCGCGCGATCCACGAAGAGCGCGCCCACGGCCCCCCGGCTCAGGGCCTCGATGCCCAGGCTGCCCGTGCCGCAGAACAGATCGACGACGTAGGCTCCGGCCAGCCGCGGCGTCAGCACCGCGAACAGGCTCTCCCGCACGCGATCGGTGCTGGGCCGCACGCCCTTCGGCGCGGAGACCAGCCGCCGCCCCTTGAAGCGTCCGGCGATCACCCTCACGGCGCCTCCTTGGCGGCCGCCAGGATCCGCTCCGCCAGGCTCGGAAACTGGATCCTGCGCGGCGTGCGCAACTCCTTCAGGCCCAGATCGCACACGAGGTCGGCCAGCTTCCGGTAGAGCGGATCCCTCCGCAGCCATCTCTCCCTGAGCGCGTCGCCGCCCTCCTCGACCAGGGGACGGTCGCCCGCGCGCCACATGAGGCGGTCGCGCAGCAGCTCCCAGGGCCAGTTGAGATAGGCGCAGAATCCCGCCGCCAGAACCGGGTGATTCTCCGGCCGCTCCACGATGCCGCCACCGGTGGCCAGCACCAGCTTCTCGCGCTTCGCCAGGGAGACCAGGGCGGCGTGCTCGGCGCTCCGGAAACCGTCCTCGCCGCCGGCGGCGAAGAGCTCGGGGATGCCGCGACCCTCCCGCTCCTGGATGAAAGCGTCGAGGTCGATGAACTCCATGCCGCCCATCTCGGCCAGCACCGGTCCCAGGCTGCTCTTGCCCGCTCCCATGAAGCCCAGCAGGTGGATGCGCATCGCGTTCCGCCGATCAGCGCTTGGTGATCTGGCGCCGATAGGCGCGCCAGGCGCTCTTCAGGTCCTTCATCGTGGCCGCCCGGAACTCGTCCAGGATCGCGTCGGCGAGCACGATGGCCGCCATCGCCTCCATCACGACGCCCATGGCCGCCACCGCCACGCAGTCGCTGCGCTCCTTGTTCGCCTTCACCGGCTGGCCGGTGGCGATGTCCACGCTGGCCAGCGGCTGCATCAACGTCGAGATGGGCTTCATCGCGCCGCGCAGGATCAGCGGTTCGCCGTTCGTCATGCCCCCCTCGAGGCCGCCCATGCGGTTGGAGCCGCGCCGGTAGCGCACGCCGCCCGCCCTGGCGGATTTCTTGTCGAGATGGATCGTGTCCATGACCCGGCTGCCGCGCATCTGCGCGTTCTCGAAGGCGGGCCCCACCTCCACGCCCTTCACGGCGGGGATCGAGAGGATCGCCTGGCCCAGGGCCGCGTCGAGACGCCGCTCCCAGTGCACGTAGTGACCGAGTCCCGCGGGCAGGCCGCTCACCACCACCTCGGCCACGCCGCCCAGGGTGTCGCCGTCGCCCCAGACCGACTTGATCGTGCGCTTCATCCGCCCGTAGGCGGCCTCGTCGGCCACGTGGAGGTCGTTGCCGGCCGCGGCCTCGGCCAGGGCGGCGAGATCGGAGTAGTCCACCTGCGCCTTCACGCCGCCGATGGACAGCACGTGGCTGAACATCTCGACGCCCAGTTCGGCCAGCAGCAGACGGCAGACGCCGCCGGCCGCCGTGCGCGCCGCCGTCTCCCGCGCGCTCGCCCGCTCGAGGATGTTGCGGATGTCGTCCGTGCCGGTTTTCATGACGCCGGCGAGGTCGGCGTGACCGGGGCGCGGCTGGGTCAGGGGCCGCGGCTTCTTCGAACCGCGCCGCGGCTCCGGGTGCATGCTGCGCTCCCAGTTGGCGTGGTCGAGGTTCTCGACCCAGAGGCTCAGCGGGCCGCCGAGCGTGACGCCCCTGCGCAGGCCGCCCGTTATCTTCACGCGGTCCCGCTCGATCTTCATGCGGCCGCCTCGTCCATAGCCCTCCTGGCGACGGGCGAGCTGCTCGTCGATGCGGGCGGGATCCACCTTGAGCCCCATCGGCAGGCCCTCGAGGATGGCGGTGAGCCCGGGTCCGTGGGACTCGCCGGCGGTGATGAACTGAAGGTGACGCATGATCCTCCCGGAATCGAAAGACGTCGGACACGTGGGATTTCGAGGGCAGAGCCTAGCCCCTCACGCTGCGGGCGGCAAACGAAAAACCCGGCCCCCACGAAGGGAGCCGGGTCGCCCGAATATCGGCGGTCAGCGCTGGCTAGCCGCCTACTGGAATCGTGAAGCCGAAGTCGCGCAGATCGTCGGCGGAAGTCTCGCCGCCGGGGTGCACGACGCGCGGCGTGATGAAGATCAGCAGCTCACGCTTGTTGTTGGCG
The DNA here is from genome assembly GCA_964399495.1 of uncultured bacterium. GTDB lineage: Bacteria > Krumholzibacteriota > Krumholzibacteriia > JACNKJ01 > JACNKJ01 > CAYNQX01. Next base: position 79,715 of record CAYNQX010000001.1, read on the forward strand.
TCGTTGCTGTAGCCGAACAGGTTGCCCAGGATCGGGATCTTGCCGAGAAAGGGGACCTCGTTGTCGAGGCTGCTCTCGCTGTTCTTGAGCAGTCCCGCGATCACCGCGGTCTCGCCGTCGCCCACCATCACGTTCGTCTTGCTCTCGCTGGTGGTGATGATGACGCCGCCCTGCACCGTCGCCTCGCTGGAGAGGTCGCTGACCTCGGTGGACACGTGCATCATGATCTGTCCATCGGGGTTGATGTGCGGCGTCACCACGAGCTTGATGCCGATCGTCGTGAGCTGGGTGATGGCGTTGCCCGCCTCGTCGGCCACGATCAGCGGGATCTTCTTGCCGACGAGGATGTTCGCCTCGCGGTTGTCCATGGTCATCACCCGCGGCTTGCTGATGATGTCCGCCTTGTTCTGCTTCTCGAGGGCCTGGAGGGTGAGGTTGATCTCGCCCCAGTCCATGACCTTGCCCATCTTGAACTCGCCCACCGGCTGCGGGAACGCGCCGGTGATCGAACCCTCGCCCGCGATGCCGCTCTGGGTGTTCACCAGGTTCAGCGCTTCCCAGCTGATGCCGAGATCGCGGCTGGCGTAGTAGTCGACGTCGATGATCTTGGCCATGATCTCGACCTGGGGCATCAGGTGGTCGAGGCCCTTGGCCAGTTCGACGAGCTGCTCGAGCGACTCGGGCAGGTCCGTGATGAGCAGGCTGTTGGTGCGCTCGTCCACGTCCATCTTGCCCCGCTCGCCCAGCATCTTGCTCAGCGGCGAGATGAGCTCGCTCGCGACGGCGTAGGAGAGCTTCACGACCCGGGTCTCCAGGGCGCGGTACTCCGCCCGCTTCTTGTCGGCGGTGAGCAGCTCCATCTCCTCCTGGAGCAGGGAGCCGCGGGGGCCGACGCGCAGGACGCCGTACTCCTCCTTGACGCCGTAGCCGTGGGCGCTGCACACGGCCATGAGCGCCTCGCGCCAGGGAACCTCCGTCAGGTTCACGGACACCTTCCCCTTGACCTCGCGTCCGGCGACGATGTTCTGGCCCGAGAACTCCGAGAAGGCGCGCAGGAGCGTGCGGAACTCGGCGCCGCGCATCTCCAGGCTGATGGCCGCCTCGTCGGGCTTCACCCGGTTGTGACCGGCCATGAGCGCCTTGCGCATCGCATCCTCGTCCGCGGCGGCGGTCTTCGCCGGCGCGGCCTTGGCCTTGGGCGTCTCGGCGGAGGCCAACTGCATCACTGCGGCGGCTTCCGTCGGCGTTTCCTTCCTCGTCACGGGCGCATCCATCCGGACGACGGGAGTCGCCTTCGGGGCGGCTTCCGTGTTCGTGTTCTCGACGCCGCTCAACGTGGCCGCGGGGGCGCTGCCGGCGCTCATCGTCACGGTCCAGCCGCTGGCGGCGGACATGTCGGCGCCGATCACGACCGGACGGCCGACCGGCGTGGCGCGCTTCTCCGTTTCGACCGGACGGGCCTCCACCTTGATGATCGGCGTGGGGCTCGTTTCAGGCTCGGGCTCGGGCTCCGCGCTGGCGACGGCCGCCTGCGGCTCCTCGGTCCCGTCCGCGGGCTCCACGTCCATCTCGAAGGGATCGCCGTACAGCACCGCCTGGGCGACCTTCTCCGTGGGATGGATGACGGTCAGCAGCGGTGTCTCGACCTCGGGTTCGGTTTCGGTGGTCGCAGCCGGTTCCGTGGTCTCGGGCTGATGCTCGACGAAGTTCGTCCGCGGCGCGGGTTCGACATCTTCCGCGGTCTCCCTCACGTCAGGGGACGGGGCGGGATCGGCGACGATCGCGTCCTCCCACTCCTGGGGCGCGCTGTCCTCCTTGCCGAGGTCGACCGAGGGCGTCTCCTCGGACCTCGGCGCGGCCGGCTCCTCCGCGGGCAGGTCCATCATCGGATCCATGCCCATGGGCGAAGGCGTGGCGGCGGCGGCGAGCAGCGCGGGGATGGGAGCGGCCGCGGACTTCGTCTTCGTTTCGATGATCTCGGGGGGCGGAGCGGGAAGGGATGCGCTCTCCGCCACGATCGGCAGCTCCGAGTCGGTCTCCTCCTCCGCATCGAAGGCGAGTTCGATCGACGCGGGAGTCGCCTCCGGTTCGGGCGCGACGTAGGGCGCCGAGACGGCGACCTCGCTCGCGGTCTCGCCCAGGTCCTTGCCGTCGCCCGGACTCAGCGCGACGCGCAGGAAGCGACCGGCGCTCTCGCGTTTGAGATCGTGGGTGGAGGCCAGATCCAGCACGACGCGCACGCGCATGCCGCCCGGCTCGTCGGGCTCGTTCTGCCCGACACGGATCGCCTCCAGCTCGCCGCTGCCCGCATAGCCGTGGACCCGCAGACCGGATCGGATCTCCGGGAAGTCCAGGACGATGCGATCGGGATCCGACAGCACCATGCTGCGGCTCTCGTAGGGACCGTCGAAGCCGAGAACCAGAACGCCGTCCTCCCAGACCAGCGATTCGAGCACGGTCTCCGCCTGGCCCACCGAGGGCAGCAGGAGGAGCGCCAGCCCCATGATTCTCAAGGTCTTGCCGAGCATCTCATTCTCCTTCCGTGACGAGCTCAAGCTCCACGCGCTGTCTCGCATCGCCGTTGCTCATCCAGGCGGCGAGGGACTCGTCGTCGATGGTGCTCACGCGTCCTCGCCAGATGGGATCACCCTTGGCGAGGGTATAACTGTCGCCGTTCTCGTCCTCGACGAGGGCGATGTATCCGTCGGTCAGCTTCACGATTCCCACGAGGGTGGCCGTGCGCAGGTCGAGCTCGTCGCTGGAGCTCTTGCCCTCCGTGTCGACCTTGGGCAGCAGGAACGGGTCCCTCGGAATCTGGGGCTTGTAGGTGATCGAACGCAGCTCGATCCCCTCGTCCCCCTTGCCCTCGCCCGCGAAGGCCAGGGACGGAGCGCAGATGAGGACCAGCACGGCCGCCATCAGAATTCGACTGCGATCAGGAACCCGCATGGCGTCCCTCCATCATGTAGAGCGTCGCTCGGAATGTGGCCTCGACGGTGCCGCCCTTGGAACCGCCCTCGATATCCTTGCGCGCGGCGGTGTTCGTGAGACCCTTCAGCGAGAGTCCGTCCGTGCGGATGACCCTGGACGCGTTCGCGACGAGGCTGATGAATCGGCCCACGTCGTGATAGTCGCCGGTCACCCTCATCTCGATGGGTCGCGTCGCCACGCCCTCGCCGGGCACCGTCTTCCCGGGCTGCAGCAGGTCGATCTTCACGCCCACGCGCGTCGCGAGGCGGGAGATCTCCTTGAGGAACTCCGGCATCTCCTCGGTGTGAGGCAGCAGCGCCTCGAGTCGGCGCCAGTCTTCGTTGAGCGAGGCCAGCCGCGCTTCGAGCACGACCAGCCGGCCGGCCTTGCTCCGCGCGATGTTCAGCTTGCGCTCCTTCTCCGCCACCTCGGCCTCGATGCTCGCGATCTCCGCCTTCTTCACGCGATAGGTGAAGGGCAGGAGCGTGCTGCCGAAGTAGAGGTATCCCAGCAAGGCGACGATCAAGATCACGAAGGCGCGTCGCTGGATGACGGGATCTTGCAGGTTCATGGCTTATCCCTTGAGCTTTCCGGCCTGCGCGGGCTCGGCGTTGTCTTCGCCTTCGCCCGCTTCGGACGCGGTGTTCGCGTTCCCCGACCCCCAGCTGGCGGACAGGGTGAAGAAGATCATGCTGCGACCGGCCAGGTTCCCGCTTTCGGCCTTCACCAGCTCCACGCCGTCGAAGAAGCTGCTCTCCTCGAGGGACTTCATGAGCTTCGACACGGGCTTGTAGCCCTCGGCCAGGCCTTCGAGCGTCGTGCGCCCGCCGCCCTGGTTGCGGGAGAGCTGCTTGAGCCAGAGCCGTCTGGGCAGCATGCCGTTCAGTTCGTTCATCCACTCCACGTTGTCGTAGCGGTGGTTCTCGAGACCGTGCAGCACGCCCAGCCGCTCGGAGAGCAGCGCGGTCTGCAGCTCGAGCTGCTCGATCGCCTTGGTCTGCCTGGCGAGCCGCTCTTCCTCGGCGGCCAGCTCGATGCGCTTCTCGGCGAGCTTGCTCAGCGTGTGACGCTGCTGCAGGAAGCTGTAGCCTCCCGCCGCCACCACGAGGAAGGCCACCAGATAGATCACGAAGGAGACGCGGCCGGGAATGGGCAGGTTGCGCGGACGGGGCCGATCCTCGAGGGGCAGCAGGTTGATCCTGATCATAGCGCCACCTCCCGGAGGCCCAAACCCACGGCCACGCCGAGCAGCGAGGGCAGTCCCTGGTCGCGGATCTCGTCCTCGATCTCGGGTTCGATCTCGAGCGCGGAGAGAGGATCCACCGTCTTCACCGAGAGGCGCAGCCGCTCCTCGAGCCGCTCCCGCAGCACGGGCAGGTTGCCGCCGCCACCGGTGAGATGGATCTCGCTGAGCTCCTCCACCTCGCCCGATGAGCGCAGGTAGGCGAGACTCCGCTCGAGGCCGACGGCGATCTCTTCGGCCAGCTTGCCTATGGCCTCGGTGCCCGCCTCCGCCTCCTGGGTCCTGTCCAGATTGTTCGTGCTGATGAGCTCCAGGGCGTCGTCGTAGGAGATCTCCATGTCGCGCTGCAGGGCCTCGACGTACTGGCCGCAGCCGATGGAGAAGTCGCGCGTGAACAGCGGGAAGCCGCCCCTCACGATGCTGACGTTGGTGACCTCGGAGCCCACGTTGACCAAGGTCGCCAGGGTGTCACCGTGCCCCAGCCCCTCGAAGACGTTCTGCACGGCGAAGGAATCGACGTCGATCACCGTGGGCAGCAGGTCGGCATCGCGCAGCAGGGAGAGGTGCTCGTAGATCACCTCGCGCTTGGCCGCGACCAGCAGCACTTCCATCTTGCCCTCGGCCCCGTCGGGGTCGAGCACCTGGAAATCGAGGCTCACGTCCTCGATGTCGAACGGGATGTGGCTGGAGGCCTCCATCTCGAGCAGGGCGCGGATCTCGTCCTCGGTCATCGGGTCCATGAGCAGACGCTTGACGATGACCGAACGGCTCGAGATCGCCGTGACGACCTTGTCCTTCTTGATGCCGGCTTCGGCGAAGGCGGTCTCGATCGCCTCCAGCAGAAGGTCGCGGTCCATGATCTCGCCCTCTACTACAGCATCTGGGGATACGTGCGCCGTGCCGAGACGCATTAGCCGGGGACCCGAGTCGCCGTTGCCTATCTCGACGACCTTGACCAGGCGGCTGCCGATGTCGAGCGCGACGATATGATCACTCTCTTTTTTGAATGGCAGCTTCATTTCACCTCCAGTGGCGCGGCGAAAAGCCCTGCACGGGTTCCGCCGGCGGTGCCGGGTGCTGCCTCATGACTGCAAGTGGTGTGCCATTGTTCCCTGTGAGGGCGCAGGTCATGAGTCGGTCAGACCGGTCTTACCCTGCCTTAGCAGGATCGCTTCCAGACGCTCGACGTTCCGCAGAGCGGATTCCCGTATCTCCGGATGTTCCGCCGATTCAGCGATTTGCATCCACATGGTCCGGGCGATTCGCGGATCGCCACCCAGCTCCGTGATGCGGGCGACGAAGTGGCGCCAGGCGGGCGGAGCCCCCTCGATCCGGCCCGCGCGCCGGAAATCGGCCACCGCTGCCTGATAGTCTTCCAGCATGAGGTAGTGGAAGAAGCCCTGCTCGTAGGGGTAGATCCAGTTCCCCGGATTGCTGCGCTCGCTTCGGCGAAGCCAGGTGATGGCGCCGGCGGGATCTTCGAGTGTCTGCGCCCGCACCACGGTCGCGAAGATGTTGGCGCGATGGAAGGCGGGGTCCACCCGCATGAGGCGTTCGGCGCGGGGGATGAACTCGGACAGGTCGTTCTCCCCCAGTCGGTACGCCCCGTAATACTGAAGCAGGTCGAACCACAGGTAGTCGGCCACCAGGGCCTCGCTGCCCATGAGCAGGGACTCGTAGGGCCTGTGGGACGCCTGATGGCGAATCACGGGGCCGGGCCGGCTGAGCTGCGCCACCGCGATCAGTGCGATGCTGGTAAGTAGCAGAATCCTGACCCGGCGTTTCACCGGATCTCCCGTCGCGAGAAGATGGCCACCGACAGGGTGACCAGCGCCGCCAGGTAGAGAAGGGTATAGCCCAGCACGGGCACGATCTCGACGAGGGCAGGGCCCGCGCCGTCCACCACCGCGTGACGGATGCGGAACATCTCCAGGTGCGGCAGCAGCCAGTGCAGGCCCGTGGCCGCGGCGGTCACCGGAGCGCTGTCCACCATGGAGGCGAAGCGCAGCAGATCGGTGGCCAGGTGTCCCGCCGTGAAGAGCAGGAGGCCGAGGAGCACCGTCATGGCGAAGCCCGTGAAGGTCGAGAAGAGTAGGATGAGCCCCGCCAGGATGCTCATCTCGAGGAAGATGTAGGCCACCACCATGGGCAGCTGGGTCAGGGGCTTGACCCCCGTCGCCCAACCCATGCCGAAGTACACCAGGGCCACGGCGATGAGCGTCACGAACAGGACGGAGAGCAGGCCGACGATCCTGCCGAGCAGGTACTCCGAACGGCTGACCGGCCGCGTCAATATCGACAGCCAGATCCCCCGCTCCCGCTCCCGGTGCAGGCTCCATGCGCCGAGGATCAGCATCGTCAGGAAACCGGAGGCGTGCAGCCAGGCCAGGCCGGCGTCGTGGAAGGTCTTGTCGCGGGCGCCCAGGGTCATGGGCGACACCATCGCGAGAATCAACAGCAGCAGCGCGCCGGTGCCCATGAGGCCATAGAGGATGCGATCCCTCATCGCCTCGCGCAGGCTGCCCATGGCCAGGACGAGTACGTTCTTCATACGTTGCCCCTCTCCACTTCACGTCCCTCCGATTGCGACCCGTTCTCCTCCTCCTCGACGAAACTCGCGAGGATCTCGTCCTGGGGCAGGTCTCGGCGTTTCTGGATCTCGAGGATCGGGATACCCGCCGCGCTCCACTCGCGCAACAGGGTCTGGGCCTTTTCGAAGGGGACGCCTCGGAAGGTCTGGGTCTCGCCCTCACGAATTCCCTCAACGTCGAGAGCGTCCAGGCGCGCCTCCTTGACCTTTTCGAAGGGGACGCGGATATCGAGGGCGGCAGCATCGTCCGTGTCGGTGATTTCGATCTCGCGGCGGATCCCCCCACCGCTCAGCACGCCGAGCCTGTCGCAGAGGTTCTCGAGATCCGAGAGGATGTGGCTGGAGATGATCATGGCCGTGCCGGCCCTGCGCTGATCTCTCAGTACCTCGCCGACGCGCTGGCGCTGAAGGGGGTCTAGGGCCGTGAGCGGCTCGTCGAGGATAAGAAGCTCCGGGCGGGCCAGCAGAGTGAGCGCAAGGGCGAGCCGCTGCAGGCTGCCTCGGGAGAGCTGTTTCACCTGGCGATTCCGGTACTCCCCGAGGTCGAACTGCTCCAGAAGCCAGTCGAGGCGCTTCTGAGCCGTGAACAGCCGCGACTTCACCAGGGAGGCGTGAAAGCGCAGGACCTCCATGACGGTGAGATTGGGCGGAAACTGTGGGCTTTCGGGGCAGTAGCCGATCCTGAGCTGGACATCGCGCTCACCGGGTCGGCCGCCGAGCATCTCGACCACGCCTCCGTCGGGTCGGGACAGACCCATGAGAATGCGGAAGGTGGTGCTCTTGCCGGCTCCATTGCGGCCCAGGAGACCGTACACCTCTCCCGCGGCCACCTGAAGCTGGAGGTCCGTGAGAACGTCGAGGCGTTTGCCCAGACCCAGCTTGTACTGTTTTCGCAAGCCGGTGATCTTCAAGGCGCTTCTGTCTTGCATCGCTTCCCCCTGGTCGGGATCCGTCCACTTCCGCCATGAATGGATGGATACGGATCCACTTCGGGCCATGTGGGCCCTCTTCCAAGGAGGTCGCACAGGCCGTTCCAATTCGAGGGATTAACCGTTGCTGAGACTGAGGATGAGAGCGCCGCCCGTGCCGTAGCAGTCGAGCTGGTAGGTGTTCTGCGCGACGGCCGCGGGGTCGAGGTAGTCCACCATGCCCTCGGCGGCGCCACCGTTCACGGAGAGCCCGGCGCCGCCGTCGAACGGATTCTCGAATGCAGCGCCACCGGGAAGACTGGCCTCGATGTCCGCGAGCGCCGTGGCCGCCGGGGGATAGACGCCGCCGGTCTGGCTGGCTATGTTCTCCACGGCGACCTGGGCACTGTGGCCGTTGGCCTTCACGGATGCTTCCTTGGCCCGGTTCTGCATGAGAACGAAGTTTGGGATGCCGATGGCGATGAGGATGCCCAGCACCACCACCACGATCATGAGCTCCACCATGGTGAAGCCGCTCCTGTCACGCATGACCTGACCTCCCGATACTACCTTGAACAAAGCGGAAAATGGGCGGGAGCCGGAGCTCCCGCCCATTGAAGAGTAGTCTGACTAGCCGTTGGAAAGGGTGAGCACGTTCGCGCCGCCCTCGCCATAGCAGTCCAGGGTGTAGACGCCACCCGCGGGCACGGTGTAGTCGACCATACCTTCCGCGGCACCCACGCCAACGCTGAAGCCGTCGGCTCCACCGAAGGGGTTGGCGAACACGCCACCACCGGGCATCGCGCCCTCGATAGCGGCTTCTGCGCCGGCACCCGTCGGATACACGCCATTGGCCTGCACGGCCAGGTCCTCGACGGCCAGCTGGGCAGTGTGTCCATTGGACTTCACCGCGGCCTCACGGGCACGATCCTGCATGGCTACGAAGTTGGGAATGGCGATCGCGGCGAGGATACCGATGATGACCACCACGATCATCAGCTCGATCAGGGTGAAACCCTTGTTGGAAAACATCTAGCTACCTCCTGCTGGTCCGCCGAATTTGTCGGTGGCTCCTTGGGCTGATCCTTGCCCGGCATCGCAAGGTGGATGCCAAAGCCGGATTCGCACTGTATGCGGGCCTAAGCCCCTCTGATATAATCACTAACGTTCGGTCTTTCGATCTGCACTCTCCCGGCGGACTCGCGTGCCGTGCAGATTGGTCCACGTATGTCCGTCCGATTCTCACTTGACGGACATCGGCTCCCTCTCCCGCCCTTCCTGCGGCTCGAGGCCGTATCGCTGGATCTTGCGGTAGAGTGTGGATGCGTTGATCCCCAGGATGCTGCTGGCTTTCTTCTTCTGCCATCCCGTGGATTCGAGTACCTGGATGAGGTACTCCTTTTCCAGATCTTCCAGGGTCGCTCTCGGCGTGCCCTCGAACATCGCCTTGCCCCCTCGATCAGGGATCCTGAGCAGCTTCTCGGGCAGCGAGTCGCGCTCGATGACTTCGCGATCCTCCAGCAGCACGACCCGCTCCAGCACGTTCTCGAGCTCGCGAACGTTGCCGGGCCATTCGTAGTCGCAGAGCACGTCCATGGCGTCCTTGCTGATGCTCTTGGAGGGCAAACCCCTTTTTTCCACCAGACGCTGCAGGAAGTGCCGCACCAGCAGGGGGACGTCTCCGCGCCGATCCCGCAGGGGGGGCACGGTGAGAGGAATCACGTTCAGTCTGTAATAGAGGTCGGCGCGGAAGGTGCCGCGTTCCACTTCCTGTTCCAGGTCGCGGTTCGTGGCGGCCAGGACGCGGATATCCACGCGCACGGTGCTCGTGCCGCCCACAGGCAGGAACTCCTTCTCCTGGAGCGCGCGCAGCAGCTTCACCTGCAGCGCGGGGCTGATCTCGCCCACCTCGTCGAGGAAGATGGTGCCATTCTCGGCCACCTTGAACAGGCCCTCCTTGTCGCGGATCGCGCCCGTGAAGCTGCCCTTCACATGGCCGAACAGCTCACTCTCGAGCAGGTTCTCGGGCAGCGCGCCGCAGTTGACGCCCACGAAGGGCTTGTCCGCGCGGCCGCTCATGAAGTGGATCGCGCGCGCGATCAACTCCTTGCCCGTGCCGCTCTCGCCGCCGATCAGGATCGTGCTGTCGGTCGCGGCGATCTTGCGCACGGTGGTGAAGATTCGCTGCATCGCCTCGCTGCTGCCGATGATCGACTCCAGCGAGGAGTCGTCCTTCAGCTGACGCCGCAGCTTGGCGTTCTCGCTCTTCACCTGGCGTATCGCCAGGGCGTTGCGCACGACCATCTTGATCTCGTCGTTGCGCGCCTGTTTGATGAGGTAGTGGAAAGCGCCATTGTTCACCGCCTCGATCGCGGTTTCCTGGCTGGCATAGGCGGTGAGGAGAATGACGGGAATGCTGGCGTCGATCGCCTTGATTCCCGCGAGAAGCTGGATGCCGTCCATCTCGGGCATCCGGATATCACTGATCACGAGATCCGCGCGCCACTGCTGGAGTTCCCGCAGCGCCTGCTTGCCGCTGCTCACGGCGCGGATTTCGTAACCTTCCTTCGAGAGCATGATCGATAGGAATCGGATCATGCTCTCTTCGTCGTCGACGAGAAGAATCCTGGGCTGAGCCATGAAGCGAGGCTCCCTCTGCTGAAGCTATAAAACTGCCGTTTCCGTCGTCGCCGCTACGTCCGCGTCGCCACGGTGCGTAACCCTCATGTGTGTCGGAATCCGGAACAGGAAGCCGGCGCCCGGCTCCTCCTTCTCCAGCAGCTCGAGACGACCGCCGTGCAGCTCCGCGATGCGGTGCGCGATGGCCAACCCGAGACCGGTGCCGCCCTTCTTCGTCGTGAAGAAAGGCTCGAAGATCTGTTTGCGCGCTTCGGTGGGAATGCCCACACCGTCATCCTGGAATTCGATCTCCAGGAATTGCTCGCCCTCCATCTCCTGCTCCGTCACGAGCACGGTAAGCGTTCCCGTCCACTGCACCGCATCGCAGGCATTGAGGACGAGATTGAGACAGAGCTGCTTGAGCATGGCGGGATCGGCGACGATCTCCGCGGGTGCGTCCGCCGCCTCGAGCACCAGGCGAAGTTCTTCGCCGGCCTCGGGCCTGTTGCGGACCATCCGCAGGATCTCCCGGATCAGTTCCGCGGGATCGAGAGACACCGGATCGGGGCTCTGCTCGCGGGTGAAGTCCAGGAAGTCGGTGATCAACTCGTTGAGGCGATCGCTCTCCTTGATGATCAGGTCGAGCAGCACCTGGTGCTCCCCTTCCAGATCGAGATCGGCGGCCAGGAGTTCGACGCTCCCGGCAATCGACGCCAGCGGATTGCGGATCTCGTGAGCGATCGAAGCGGCCAGCGTGCCGATGGCCGCCAGGCGTTCCTGACGATCCATCCGATCGCGCAGCTTCTTGGCCTCGGTGAGGTCCTGGAAGACCGCCACCGCGCCCGTCGCCTGGCCCCCGCTCCCCACCAGCTTGCTGGTGGAGATGCCGAGGGGAATCGATCTGCCGTCCGTTCGCGTCACTTCGAGACTGCCCCTGTTGACCGTTTGTCCCGCCAGCGCATCGGAAAGCAACTCGGCGAGAGCCAGTTGCCCCTGGATGGGCCAGCGATCCACATGTTGTCCGACCATGCCTCCCCGGCCCATGCCGAGAATGCGCGTAGCTCCTTCGTTCCAACGACACACGGCGCCATCCGCATCGAGCCCCACAAGGCCACTAGGAATGGCGGCAATGATTTCATCGGCAGTCCTGGCGTTTTCCTGAAGTTTCCTTTCTGTGATAAGCCAAGTTCGCTTCTCTAGGTCAATTCCGCTCATCACCCACAGGGCCGCTCCCAGGGCGAGAATCGCCGTCCCGAGGCTGGCGTACCAGGGCATCAGAGTGCTCAGTGCGGTCGCGACGATCCCCAGCGTGACGACGACGATCCGTCTCTTGCTTCCAATCACCGTTCTCTCCTCGTTGTCCTTCATTGTTCCTCGGATTCCTCGTCTAGTGCCCGCCCGAGACGACGCTGATCAGCTTGAACATCGGCAGGTACATGGCGATCAGCATGCCGCCGACGACCAGGCCCATGACCACGATCATCACCGGTTCGATGACGGCGGTCAGGGACTCCACGGCGGCATCCACTTCGTCGTCGTAGAAGTCGGCCAGCTTGGTGAGCATCTCGTCGAGCCGGCCCGTCTCCTCACCCACGCTCACCATCTGGGTCACCATGGGTGGAAACACGCCCACCGAGCGCATGGGCTCGGCCAGGGTGGATCCTCCCGTCACGGAGTTCTTGATCACGTCCACGGCGTCGGACACCACCACGTTGCCCGCAGCGCGCGCGGTGACGTTGAGGCCGTCGAGCAGCGGAACGCCGCTGGCGAGCAGGGTGCTCAGGGTGCGCGAGAAACGGCTCACGGAGCCCTTGCGCATCACCTGGCCGACCACCGGCACCTTTAGCAGGACTCCGTCGACCACGCGCGCGCCCTTGGGCGTCGCCCTGTATCGCTTCAGGAAGATGACGCCGGCCACGATGATGATCGCCATCAGCCAGCCGTATTGCTTCAGTCCGTCGCTGGCGATCATGACGATCTTGGTCGGAATGGGCAGTTCGCCGCCGAAGTCCGAGAACATCGCCGCGAAGCGCGGAATCAGGAACAACAGCATGAAGGCCGTGGCGCCCATGCTCACGGAGAACACCACCAGCGGGTAGGTCATGGCCCCCTTCACCTTGCGGATCAGGGCGTCCATCTTCTCGAGGTGAGTGGCCAGTCGCTCGAGGATGGTATCGAGGATACCGCCGGCCTCGCCGGCCTCCACCATGGAGACGAACAGCTCGTTGAACACCTTCGGGTGCTCGCCCATGGACTCGGCCAGGGTCGCGCCGCCTTCGATGCGCTGGGTCACCTGCTTCACCACGAGCTTGAGATCGGGATGCTCCATCTGATGGCTCAGCACCTCGAGGCACTGGATCAGGGGCAGACCCGCGCTGATCATGGTGGCGAACTGGCGCGTGAACAGCGCCAGGTCCTTGACCTTCACCTTCTTCTTGCGCTGGGAGAAGAGGCCGCTGGCGGCCGCCTTCTCCTTGATCATGGTGATGCGGATCTTCTGCTTTCGCAGGTTCGTGAGTACATCGTTCCTGCTGTCGGCCTCCAGCGTGCCGGAAACCTGCTTGCCGCTGAGCGAAATACCCTGCCATACGAAGGTCGCCATCGTCTTTCCTCCGGTCGCCGGCTTACATGTCCATGTTGACCAGCTCGCCGATCATATGCTGCAGTTCCTGGGGATCTCTGCTGTGTCCCAGGGCATCGTCGAGGCTGATCTGCCGGTTTACGTAGAGCTCGTAGAGGCTCTGGTTCATCGTTTTCATGCCGTACTTCTGTCCCGCCTGCATCATGCCGTAGACCTGATGCACCTTCCCCTCGCGGATCGCGCTCCGGATCGCCGGCGTGCACACGAGCACCTCGCTGGCGAGCGAACGGCCACCCCGGATGCTCGGTACGAGCTCCTGGGTCGCCACGCCCTGCAACACGAAGGCGAGCTGCGCCGTCACCTGGGCCTGCTGGGTGGCGGGGAAGATGTCGATGAGGCGGTGGATGCTCTCGTAGGCGCTGTTGGTGTGCAGCGTGGCCAGGCAGAGGTGCCCGGTCTCGGCGATGGTCAGCGCCGCCTGCACCGTCTCCAGGTCGCGCATCTCGCCGATGAGGATCACGTCCGGATCCTGGCGCAGCACATACTTGAGCGCTACCGAGAAACTCTCGGTGTCCGCCCTGACCTCGCGCTGGTTGACGATGCAGTTCTTGTGCTGATGCAGATACTCGATCGGATCCTCGATCGTGATGATGTGCCCATTGCGATTCTCGTTGATCCAGTTCACCATGCTGGCCAGCGTGGTGCTCTTGCCGCTGCCCGTGGGGCCGGTCACCAGCACGAGCCCGTTGGTCACCTTGGCGAACTCCCCCACCGCGTTGGGCAGGGCGAGCTGCTCGAAGGACTTGATATCGAAGGGGATCTGCCGGATCGCCATGCTCACCACGCCGCGCTGCAGGAACACGTTGGCGCGGAAGCGAGAGAGGTTGGGAATGCCGAAGGAGAAGTCCAGCTCTCGCACCTTCTCGAAGCGCGACCGCTGGTCCTCGTTCATGATGCTGTAGGCCAGCTTGCGCCCCATCTCGGGCTCCACGCGATCCTCGCCCACGCGGGTCATCTGCCCGTCGACGCGGAACATGGGCGGCAGGCCCGCGGAGATGTGCAGGTCGCTGGCGCTCTTTTCGATCATGTGGCCAAGCAGGTCTCTCAGATTCATTGCTTCCTCAATCCATGTTTGTTTCGCGCAGTACTTCCGCGAAGGTCGTCATGCCCTGGGACATCTTCCAGAGCGCGTCCTGGCGCAGCGTTATCATGCCGTCGGCGATGGCCCGCTCACGCAGCTCCGCCGTCGAGGCCCGGTCGAGCACCATTTCGCGGAGGGTCGGGGTCACCACCATCACCTCGTAGAGGCCCACTCGTCCCGAGTAGCCGCTGCCGTTGCAGGCCGGGCAGCCCGTGCCCTTTAGCAGCTTGCCTTCGTCGATCAGCTTCTCGTCCATGCCCGCGTCGATCAGCACCTCGCGCTGCAGTTCCTCCGGCTCGGCGCACTTCTCGCAGATGCGCCGGACGAGGCGCTGCGCGAGAATCAGCCGAACGGAACTGGCCACAAGGAAGGGCTCGATGCCCATGTCGATGAGACGCCCAACCGTGCTGGGCGCGTCGTTGGTGTGAACGGTCGAGAGCACGAGGTGACCGGTGAGCGCCGCCTTGGTCGCGATGCTCGCTGTCTCCAGGTCGCGGATCTCGCCCACCATGACGATGTTCGGGTCCTGCCTCAGAATCGCCTTCAGCGCGCTCGCGAAACTGAGCCCCACCTCGTCGTTGATCTGCACCTGGTTGATGCCCTCGAGGTTGTACTCAACCGGGTCCTCGGTGGTGATGATGTTCACGCCCACCGTGTTGATGTTGGTGAGCGCGGAATAGAGCGTCGTCGTCTTGCCGCTGCCGGTGGGCCCTGTCACCAGCACCATGCCGTAGGGACTCTCGATCGCTTCCCGGAAGTCCTCCAGCGGACGGTCCTGGAAACCGAGCTTGTTCATGTCGACCTGCAGGTTCTCCTTGTCCAGGATTCGCATCACGATCTTCTCGTCGAAGAGCGTCGGCAGGGTGCTCACGCGCAGGTCGATGTTGCGCTTGCCGATTCGCAGCTTGATGCGGCCGTCCTGGGGCACGCGGCGCTCGGCGATGTCCAGCTCGGCCATGATCTTCAGCCTGCTGATGATCGCGCTCTTGAGGCGGTTGGGCGGGCTCATCATGTCGTGCAGCAAGCCGTCGATGCGGTAGCGCACCCGCATGTTCTTCTCGTAGGGCTCGATGTGGATGTCGCTGGCGCCCCGCTGCACCGCGTCGGCCAGGAGGCTGTTCACCAGCTTCACCACGGGCGCGGCCTGGCTCTCCGCCTCCATCTCCTGGGTGCGCAGCATCTCATCGGCGTCCTCGACGAGATCGACGTCCTCGTCCATCTCCTCCATCACGGAGGCCAGCGTCTGGGCGCGGTCGTAGTAGCGGTCGATGGCCGCCTTGATCTCGGACTCCGGCGCCACGAGGGGCTGTACCTCGAGGCCGGTGTAGAACTTGAGATCGTCGATGGCGAAGAGGTTGTCGGGGTTGGCCATGGCCACTTCGAGCACGCGCCCCTGGCGGCCGATGGGCACCAGAAGGAAGCGCGTGGCGATTTCCTCTGGGACGAGGCGGATCACGTCGGGTTCGATCTCGAGGCTCGGAAGCGCGACGGACCCGACCCGGTAGATCGAACTGAGGAACTCCCGGAACGCCTCCTCCTCGATGTAGCCGCTGGCGAGGATGCACGAGCTGAGCTCGCCGCCCTGGCGCTGATGCGCCTCGACGACGGAGCCGAGCTGCTCGGGTGTGAGCAGCTGATGCTCGAGTAGAGCCTCGCTGAGCTTCTCGTTGGTCACGGGTCCTCCGGTTGGGCCATGGGGGGATCGGTTCCGACACGGAAGGTAGGCAACCCATATGCCAGCCCACCGTTTCGGCGATCTGTCCCCATGGGTCCCCGAAGGGCCGCATGGTTACCGGGAGTGACCCGTTGATTTCCCTGATTTCAGAAGCGTCGTGAAGGGCGTGCGCTTTTGCCCCGCTCAGTGGTCAAGTTGCCAGTCGATCCCCATGCGCATGGTGCCGGAAGGCACCGGAAAACCGGGAATCTCCTCGCCCGGCCAGCCCAGCGCGTTGCCGAGGCAGAGCCAGAAACGAGTCTCCAGCACGCGAAGCTCTACGCCCCCATCGGCCACGAAGAGAACGCCATGATCGCTCCGGCCACCCCGCAGCTCCAGGGAGCCCCGCAGCTCGAGCCGGGCGTCGGTGCCGAAGAAGGGTCGGGAGATGGCCAGCTCGCCGCGTCCCTGCAGCGGGTAGTAGGATCGATCCTCCATGCGGAGCGTCGGGTCTTCGAGGTCGGCCAGCAGAGAGAAGTCGGTCCTGAGCCCGCCGATCTCTCCCGCAAGGCTCGAGCCCAGGCCCAGCGTGAGCGCGTGACGCGGAACGCCGGCGATCGAGAGCCAGCCATGCCCCTGATCCCCCTGGGCGAGGGCCAGCCAGTCCCGTCCGCCCTCCTGCCTGACGATGCCGACGCTACCCCTGATCCGTTCCCCTGTGCGCGCGAACCGGAGCTCGCCCCGCAGGGGCAGGCTCGCATCCACGGCCGCTCCCGGCTCGCCGAGGCCGTCGGGCCAGAGTCCCAGGTCGCGCAGGCGGTCGCGGTTCCATGGAGACGGTCCGCCGCCCACGCCCAGCGCTGCATCGAGTTGCAGGCCCCAGGGCAGGTCGACGCCGAGCGAGGTCTCGCCCAGAACGAAAGTCGCCTTCGTGAAATCGCGCTCGTAGCGCAGACCCAGTTCGCCGCGCAATGACTCTCCCAGGTCGCCGTCCCAACGGGTCGCCAGCCATGCCCGCGCGGGGCGGGGCATCGCCTGCCGCTCGCCGTCCACGGTCAAGTTGATCTGGTGACGTTCGGCTCCGGCGAGGAGTCGCCAGCTCGTTCCGAACCGGCGCGACCAGCGGGCCGTGATCGCGGCGTCGCTGGCGCGGCCATCGGCGCTGTGACGCCACAGGTGGCTCTGGGTCAGGCTCAGCGAACCCAGGGGCGATTCCGGCACCCGCAGCTCGAAGGCCGTGCGCTTCCTCGCCCACTTGTCGCCGGGTTCTCCGGTGCGCGAGAGATGCCAGCGACTCTGCTGTAGCCGAAGTTCGATCGGTCCGGCGGGCCCGGCGGACAGATGAAGCGACGTGCTGAGCGTGCGCCGCTGGCTGAGGGTCACTTCCGGCGTGGCCGTGACGGCCGGGGTCTCCCCGTTCCACACCGATGAGAAGGCGTAGCCATCGCCGAAGAACTCGTCGAGCCCCACGGTCACGGCCACGTCCCCCGGCGGGGTCTGATAGGCGACTCTCCGCCCCCGTTCGCCGTAGCTTCCCCGAGAGAAGTGGAGACGGGTCTCGACCCGCGGCTCCTCGGGCTTGCGGGTGCTGACTCGGATCACTCCGGCCATGGCCTCGGCCCCGTACTCGGCGAGGGCGGGGCGCAGGTCGACCTGAACCGACTCCACGAGCGCCATCGGCAGTTCTTCCCTGAGGCCCGCGCCGCTCCAGGGATCCCACCATGGAATGCCGTCGACCAGCAGCAGCAGTTCCTCGGCGCGTCCCGCCGCGGCGTACACGCGGTAGGGCAGGCCGGGCGCGCCCTGCCGCTCCACGCGAACCAGGGGGATCGTGCGAAGGATATCCTCCAGGGTCTCTGCATGAAGGCGCCGCAACGCCTCTCCCTCCAGGTTGAATACGCCGCCGGGATCGGCCTGGGCCGCGGAGGCGAACAGGCACGCGATCAGGATCGCCCCCAGGACGAAGCGCCTAGCCATGGGCCGCCTCCAGTCGGGCGGCCTGACGCATCAGCGGCTCGTAGCTGCTGCTGAATACCAGGAGGTTGAAGATCAGGGAGCCGATCGTCATCAGCAGGCCCAGCGCCACCCAGCCGCGCCAGGGGCCGCCGCCCGTCGCCATGAAGGCGAGGGAGGGCAACAGGGGCAGAAGCAGCGCGGAGAAAGCCGCGAAGGGGAGCAGGAGCAGACGCCGGAGCCATGCAGGCCGCCCTGCGCCGGGCGCCACGGCGGCGTGCAGGGCGCCCAGCAGTGCGATGAACGCGCCGGCCAGAAGCTGCGCGAGGAAGAGCGTGGGAAAGGCGAGACTGGAGCCGTAGGGGTTGAGGCCGAAGTAGAGCCCCACCGCGAGCAGGGCCGCGATGGCGCCGGCCCTTGCACCGAGCAGCGCGCCCCCCATGAACAGACCGAAGGTCACGAGTTCCACGTTGGGAATCGGCGCCAGCAGGAAGCCGAGGGCCGCCGTGAGAGATGCGAAGAGGGCGATGCGGACGGTCACGCGCACCGGGGCTCCTTGGACTGGGTGCAGGGCCGGGGTGCCGGATCCCGGGCCGAGGCTCGATGAACAGGGCCGCGGCGAAACTAGCGGATCGGAGCCGGGGGGGTCAAGGAGGGCTCAACGTCGGCGTCGGGACCTGAGTTCCGCCAGCGTGTCGCCGGCGACGCCCTCGGCGCCGAGTTCGCGACTCGAGGCGCCGGCCATGTGGAAGTCGCTGCCGCCGGTGGGCACCAGGCCGAGCTGCGCGCACTGGGAGCGGAGACGATCCCTCTGCACCGCCGTGTGCTTGGGGTGGTCGACCTCGAGGCCCACCATGCCTCGCTGGACGAACTCCGGCAGCAGGCGCTCGTAGTCGGTGAGGGCGGGATGCGCTAACACGGGCACGCCACCGAAGCGCTCCATCAATTCGAAACTGCGCTCGGGGTTCATGAGGCTCTTGGGAACGTAGGCGGGGCCGTCGTCGCCGATGTAGCTCTCGAAGGCCTCCTCGAGGCTGTGTATCTGGCCCCGGGCCACGAGGGCCTTGGCCACGTGGGGCCGACCGGGATTGCCGTCGCCGGCCTGGGAGAGGACGTCATCGTAGTCGATCGCCATTCCCAGCTTCTGGAGCTTTTCCACCATCCGCTCGGCGCGGTTGTGGCGCATCTCGCCGAGCTCCACCAGGATGTGATGGAGTTCGGGATCGCGGTGGTCGATCCAGTAACCGAGCAGGTGGATGTCCCGCTCGCCCACCTGCACGCTGAGCTCGATACCGGGAATCAGCTCGATGCCGACCTCGGCGGCGGCCTCCAGGGCCTCCTCGATGCCGTCGACGCAGTCGTGGTCCGTGAGCGCGAGGCCGTCGAGGTTGTTCCTCGCAGCGCGCTGGACGAGTTCGGTGGGACTGAGCACACCGTCGGACGCGGTGCTGTGGCTATGCAGGTCGTAACGCAGATCTGTCCTCCCGGATAAGACAGGACAGACTATTAGGCGGTCGTCAGCTTTGCAAGCTTGGCCTGAACGTTTCGGAAACCCGGATCGAGCTGGTAGACCTTCGTGAAGGCGTCCAGGGCCAGATCCCAGGCCTTGAGCGCCTCGTAGGCCTCGCCGAGGATGTAGTAGAGATCCACCATCGACTTGTGCGGATAGGTTTCCGCGTCGAGGCTGGTCTGCAGCAGCAGGACGATCTCGCGCGGTCGGTTCAGTTCCAGGAGGCAGCGGGCCATCCACTCGCGGGTCTTCGAACCCAGGACGCGGTGCTCGAGGGTCAGCTCGAACTCCTCGAGCGCCTCCTCGAAAAGGCCCATCTCCATGTAGGAGACGCCGAGCTGGTAGCGCTCCTCCGGCGCCATCACGCCGGTCTCCTCCTTCATGCGACGCTTGAACTCCCCCACGACCTCGTGGATGTCGTCGGTCTGCAGCGCCTCTTCGGCCGTCGTGGACAGGTCGAAGCTGATGGGTTCGTTCTCGTCGCGCACCACGGCCTTCGGCTCTTCGGGCACGGGCTCGATATCTTGCTCCACGCCATCGAAGGGTGAGTCCGTGACCATGAGATCGGCGATCTCGCCCACGGGCTCCTCGACCGGCGGCGCCTCGGGCGGCGGAGGGATCTCGTTGAAGTCCCGCTCGGGCTCATCCCGCAGAATCCGCACCTCGTCGCTTCCCTGGAGATCGACGCTGAGCGTGTCGATCACCTGACGCGTGGTCAGCAGATCTTCCTCGGATTCGCCGTCGCCGAGCACCTCGACATCGGGCAAGCCGTCGGCGGTTTCACCCAGCAGTTCGAGCATCGAGGCCGCGAGGCGCGCGGTCTCGTCGTCGTCCTCCGCCGTTTCCGGCTCCGTCTCGGCCACGGTTCCGATCGGCGCCGCCTCGTCGATGTTCGACGCGGAGATCTCGAGCGGTTCCAGCTCGAGGCCTTCGGGTTCGGGGATCTCGTAGACCACCGGCTCGGGAGTCCGTTCGTCCTCGGGCTCCGGCTCGGGTTCGACATGCGTTTCCGCCGCCGGTTCGGCCTCGAAGAGCATCCCCGGCTGAACCTCGATGCTCTCCACCACCTCCGGTGGGGCCTCCTCCTCGATCAGGGATCCCGGCTCGGGGTCCGAGAACTCCTCGTTCATGGAGACCGGCGCGGCCTCGATCGTGACGAACGGCGCGGAATCGGTTTCGGATGCATCTTCGATTTCGGCGACGGGAGCGGGATCGGGTTCGGTCGCCGAGACCGCAACCCCATCCTCGGGCGTCTCCTCGGGCGCTTCCTCACGGGGAGTGCGATCGACCGGCTCGACCGGCGTCAGTTCCGGTGCGGTCACCAGGAGGGTCTCGACCTGGGGCGCATCAACCTGCGCCGCGGAGATCGGCTCGGGAAGCGACGGTGCGAGTTCGAGCGCGGGGGCCTGTTCCTCGGCCGCGGGTGGCCGGTCCGCCGCGGGCGGCGGCGCGTTCGACTCGGCGTTGAGTTCCTGCGCGAGCTGGCGCAGCTCTCCCGCCTTGTCGCGCTTGCCCTCTCGTTCCTCCAGATCGGCGATGCGCAGGGTCGCGCAGCGGGCGAGATCCGACTCGTCCATGCGGGCGTAGCTCGTGGCCACGAACTCCAGGACCTCGCGGTTGCCGGCCTGGAGCGATTCGGCCGTCGCCAGCTTCTCGAGCATCTGGTTCTTCGGGTAGTCCGGATCCTCCGCGAAGATGCGCAGGCTCTCCAGCACCTTCTCGGCGCCGTCGGCCAGGAAGCCCTGGCGCGTCTTGAGCTCGCCGAGGTACCACACGGCGTCGCGCTGATCGGGATCGAGTCGGAGCACCTTCTTGCAGAGCGCCGCCCCGTTGGGGAGCATGCCGAGTTCGCGGTAGGCCTCGATCCCCCGCATGAAGCTCTCCATGGCGGCCTCGCGCCGGCCGGACTTCAGGAAGATGTCGCCGATCTGATTGTGATAGGCGGGCTGGGAACCCTCCAGGTCGACGAGCTTCTCCAACACGGAGAGCGCATCGTCCCAGGAAGATTCCTGAAGAGCGAAGCTCAGGTTGCGTTTCAACTCCTGAATCCGGCTCAAGCCCTCTCCTTTCACGCACAAAGACCCCATCCCTGGAGCCGTGCCTGATCAGCAAGGCCCATTCCAGAGGCGAGGCCATGGACGATGGGCAAAGATTCGAAGGGCGGGGCCATCACGGGAAGTCGTGAAGCCGCGTGTCACGGAAGAGGGAGGAACCGGGTGGTCCGAAGCTGCCTGCCGGATTGCAAAAATGATGAGTCCCCGCGCGGAAAACTACGCGCGGGCGAAGGGCCGGTCGCGGAGCTCGTCCGCGCGGAACGACAGCTCCTCTCCCTCCGCGAAGACCCGCGACGCGGAAGCGAAACCCATGTGGTAGGGAAGCTCCCGGATGTCCGCGGCATCGTGCACCACCAGATCGGCCCTTTTTCCGGGTATCAGGCCGCCGCGGCGCTCTCCTTCGCCGCAGGCCCAGGCGGCGTTGTGGGTGGCCGCGCAGAGAGCCTCGGCCGGCGTGAGCCGAAGGGCGCTGCAGGCCAGGGAGAGGACGAGTCCCATCGACTCGCAGCAGCTGCTGCCGGGGTTGAAGTCCGTGGCCAGGGCCACGGCCACGCCGCCGTCCACCATCTCGCGCGCCGGGGCGAAGGTGGTGCTGGCCAGCCCGAGGCTGGTGGCGGGCAGGAGCACCGCGATGGTCGGTGACGCGGCGAGAGCCGGGATATCCTCTTCGGCCATCACGATCAGATGCTCCGCGCTCGTGGCCTCGAGACGGGCCGCCAGCAGGGCGCCGCCGTAACCGGGCTCGATCTCGTCGGCGTGGATCTTCAGTCGCAGGCCGAGATCGGCGGCGGCGCGCAGGATCCGCTCGCTCTCCTCCAGCGTGAAGACGGTCGGCTCGCAGAACACGTCCGCGAAGCGCGCGATCCCCTGCTCGGCCACGGCCGGCAGCCAGACCTCGCAGATCTCCCGCAGGTAGTCCTCACGGTCGCCTCGACGCTCCGGCGGAATCTCATGGGCACCCAGGAAGGAGGGCACCAGGGTCGTCGGCAGCTCCTCGTCCAGGGCGGCGATGAGCCGCAGAGATCTCATCTCATGCTCGAAGTCCAGGCCGTAACCGCTTTTCACTTCTATAGTAGTGGATCCCGACATCGCCATTCGCTTGAGTCGGGGACGGCTGAGGGAGAGCAGCTCCTCGTCGGTCCGAGCGCGGAAGTCCCCCACGCTGGCGTGGATGCCGCCGCCGGCCGCGGCGATCTCCACGTAGGGCCGGCCCTTCACGCGAAGATCGTACTCATCGGCGCGATAGCGGCCGAAAAGCGCATGGGTGTGGGGATCGACGAAACCGGGAGTCACCAGGGCGCCCGCGGCATCGATCTCCCTGCAATCCGAGCCTCCGCGGAGGGCCGAAAGCACCTCGGCCTCCGGGCCGGCCGCGAGGATCTGCCCTTCGCGGGCGGCCACGGCGCCTCCGGACACCAGGCCGGGTTCGGCCAGATCGGCGCCCTGACGCGGACCCACGGGCCCCGCCAGGGTGGCGAGCTGGCCGATGCCGCGTATCAGGAGATCGGCCTTCACTTGACCAGCGGCGTCCGCACGCCGCGCTCCTCGGCCACGCGCAGGGCCTTCTCGTAGCCCGCGTCGGCGTGGCGCACGACACCCATGCCGGGGTCCGCCGTGAGCACGCGGCTGAGCCGTTCGGCGGCCGCCTGCGTGCCGTCGGCCACGATCACCATGCCCGCGTGGATCGAATTGCCGATACCCACGCCGCCGCCGTGATGCAGCGACACCCAGGTGGCGCCGTTCACCGCGTTGATGAGGGCGTTGAGCAGGGGCCAGTCGGCGACGGCGTCGCTGCCGTCGATCATCCCCTCCGTCTCGCGGTAGGGGCTCGCGACCGAGCCCGAGTCGAGATGGTCGCGCCCGATCACGATCGGCGCGCTCACTATGCCCTCGCTGACCATCTGGTTGAAGGCCAGCCCGGCCTTCTCGCGCTCGCCGTAGCCCAACCAGCAGATGCGACTCGGCAGGCCCTGGAAGTGAATCTTCTCCTGCGCCATGCGGATCCAGCGGGCCAGCGCTTCGTCTTCGGGGAAGAGCTCGAGGATCTTCTCGTCCGTGCACGCGATATCCGCCGGGTCGCCCGAGAGGGCCGCCCAGCGGAAAGGGCCCTTGCCCTCGCAGAACAGGGGACGCACGAAGGCCGGCACGAAGCCGGGAAAGTCGAAGGCGCTGGGCTCGCCGCCCTTCACCGCGCCGCCGCGCAGGTTGTTGCCGTAGTCGAAGGCCACGGCGCCGCGCTCCTGCATCGCCAGGATCGCGCGCACCTGCACCGCCATCGAGTCGTAGGCCAGGCGCACGTGCTTGTCGGGATCACTGGCCCGCAGGGCGATCGACTCCTCGAGCGAGTAGCCGGTGGGCACGTAGCCGTTCAGGGGATCGTGGGCGCTGGTCTGGTCGGTCACCAGCTCGGGCGTGACGCCGCGCTCCACCATGGCGGGAAACACGTCGGCCACGTTGCCCAGCAGGCCCACCGAGAGCGGCTTGCCCGCGGCTTTGGCCTCGTCGCAGAGGCGCAGGGCCTCGTCGAGGTCGGTGGCCTTCACGTCGCAGTAGCGGTGCTCGATACGGCGGTCGATGCGGCTCTCGTCCACCTCCACCACCAGGGCCACGCCCTCGTTCATGGTGACGGCCAGGGGCTGGGCGCCGCCCATGCCGCCGAGACCGCCGGTGAGGGTGAGCGTGCCGCGCAGGCTACCGTCGAAGTGCTGGCGCGCCGCCTCGGCGAGGGTCTCGTAGGTGCCCTGCAGGATCCCCTGGGTGCCGATGTAGATCCAGGAGCCGGCCGTCATCTGGCCGTACATCATCAGGCCCTTCTTCTCCAGCTCCCAGAAGTGGTCCCAGTCCGCCCAGGCCGGCACGAGCTGGCTGTTTACGATGAGCACGCGCGGCGCGTCCTCGTGGGTGCGGAACACCGCCACCGGCTTGCCCGATTGCACGAGCAGCGTGTGGTCGTGCTCCAGCTCCTTGAGCGCCTCTACGATTCCCTCGAAGCACTCCCAGTTGCGGGCGGCCTTGCCGCTGCCGCCGTACACGACGAGCTTCTCGGGATGCTCGGCGACCTCGGGATCCAGGTTGTTCATGAGCATGCGCAGGGCGGCTTCCTGGAGCCAGCCCTTGCAGTGGAGATCGGTGCCGTGCGGCGAGCGCACCTTGCCCGGACTCAGGTCCAACATCGTCTTACCCCCTACCCGGCCGGATCAGTGCCTTCCCGCGCGGGGCGGGGCCGGGATACGTACCATGCATGGAGTTCGTTCCTGAAGGAATGGTGGTCGAAACATAGTCCAGTCTCCGCGGGAAGTGAACTCAAAAAGCGCCGTCCGTAGCGCTTGTGAACGAGCCGGCTGTCGAGGAACAGCGCCAGGCCCTCGTCCTTTTCACCGCGGATGAGGCGGCCGAAGCCCTGCTTGAAGCGCAGCACGGCCTCGGGAATCATGTAGCCGCCGAAGGCGTCCTCGCCGTCGGCCGACAGTCGCTCGCAACGCGCCTCCACCAGGGGCTCGGTGGGCACGGCGAAGGGCAGGCGGGTGATCACCAGCACCTTGAGCGTCTCGCCGGGAAAATCCACGCCCTCCCAGAAGCTGCTCGTGCCCAGGAGCAGTGCATCCCTGCGCTCGCGGAAGCGGCGGGCCAGCGCGTCGCGGGAACCGCCCGAGGTCTGATGGAGCATGCGCTCGGGCGGCAGGCCGGCCTCCAGCAGACCGCGGCGGCAGCGGTCGAGGGCGCCGTAGCTCGTGAAGAGCACCAGGGTATTGACCGGATACTCCCGAGCGAGGTCGGCCAGCAGCGAGACCATCGCCTCCATGTGGCCGGGCGCGCCCGGGTCGGGCAGGAAGGCCGGCAGCAGCAGGCGCGCCTGCTCGCGGTAGTCGAAGGGGCTCGGCAGGTCGAGTTCGTGAACCTCGCGGCCGCTGAACTCCAGGCCCACCTTCCGCCTGAAGTAGTCGAAGCTGTCCTGCACCGTGAGCGTGGCGCTGGTGAGCAGGGAGGCGTCGAGGCGCTCGCGGAAGTACTCGCCCAGCTCGGGCGCCACCTCGACGGGGCTGGCCACGAACTCGCGAACGCGACCGTCGGCGTCGCCCTCCAGGTAGAAGACGAACTCGTCGCCGCTCGCCGCGAGCAGGAAGTCCAGTTTCTCCCGCAGTTCGGCCAGCCCGCCCGCGAAGAAGGCGAGGGCCTCGGCCTCCTGCTTCAGCGCGCCCTCGTCGGCCTTTTCCGCCAGGAGCGAGGCGAGCTCCCGCGCCCTGGCCGACGACTCCTGCAGCCCGTCCCGTAGCGCTCCTGCCTGATCGCCCAGCAGCTCGGATAGATTCTGCTCCTCCCCGTAGCGGATACGCCCGGACTCGGCCATGGCGCGCTGCACCACGGGCACCGTGTCCAGCGCCTCGAGCAGGTCGCGGAAAGCGCCGCGCAGGGGCGCCAGGCCATCGAGGAGTTCCTGCCGTTTCGGGGCGACGCCCGCGTGGGTCGCGGCCGCCTCGCGCGAGGCGGGCAGCCAGCCGTTCATGTCGCGACGCCCCCAGCGCAGCTGCGCGCCGTCGGGCACCAGGTTGGCCGCGGCCCGGTCGAGGGAGCGCGGCGAGAGCGAGATGCCCAGCGCGCGGGTGGCCACGCCCTCGAGGTGCTGCGCCTCGTCGATCACCAGGTGCCGATAGTCGCCGAGCACGCCGCCGTCGACGGCGTGGTCGGCCAGCAGCAGGGAGTGGTTCACCACGACGAGCTGCGCCGCGCGGGCGCGTTCGCGGGCGCGGGTGACCCAGCAGTCGCTGCGCGCGGCGCAGAGGCTCTCCTCGGCGCCCTGGCTGCGCGCGCGCAACCGGGCCAGGAGTCCGCCCTCCATGAGCGGGTTGTCGGCGAGGGTGTCGATGAGGCCGTCCTGGTTCAGGTCGCGCCACACCATGAGCGCCGCGGCGGCCAGGCGCTCTTCGCGACCCTCGCCCAGCTCCCGGATGAAGCGATCGAGCTTGCGGTGGCAGACGTAGTTCTCCCGCCCCATGAGCAGCGCGGGCCGCACCGGGAACCAGTCCGCCTCCATGAGCCGCGGAATGTCGCGGGCCAGGAGCTGCTCCTGCAGGTTCCGCGTGTGGGTGGACAGCACCACGCGGTCGCCGCTCATGAGCGCGTAGAGTCCGGCGGGCACCAGGTAGGCCAGGCTCTTGCCGGTGCCCGTGGGCGCCTCCACGAGCAGGTCGCCGCTGCCGCTGAGGATCTGCCAGGCGGCGATGGCCATGTCGGCCTGCCCGGCGCGCGGCTCGTAGTCGTCCCCCATGAGCTGGGCGAGCTCGCCGCCGGGGGCGAAGATCGCCGCCACGCGCTCCTCGCCGCCGGGCAGATCGGCTTCCGTGTAGGGGTTGGGACGCGGACTCGTGTTGCGCGCGGAGCCGGCGAGCTGCGACTCGGCGGCGATGCGTCCGCCCTCTGCCGCGAAGGCCGACCATGCGCCGCCGCCCAGGCCCTGGAGCAGGCCCTGCAGGAGGCCCCAGGTTTCGACCCTGATGTCCAGCCAGGGCTCGGCGGCGAGGTCGGCGGTGAATCGAGCCGCGTCGTCGTCGTCCGTGAGCGCGCGCCGGCACACCTTGGGAATCTCGATCCTCGCCGGCGTGAAGACGGCGAGGAACTCCTCGATGGGCAAGCCGCGCTCCCCGTCGCCCGAGGGCGACAGGAACCAACTGCCGGGATCCGGCGCGGGCTCTCGCAGGTGGAATCGAAACGCGCTCATCGGCTCACCATCCCATCGCCCGGGAGTCGTGCAGGAGGATCCGACCCTCTTCGTCCACGACCCTCACCACCCCGTGCTCGTCCGTTGCGATGTCGTAGAGGTTGCTCTCGCCCAGGGTGTGGGTCTGCGGCCACGAGAGGCCTCCGTCCCATGTGATCAGAAGACCGTGGAGCCCGATGACCCAGAGCCGGCCGGTATCGTCCCAGCTCAGGGCGCGGGCGAAGGTGTCGTCGTCCATGTACAGGAGTTCGCCGCCGTTGCCGTCCCACCAGATCGATCCCGGGGCTCCGACGACGAACAGGCTCCCGCCCGCGTCCCAGCCCAGATCCTGGTAGTTGATACCCGAGTAGGGACTCATGATGACTCCGCTCTCGCCGTCCCAGATGCCGATGCGGCCCGACATGCCGGCCAGCACGTGGGTTCCCGCCCGGCTGCCTCCGGTGAGCCAGTAGCCGTCGAGGCCCGTGTCCACCGGGGTCCATCCTTCGGGATCCCGCCTGGCCAGGAGCGGACCCTCTCCGGCCGCCCAGATCACTCCGGCCGAATCCGCCCAGACGTTGCCCCAGTCGCCGCCGAAACCGGGCGACTCCCAGACCCAGCCGTAGTGTTCGCTCAGCACGGGATGCCACATGTAGATCCGGGAAGAGAAGGGAACCGTGGCCCAGGGCACGCCCTCGCCGTCGATCGCGAGATTGATGAGGATGAAGCTGTCGTAGCTCTCCAGCTGCCGCCACGGTCCGTCGCCCTCCTTGCGCAGCGTCAGGGCGCTGGATCCGACGGCCCACCAGACGCCGTCGCGCTCGGCGATGGCGTGCAGCGATCGGTGCGGCCGGCGATCGATCCATCGCCAGTTCTCCGACGCGTCCATGTGCAGCACGCTCCCCTGCTTTCCGCCGAGCCACAGGTCGCCGTCCGGCCCCAGGCACACGGCCCCGCGAGGGTGATTGCCCCAGGTCCAGTACGCCAGCGGATCATCGATGATCCGCCACTCGCCATTCCACTCCATGATGTCGGAACTGAACCAGGTGCCGAATATGTCCGAATCACCCCACTTGTAGGGGATGAGGATCAGTTTGCCTCCGGGAGCTAGAATCGGAGATCGATAGTTGTAGCAGCGGCCGTGCTCGCCAAAGGGGCGCGTCAGGAGTTCTTCCGAGTCCGCGAGATGATAGCCGAACACGGACAGGCGTTCGAACGGTGGGCTTTCCTGAAGAAGATAGGTGCCCGTGTCCGGATGGTAGAGGATTCGATCGACCGCTTCGTCGAGATCCTGCGTGACCCAGTTCTCGCCTTCCAGCCTGGAGAAGAACCCGCCGTCGCCCTTCCGTCCGCACAGCATCGCTTCGCCATCGTGGTCGAACGCCACGCCCCGCAGATCGACGGAATCGCCGAAGGCCCGCACGAGCTGAAGCCCTTCGCCCTCGAGGCGGAACAGCCCCTGGCCCGCCGCGGCCCAGATCGCGCCGTCATCGTCCAGCCCCCAGCCTGTTCCCTCCGGAAGATCGGCGAGGTGCGGCTCACCGTCCCAGGCTCCGCCCCTCCACCGGTGCAGCTCGGAACGCACCCACTCCCAGCTCGTACCGAACAGATCGCTGTCGGCGCGCCAGACCTCGACGGGCTGGTAGATCGCGTCGGGGAGGATCAGCATCGGCGCGAACTCGACGTGCTCGGCACCGTGAACCGGAATCGTGCCCATCTCCTGGAGCTCATCGCCCATGCGCCGCTGATACCTGAGGTTCCTGTCCCGCAGGATCAGCGCGCCGTCCGGGGCGAAGGCCATGTCCTGGATCGCGTCCATCGGAGCGTACTCGTACTCGAGGAGCGGAGGGTCCTGCTCGGACTCCGCGGGCAATGTCGGTCTCGAGAGGAAATCGCAACCCGTCGTCGCCAGGACGATCACGAGCAGCGGGCCGGCGGAAGCCCGAATCGTACGCACCCTCGCGTTCATGGCGAGACCTTCGCGGCGACCGGGTGCATCATTCCGCCTCGTACAGCAGGATCCGGCCCTTCGATCCGCCGATGCGCACCGTGCCGTTCTCGGCGGCGGTCACGGTGTAGTAGTCCAGCCACCACCAGAAGGGCTCGGGCTCGAAAACGGGCGGGTCCGCACCTCCGCTCCAGGTGGCGATGAGGGTATCGAGACCCACGATCCACAGCCTTCCCTCCGGGTCGAAACACACTCCTCGCGGGCTGCCGACGCCGTCGTAGTACACCACAGCGCCTCCGCCCATTGTGGACCACACCAGGCCGGGATTGCCGACGACATAGAGTTCGTCGTCGGGCCCCCAGGTCGCGGCGGTGAAGTAGTTGTTCAGCCCGGTATCGTACTCCACCCATGAGCCGCCCTGTCCGACGATGACCTGTCCCCCACTGCCGACCAACGCGATCCGGTCCTGCTTCCCCGGGCCCTCCGAGACGCCATCGGTGAAGCTTCCCTCGATACCGGTCTCATGGAGCTCCCAGACACCGCCACTCAGATGGGCAACGGCGGAACCGATGCCCGCGGCCCAGATGTCGCCATCGCCGTCGCTCCAGAGGCTGAGCCAGGTGACGCCCATCCCCGACGTGGAGATGTCCCAGGATTCGCCGTTCCAGCGCCGGATCACATCATCCGCGCCGTTGATCACATAGGCGGTTCCCTCATGGTCGATGGCGATATCACGCAGTTGCGCCTCACCCGCTTCGGGCATCTGCATCCAGGGTTCATCGCCCTGCTTTCGCAACGTGAAACCCTCTTCCCCCACCGCCCACCAGAGGTCTCCTCGTGTCGCGAGGGAGTAGATATCCCTGCCCGGCCTGTCGGCGATCAGGTCCCAGGTGCCGTCGGTCGTCATCGTGCCCAGGCTTCCGGACGAACCTCCGACGATCACCTTTCCATCGTCGGTGGCGCTCACGCAGTAGTAGTTGATCTCGGCCGGAACCTCCCTGGTGGTCCATGCATCGTCCTCCCAGACGGCGAGGCCGGTCTCCCACCCGTAGGAATCCACATCGGTGTCGCACAGCATGAAGAGGATACCGTCCTCCGAAGCGAGCGAGGCCCTGTGGATGTTTCCGAACGGGAGCGGATCGAGGGGGTCGAGCTGCAAGTCGGTCAAGCGCCAGAACTGCCCGTTGTCGGCGACGATGTGCGGCGCTCCTTCATGGATGCAGAACCGGACCACGATCTCCTCATCGCTCTCGATGTAGAGCCACTGGTCGTCGACTCTGATGGCCAGAGTCCCAGAGAGGTGCTCCAGCATGAGGTTGCCCTCTCCCCATGCGACGATGTCGTCGATGTCGCGCAACGCGGGAGCGGCGACGGGCTGAATGTCATCAGCAACGACTTCGTAGAGATCGTTCCTGGCGGAACACCAGATGCGTCCGTCGTCGCTTCTCGCCAGGTGCCGCAGGTCGAGATTGCCACCCCTGGCCAGCTCCGTCCAGACACCCTCTTCCCAGAAGAGAAGAGCGCCGTGGGCGAAGTACCCCTCCTCGTACTTGGCGACCAGGTAACATCCGCCCTCGCCGTCGCCCAGGAGTCCACGGAGCTGAGAGTAGCCTTCCGGCGGGGTCAATCGGGTGACGACGCCGTCGCGATATCGAATCACTTGATCATAGTCGTCCCGACAGAAGATGGAGGATCCCGACTTCTCCACATCGACGAGATCCTCGATCAACTCCCGCTCCACGGTGTACAGTGCCGACGGCTCCGGCTCCGGCTCGGGAAACACTGGCGGCTCGAAGGGATCCAGCCCACCCCGCTCGCAGGCGGTAAACAGTATTAACGCGAGCGGGAGCGCCGCGAGTCGGCCAGGTCGAGCGGGAATTGCGGAGAGGGCCATGAATCGCTCCGTTTGAAAGTGGCATCCCAGTATGCCGAAGCCCAACGGCCCACACAAGAGCGAGTCGGCGACCGGATTCGGGAACCAGGACCCTTTCAATTTCGTTGCCCGGCCGACCCCCATCGCCTATCTTGGGCGGAAGTCGCAACCCCGAGGTTAGATAAGATGACCCTCTCCGGTATCTCCCTGAAGGGTGTCGCCGCGCGAGCGACCACCCTGTTGACGGTTCTGCTCCTCGCACTGCCCTCGCTGTCGCTGGCCGCTGGCGACGAGGGCGGTCTCGATCTCGGCGGCGACTTCGGTCCGCCGCCGGTTCCCGTTCGTATCGAGTTGCTGGCCGACGCGGCCGTGGCCGGCGAGACGGTGCCCGTGGCCGCCATCTATTCGGTGCCCGAGGGCACGCACCTCACCGACGTCTTCTTCACGGTGGAGTTCACGAGCGACCCTCCCCTGGAGTTCGAGGCGCCTCGCTATCCCGAGGCGATCATGCACGGCGAGGATCGGATATTCCGCGGGGAGACCGTGGTCTGGACCCGCGTCGCGCTTCCGGCCGAGGGGCCGGTCACGCTCAAGGCGCGCGCGGAGTACCAGATCTGCCAGGAGGGCGAGGTGGAGATGTGCTTCCCGCCCGACGAAGCAAATCCCACCCTCGCGCTCGAGCTGGCCTCCGCCGGCACGGCCTGGTCGCCCCTGGCCGTGGCGGGCATCGACGCCGGCGAGCTCGGTGGCGAGAGCAAGGGCAGGGCCACGGGCGGCGCGACCTCCGTCGCGTCGGGCGGACTCGAGGGCAAGCTGGAAGCGGCCCTGAACAAGGGCAGCTGGCTGGCATTCCTGCTGGTGTTCCTGGGCGGCGTGCTCACGAGCTTCACGCCCTGCGTCTACCCCGTGATCCCCATCACCATCACCTACATCGGCGGCAGCTCCAAGGGCAACCCTCTGAAGGGCTTCGTCATCTCGCTGTGGTTCGTGCTGGGCATCGCCATCACCTACTCGACCCTCGGCCTGCTGGCCGCGGCCGGCGGCGGGGCCTTCGGACAGGCCACGCAGAACCCCTGGGTCAACGGCTCCATCGCCGTGCTGATCGGCGCGATGGGCTTCTCCATGGCCGGCTTCTTCGACATCCAGCTGCCCAGTTCGATGACGAGCAAGGTCGGCGGCGCGCGCACCGGTTTCCTGGGCCCGATCCTCATGGGCTTCGCCACCGGCCTCATCGCCGCGCCCTGCGTCGGCCCCGTGCTCGTGGTGCTGCTGACCTGGGTCGCCCAGAGCGGCAGCCTGTTCCTGGGCTTCTGGCTGCTCTTCACCTTCGCGCTGGGGCTGGGACTGCTGTTCATCATCCTCGGCACCTTCAGCGGCGCGCTCACCGCGCTGCCCGGCGCCGGCGCCTGGATGGACGGCGTGAAGCATTTCTTCGCCATACTGCTGTGGGGCCTGGCCCTCTGGTTCCTGCGCAGCATCCTGCCCGGCTGGCTGCTCACCATGGCCTTCGGCCTGGCGCTGGTGATGTCCCTCGGCGCCTGGGGCGCCTTCCGGCCTCTCACCGACACGTCCTCGCACAGGCAGGGCCTGGTGAAGGGACTGCTGCTGCTGTTCTGGATTCTCGGCGTGTTCCTGACGCTCGTCGGCGGCCTGAAGGGCTTCGCGCCCGGCCTGCTGCCGGCGGCCGGCGGCGGCGGCGGCGAGACGGCGCAGGCCATCCACGTGGAGCCGGACTGGATCTGGGACATTGACGACGGATTCGCCGCGGCCGCAGCGACCAGCACTCCCGTCATGATGGACTTCTGGGCCGAGTGGTGCGCCGCCTGCAAGGAGCTGGACCACAAGACCTACAACCAGCCCGAGATCCTCGCCCTCGCCGAGCGGTTCACCAACATCAAGGTGGACATGACGGCCAAGGACGAGGCGAACGACGCCATCCAGAAGCACTACGGCGTCGTGGGCATGCCCACCGTGATCTTCTTCGATTCGGCGGGCAACGAACTGGAACGTTTCGCGGGTTTCAAGAAGGCAGAGGACATGGCCCCCATCCTGGAACGGGTCCTGGCCGGCAACTAGACAACGTCAACCCCACACGGCCTGCCCCGGAAGGGAGGCCCATACAGGAGGAAGCATGAGCGACGTCCTTCACATCACCGACGAGAATTTCGAGGCCGAGGTCACCCAGAGCGACGTCCCCGTGCTCGTCGATTTCAGCGCCACCTGGTGCGGCCCCTGCAAGAAGCTGGAGCCCATCGTCGAGGAGCTGGCCACCGAGTTCAAGGGCAAGCTGAAGGTCGCCCACGTCGACGTGGACCAGGCCCGCAACAGCGCCATGAAGTTCGGCGTCATGTCCGTGCCGACCGTGCTCTACATGAAGGGCGGCGAGGTGCAGGACACCCAGATCGGACTCGTGGCCAAGGACGCCATGGTGGAGAAGATCAACGGGCTGCTCTAGCCCGGCGACAGAAATCGGCGCAGGGCGGACTCCTCGGATGGGGTCCGCCCTTCGTCGTTTCAGGCGGGTCGGCGCGCCACCAGGCTCCCGACGAACCGCCGCGGCCCCGCCTCCCCCTCGCGATAGGCGAGCACCTCCAGACCCTGCTCCGTCATCCGGTCGTGAAGCTCCATGGGTTCCAGCAGCCACTGCGGATTGCGGGGGCGCCGCACGCGACGCCCCTGCTCGGTCGTGAAGGTCTCATAGATAAGCACGCCGCCCGGCGTCAGCGCCGCGGCGATCGCCTGCAGCAGCGATCGATCGAGAAAGTTGAACACCATGATGCCGTCGTAGGTCGACGACGGAAGGGCGTCCGCGCGCGTCACGTCGCCCACGCGAGCCTCGATCGCCACCTGATGCCGCCGCGCGAGAGATCGGGCGAACTCCACGGCCTCGGGAAGGATGTCCTCCCCCTCGACCCGGTAACCCGCCAGAGCGAGGAATACCGCGTTGCGACCGCTGCCCATGGCCAGGTCGAGCACGCGGCCTCCCGCGGGGAGTGTCCGGTAGTGTTCCCGCAGCCAGGCGTTGGGGCTCCAGAGGGGCGCCGGCGGGCCGCTGACCAGCTCCGCGGCGGGCCATGTCTCGGGGGGCGCGCTGCAGGCCTCCAGGCGCCAACGGTCGCGCTCCGCCAGCAGCTCCGCGGCCCGCTCGGCCTCCTTGCCGCCCACGATGAACAGGGTCTCGCCCCTGCGCGGCAACTCGTGGATGCGTCCGGTCAGTTCGTCGCAGGGCACGTTGCCCGCGCCGGGCAGGTGACCGGCCGCGAACTCCGCCTCGCTCCGCACGTCCAGGCAGGCCGGACGGTGGGTGGCCGCGAGCCACTTCTCGACGCCCAGACTCAAGCCTCGCCCGCTTCCGCGTCGTCGCGCTCGGCCAGGAAGCGGGCCTCGTCCCAGACCTCCACCCCCAGGCTCCGCGCCTTCTCCAGCTTGCCGCCCGCCTTCTCGCCGGCCAGCAGCAGGTCCGTGCGTCCGGACACCGAGCCGCTCACCTTGGCGCCCCGGCTCTGCAGCCAGGTCTTGAGCTCCTCGCGGGTGACATCGCTGAAGCTGCCCGTTATCACCACGCGTTTCCCCGTGAGCCACCGCTCTTCCGAAGGCGGCGAGACGGCCTCCTGTTCGGAGTGCTCGAAGAAGCCCACGTCCTCGAGGGCCGCCACCTCGGCCACCGCGCTGTCGCGGGTGAAAAAGTCGAGCAGGGACGCGGCGACGACCGGCCCCACCTCGTCGAGTTCCTGAAGCGCCTCCTCCGGCGCCTCGCGAAGGGTCTCGAGATCCGGATAGCTCCCGGCCAGGATCCTCGCCGTCTCGGCGCCCACGTGACGGATCCCCAGCGCGAAGATCTTGCGCCGCCAGGCGCGTCCCTTCGCCGTCTCGATCGCCGCCAGCAGGTTGTCCGCGCTCTTCTCCCCCATCCGCTCCAGCTCGAGCAGCTGCTCCCTCGTGAGGCGGAACAGATCGGCGAAGTGCTTCACGAGCTCCTGCTCGACGAGGATCTCCACCCATTGCTTGCCCAGCCCCTCGATGTCCAGCGCGCCCCGCGAGGCGAAGTGCTCGAGGCGCCGCCTCAGCTGCGCCGGGCAGGCCGGGTTCTCGCAGCGAACGGCCACCTCCTCCTCCGCGAAGCTCAGGGGCGCGTCGCAGGCCGGGCAGGTCTCGGGGAACCGGTAGGGCTCCTGCGCTCCCTCGCGGCGGTCGGTGAGCACGGCGATGACCTTGGGGATGATCTCGCCGCCCTTCACTATGCGCACGGTGTCATTTTGGCGAATCCCCAGGCGCTCGATCTCGTCGCGGTTGTGCAGGGTCGCGCGGCTCACCGTGGTGCCGGCCAGCGTCACGGGCTCCAGCTCCGCCACCGGCGTCACCGCGCCGGTGCGGCCCACCTGCAGGCGGATCTCGCGTACCCGCGTCTCGACCTCCTCGGCGGCGAACTTGAAGGCGATGCCCCAGCGCGGGCTCTTGGCGGTGGCGCCCAGGCGCTCCTGGAGCGCGAAGTCGTCCAGCTTCACCACGGCGCCGTCGGTCTCGAAGGGCAGCTTCGAGCGCCGGGCATCGAGGACGTCGATGGCCGCCAGCACCGCTTCCGGCCCCCTGCAGAGCCGCCGCTCGGGTATCACCGGCAGGCCGAGTTCGGCCGCCGCATCGAGGCTCGCGCCGTGGCCGGCGGCGGCGGAGTCCACCACGGCGTAGATCGCCAGCGACAGGCCGCGCCTGGCCACCTCGCGGCTGTCGAGCAGCTTGAGCGTGCCCGCCGTGAGGTTGCGGGGATTCGCGAAGAGTTCCTCGCCCGCGGCCTCGCGCGCCGCGTTCAGGCGGACGAAGCGCCGCCGGTCCATGTACACCTCGGCCCGCAGCTCCAGGTCGATGGATTCGGGAAGCTCCGATGGCAGATCGATCAGGGTGAAGGCGTTGGCCGTCACGGCGTCGCCGCTGTGCCCGTCGCCTCGAGTCGCGGCCATCGCGAGGCGACCCGCCTCGTAGGTGAGGGCGAGCGCGACGCCGTCCACCTTGGGTTCCACGCTCCACGTCAGATCCTTCGCCGCCTCCTCGTCGAGATCCAGGCCCTTGGCCACGCGCTCGAAGAAGCCGCCGAGCTCCTCGCGGCTGTAGGTGTTGGAGAGGCTGAGCATGGGGACGCGATGCGCGTGGGACGGGAAGGCCTCGTCCCGCTCTCCGGCGACGCGCTGGCTGGGGCTGCCCGGCACGCGCAGCTCGGGATGCGCCGCCTCGATCGTTTCGAGCTCCTTCATGAGCGCGTCGTAGTCGACGTCGCTGATCTCGGGCGCCGCCGCCTGATAGTAGAGGCGGTCGTGACGACGGATCTCCGTCGCCAGCTCTCGCCAGCGCGCGGCGGCGGTGTCGGGAACAGGCGGCATGGGTCTCCTATCAGAAACCGGTGTCGAGGGACAGGTGCACGCGGACATCCTCCCAGCGGCGCCCCTCGCCCATCGCCAGCGACAGGGACAGCCGCCCCCGCTCGCCCGGGGCCAGCAGGCCGATGCCCGCTCCCCAGCCCTCGAAACGGCTCTCGGGCGCGTCCGTTCGTCGCCAACGGCCCCAACCATAGTCGAGGAAAACGGAAAGCTCAAGGGGCTCTCCGAGCACGACCTCGCCCGCCAGGTGCGCGACGGCGTCGCCGCGGAACACCTCCTCGTCGTAGCCCCGCAGGGTGACGGCGCCGCCCAGCGGGTAGAGTTCCGCCACGTTGAAGCCGCCCTCCGGCGCCCAGAGCATCTGGCCGCCGCCCTTCAGGCGCAGCTTCCAGGGACGGGGCAGGCGCCAGGTCCAGCGCCCCTGGCCGAGGGCGGCGAGTTGCCGGCTCTCCGGCTCGTCGCCCGTGAGACCGCCCTTCTTGATGAGCAGGTCTCCGTGCAGACGGAATCGCCGCTCCCGCCCCGGATCTCCGGCCAGGCTGCGCCAGGAGAGGCCGAAGCGATGACGGCGGCGGCTCATCTCGGCATCGTCCTCATCGTCGCCCCCCAGGCCGAACAGGCTGCGCTCGTAGCCGATGCCGGCGATGCCTTCCCAACCGGCGGGCAGCGGCAGGCGCAGGTCCATCTCGACCGCGAGCTGCAGGAAGGTGGAGTCCTGCTTGACCCGCTCGAAGAGCAGGTCCATGGCCAGCCTCCGACCGAGAAGTCGCGGCTCGCTCAGCAGCAGGTCGAGACGGCTTCGCTGCCGTCCCTGCCAGTTCGCGCCGACACGCCAGCGTCTGCCCTGTCCGAAGGGGCTGAACAGATCCAGATCGAGCGCGCCGCTGGTCTCCCCGCTGCCGCCGCCCACCAGCGCCGTGACGCGGTTCGGGCGCGGTCGCTCCTCCACCCGGAACAGAACGCCCACGCGTTCGGTCACGGGATCCCAGCCCAGCTCGGGTTCCGCGACCTCCCGGAACCAGCCGGTGGCCAGCAGGCGTCCCCGCGCCCGCCGCGCCCGTGTGCGGCTGAGCGGGACGTCGCCGTCCAGGTCGATCATCGCGCGCAGGAAGGGCTCGCCGAGTCGCTTCGCCCCCGCCACCCGCAGCTCGCCGAGGGGGCCTGCGGGTCCGGCGGAGAGCTGCGCGGTGAGCGACAGGCCTCTCTCCTCGCGAAGGGGATGGAGCCAGATCTGCGCGAAGGGATAGCCCCGGCGGTCCATGGCGTCGAGCCAGGCCTCGGCGCCACGTCGCACGGCGGCCGGATCGAAGAGTCGCGTGTCCGGCGGCCAGGGACGGGGCAGGCCCTCCTCGCCCTGGAAGCCGGCGATCCGCAGCGTCTCGGCCCGCGCGCCGTGCAGACGGATCCCCGCATCGTCCAGGCTCAGGCTGTCGGCGCGCCAGCCCGACTCCATGAGCATCAACGCCGCGCCCTCCAGACGTTCCCTGGCGGGGCGTTCCAGCGCGGCCTGCGCCTCGAGCCGCGCGCGCAGGTCCTCCGGCGGCGGTTCCGCCGCGACGGGCAAGGCGAGGCCCAGCAGCAGGCCCAGGAGCGGGCCGGCCCGGCGGAGCGATCTCGTTGTCCTGCGGTCGTCCATCGACGTCATCCTCTTAGAAGAAGGCACGGCTCTCCATGCGGAGACGCTGGCGGCGCGGTTCGTCCGCCTCCTCCCTCAGTTCGTAGCGGACGCTCAGGGTCAGGTTGCTCCCCGCCTGCGCCGTGGCGCCGAGGCGCAGCGTGCGCTGCCACCCGGGCGCATCGAAGAACCAGGGGCGCCCGAGTTCGGGATCGCCCTCGTCGTAGGCGCTGTGGCTGAACTCCCAGGAGGCCTCGATCCGAAAACTGCCCGCGGGGGTGATGGCCAGGCCCGGCGCCAGGCCGAGTTCGCGCAAGGCGAGTTCGCGCAGGGCGTCGCGGCGGCGGCGCCCCTCGCCGCGGAGGCGCAGACTCGACCTATCCGACAGGTGCCGATTTCCCTCCAGCTCCGCGCCCCATTCGCGCACCTCGTAGTTGCCGCCGCCCGAGCCCTCGCTGCCGCTGCGCAGCAGCGCGGTATGGATGAGAGTCAGCTCCAGGCTGCTCTTCTCGCCGGCGAGGCGGCCGCGGAGCCGATGATCCTGCTCCGCCTCATCCCTGCGCCCGGCGCTGTCGCGGGCGTCGAGGCGGTCGAGATAGCGATAGCGATAGCGGAAGTCCAGCCCGCCCATTGCGGGACGCATGCGCAGCTCCTGGCTCAGCTCCAGGCTGCCCAAGAGCGTGCTGCCGGGGCGCTGGAAGCGGGAGAGATCCAGGCCCGCCAGCGCCCAGGGGTCGTCGTCGCGGTTCTCCTCCTTCAGCACCATGCGGGTCTCGCTGCCCAGGCGCTGCCAGAAACCGCCCTGCCGCCTCTCGAGCCGCTGCACCCTGGCCTCGAGCTCCAGGCCCTGGGTGCGCACCGACTCCTCGCCCGGCACCGATACCCTGCGGTAGTCGCCCTCGCCCTCGCCCACGTGGATGCCGTCCTCGTTCAGGTCGCCCTGACCCAGCCCCACGAACACGAGCTGGCTCTCCCGCAGACGCTGACGGCGGCTGCCCAGCCGGTAGCGTCCCTCGCCGCCCCAGGCGCCGGGTCGCGCCAGCCAGGCCAGGCGGGCCTCGGCCTGGAACTGCTCGCTCTCGCTCCCGCCCCAGCGCTTCCGGTAGCGGGAGGAGAGATCGAGACGACCCGCGGCCGGCAGACCCCGGTTCAGGTCGGCGCTCAGATGGCGCTGACGGTCGCGTGGGCTGTCCTCCGCGCGGAACCGCTCCTCCCGCCAGGAGAGATTCCAGGAACCCGGGCCGCCCCGCGATCCGAAGCGGAACTCCACCGCCCCGCTCTCGTGGTTGCCGCGCTGCTCCAGGGTTCGCTGCGAATCCAGGCTGTCGGGATGCTCCTGAGCCGCGCGCTCGCCCGTCAACACGACCCCGCGCCAGACCGGCAGAGGAGTCTGCAATTCCACGGTGGCCTGCTCGCGGGAGCCCTCGCCCAGAACGGAGTCGCGGCTCGCCGCGGCCGACAGCTCGCCGCGCAGACCGACATCCTTCCAGCGTCCGCCGGCCGACAGCTCGCCGCGCAGGCCGTCGAAGCGCTCGCCGAGGCGCAGGCCCTCCATCTTGCCGGCCACCTTGCGAAAGCGCTCCTCGCCCCAGCCGAGAGAGGCGAGGAGCCGATCCTCGCTCGTGCGCTCCGGCAGCCAGGGCAGGTTCCAGCGTCGATAGTCGG
Organism: uncultured bacterium; assembly: GCA_964399495.1. Taxonomy (GTDB): domain Bacteria; phylum Krumholzibacteriota; class Krumholzibacteriia; order JACNKJ01; family JACNKJ01; genus CAYNQX01. The sequence continues at coordinate 119,103 of CAYNQX010000001.1, forward strand.
CGACACCGCGGCTCGCGCCGGGAAAATGAAAGCGCTCCTCCCTCCGCTCGACGCCGAGCTTCAGGGCCAGCGGCTCACCGGCGGGTTCCGCCAGCGCGCCCTCCAGGCCCGCGCGCAGGGCCAGGCCGGCGTTGTCGTCGTCGTCCAGGGAGGAGAGCAGGTTGGCGTCGAGATCGCTCAGGGCCAGCTCGCCGCTGGCGCTCAGGCGCTCGCCGCTCCAGTCCAGGCGCAGGCTCTCCAGCCGGTAGGACTCCGGCGGCGTCAAGGCCTCGCCCAGCAGGAAGCCGCCGAGGCCCTGGCCCGCGTAGGCGAAGATCCGTTCGCCGTCCAGGCTCACGCCGACGGCGGAGTAGTCGCCGCGTCCGGGGCCGACCTCGCGGAAGCGCAGGTTGAAGTCGCCGAGGGAGTCCACCCAGGCGTAGGTGGCCAGATCGGGCTGATCGGGATCCTCGTGGGTCATCACGTAGCGGCCCTGGCCGGGGCGCTCGGTGATGCCGTCGGTGACGGCCAGATCGGCCCGGTCGCCGGCGGCCTCCAGGGCGGCGCGGCGCTCGTCGTCCAGGGACATCGCGAGCGGGTCGGTGGGATCGTCCTTCTCGGAGAAGTGAAGCAGGCTCAGGCGCAGCGGACCGAGCCTGCCCGCGCCGCTGGCGCCCCAGGCTCCGCGCCGCCAGTTCTCCTGCGAGTAGCGAAAGTCCACGCGGATGATGTCGCTCGCGCCGATGAGTCGGCGGCCTCCGAAGGTGATGGAGCCGAGGTCGTAGTCGATCACGTAGTCGCGGTCGCGCCCGCGGGTGAGGAGCCGGCCGTTCAGCCGCACCTGCTCGCTGCCCGCGAGGATGACGGCGCCGCCCTCGCGCAGAGCGCTCAACAGCTCGTAGGGCCCCTGCAGACCGTCGACCCCGTAGAACTCCACGCTCTCGAACAGGCCGCGGCTGCGGGCCAGCCAGAGCCCCGCCGATCCCCCGGACCCGCGCCACTCGCCCTGGATCCCCTGGAAGTCGCGGCGGAAGGGCGTGAGCTCGCGATCGGGCGCCGCGAATACGAAGTCCCCCACCTGAGCCATGCCCGCGGGCCCCTTCACCCTCAGGAATACCTTGTCCAGCTCTTCGAGGCGCTCGGTGTTGCCCTCGGGCTGGAAGGGCAGGTCGTCGTCGCGCAGCACCGCCTCGATGCTCGTGGAGTCGCTGATCTGGCCCTGGAGCTGGAGGCGCAGGCTCTGCTCGAGCGCGAGTTCCTCGCCGCTGCCCAGGCGCATCACGAGCGACTTGCTGCCGCCCATGCGGAAGCTGCTCCGCGAGACGGCGGGCGGCGCGCCGATTTCATGGCGGGGCGCTGCCACGTTCGCCGCGACCGGTTCGGCGTCCAGGTGGCGCTTCATCTCCTGCCAGGAGCGGAAGGGCGCCTGGTTCATCATGCGGGGCAGGCCCCAGGGCCGGCGCTCGGCATGCAGCTCGAGTCGCGATCCAGGAGCGGCGCGCGTGAGTTCGAGGCGTCCCTGGATGGGATCGAGCCGGTAGTCGCGCCCGGGCTCCATGGGTGTGCCCTCCAGCAGCAGCCGCTCGCTACCGGGCAACAGGCCGCCGAGGGGTAGAGGAACGATGCGCTCCTCCCCCAAGGTCAACATGATGTGATGGGCGAGAAGATCGTCGTAACTAGCTGTCAGGCCATCGGCATCGGCGCTGGCAGCAGCCGTGATACTCAGTCCGGCCAGGAGGGCCAGGACGAGGGCGGAACGACGGGAAACGCGCGACATCAGCGCTCCCCGGGGGCGGGTTCCGTCGGCTCCGGCGCGAGAATCCAGGTATGGCCGCCGAGTTCGATGAGATACTCCCGCGGCGAGGGCTTCCAGGCCAGGTGGAGCTTGCCCTCATCCCGAGCGACGGCGATGAGCAGAGCGCCCTCGTCATCCACGGCGAGCGCCAGCGCGGAGCCGGAGGGCTCGAGTTCCCGGGAGGACAGCAGGTTGCCCGCGCCGTTCACGTGGTGGAGCCGGGCCGGCCAGCCCTCCGCGAGGATCACGCCCCCCCGCTCGTCCGGGCACCAGGCCCGCAGGGGACCGCGATAGCCCGGCAGGCGCGCCTCCAGGCTCCAGCGCTGCAGCACCTGCCCGCTCCGACTGAGGACGACCATCTCGCCCCCCGCCTCCTCGGTCACCCAGATCCTGCCCGCCCTGTCGGCCCTGACGCTTCGCCAGAAGGCGTCCTCGGGCAGGGGGATCTCCTCCTTCGCCTCTCCCCGGCGGCCGAGGCGGAGAAGCGCTCGCCCGCCCCGCACCAGGAGCAGCCAATCGCTCCCGTCGGCGCAGAGGGCCTCGGGCCAGTGTTCCGCCTCGAGGTCGGCGCCCGGAATCCGGCGGGACAGACTGTCGCCGTTCGCGATGAGGTGGAGGTCGCCCGAGTTGCCGAGCAGAAGCAGTTCGCCGCCGAAACCCTGGCCGAGATCGCGCAGCGGCGGGGAGTCGAAGCTGCGCACGAGCGTCAGGGGAACGAGGATCGGCCGCCCCTCATCGCCCGCCTGGCGGTACAGGCGCGGCGCTTCCTCTCCGACGGCGGCGATCGGCAGGATCAGCAGCAACGTCGAGAGGAGGCTCCGTGCGATGCGGTAGCGGTGAGGTCGTCCCATGTCGGCTCCCCCTGGGAAGTCCTGAGGCGGCCGGGGGCGGATCAGAAGCCCGAATACCAGCCCACGCGATAGGTGAGACCGCTCTCTCCGGGCAGGGCCTGGAAGCCCAGACCGGCCTGCTCCCGGTCCAGCGTCTCCCGGATCTCCTCGCGGGAGCGATGGAGTCGGATGGTATCGATAACCGAGACCACCCGGTTCACGAGCAGGGCGTAGAGCGTGTAGGTGGCGCGGCGTTCGGCGCTCTTGCTCCCCTTGCGCTTCTGGAGAAAGGAGAGCTGACGGTCGAAGCTGTTCCAGTCCCAGCCGTCGGCCTCCGTGACTTCGTTCTCCTCGATGAACGTGTCATAGGCGTCCGTGCCGAAGCCGTACTCGCGCCGGGCCTCGTAGCGGAGCCACTGGTTGAAGTCGAGCCAGTTCGCGTGCTGGCCGACGTATTTCCAGTAGCTGTCGTCGTGATCGGTCGAGCTCACGCCCGCGAACACCTGGGCCAGTTCGATGTAGTCGTCGCGGCGCAGGGACTGCTGAATCTTGAAGGTGCTCCAGGTGCCCCAGGTCGCCGCTTCGGCGCCCATGAAAACGAGCCCGCGACCGGGCGCCCCCAGGTAGCGCTGTCCCCAGCCGGGCAGCAGGGCGGTGCGCCAGATGGCGCCGACCAGGCCCGGCCCCTCGCTCGGCTTCTCCTCCAGATCGAAGCGGCCCTGGGGCTCCGGCTCCGAGCGACGCCATGTGCCGGGGCGAGAGAGCTCCTCGCCGAGACCGGCGAGCGGACGCAGACCCAGACGGCTCTGCTGCCTGAGAGTGAGTTCTCCGATCTCCGTCGCCGCCATCGTCGCCGATGCGAACGCGGGCAGGAGGAGCGACAGGAACAGGGCCATGGCGATGGCCCCGACGCTATGCGGGTTCGTGGCGGCGCTGCGCTTCTGCATCGCTAAAATCTCCTCGTCAGGGCGAGGCGGAAGGAGGCCTCACCGGGGTCGCGGGGCTGGAAATCCAGCCGCCAGGCGCTATCGAGCTCCGCGCGGGTGGCGCCGTTTTCGATCAGCCGCAGTAGGATGAACGTGTCGACCAGCGACACCACTCGCGCCACCACCATGAAGCTGATCAGGTTGTGGGCCCGCTTGAAGGCGGCGTTCGAGTCGTTGCGCATGTCCAGGTAGACGTAGCGGTGCTCGGAGCGATCCGTGTCGCTGCCGTAGTCGTCCCAGCCCCAGCGGTACCAGTCGTACTTGCCGAGGTTCTCGTAGTAGTGCTGGGGATCCTCGTGGTGCGGCGCGTAGTGGCTCTCCAGGTACTGATCCCCGTCCGGCGAGGTGTGGCTTTCGTCGAACTCAACCGCGGTGGGCTGCAGCCCGCCGTTGTCGTTGTACAGATCCCACTCGCCCTCATCCAGCCAGTCCATCCACTCGGGCTGCTCCTCGCTGAAGGCGGCGGCCCAGCGCGCGGGGTGCCAGTGCGCGTCGGCGTAGTCCTCGTACTCGGCGCGCAGGTCGAAGCCCTGGCCGCGGTAGTAGAAGTTGCCGGCCCAGCAGCCCGCCTCCACGGCGAAGTGCGCGGCGGCGCGCCCCTTGTAGCCCAGACTCCACTCGCCCAGCCCCGGCAGCACCAGCGAGTAGAGCAGCGGCTTGGTGTCCAGGGCCGCGGCGACGCCGGGGAAGGCCGTGATCAGGAGGAGGGGTATCAACAGCAAGCTTCGTCCCATTCTCATCGCTGGACCCCCAGTCGCCGCAAGAAGTGACGGATCTGGCCGTCGCTCTGGACCTCGATGCGACAGAAATAGACACCCGACGCGAGGCTGCGCAGTTCGAGCTGCATCTCCAGAGGACCGGCGGCCACGGCGGTGAGTTCGCGGGAGAACTTGTGCTGGCCTTCAAGATCGAAGAGCTCCAGGCGAACCTGCGTCCCCGCGGGAACGCCCGCATGGTGCAGACGCGTCCAGGCGCCCGCGGGATTGGGATAGAAGGTCCAGCCCTCGTCGGCGGGATCGCCGACCTCGACGATCGCGTGCCGGCGCTGCCACCGACCGCTGCGCGCGACGTTGCCTCCGCCGGCGCCCCATTCCGGGACGTCCGCGCTGCCGGCGCCCTCGTAGACCAGCTGGAAGCCGTCCCTGCTGACGGCGTAGACCGCCTCGCCGGAACAGAGCAGATCCTGCGGCGGCGCCGCGGACAGGGAGCGAGGCGTGCCGAGTATCGGCCGGCCGGCCGCGCCCATCACCAGCAGGTGGCCGCTGTCGGCGAAGAAGATCAGCTCGGAGACGCCGTCGCCGGTCAGGTCGGCGGCGCGGAGGCCGGAGCCGATCCGCATCGGGGCGTCGAGGTCGGCCATCTCCTCCAGACGCAGGGGCCAGTCCGCGTGGCTGTGCCCCCGGAAACTCAGGCGGTACACGCGGCTGCGCGCCGCGAGGAAGAGCTCGGGACGGCCGTCGGCGTCCAGGTCGGCCACGGCGGGCGCGGAGCCGAGGCGTCCGCCGGGCAGGTCCACCGTGAACGCGTCGGTGGGGCCGTCTTCCGTCAGGCGCGCGACCCGGCCGGTGACGTCCACCCAGTAGAGATCGTCCGTCGCCCCCTCCTCGCTCTCCACCGGCAGGATCCAGAACGGGCCCTCGCCGGGATCGGGAGTGGGGAGTTTCGCGGTGGTGGCCATGGTGTGGAGGTCCACCAGGCTCAGCGTGTCGCCGATCGCCAGGCAGAGTCGCGCGGCCTCGCCCACCATGGCGACGGCCAGGGGCGCGGTAACGGGAGCCGCGTCGCGGTTGCCCATTGGGGTTATGCGCGGGCCGCGCCGCAAGGTCGGGGTGTTGCGGCCGAGGTTTGCGTAGCTGAGCACCGGCAGATAGCCGTCGGCGTCGAGCCAGACGGCCCAGGTGCTGTCCGCGTCCGAATGGGCGACCGGCAGCGTGAGCGCCGAGGCGGGCAGCTCGATCTCGAGGAGGCGATCGGCGCCCTCCGTCCCCGAGGGCTGGCTCCAGAGGTGCAGCGAGTCCGCCGTGAGGAAGAGCCAGGCCGGGTCGCCCCCCACCGGCGTCGGCAGGACCAGGCTGCCGGTGGGCGTGGCCCCCAGCGCCACGGGGGCCAGGGGCGCGGCCTCCTCGGGGTCGATCGCCGCGCTGAGCCAGTGAGCCTGCTCGAGTGTGTCGGCGTCGAGGGAGCTCATGAAGTAGGCGAGGTGGTCGCCCAGGGGCAGCAGGCTGCCGGTGAGCGGAAGGCGGGCCAGGGTGCCTGGAACGCGCTCGCGGTCGTCGCGCGGATAGCCGGCCGGCACGCCGCTGCGGCGGATACGGAAGCGAAGAACCGGGTCGATGACGATGAGCGAGTCGGCGTCCGCCTGGAGATAGTCCGCGGTCACGAGCTGGTCGAGGGCGAAGCCCGAGGGCGTGCCGTCGCGCAGGCGCGTGTTCGGGATCGTCGTCTCGAGCCATTCGGTGTTGTTGCCGGTGTAGAAGGGGTCGCGGTCGTTGCCGCGCCAGTTCCAGGAGTAGGGATTGCCGAGGTCGCGGGCGCCGTCGGCTTCGACCAGCCGGAAATGGCGGTCGTGGTCGAGGTTGATCGCGTTGAGAGGGTAGAGCGTCTCGAAGTCGCGCTCGTCCACGTGCCAGGCCAGCAGGCCCGACTGGGGGATGAAGAGGTCGTACTCGCCGCTGTTCACCGTGGAGTCGGGGATCTCGGGATGATCGTAACCGGCGTACAGGAACACGCCGGTTTCCGGGTCGCTCTTCACGTAGCGGGATTGGGGCAGCACGTATTCCTGGCGGCTCTCCAGGAGAAAGTACTCCCGGTCGCTGAGGTCCACCCGGACGGCCTTGGTGAGCGCGAGCTGCCTGTTGGAGGCGTAGAGCTCGACATCGGTCTCGCCCCCGCCGGGACGGAGCAGGCTGCCGTCGGCCTCGTTCACCCAGCCCTTGAGCATGCGGTGCCAGATCGCCAGGCTGGTGGGCAGCGCGCCGTAGGCGTAGATGGTGTCCGCTTCGAGGGTCTGAAAGCCGTAGAGGATCTGGTGACCGCTGTCCATGAGGTCCCAGTAGCCCACGCTGGGCCAGCCCCAGTAGGTGTTGTAGGTGTCCACCATGTCGAGCTGGTGGGCGAACTCGTGGGCCGTCACGGCGTTGAGGGCGCCGTAGGTCGGGTTCTCGGGATCGGTGTCCTGCGTGGTGGTCTCCGGCAGCAGGAGCACGGAACCCAGTTGGTGCTCGCCGCCGTCCACGAGGGCCGGCTCCCCGAAGAAGATGTTGAAGCTGGGCAGGTCGTTGGGACTGTCGCCGTAGATGTCGTTCTGCAGGTCGCTGCCGGCGTGGAACACCATGATGTGCTCGTAGTCCGCGAAGCGGGGACCGTCCGGATCGGCCTGCAGCGTGGCGTCGATGCTGTCCAGCGCCGTGCGGACGAAGGCCTCGAGCAGCTCGAGGGTCCAGTAGCCCTCCTCCTCGCCGGGGCCGTAGTCGGCGATGTCCGGCAGCAGGAAGACGCCGTCGTCGGGCCCTTCGACGATATCCCATTCCACGTCGAGCTGGCCGTAGCTCATGATGCGGTAGTACTCCGCCAGGGCCCGCATGTGGGCGCCGAAGAAGGCGGCGTCGTGGGGCGGCGGATCCACCTTGGTGAGCCAGGTGGGCAGCGTGTCGGTGGCGGCCATGAACCGGCCGTCGACGGGTACGGTGGTGAGGTCGGGACGGCGATTCTCACGGAAGGCGAGGAGGAATACCCCGACCTCGGCAGTCTCCCGCTGCGCGCGCGCGCCCGCCTCGAGGGGCCGCGGCCGAGAGAGCGCCTGTCTCAGCTCGCCCGTGAGCGCCTCGACTTCGGCGTGCTTCTCCATTCGAGCCTGGAAGGAGGGATGCGACTCGGGACGGACCGGCTGCCACCTGTCGGCGAGGGCCGTGCCGGCGACGAGGAACAGGGCCAGCGCGGCCAGCAGGACACGGCGCCCCGGAAGCCCGAAGCCCGGCCCGGCCGATGATGGGTGATGCAGCGTCACGGAAGCCTCCCCGGGCTAGAACAACATCTCCAAGGAGAAGCGGTGCACCCGCTCCAGTTCTTTAGCCTGGGGTATGTTGGCGTAGTCGAGGAAGAGGTCTCTGCCGCCGACGTTCACGTGGAATCCGCCACCGAAGGAGGGATCCTTGATGTGCCCGTCGGGGTCGTACACGTATCCGACTCGAAGCGCCATGATGTCGGTGTACTGGAACTCCGAGCCGCCATTCCAGGTGGTCTGCCCGCCGGGAACCAGCAGCTTGTTGAAGTCGGCGCTCACGAGCATGTGACCGTATTCGCTCTGGTACACGAGACCCGCGCCGCCCAGTCGCAGGAAGCGGGGCAGCGGATCGCTCTGCTCTTCGTCGATGAAGCTGATGTTGGGACCGAAGTTGCTCAGGCTGGCGCCCACGCTGTAGTTGCCGAAGCGGCGCAGGAAGCCGAAGTCGACGGCCACCGAGGAGCCGGCGCCGTCCTGCTTGTAGTCCGGCACCACTTCCACGGGCGCGAGGTCCACGCGCACGTATTTCAGGCCGAGGCCGATCGCGGTGTTCTCGTCCAGTCGCACGCCGTAGCTCAGCATCGGGGCGACCTCGTAGGAGCTGAAGGTGCCCAGGGGGTCGGAGTTGTCCTCGGTGTGCGTGCTCTTGCCGTAGGAGAGATAGATCATGCTGATGGAGTAGGTCCCCCATCCCTCCACCTGGTGCACCCAGCCGGCGTACTCGTAGTAGATGTCGTTGGCCAGATCGGGGACGAGCTGGCTGTGCATGAGCCCCAGCGTGCGGCCCGACATGAATCCTAGTCCCGCCGGATTCCACCAGGCGGCCGTGGCGTCGTCGGCCAGGGCGACGCCGGACTGGCCCAGCCCGTTGAAACGGGCGCTGGGAGGAATCTGCAAGCTCGCGGCGCCGGCCACGCTGGCGAGCGCGCTCCCCGATGTCGTGATGAGAAGAAGCAGGGCCAGCAGGGGAAGCATGGCTTTCGTACGGGACACGTTCATGAGGACTATCCTCCAAAAAGGTTGATTTCGCGCAATATAGAGTCGTTTTGCCGTCCGGGTCAAGCTTAGTCACGCATCCTGACGATGGCGCCAGTCTGCTGCCTTTTCCGGGCGGCGTTATCGGTGTAGACCGCTTCCATTCTGTAGAGATAGGTGCCGTTGGCCACCTGGTGCCCCACCTGGTCGCGCCCATCCCAGTCCACGGACCAGCGCCCCGCCTCGGGGCACACCCGCTCGAGGGTCCGGATGCGCCGGCCCGAGACGGTGTAGATGTCGCAGCGCACGCTCGCGGGGGCCGTCAGCTCGAAGCTGACGGCGCAGTAGTCGTCGAAGGGGTTGGGGAAGGGCTGCACCGCCGTCAGGTCCGCCCTGCCCTCCTCGAAGATCTCCACCCGCAAGGTATCCCGACCCACGTTCCCCAGGTTGTCCGCCACGGAGGCCACGAGGGTGTTGAGCCCCATCGGCAGGCCGGCGGGCAGATTGCCCTGGGCGCTGCCGGACGTGGCGCTGCCCAGGTCGTATTCGAAGGCGTCCGTGAGGTTCTGCACCTGCCCGGACTCCACGTACTCCACGAAGATGGCGTTCTGGGGGTGGATGCCCACCAGGTTGATCCCCAGGGGAGACGTCGCCGAGACCGCAAGAGACATGCCGGGCGTGCCGTGCGTCGCGCCGCCGGCGAGACGGACCGCCACCGTCGGCGGGGTGTCGTCGGGCTCCAGCACGCCGGGTTCCACGGCGAGCGTGTCCAGCACTCCCACGGCCATGTCGATGCCGTCCCCGGACGCGGCGAAGGCGCGGATACGGCCGTAACCGCCCAAAGCGGAGTCGGGCAGCCCCGGCACGAAGAAGTCGGGCGAGGAGAACTCGCCGCCGGTGACGGCGATACGCCCGCGATAGATCTCGGGACCGGCCAGATGGTAGTGCACGTGGGAGCCGTTCGGCTTGATGAAGCCGCTGGTGTCCGCCGAGGCGCGCACGCTCAGTTGCAGTTCGCCGTCGAAATCGGAGGCGGTCACTCCGTCACGCATCACCCGACCGCTCACGGATTGTTGCCTGCCCACCTTCAGCGTGTCGCCGCGCGTTTCGTCGAACTCCACCTGCAGCTGGGCGGCCACAAGGGTGAGCGCCGGATCGCCGAGAATCGAGTAGCGCTCGTTGTTGTGCCCGACGCCGTAGGGATAGTCCTCCGTCTGGATCCTCACCTTCGACCTGAGCAGGGCCGCGCCGATCGACGCGCCGGCGGCGAGGCTGCGGTCGGGGAACAGTTCCTGGATGAAGTTCCGGTTGAGGATGTTGTTGAAGATGGCGCTGGAGAGCGCGCTGCTTGCCATGGTGCCGATGGCGCCGCCCTGTTCCATGGAGAGCATCTCCTCGCTCATGCTCCTGCCGCTGGTGTCGTCGAACTTGCCGACGTTGCAGGAGGCCGAGATGAAGAAGAAGCGGCGGCCATCGTTCGTGAGCGAGGGCAGACGGCTCGTCAGGAGAAGCTGCTCGTCGGAGAGCACGTCGTTGCCGCCGTGACCCACGTAGTTGAATATCAGCACGCCCTCGTCGAGGGTCTCGAACAGCTTGTTCTGCGCATGGGGCTTGAAGCCCGAGAAGTCGCAGTCCCACTCGCACATGTAGATCTTCTCGATGTCCAGCTCGGGCGGGATAGCCAGCCGCACCAGGTTCTCGGCCTGGTTGGTGTGGTCGATGCCGTCAATGCCATGGCAGTTCTTGGTGTAGTCGTCGGTGGCCAGCGCCATGCGGTTGCGCCAGATACCCTCGGGGGCTTCCCTCTCGTAGTCGATGGCCGTGTCGATCATCAGGTCGGCCGTGGCCTGGTCCGGAGCCGGCAGACGACCCATGGCCAGGTCGGGGATGGCGATGCGCATGGAGTCGTCCGCCACGTCCATGTAGGCGAAGTAGTCGTCCGTGGTGTAGTGGTAGCTCGTCTGCTCCGTGAGGAAACGTGAACTGTGGGCGGGCACGAGGACGTTGCTCACATCGCCGGTGACGTCGCGCAGCAGGAAGTTGCGGTAGTCCGTGGTCGTGTCGCCGAGCAGCAGCACGTAGCCCAGACGGCTGTCCGGCGCGTCGTAGCGGTATTTGAGGAAGTTCCGCAGGGCGGCCAGGTCCTGCATGCCCCCGCTGAAGTTGGCGTAGATGTCGCTGATCCCCACCACCTCGACCTCTCCCGTTCCCGTCTCGGGGAAGTGGGATCGACGCCACTCGGCGTAGCGCTCGCCGGCCGCGAGGAAGCCCTGGTCGGAGGCCACGTCCAGCTTGCCGTCGAAGCACACCACCACCATCTGGGGCCGGCCGTCGTCGTTCCGCAGCGGCCGGGGATTCACAGGCAGCACGCGGTCGGGACGGCGGTAATTCAGGCCCGCCTCCGGATCGACCAGCAGCAGCCGGCGCCGGCTGGAAGTGTCGAGCCCCAGTCCCAGGCTGTCGCCGGCCCAGAGGCCGCCGGTCAGGATCACGGGCGCCAGGGGATCGCTGAGATCCCAGACCTCCGGCTCGTGGTTCCAGCCCGACGCGAACACGCGCGCCCGCGCCTGCTCGGCCGGCAGGTGCAGCTCGAGGGGCGTCGAGAACTCCGTGCGGGGCCGCATCGAGTAGTGGAACTCGTACCAGAGCAGCCAGCCGTAGTCTTCCTCCATTCCCTCGCCCTCATCGCGAGGCAGGCGAATCGTGAAGCGGGCCTGCGTGTCCCCCTCCAGGTCGGCCGGCAGCGGAATCTCGCCCTCCAGCACTTCCATGCCGTAGGAGGAGCTGATCGAGAAGATCTCGTTCACGAAGAGGTGTTCGGCGTCGAACGTGGAGTCCCGCTCCGTGATGTAGCCCTCGACGTGATGCGGACCATATCCCGGAGGAATGAGTCTCGGCGCGTCGAAGCCCAGCTTGAGCCGGGCGGGCTCGCCCGAGGCCGGAGCGTCCAGGGAGAAGTTCTCCACGAAGGAGGCGGCGCCGGGGACGTCGTAGAAGTAGTGCCAGGCCCAGCCATCCTCGTAGAGATACTGGGAGGAGTACTCGCGGTTCTCCTCCCGGTGGATGCGGGTCGGCAGGGTGGTGAGGAGCGTCTCGTCGCCCTGAGGGCTCGCGTCGGCCTGCTGAACGCGCAGGCCGTCGTCGCCGCCCCAGGTGAGATGGTAGGTCGCCTGATTGGCGAACGCGTTCCGCCGGTAGGATTCGAAATCGGCGCCGGCCCTGAACTCGTCCTCGAAACCGTCGGCTCCGGGCAGGTAGAAGCGCAGTTCGGTGTCGGGCCCGACCGTCCCGCCTCCGACCACCTGGATCGGCAGCTCGGTGGGCTCCCAGTCGCTGCTCCAGGAGCCGCCCCAGCCCAGGCGGAAGGGCTGACTCAGGCCGCCGGTGCCCAGCAGACGGAAGGTGGATGTGGCGGTGCCCGGAGCGATGCCCGCGGACTGGAGGTCGTCGTAGTCGAGGCGGTAGATGCCGCCGCGCGCGACGTCCAGACGCAACCATCGGCCGCTGCCGTCGAAGAAATCGCTCTCGGCGCGCTCGCCGTCGCGGGTGTTTAGGACCTGTCGGTTCTCCTCGTTCACCAGAAGCCCCGCCAGCAGCGGGTCCAGGACCCTGTCGGCCTTGGCTGCAGGCAGCGGGGCATCGAAGGCGAGGCGGATCTCCGCGCGACCCCAACCCTCCTCGGGCGGCGTGAACACCAGACTGCCCACGCGGACCCTGCGATAGATCCCCGGGTCGCCCAGATGAACCGTTTCCGCCGGATCGATGGGACGGCCGTCGACGCTCAGGGCCGAGATGCGCCAGCCGCCTCGCTCGGGCAGGGCCACCACGAGGCTCAGGGGCGCGCCCTTCTCGCCGGCGTGCTCCTGGTCGGCGATGAGCAGGAGCGACGCCGCGGTGCCGCGCCCCTCCCAGCGGGTCTCCAGGCCGGAGGCCGGAGCGCTGAGGGCAAAGGTCGCCAGAAGCACGACGAGCCCGATCCGGATCGCGGTGCGCGGTGAGTGGAGATCAAGCCTCATTGTCATCACTCTCGTCGAGGGTTCTGGCGCTTTCGGGGAGAAGATCGGGAATGCCGTCCTTCACGGGGTAGGCCACCCGGCAGGCCTCGCAGACCAGCTCGCCGCCGGTGTCCTCGGCGCTCAGGGCGCCGTGGCAACTGGGACAGGCGAGAATCTTCAGAAGTTCCCGATCGAATTCCATGCACGCTCCTCAGGCATGGCCACGCGCACCATGGACGCGGGCCGGGCAGGCAGGAGGAACCCTATCGCCGCAAACAGGTTCCGCGGCGATTCTTAGATGAGACAGGGGAGTCGGGCAAGCCCGAATTGAGGCGAATCTCTTCATTGTATTGAAGAGAACGCTCCCGGAGCCGGGAGCGTCTGACTGGTCATACAATGATAGAGGGTCCGAGAACGAAAATCAAGCGGGACCCTGCTCCCGATACACGCCCAGACGGGAGAACTTGGCGATGCGTCGGTCGACGAGTTCCTCGGCCCCGAATCCCTTCAGGGAATCGAGCTCTTCCCTGAGCCGGCGCCCCAGGGAGGTGGCCATGACGTCGATGTCCCGGTGCGCGCCGCCCTCCGGCTCCTCCACGACTCCGTCGATCACCTCGAGCTCCATCAGGTCGGCGCTGGTGAGGCGCAGGGCCTCGGCGGCGTCCTGCCTTCGCGCGGCGTCCTTCCAGAGGATCGACGCGCAACCCTCGGGACTGATGACGGCGTAGATGGAGTGCTCGAGCATCAGCACGCGGTCCCCCACGGCCAGCGCCAGCGCGCCGCCGCTGCCGCCCTCGCCCGTGATCACCACGATGATCGGCGTCGGCAGCAGGGCCATCTCCCGCAGGTTGCGAGCGATCGCCTCGGCCTGGCCGCGCTCCTCGGCGCCGATGCCGGGGTAGGCGCCCGGCGTGTCGACGAAGGTGATCACTGGCCGGCCGTAGCGCGCCGCCGTCTCCATGAGACGCAGCGCCTTGCGGTAGCCTTCGGGGTTGGGCATGCCGAAGTTGCGGTGGATGCTCTCCTTGGTCTCGCGGCCCTTCTGGTGGCCGATCACCATGACCGGCTGGCCGTCGAGCTCGGCCATGCCCGACACGATCGCGGGGTCGTCGCGATAGAGCCGGTCTCCCTTGAGCTCGAGGAAGTCCGTGAAGATCCGCTCGATGTAGTCGAGGGCGTAGGGACGCGCCGGGTGCCTTGCCAGCTGCACCTTCTGCCAGCGGGAGAGGTTGCCGTAGATCTGCTCGCGGAGCTTGGCCGCCTTGCTTTCGAGCCGGGTCAGCTCCTCGTTCATCTCGAGGCCCTGCCCGCCCGCGAACGTGCGCATGTCCTCGATCTGGCTCTCCAGCTCGGCCAGCGGTTTCTCGAAGTCCAGGAAGGGACCTTTCATCGGATACCTCGAATTAGAAGTGGCCCTGGTAGACGATCTCGAACTGACGGTCGACGGTCTTCGCGCGCCCCGGCCCATCGTAGTTGCCGAGCAGGTCGCGGAAGTAGAAACGGAACTGCACCTCGCCGCCGATATTCCAGCGCATCCCGGCGTCGAGCCAGCCGATGCCGCTGCCGTAGATGGGCGGATCCTCGTCCAGATTATCGTTGAGTCCGAGGGAGTAGTCCAGCAGCAGCGCGAATCGGTTGCCGAAATCCTGCTCCACGCCGAACCAGGCGTCCACGGATTGCTGGTCCTTCTCCTCGGTGCCGTAGTTGATGCCGAGGGTGGTGGCCACGTCGCTGCCGAGGGGGCCGTACCAGTTGCGCGTGGCGGCCAGGAAGAAGCCCTTGCCCTTGCGCTCGTAGCGCTCGAGCTCCTCGCTCCAGAACCCGTAGCCCTGGTTGTCGAAGCCGAGAACGATGGCCGGCCAGCTCATCTCCTCCACCAGCAGCAGCCGCAGCGTGAGCGCGGTCTGGTCGTTGAACTCGACGTCGTTGCGGCCGAGCAGACCCTGCATGCCCCAGGAGACGCCCACGGAGAAACGGTCCTTGATGCCGACCTCGGTGCTGGCCACGAGCGAGCCGCCCGCCATCAGCCTGCCGCGGATGCGGAACTTGCCGTGACGAAGCACGGTGGCCGTGGGGCTGTCCACCACGTGGCCGGAGCGGAGGGCGGCGCCCGGCGCAAAGTCGTCCACGAATCGATCGAGGTCATCCGTCTGAGCGGCGGCGCTCCCGGCCAGCAGCATCAGCAGAGCGATCGCGGTCCCGATTCCTCGTCCCATGCTTCTCCCCTTTCTCGCCCCTAGGGCAGGAATTTCTCCGGATGCGCCAGCTTGGCGGGCAGGTACTCGTCGATGACGTAGTTGAGCCCGTGCTTGGCCAGCGCCTGTTGCTCCGCGCGCACGCCCATCTTCACGAGCTGGTTCAGGGCCTTCTGCCAGGCCTTGTAGTGCTGCACGAAGGGGTCGTTCTTGAGCGCGTCGGTGGCGCGTTTCACGTCCACTTCCTTGAGCGGATGCGTGGGCAGCTCGTAGTCGATGATGTCCTGGGGCGTGATCCCCAAAAAACTCGCCTGCGGCACGCAGAAGTACTCGTTCAGGTGCGCGGCGTTGCCGCTGCCCACCTTGAGCGTGCGGTAGATGTTGCTGATGCCGTAGGGGTCGCCGTCCACGAACACGTAGACCGGCAGCTTCTTCTCGTCCGCCAGACGACGGATGAAGCGGCGGCAGGCGCGGGTGGGCACGCCCCCCATGCTCACCAGAATGCAGTTGGCCGTCTTCCAGAAGCCGTGCTTCACGAGGCGCTGGAACATGCCGGCGGTCTCGATGGCCAGGATGAACTCGGCCTTGGTCTCGAACTGCAGGTGCTCGACGCTGTTGGGAATCGAGTAGGCGCCGCTGCCGAACTTGGTGCAGTCGATGCGCAGCTTCTTGCCGCTTCCGGGATCGCGGTCGATCACCGTGAGGCCGCCGGCCAGGTCGCCGCCCTTCTCCTCGGGGATGAAGCCGAGCTGCTCGCGGTTCACGCCGAAGAGGGCTTCGACGTCGTCCATGACGGTGTCGCTCTCCGGCTGCTCCTTGAAGCGCGCCTCGCCCCAGTTCTTCGAGACGTAGTAGGCCTCTCGCTTGGTGGCGATGTCGTCGATCTCCACCAGCTCCTTGGAGAGGGCCATCATCTTCAGCGTCTGGGCGAAGCCCTTCACGGTGCTCACCGTGAGGGTGCGCTCCTTGCGGCCGGCCTTCATGGCGAAGTGCCCGCGCTTGGGGTCGTAACGCACGTTGCTCAGGCTGCGCACGGGGAACTTGAGCGTGGGCTTGCCGCCGGCGATGGCGATCTTCTCGATGCTCTTCGCCTGGGTCTTGATCTTCTTGATGACGGGATTGGCGGCCATGGCGCTAGAACTTCCTGCTGCGTTCGAGGGTGTCGGTGAGGATCTCGATGATCTCCTCCTCGCGCTTCTCGCTGAAGCCGAGGATCTCCTGCAGAGCTTCCCCGATGTGCGGGATGTAGCTCTTGATGTAGTCGGCCTTCTTGCGCGCCTCGGCCATGCGCTTGCCCTTGCGGATGTGCACGCCCAGGCGCCGGCCGCAGTCCTGCAGCGCCAGCTTGATCTCCTTGAGCACCTCGGGGTAGCTGGCCACCGCCTCCTTGCTCTCGCTGGTGAAGGGCACCCAGGCGCTGGCGATGTGCACCACCACCACGAGCGAACCGGACGGCAGCGCGCCGCGCGACTGGCTGATGCCGTAGTTCTTCCAGCCCGCGTTCACCACGCTCTTGGTGACGGCGCAGGCGCCCTGCTGGTACTGCAGGGGCACGCGGTTGGCGAAGCGGTGCAGCACGGCGAGGTCGTCGGCGCCCTGCCCCTCGACGTTGTAGGCGATCGCCGCCTCCACGAGGAAGGGATTGCCGCGATACACGGAAGGCCTGCGGCTGACCGCGGTGAAGAACTCGGCGTCCACCACCTTGGCGAGGCCCGCCTCCAGCTCCTCCTCGCCGATGGGCGAGAGGCAGTTCGTGGGCGGATTCATGATCTTGGTGGCGGCGATGCCCTTCATGAGCTGCTCGGCCTTGTCGCGGCCCAGGCTCTTGGGGCGCGCGGTCGGCCGCAGCATGGCGTTCTCGACGATCTCCTCGGCCACCTTGGCGCCCACGCGGCTGAACTCGGTCTGCAGGAAGCCGCTCAGGTTGCGTGCCTTCGTGTGGTCGAGCATCGACATGAGGATGCCCAGCTCCACGCCGTAGGGATGGGGCTTGATCGACTGCGCCTCGTGGGGCAGCTCCTCGCTGACGCGCGGGTAGTGCACCTCATCGCCGGCGGGGTCGACGTAGGTCAGCTCCAGATGCGGGTTCGCGACGGCGCTGAGTTCGAGGTAGTCGTCGATGCTGCGGCGGCCGCGCTTGTGGCTGGCCTCCAGCTCCAGCTCCACGCGCGTGCCGTGGGGCTGATCCCACTCCACCACCTCGTCGAGGGTGATGATGGGGTCGTTCTTCTGGGTGTTGATCTTCACCTCGAAGTGGTGCGCCTTCGCCTTGGGACCGGTGCGGCTGACGATCTTGATCGGCTTGCCCGTGGTGAGCTGGCCGTACATGCCGGCGGCGCTGATGCCGATGCCCTGCTGGCCGCGGCTCTGCTTGAGGTTGTGGAACTTCGATCCGTAGAGCAGCTTGCCGAAGATCTTGGGAATCTGCGCGCGCACGATGCCCGGGCCGTTGTCCTCGACGATCACCTTGAAGCGGTTCTCGGCCGTCTGGTGCGCCTCCACCCGCAGGGTCGGCAGGATGCCGGCCTCCTCGCAGGCGTCGAGGCTGTTGTCGACGGCTTCCTTGATCGTGGTGAGCAGCGCCTTGCTGGGATTGTCGAAGCCGAGCAGGTGGCGGTTCTTCGTGAAGAACTCGCTGATGGAGATCTCCCGCTGCTTCTTGGCCTGCTGCTCCGCGCTGCTGCCGTTTCGCTTGCGCGCGGCGGGCTTGCGGGTGGCGCCGTTACCTTTGGACGGCTTCGCGGGGGCTTCGGGCGTCGGGGCCTCGGCCACGGCCGTGCCTGTGCCCCCGCTCCCGCCGTCGAAGAGGTCGAGGGTGGGCTCGCCCGCGGCCTGCTTGCTTCCTTTGCGTCGTGCCATGCTGCTCCTGTGGCTGTGGATCGGTCCGGATCGCGGAAAGCCGCGTCCTGGGTGGACGGGAGGGCTTCGCCGGGTCGCGGGAGTCTAGCGGAGGGGATGGGTTGCGCCAAGGAAAAGTTGACGTGGGGATGTCAACGCCGTTGACGGCATGGATTGCGTATCTAGCCTACTCCCTACCACTTAGCCCTTGCACCGCATGCTATGCATGCGTATACTACACACATCCTCCCCCCATTTCAAGTCCCTGGGGGTTCCCATGTCAGATCGTAGCGCCCATGAGGTTCATTCCGCGCTCAAGACCGCGCTCGACCGCCTGCGCAAGGCGGAGGAGTGCGCCGTGCTCGAGTTCGCCGAGATGATGAGGCGGAAGCTCTATCGAGAGTTCGGATGTTCGAGTGTCCAGATGTACGCGGAGAAGGAGCTTGGTTTCTCGCGAAACAAGACCTGGCAGTTCGTCCGATTAGCCGAGGCACTGGACAAGCTGCCCGCATTGAAGGAATCCATCGAGAAAGGCGATATCACCTGGACGAAAGCGCGAACTTTGGCTCGTGTGGCCACGCCGAAAACGGAGCAAGATTGGATCGAGCAGGCCAGGTTGAGCAGCAACCGGGACCTGGAGAATGCCGTGAAGCAAGCCAAGGCTGTACGCAGTGGGCAAGGAAATGAGCAACCCAAGCTCTTGGAGATCCCCATTCGACACGAGGTCCCTCCGGCGTCGGTCCAGTTCACATTCACGCTGGAGATCGAGGAACGCGAGAGGCTTCAAGCGATCATGGATGGAATGCGGAAACGGGGAAATCGGCGATCACGTGCCGAACTCCTGCTGGCAGCCTTCGACGCACTGGGAGACAGGGAATTGTCACGTGACAACTCCGCTCCCCCCTATCAAATCGTCATTTACCGATGCGAAGATTGCGGCGAGGCAAAGCTCCCAAGTGGCGAGCGCGTGAGCCCGACCACGGTCGCCCGCGCCGCCTGCGACTGCCGCGCCCATCGCCAGGGCGAACCCAACCGCGCGTCGATTCCGCCCCGCGTGCGGCGCGCCGTGCTGGCGCGCGACGGCCACCGCTGCGCCATGCCCGGCTGCGGGGGCACGCGGTTCCTCGAGGTCCACCATCGCGTGCCGCGCGAGCAGGGTGGAGGGAACGAAGCCGCGAATCTCGTCACGCTCTGCTCGGCCTGCCACCGGCTCGTGCACGAGCGGAAGGGAGCGAATCGCATCGCGGGGCGGCTTCCCGCTTGAGTCGCCGTCGTGATCGAGTAGAATTGATGCATGAGCATGAACCGGAACGAACCCGGCGTGGCCGTCGCCATGGGCGGCGGGCTGCCCTTCGGCGTGGTGGCGATCGGGCTGCTGAAGCTGCTGGAGGAGAAGAACGTCCGCATCTCGGCGCTGGCAGGCACGAGTCTGGGCGCGATCGTGGCGGCCTGCTACCTGCGCTTCGGCAGCGCGACGAAGGTCGAGGCCGTGCTGGCGGAGTTCTTCGACCAGATCCATCCGCGCTATCTCATGATCCGCGACTTCCGCTTCTTCAAGCCGGGGCTGCTCACCGGCAAGAGCGTCATGAACCAGGTGAAGGAGCTGCTCGGCGGCGACTTCCTCATGGAGGACAGCGAGATCCCCTTCCTCATCAACGCCACGGATCTGCTGCGCGGCACCGACGTGGTGATTCGCGAGGGCAGCGTGCTCGACGCGATTCACGGCAGCATCGCGATGCCGGGGATCTTCGTCCCCCACAAGTGGAAGGACACCTACATCGTCGACGGCGCCATGACCTGCCCCGTCCCGAGCGTGTTCCTGGAGCGCGACGGCTACGCGCCCGTGATCCCCGTGCGCGGCCTGCGCACGCTGCCCGACGACCACGAGGTCGAGCGCGAGCGGCAAAGAGTCGAGCGCGAGCACCTGCTGCAGATCGGCCTCGCCCCGAGCATCATCTACGTGCTGTGGCGCGCGATGGGCCTGATTCAGCAGGACGACTTCGCGCGGCGCATCATGGAGGAGAACCCGCTCAGCGTGGCGCCGTCGATCAGCCTGGAGCTGGGCGGCGATTTCCATCGCGTGCGCGAGATGGTGCAGCTCGGCTACGAGGCCGCCGAGGCGAAGTGGCCGGAGATCGAGGCGGCGCTGGGCGAGTAGCGCTATTTCAGAAGCACCAGCTTCTCGGCGGTCTCTTTTCCCTCCGCACGCAGCACCGCGAAGTAGAACCCGCTGGGCTGGCCGGCTCCATCCCACTGAACCACGTGCTCGCCGGCGACTAGATCGCCCCTCAGCAGCAGGCTCACGCGGCGGCCGGCGAGGTCGTACACGTCGAGCGAAACCGGTCCTTCCGTGGCCGTGGCGAAGCGCAGGGTCGCGCGCGGGTTGCAGGGATTGGGGTGGATCTCCAGCACACGGCGCGCGGCGGCCGGGCTCTCGCCCACCGCCGTGAGGTCGCAGCCCTGGCCGAAGGCGCCCATGCGCACGCCGCAGTCGTTGTTCTCGGGCAGGCAGGGCGAGCCGGCGTGCAGGGTGAAATCGCCGGCCGGCGCGTCGCAGAACAGCGGGGCCAGGGAGAGGTTGCCGGCCACGCCCGCGAACGGGGCGAGGTCGCCGGTCCAGTCTCCGGCGTCATTGCCGTGGATGTCGGTGCAGGAAACGTCCAGCGTTCCAGGGGGGGAAATGCCGACCAAGGACGCGGGGCCGTTGTCCGCGATGATGGTTTCGCGGATCTCGAGGTGATGGCCGGCGAGTTCGGTGATCAGGGGCCAGTCGCCGTAGGTGCTGTTGCCGACCAGCGTGCACCCCATGAGGATCGCGTCCAGGTTGAAACCCAGGACACCGTCGTCGCCACCGGTACCCGCGAAGAGGCAGCCTTGCAGCGTCAGGGGACCGTCGCCGGGCTGGGCCGTCGCCGAGATGCAGCGGCTGCCGTTGTCGCGGAAGGAAAGGTTCTCGAGCAACAGGCCGTCGTCGTACAGGAACAGGTCGACGACCTCGCCGATCAGGGCGGAGGCGGAGACCTCGTTGTCGACGAACTCGCAGTCCCGGAGCTCCCAGCCCGTGCCCGCGGGTCCGTGAAGGTCGAAGGCGGCGGAGCTCGATACGGCCCGGCTGCCCGCGATGCTGCTGTTCACGCAGATGAGTTCGGAGGACGAGGCGGAGAGGCAACCGCCGTAGCTGCCGGAGGCGTTGGACTCGAACACGCAGTCGTCCACCTCGACGCGGGCGGGATAGACTCTGATGGCGCCCCCGTTCTGCTCCGCCCAGTTCGCCGCGAGCGTGCAGCCCTCGAGGCGTGACGTGCCGCCGTGGACATAGAGGCCGCCGCCCGCCTGCTCGCTGCGGTTGCCCAGGAACTCGCAGTCGACGAAGCGCGTGAGGCCGTCCTCCTCCTGGTAGACGGCGCCGCCGTACGACTCTGCGACGTTGTCCCGGAACACGCAGCGCTCGAAGCGCAGCGCCGACGCGTTGCCGCGGGTCCAGAGCCCGCCGCCTTCGGTGGCCTGGCAGTACTCGATGACGCAGTCCTCGAAGCGCGCCTGCGAGCCGACGGCGACGATCCCGCCGCCATAGTCCCCGGCACCGCCGCGCAGCGTGAGATTCTCCACGCGCGTGCTCTCGCCCTGGCCCCAGAGGGACATGAGCTGGGTCGCGCCCTGCCCGTCGACGACGACATCCTCCGGACCCGCGCCGCCGCCGCGCAGCACGACGCCGTCGGCAGGCGACAGCGTGCCCTCGGCATAGGTTCCGGGCGCGACCAGCACCGTGTCCCCCGCCGTCGCGAAGAACAGGGCGGTGAGCACGCTGCCGTGGTCGGTGGGCACGTGGATCGTGGCGGCCCGCGGCGCGGCGATGGGCAGCGCGAGCAGGCAGAGCATCAGAAGGTTTCGCATGGTTCTCCCCTGGTCTATTTGAGCAGCACCGCCCGCGCGGATTGCTTTCGTCCCGATGCTTCAACGGATACGAGATAGACGCCGCTCGGCAGCGGCCGGCCGGCGTCGTCGGTGCCGTCCCAGCGCAGGCTCGAGGCGCCCGCCGGGAAGGTGGATCCGCCGGCGATTCCGCGCACCCGGCGGCCCGCCGGATCGTGCACGGTCAGCGTGACCGCGGCGGCCTCCTCGAGCGCGAAGTGGATCTCGGTGTGGGGATTGAACGGGTTGGGATGAGCCGTGAGCGCGAACTCGCCGGGGGCCGTCGGCACGTTCATGCCGATCGAGGTCGTGGTCGCGCACCAGATCTCGCGATCCACCACGCCGGCCTCGTTCCAGATCATCGAGCAACTCCCCGAGCCGTCCATGCAGAGGTCGCCCTGGATGCCGAAACGACCGTCCAGCTCGACGCTCAGGTCTTCCCAGACGCCCCCCTCCCGCTGGAAGTAGAAGAGGGTCTCGCCCGTGGGGTTCATCATCGCGTCGGCCGACTCCTGATACCAGAAGGCGTGGGCGTGGCCCTCGCCGTCCACGCCGAGGCGGGGGAACTGCGGCCAGTCGTAGACGCCCTGGTTCACCGTGATCTCCTCGGGCGTCAGCCATGCGCCGCCGTACGTCTGCTCCGAGTAGAGGATGATGTTGCAGGGGCATGTGGGTTGCGGACCGAGGGTCAGCAGGTGCTGGCTGTAGCCGGGACCGGCGGCCGCCTCGAAGTCGCCGCCCGCCCAGTCCATCGCGACGGACGGCGCGCTCCAGGCGCCGATGCCGTCGACGTACTTCAGGCTGTCCCAGTGCAGGTAGTAGATGCGCGGCCACACCAGGGCGCCGTACTCGATCGGCTGGGCGTGCGGGCGCGCGAATTCGTAGCCGTCGTGCTGCATCACCGGCTCGCCCGGAAGCCAGCTCGTGGGATCGCCGCGGGAGAACCAGATCGTGCCGTCCGCGGTCTCCCAGCACAGGTAGGCCTCGTGCATGTACACCCCGGGCTGCCAGCCGGTGAGCTTCACGTGGACGATCGCTTCGCCGTTTCCGCCCAGGGTCGCGATGTCGCTCCACTGGCCGGTGAACTCGTCGAACCCGCGGATGCGGATGGAGTCGCCCTGCGCGTAGGCGAGCAGGGTGCGATCGCCCAGGTTGCAGAGCTCCGGCAGGCTGCCGGGACCGTGGTTGTCGGGGCCGTACCAGTAGCAGCCCTCGATCGCCGAGGTGTACAGGTCGCCGCCCTGACGCCAGGCCATGGCGATCAGACCGTAGTCCGCCTGGGCCGCCGCGCAGTCGCCGGCGTCGTCCGTGTCGGCGACGAAGATGACGGCATGACCGGCCAGGGCGGGAGCGGCGAGAAGCGAGATGAGAATCGATAGCGAGAGACAGCGGCGGAGCATCATAACACCTCCGAAATGTCACACGCCCCTGAGACGTCGCATGGGTCCATAATGATACCGCATCGAGGCTCATCGAGCATCAAAAACTATTTACGCGCCCAGGCTCCCTTGGCCCCGCCGTTCCCTCCCCCGCCGTTCCCGCCGTTCCAGCGCCGCTTCTCCTTGGGGAAGGGCTTCCCCTCGAAGCGGCAACGGAAGCGATCCTTGTTCGCGGCCAGGAACTCCTGCAGCCAGGGGCCCGGCTCCACGCGCAGGCCGCGCGCGCGGATCACGACCGGGTTGCCCCCCTCGCCCACCAGGTGGAACAGCACCTCGCTGCCGCCCGACTCCGGACTGTGCTCGCGCAGCTCCCGCTCGAGGTCGGCGACCCAGGTCGGGTCGAAATCCGCGCTGAAATGGATGTGCATCTTGCCCGGCCAGATGGACAGGGCGGCGTCCACCTGGAAGGCGCGATCCAGGAGCATCTTGGCCTCGCCGCCCTCGTTCACGTTGCTCTTGCCCTCGAAACCGAGGATGGCGTCCTCCACCAGCATGCCGCCGTACTGCTCGTAGACGGTGCCGAAGACCACCGTTTCGTAGTTGCCCAGGAAGTCCTCCACCGTGAGAAAGGCCATGGTGCGTTCCTTGGAGTCGATCTTCCGCTTCACCGAGGTGATGATGCCGATGGTGCGCACCTGCGTGCGGTCGGCCGTGTCCTTGAGGCTCTCGGCGTTGGCCACCGGCAGGGCGAGGATGGTCGGGCGCAGGCGGTCGA
Organism: uncultured bacterium; assembly: GCA_964399495.1. Classification (GTDB taxonomy): domain Bacteria; phylum Krumholzibacteriota; class Krumholzibacteriia; order JACNKJ01; family JACNKJ01; genus CAYNQX01. The sequence continues at coordinate 142,765 of CAYNQX010000001.1, forward strand.
GCGGGTGTCCCGACACGAAGAAGCCCAGCACCTCCTTCTCCTTGGCGAGGCGGTCGCGCTCGTCCCAGTCGGGCAGCTCGGCCACCTTCTTGCGCACCTGCTCCTTCTCGTCGTCGCCGAGGGAGTCGAGCAGGTTGAACTGCCCCGCCTCGCGCTCCTTCTGCTTGCTCTGGCTCGCGGCCATCGCCTCCTCGAGGGCGGCCATGAGGCTGGCGCGGTTCGGGCCCAGAGCGTCGAGGGCGCCGGCCATGCAGAGGCTCTCGAACACCTTCTTGTTGACCTTGCGCAGGTCGAGGGCCTCGCAGAAGGCGTAGAGGTCGCCCTCGGGCGCGTCGGCCTCCTCGCGCGCGCGGATGATCTCCTCGATCGCCCCGTGGCCCACGTTCTTCACGGCGCCGAGGCCGAAGTACACCTTGCCCTCGTGCACGCGGAACTCGTCGTGGCTGATCCGCACGTCCGGCGGCACCACCTCGATGTCGTGGTTGCGGCACTCGTTCATGAACACCACGATGCGGTCCGTGTTGCTCATCTCGCTGGTCATGCAGGCGGCCAGGTAGTCGGCGGTGTAGTGGGTCTTCAGCCAGGCGGTCTGCATGCTCACCATGGCGTAGGCGGCCGAGTGGCTCTTGTTGAAGCCGTAGCCGGCGAAGTAGGCGAGCAGGTCGAAGATCTCCACGGCCTTGTCGGCGTCGTAGCCGCGTTCCACGGCGCCGTCGACGAAGAGCACCTTCTGCTCCTCCATCACCTCGGCCTTCTTCTTGCCCATGGCCCGGCGCAGCATGTCCGCCTGCCCCAGGGTGAAGCCCGCCATCTTCGAGGCGATCTGCATCACCTGCTCCTGGTAGACGATGGCGCCGTAGGTCTCCTTCAGGATCTCCTCGAGGTCGGGGTGCGGGTAGACGATCTTCGTGCGCCCCCGCTTGCGGTCGATGAAGTCGTCCACCATGCCGCTGCCGATCGGGCCGGGCCGGAACAGCGCGTTGGTGGCGACGATATCGCCGAACTCCGTGGGCTGGAGCCGCGCCAGCACGTCGCGCATGCCCGCGCTCTCCAGCTGGAAGGTGCCGATGGTGTCGGCGGCGCGCAGCATCTCGAAGGTGGCGGGATCGTCCAGGGGAATCTGATTCGCGACGAGCTTCTTCTCGCCTTCGCCGAGGCGGGAGTTGATCGACTTCAGCGCGTCCTCGATCACGGTGAGCGTGCGCAGGCCCAGGAAGTCCATCTTGAGCAGGCCGATGGTCTCGCACATCACCATGTCGTACTGGGTCAGCACCTCCCCCTTGTTGTTCATGTACAGGGGCACGTGCTCCACGAGCGGGTCGGGCGTGATGATGACGCCGGCCGCGTGGGTGCTCGCGTGGCGGGTCAGCCCCTCCAGCGTGAGCGCGTACTTGAGCAGGTCCGCGTAGGGGAAGGGCTCATTCTTCTCGGCCAGCGCCGCCAGCTCGGGATTGAGCTTGAGCGCCTCCTCGAGCGTCATGCCGAGGGTCTCGGGCACCATCTTGGCGACCTTGTCCACCTCGCCGTAGGGAATCTTGAGCACGCGGCCCACGTCGCGCACCACCGCCCGCGCCTTCATGGTGCCGTAGGTGATGATCTGGCAGACGTTCCCCTTGCCGTACTTCTCGGTGACGTAGTCGATCACCTCGCCGCGCCGCACGTAGTCGAAATCGATGTCGATGTCCGGCATCGACACGCGTTCGGGGTTGAGGAAGCGCTCGAAGAGCAGCCCGTGCTCGAGCGGATCGATGTCCGTGATGCCCAGGCTGTAGCACACCAGGCTGCCGGCCGCCGAACCGCGCCCGGGCCCCACCGCGATATCCCTTTCGCGCGCCGCGTTGATGAAGTCGCGCGTGATCAGGAAGTAGCCGGGAAAGCCCATCCGGTTGATGATGTCCAGCTCGAAGTCGAGCCGCGCCTTGGCCGTGGCGTCCGGCTTGCCGTAGCGCGCCTTGAGGCCTTCGAGCGACAGGTCGGCCAGGTAGCGCTCGGGGTTGTCGTAGCCGTCGGGCAGCGGAAAGTTGGGCATGCAGTTCTCGCCCAGGGGAATCTCCAGGTCGCAGCGCTCGGCGATCTTCGCGCTGTTGGCCAGCGCCTCCGGCAGATCGGGGAAGGCCGCGGCCATCTCGTCGCCGTCCTTGAAGTACAGCTCCTCGGTGCCGATGTGGAAATGGCTGTCGTCGATGTCCCCGCCGGTGTTGATGCACAGCAGCACTTCGTGGGCCTTGTGGTCGCCCTTGTTCAGGTAGTGGCAGTCGTTGGTGGCCACCAGCGGGATGCCGGTCTTGGCGGCCAGATCCACGGCCCGCTCGCGGATCAGGTCCTCGTCGGGAATCCCGTGGTTCTGCACCTCCAGGAAGAAGTTGCCCGCGCCGAAGATCTCCTGCAGCTCCAGGGCGCTGCGCTCGGCGTCCTCCAGGTTGCCCGACTGGAGGAAGCGGTTCACCTCGCCGGACATGCAGGCGCTGGTGGCGATGAGCCCCTTGCTGTGCCGCCTCAGAAGCTCGCGGTCGAGCCGCGGCTTGTAGTAGAAGCCCTCCAGGTAGGCGTAGCTCGAGAGCTTCACCAGATTGCGGTAGCCCTCGTAGTCCTTGCAGAGCAGGAGCAGGTGGTTGATCTCCGGCTTGCGCCCGCCGACCGCGCGCCGCTCGGAGCGGGCCCCTTTGGTCGAGTAGGCCTCCATGCCCAGGATCGGCTTCACTCCCGCCTTCCTGGCGGCCAGGTAGAAGTGGATGGCGCCGAACAGGTTGCCGTGATCCGTGACCGCCAGGGCCGGCATGTCGTACTCGACGGCCTTGGCGACCATCTTCTTCACCTGGATCGCGCCGTCGAGGAGGCTGAAGTCGGAATGGTTGTGCAGATGCACGAAGGGGCTGCTCAAGTCCGAGGTGTCCTTTCGACGGTGAGGGTGCCCCCACTCTAGCCTCTCGGCGGCGGCATCTCAAGGGCGCCTTTGGAGCGTCTTTGGGGCGCCGGGAGGCCCCGTTTCGAGTTGCGGAAGCCGCCCCTCTGTGCTAACTTATGCCCCTTCATCCAATTGACCGTCCACTTCGTGGGCGGTCTTGCCTTGAAACCCCCGTCAGATACGCAGGAGCGCAGGGAGGGGCTATCTCATGTTGAGCCAGATGCGGGAAGGTCGATTCATCAAGACCGTGCTCTGGATCGTGGTCGTGGCCTTCGTGGCCACCATGATCTTCGTCTGGGGCGCCGATTACCAGGGCATCGGGTGCGGCACGCAGCCCCCCCAGGGTCAGCAGTGGGTCGGCATGGTCGGCAAGCAGGGCATCAGCCTGCGCGACTACGACACCCGCTACCGTCAGTCCATCACCCAGATGGCCCAGGGTCGTCAGCCCGGCCAGGTCATCAGCGAGGACGAGCGCCTTCGCATCCAGGACCAGGTCTTCAATCAGATGGTCAACGAGGCGCTGTTCCAGCAGGAGGTCGAGCGCATGTCGCTGCAGCCCAGCGAGGGCGAGATCGGCGACATCCTGCAGTTCGATCCTCCCGAGATGCTCAAGCAGCAGTTCCGCAACGAGCAGGGCGAGTTCGACCGGAACGCCTACGAGCTGGCGCTGAACAACCCGAACATCGACTGGACGCCCTTCGAGAACTACGTCCGGGCCAGCCTGCCCAGCCAGCGGCTCCAGCAGATGCTCATGAGCTCGGTGCACGTGGGCGACGGCGAGGTCCGCGCCGAATTCGAGCGCCGCTTCCGCAAGGCCACCGTGCTCTACGCCGGGCAGGCCTGGCGCGACATCGAGATCGAGAACGCCGAGCCCGACGACGCGACCTTAAGTGCCCACATGGACGCGAACGCCGACGACTACCAGCAGGGCGAGCGCTATCGCATCCAGGCCGTGAAGATCTCCCGCGAGCCCAGCGCGACCGACGAGGACTACGTGCGCGGCCGCCTGGACTTCCTGCGCGACGAGATCGAAGGCGGCAAGGAGTTCGAGCAGATGGCCAAGGAGTGGAGCCAGGACCTGGCCAATGCCGAAATGGGTGGCGACCTGGGCTGGTTCGGCAAGGGCCGCATGGATCCCGCCTTCGAGGAGGCGGCCTTCGCCCTGAGCGAGGGCGAGGTCAGCGAGCCGGTGCGCAGCCGCTTCGGCTACCACCTGATCAAGCTCGACGCCAAGCGTGATGAGGCCGGCGCCGAAGAGGTGTCCGCCCGTCACATCCTGTTGCGGGTCGAGCCCAGCTACGCCACGCTGGACAGCCTGTCGGCGCTCTCCGACAGCCTCCACAGCCACGCCACGGCATCCGGCTCCCTCGAGTCCGCGGCCGCCGGCCTGGGCATGGAGCTCCTGAGCCCGCCGCCCTTCGGCAAACGCGAGTCCATCGAGGGCCTGGGCTTCAACAACGCCGTCAAGACGCGCATCGAGCGCATGACGGCCGGAGATGTCTCCCGTCGCTTCAGCGCCCGCGACGCCGACTACATCGTGCAGCTCCTCGAGGTGCTGCCAGAGGGTCCCGGCGACTTCGAGGCCATGAGGGACGCCGTCAAGCGCGACTGGATCGAAGATCAGCAGCGCTCCGCGGCCCGCGCCAAGGCCGAGGAGCTTCACGCCCTGCTGAGCCAGGGCGAGAGCCTCCGGAAGGCCGCCGAGGCGCTGGGGCTCGACGTCAAGGTGAGCGAGCCCTTCGCCCGCGTCGACTACATTCCCGGCGTGGGTCCTGAGGGCAGCTTCCAGATCGCCGCCTTCGCGCTGAATCCCGGCGACCGCTCGGGCGTGCTGGAGACCCAGCAGGGCGCCTACGTGCTCGAGGTCACCGCAAAGCCGGAGTCGGAGAAGGAGCTGTTCGGAGCCGAGAGCCCGAAGCTCCGTGAACAGCTCATGAACGCGGCCCAGCAGAGCTACTTCGAGAACTGGATGGAGGGCTTGAAGGAGCGCTTCCCCGTGGAGGACTTCCGGGAGCAGTTCTACAACTGATCCCCGCCCCCGGTGGGCGCGAGAGAACTAGTCGGCGGATCCTGAGGCTTCAGGGTCCGCCTTCTTCTTGTCGGGGTCCTTGTCGGAACTGGAGGCGGCCTTCGCCTGGGCCTCCGCGTCCCGGTAGGGCGCGTCGTAGTCGACGCCGGCGTCGAGGGAATCGAGCACCTCGCGGGAGGTGGTCGGCTCCTCATCGGCCGGAGCCGATTCCTCGGTGGGAGCCGCGTCTTCGACCCTGGCCCCGTCCACGGAGTCCGAGGATGGCTCCACCGGCGCGGGCACCTCGCCGTCGACCTCCGCCGGCGCCTCCTCCCCCTGCTCCAGGTTCTTCGCCGCGGGACGCGGCTGGGGCGGCGGCGGGGCCGAGGGGCGGTCGCGCATGATCTCCTCGGGATCCAGGTTGCTGTAGAGCTCGCGCTTGATCTGCCGGTTGGCGTCGCGGAGCTGGCCGCTGATCTTGGCCATCTTGCGCGCGAACTCCGGCAGACGTTTCGGCCCGAAGAGAATCAGGGCCACGGCCAGGGCCATGAGCAGCTCGTTGCCGCCGATGCCGCCGATGAACGCTACCATGACCACTTCAGAAGCTGGATCATCACGAAGATACCGAGCACGGAGAGCAGGTTGAAGGTGATGCTGAAGCCGAAGGTGAAGCTGAAGATGAGCAGGTCCACCGTGAAGGGCGCCAGGGTGAAGCTCTTGGAGTAGGTGAGGACGTCGCGGGGGATCCCCTCGGGCATGACGAGTCCGAGCAGCCCCCCCACCAGGGTGCCCACGGCGATGCCCAGCAGGATGCTGAGCAGGATCATCTTGAAGGATTTGGTGTGGCGGGGCATCCCCTCTCCTCGACGTCGTGCCGGTCGCCCTCCGCGGGCCTCGAAGTCCGGCGCAGGCTGCGGCCTAGGGCTCCGGCCAGCGGTAATCGTCCCAATCATGCCCCAGCAGGAGCGTTGCGTCCAGCACGAGATCCCGGCGCCTCTGCATGATGACGGGCACGCCGCCGAGCCTCGCGGCGAGATCCTCCACGGCCTCCCTGCGCGACTCCTCGTCGCTCCGCACGAGCAGCAGGGTCTCCGGGAAGGGCCAGGCCGGAGCGTTGCCCCGATCCAGGGTATCCACGCCCCAGAGGCGGAGCCGATCCCCGGTGTCCAGGGCCAGACGGTCGACGCCGGCCGCGTTCAGGATCTGCAGCTGGATCGCACTCGCGTCCGGTTCGGGCTCGAGGCTCTCGGCCACGGATTCCACAGCGGCTCGCCTGGGCGCCGACGCGAGACCGCCGGAGCTGCCCTCCCCCCGGCCGAAGGAGGCGACGAGCTCGCCCAGTTCCCCCCGATACCGGATGCCCACCGAGAGCAGCAGGAGCAGGAGAAAGAGGCCGCCCACGATCGGCAGGGCCTTGCCGCCTCCGCTCTTCTTCCGCTTCCGGGAGCCGCGCTTGTTCTTTTTCGCCGCCACTCTACCTGTCCCCGTCGCCTGACAGAGCCTCGCGCAGACGTTCGAAGCTCTTCGCGAGATCCTCGGGCACGACGCGCGTGCCGCCCACGCTGGTCATGAAGTTGGTGTCGCCGCTCCAGCGGGGCAGAAAGTGGATGTGCAGGTGCCCGGGAATCCCCGCGCCCCCCGCCGAGCCGAAGTTGATGCCCAGGTTCATCCCCTCGGGCCGGTAGGCGGCGCGCAGGGCGGCCTCGGCGCGCGCGAGCAGAAAGGAGATCTCGGCCAGGGCCGGCTCGGACAGCTCCGAGAGCCAGGTCACGTGCTCCTTGCTGATGAGCATCATGTGGCCGCTGCAGTAGGGAAAGGCGTTGAGCGCCAGGTACCAGTGGTCGGTGGCGAACAGCTGCTCCTCGGGCGCCGTGGCGAGCCGGCAGAAGACGCAGCCCTCCTCGCGGGTGCCCTCCACCACGTAGTCGTGCCGCCAGGGCGTGAAGAGGTGGTCCATGGCTAGCCCCGTTCGCCCCGGCCCTGGACCAGGGCCTCCATGGCCGCGAGCTGCTCGCGGTCGTTGATGCCGGCGATCTCGTCCGGATCGCCGCAGAGGCGCGCGGCCACGCGCTCGCCGCGCCCACGCAGGATCTCGAGCGTGTCGGTGAGGTAGTACTCGCCCTGATCGTTCTCGGGCTTCAGTTCGGCCAGGGACGAGAGCAGGTCGGGTAGGCGGAAGCAGTAGATGCCCGAATTGATCTCGCGCACCGCCAGCTCCTCGTCGCTGCAGTCGCGGTGCTCGCGGATCGCGGCGACGTTGCCGTCGTCGTCCCTCAGAATGCGGCCGTAACCGGTGGGGTCGACGAGCTCGGCGGTGAGCACGGTGGCGGCGGCCTCGCGGCGATGGTGCTCTTCGAGCAGGTCGCTCAGCGTCTCGGGGCGGATCAGGGGCACGTCGCCGGCCAGCACGAGCACGTCGCCCTGAAGGGCGCGGAGCTCGGGCTCGGCCATCTGCACGGCGTGGCCGGTGCCGTTCTGCTCGGCCTGCAGGACGAAGCGGAAGTCGCCCTCGTCGTGGCCGCTCATCCGCTGCTCCACGAGCTCGGCCTGGTGGCCCACCACCATCACGAGGGGGCCGAGGCCGGCCTTGCGGGAGGCGTCCACCACCCAGCGCAGCAGGGGTTTGGCGTCGAGATCGTGGAGCACCTTGGGCAGGTCGCTCTTCATGCGCGTGCCCTTGCCCGCGGCCAGGATCACGGCCGCGCAGGCGGCCTTCGGCGCGCCGGCGCCCTCGTCAAAAGAGCAGGGTTTCATGAACTCCATCCTCTCCGATGCGGAATACGTGGTTGTCGATGAGTCGCGCGGGCCCCACGCGGGCCGCGCAGGCCGCGAGCAGGAGACCGTGGGTAATCGTCTCGGGCGGCTCCAGGGTTTCCGGGTCCACCACTTCGAAGTAGTCGGGGTCGACATCGGGTGTGTCCGCGAGCATCGCCCGGCCCGCGGCGGCGAGCCGGCCCGCGTCCCGCTCGCCCTCGCGCAGGGCGGCGCCGCAGGCTTCGAGCGCGCGGTGGAGCACCGTGGCCCGCTCGCGCTCCTCGGGGCTCAGGTAGCTGTTGCGGCTGCTCATGGCGAGGCCGTCGGGCTCTCGCAGGGTCTCGCCGAGGCGCAGCTTCAGGGGAAAGTGCAGGCCTTCCACCATCCGCTTCACGATGAGCGCCTGCTGGGCGTCCTTCTGACCGAACACGACCATGTGCGGCCGCACCAGGTTGAAGAGCCGCACGAGGACGTTGGTGACGCCGTCGAAGTGGCCCGGACGCCGCGCGCCGCAGAGCTTGTCCTGGCCCCAGCCCACCTTCACGCTGCAGGTGTCGCCCGCGGGGTACACCAGATCGTCGGCCGGCGCGAAGCAGGCGGCGGCGCCCACCGAGGTGAGCTTCTCGAGATCGGCCTCGAGCTCGCGCGGGTAACCGTCGAAATCCTCGCCGGCGCCGAACTGGGTGGGGTTCACGTAGATCGATACGATGAGGCGGTCGCAGTCGCCGCTCTCCAGGACCTTGCGCATGAGGCTGAGATGCCCGTGGTGGAGCTTGCCCATGGTGGGCACGAAACCCACGTGGAGGTTGCCGGCCTGCATCTTCCTGCGCCAGCCCTTCAGCGCCAGGTGGTTGGTGAGGAGGAGAGGCGCGCTCACGCTTCGCCCCGCTCGGCGCTGCGCTTCCGCGGGCGCGGCTTGTCCTCGAAACGGTGTTCGGCGTCCGGGAAGGCGCCTTCCCGGACCTCCGTCGCGTAGCGCGAGACGGCTCCGGCGATCTCGGGCTCCAGCTCGGCGTAGCGTTTCACGAAGTGGTAGACCCCGTCGCCGATGCCCAGCAGGTCGTGGAGCACGAGGATCTGCCCGTCGCAGTACTCGCCGGCGCCGATGCCGATGGTGGGCACCGGAACGGCGGCGGTGATTTCCTGGGCCAGGCGCCAGGGGATTCCCTCGAGCACCATGGCGAAGGCGCCGGCCTCGGCGAGCGCGAGGGCGTCCCGCTTGAGTTCCTTCGCCGCCTCCTCGCCGCGGCCCTGGATCCTGTGACCGCCGAAGGCCAGCAGGCTCTGGGGCGTGAGGCCGATGTGGCCCATGACGGGAATGCCGGCGGCGGTGATGGTCTCGATGGCCGGCAGGCTGCGGCGGCCGCCCTCCAGCTTCACGGCGCCCGCGCCGGCCTCCTTCACGAAGCGGCCGGCGTTCTCGAGAGCCTGCTGCGGGCTCACCTGGTAGCTCATGAAGGGCATGTCCGCCACCACGAGCGCGCGCTCGGCGCCGCGGGCGACGGCGGCCGTGAGCATGAGCATCTCATCCATGCTCACCGGCAACGTGGAGTCGTAGCCCAGCACCACGTTCGCGGCGCTGTCCCCCACCAGAATCAGATCGACGCCGCAGCCGTCGAGGATCCGGGCGCTGGGATGGTCGTAGGCGGTCAGACACACGGCCTTGTCGCCGCGGGCCTTCATCTGCCGCAGGGTGTGCGTGGTCACTGGCTTCGTCGACATGTCAGCGCTCCCAGTTGGGCACGTAGTAGAGCGTGCCCTCGAAGGGGGTCAGGATGCGTCGCACGAGATCCTCGAAGTGCTCGCTGCTCTTCACGAAGTTCATGTTGTCCGTGTTGACGACGAGCAGGGGCGCGTCCCGGTAGTGGAAGAAATAGTGGTTGTAGGCTTCCGACAAGGTCTCCAGGTATCGCGGTTCGATATCCTTCTCCATGCGCCGGCCGCGGCCGGCGATGCGGGCCTGGAGATTATCGAGGGAGGCCTGCAGGTAGATCACCAGCTCCGGCTTGGGCACGCGGGGGGCCAGGGCGTCGGCCACGTGCTTGTAGAGGGTGAGCTCCTCGTCGCTCAGGGTGATGTTGGCGAAAATCAGGTCCTTGTCGAAGTGATAATCGCCCACCACGCGGTTCTGGAAGAGCTCGCCCTGGAAGAGTTCCTGCTGCTGGCGGAAGCGCGACAGCAGGAAGAAGATCTGCGTCTGGAAGGCGTAGCGGGCCGGGTCCGCGTAGAAGTCGGACAGGAAGGGGTTCTCCTCCACCTTCTCCAGGTTCTGGCGCGCGTCGAAGCGCTCGGCCAGCATGGTGGCGAGGCTGGTCTTGCCCACGCCGATCACGCCCTCGACGACGATGTAGCCGGGCAGGCGGCGCGGGTCAGCGGACGGATTCATGGCGCCACCACCCCTCACTGTGCTCGCAGTGTCTTACTGGCTGCTCCTCGCCGAGATCGGCGAGCATCCGTTCCACGCTGCGGCCGTCGGCGGGGTGTCGCCAGTCGGGCGCCAGCTCCGCGAGGGGCGCCAGCACGAAGCGGCGGCGCGCCAGGCCGGGGTGAGGCAGGCTGAGCCGTTCGCCCTCGGCCCGACTCTCGCCGTGGTAGAGCAGGTCGAGGTCGAGGGTCCGCGGCCTTCGGTGTCCGCCCGGATCGCGCCCGGCGTCGCGCTCCAGTTCCTGGCAGCGCTCGAGCAGTTCCAGCGGGCCGAACTCGCTCTCCCCTACGACGCATAGGTTCAGGTAGTCCGGCTGGACGTCGTCGGTCTCCACAGGCTCGGTCTCGTAGAGGGCGCTCACGCGCATGCCCGACAGGATCCCCGCCTCCAGAGCCCGCAGGGCGCCGGCGAGATTCTCCTCGCGCCGCCCGAGGTTGCTGCCCAGGGAGAACGCCACGACGGAGGCGCTCACGAGGCACGCTCCCGGCTGATGAGCACCTCGACCTCGCGGCAGGTGTTGGGGAAGGGCAGGTTCATCTTGCGCAGGGCGATGCTCACCGCTTCGACCGCGGGGAAGTTGCGGAAGATCCCCTCGATCACCGTCTGGCCCAGATGCTCCAGCAAACGGCAGCGCGTGCCGCCGGCGAGATGCTGCACCGCGACGTAGATCTCCTCGTAGCTCACCGTGTCGTCCAGGGAATCGCTCTCGGCGGCCTTCGACAGGTCGACGCGCAGGTCCAGGTCCAGCAGCAGCCGCTGGCCCACCTGGCGCTCGGGGTCGGTGGCGCCGTAGTAGCCGTAGACGATTATGTCCTTGAGGCGGATGTGATCCATGGAAGACCTTGGAATGGGTGGAGTTGCACCTTCCGCTCCAGTGGAGGGACCGGAACAGCGCGCGCGTAGAGAGTAGGTAGGCGTTGCGGGGCTGTCAAGGCAGCGTTGTTGAGGGAAACTGACCCAATCTAGGCTTCCCACCTCAGACCGCCGTCCGAGGGAATCCAGTATCGCGCTCGATGCTTACTCAGAAAGAGGTACAAGCTTCATGTCACATTCGCGCGACGTAATTGATCCATGGCAAGAGGTCCGAGGAGCCTCCCTGTACACTGGGATGAAAGTCGAAGCTGCAACGGAATCGATCATTGTGCTAGATGACATTCCGGCGAATCGAAAGGAGTGCGACTTGACCGCACGAAGGCTACTCGCTCCCGCATTGATGTTCATCGTTCTCGTGTCGTGCGGATGCACGAAGTATACGGCGCATATTGACACCGTCCCTCCGTCGGATGTGGACATCTACTTCAACGATAAGTACCAAGGAAGTACGGATAAGTCTGGAAGAGCCTCGGTTTCGATGCTGGGCGACATCCCGGTGCTCGAGGTGAGAAGGAATGGCTACCAGGGCGTGCTGCGCCTGCAGGATCTACACAGTTGGGACGACAAGAGCAAGTTTGGTCTCTATACGAGCAACGTCAGGTCTGTGAAGTGCAAGGGAAACGTGTTTGCGATGACCTATTTCGTCACATTCTCGGTGAACAACCGCACCTCGAGGCAGTCTGAAGCGAAGCTGCATTACTACGATGTGGCGTTCGATTCGGCGAATCCTCCGCAGGGATCCGACACCGTCGAGCGAAGTCCGAAATCCGGATCCCATTCCCATTACGATCCATATCCAGCCGCTCTGCACGTTGGATACGATTCGCATGGAAAGGACTTTTGGGGTGGTACGGCTTTAATGGTGGATCCAAATGGAAGTGGGTTATTCCTGAGCCTTGCAGGCGGCGGCCTTCTTTTACAGGACATGTACGAAGATGCCGCGGAGGTTACCGAAGCGGCCTTTTTTGAGAGGTATGGCTCATCCGGTAGCAGCATCGACATTGATCCTTCCGGCATCGCCTACAGCATCTGTTTTGGGTATCTCGGACCGGGAGGAGGGTATGGAGGCCTAGGATATACAAGGCATCAGATGTCGGCCAAAGCTAAGGGTTCGTTCACTGATTCAGTAGGCACCCTGACCGCTTCCGTGGATATGGAATACATAGAAAGTGCTCTGGACGTGTTCGGTGGGTTTATGATGGCGGATCCCGATCGCTACGGAAAGATGTTCATCGACTTCCGACTTGGTTCTCGAATGGGAGGAAAAGCGATGCTCACGTCGAAGATCGAGGGTTACACTTTCGAGTCTGAACTCGATGGCTGGTTTCACGGCATGTACTGGTCGCTTGCCATCGGTAGATTCTTATAGCGGATCTTCCTGCTACCCCGACCAATGACAAGCCCCGACTCCCAAAGGAGCCGGGGCTTCACTACGACTACTGCGGATCGGCTAGTACATGCCGCCCATGCCGCCGCCCGGGGGCATCGCGGGCATCGCCGGGGCATTCTCCTCCGGCAGATCGGCCACGATAACCTCGGTGGTGAGCAGCAGGCTGGCGATGCTCGCCGCGTTCTGCAGGGCGCTGCGGGTCACCTTGGCGGGATCCACGACGCCGGCCTTGAACATGTCCTCGTACTCGCCGGTGGCGGCGTTGTAGCCCATGGCGCCGGTCTCGCCCATCAGACGCTGCACGACCACGGAGCCCTCCACGCCGCTGTTCTCGGCGATCTGGCGCACCGGGGACTCGAGAGCCTTCCGGATGATGTTCACGCCCACGGCCTCTTCGTCGCTCAGGCCGTCCATGCTGTCCAGGCTCGCGATGGCGCGCACCAGGGTGACGCCGCCGCCGGGGATGATGCCCTCCTCCACCGCCGCGCGGGTGGCGTTGAGGGCGTCCTCGACGCGCATCTTCTTTTCCTTCATCTCGGTCTCGGTCGCCGCGCCCACGTTGATCACCGCGACGCCGCCGGCCAGCTTGGCCATGCGCTCCTGCAGCTTCTCGCGATCGTAGTCGCTCGTGGTGTCCTCGATCTGGCGCTTGATCTGCGCCACGCGGCCCTCCACGGCGTCATGGGCGCCGACGCCCTCGACGACGGTGGTGTTGTCCTTGTCGATGGTCACGCGCTTGGCACTGCCCAGATCCTCCAGGGTCGCGCTCTCCAGCTTGCGGCCGGCCTCCTCGGCGATCACGGTGCCGCCGGTGAGGATCGCGATGTCCTCGAGCATGGCCTTGCGGCGGTCGCCGAAGCCTGGAGCCTTGACGGCGCACACGTTCAGCGTGCCGCGCAGCTTGTTGACGACCAGCGTGGCCAGGGCCTCGCCCTCGATGTCCTCGGAGATGATCATCAGCGGGCGGCCCGTCTGCGCGATCTTCTCGAGCACGGGAAGCAGGTCCTTCATGTTGCTGATCTTCTTGTCGTAGATCAGGATCGCGGCGTTCTCGAGCACCGCCTCCATGCGCTCCGCGTCGGTGACGAAGTAGGGGCTCAGGTAACCGCGGTCGAACTGCATGCCCTCGACCACGTCGAGATCGGTGGTCAGGCTCTTGGCCTCCTCCACCGTGATGACGCCGTCGCGGCCCACCTTGTCCATGGCCTCGGCGATCAGCTTGCCGATCTCCATGTCGTTGTTGGCGGAGATGCTCGCGACCTGGGCGATCTCGTCCTGGTTGCTCACCTCGTGGCTCTGCTCGGCGATGGAGCCCACCACGGTCTCCACGGCCTTGGCGATGCCCTTCTTCAGGTACATCGGGTTCACGCCGGCCGTGACGTTCTTCAGACCCTCGGTGACGATGGCCTGGGCCAGGAGCGTGGCGGTGGTGGTGCCGTCGCCCGCGACGTCGTTGGTCTTGGTGGCGACCTCCTTCACCAGCTGGGCGCCCATGTTCTCGTAGGCGTCCTCCAGCTCGATCTCCTTGGCGATGGTCACGCCGTCGTTGGTGACGGTCGGGCTGCCGAATTTCTTGTCCAGGATGACGTTGCGACCGCGGGGGCCGAGGGTCACCTTGACGGCGTTGGCGAGCTTGTCCAGCCCGTTCTTCAGCGAATCGCGCGCGGCGATTTCGAACTCGATCTGCTTGGCCATGATCGTTTTCTCCCTGTGAATCGTTGGCGGTCTAGAGAACCGCGAGGATGTCGCTCTCGCGCAGGATGATGTACTTCTCGTCCTCGATGGTCACCTCGGAGCCCGAGTACTTGCCATAGAGGACCTGGTCGCCCTTGCCCACTTCGAGGGGCAGACGCTCGCCGGCGTCGGTGAGACGGCCGGGACCGGTTTCGATGACCTCGCCCTTCTGGGGCTTCTCTTTGGCGGTGTCGGGGATGATGATCCCGCCCTTCACGACCTCGTCCTCATCGAAGGCCTTGACGAGGATCCGGTCAGACAGCGGTTTGATGGACATTCTCCAACCTCCCAGGGTGGTGCGGAGTCCGGGCTTGCGCGCTCCGCGGCGGCCAACCCTATCTTGTTTTTTCCCATTGGATTTAGCACTCAGTCTTCGCGACTGCTAAGGTGCCGCGGCAGAATATAGACATGCCGTTTGGGCAGTGCAACCCTTGGCCGGCTATTTTTCGAGATCGAGGAGCGGCAGGTGGGACGACGGCGTAAAAGGCTGCCTTTTCACGGGATGTAGGTAGCTCCGCGAGGGATCGAGGAGGAACCTGCCTGCCAGATCCGCACGGCCCAGGTGCAGGAAATACTGCCGCCGGCTGGGCACGAGTGCCAGCTCCCCCTCCCACTCGAACTCCCCCAGGCGCAGGGGCGTGCGGATCACCGTGCAGCGCCCCAGGCCCTCGCCCAGGCGGGTGCGCCGGTGGTAGAACGCGAACACCTGGCGCAGACGCTGGCGGCCCTGGGCCACGGGGACGTCGAGCCTGAGCACGAGTCGGCTGCGGCCGCTGTCGTCCTTCATCCGGCCCATGCGCTCCACGTGCTCCACCGCGAGCGTGGAGAGCGGCGAGACGGGGTCCACGAGCGCCTTGAGGGTCATGCCCCAGTCCGGCAGGGTCACGCGCTCCTTCCAGCCGAGGAGCGTGTCCACATCGTTCCGCTTGCTCTCGTTACTCATGTCGGCTCCTTTCCCTCCGCCGCCGCCCCTTCATAAGGAAAAGGCTCAAGCGGCGGTCCCGCCTGCCGATACTCACTTTGGCGGCGGGCCCGCGACGCTTCTCCCTGAAGGGCTCCCGCCAATGCTCCAAACTGTCTCGGCCGGAGGCCGAGATAGGCTTCTCCCGGGATCCCGGCTCTTTCTGAGGGCCGGGATTCTTTTCATGCCCCGGCCAGGGCCGCGATCCCTCTCAGCGTCCAGTCCGGCTCCAGGCGACAGGGGCCCGCGCTCCAGCGCTCGGCCAGACCCGGCGCCGCACCGCCCGTAAGCACGACCGCGCCCTCCTCGCCGAACTCCTCGCGGAAACGCCGCGCCAGGCCCTCGAGGGCCGCCAGGCCGCCCCAGAGGACGCCCGATGCCAGGGCGGCGCCCGTGTCGCGGCCCCAGGGGCTCTCCGGCCACTCGGCCGCCACCCGCGGCAGCTGCTCGCCGCCTTCGGCCAGGGCCGCCAGGCTCAGGCCGGCGCCAGGCATGATCCCCCCACCGCAATAGACGCCCTCGCCGTCGATCAGATCGAAGGTCACCGCCGTGCCGGCGTCCACCAGCAGCGCGGGCGCGAGCCGCTCGGCCCAGGCCGCCGCCGCGTTGCAGAGGCGATCGGCGCCGAGGGTCTCGCGGCCCTGGATGTCGACGGGAAAGGGCACGGGGTCGTCGCCGCGGATCAGCCGTGGCCGGCGGCCTACTGCCTCGAGCCATTCCCGCAGGGGAAGCGCCTGGGAAGGCCGCACGCTGCAGAGGACCGAGCGGCCGTCCGCCTCGTCGAGCAGCGGCAGGAGGAATCGCGTCCATTCCGCGGCGTCGCCGTCCAGTTCCAGACGCTCGCCCGGGCGGTCCCCCGCCCAGAGCTGGGCCTTGAGGCGGCTGTTGCCCATGTCGAGGCAGAGAATCTTCTCCGGCGATGGCATGCGTCGTCCTCTCGCGGCGGCGTCGTTCCACTATAGCGCGCGCCGGCGGCCGCCTCAATCCTCCAGCAGTAGATGAACCTCGCCCGCCCGCAGGATCTCCTCGCCCGCCGGGCCCTCGACCCTGAGGGCGCCGTCCGCCTCGAGGTCGACGAGGCGGAGCGAGCGCCCGTTCTCGTCGCGCGCGCGCAGACCCGCGTGGGGCCATCGCCGCCGCCAGGCGTCCAGCAGCTCGGCGCGCGGCGTTTCGTCGGACGCATCCAGCGCCGTCAGCACCGCCTCCATGTGGTGGAGCCAGCCGGCCAGCAGATCGCCCCGGCTCAGACGGCGGCCGGCGATGCGGTCGAGGGAGACGGCCGTCTCACGCAGCTCCGGCGGGAAGTCGCCCGGCCTCTGGTGGACGTTCACGCCGACTCCCAGGATCAGATGTCGGTAACCGCCCGCGCTCAGCCGCGCCTCGGTGAGGACGCCGGCCACCTTGCGGTTCTCGTGGAGCAGATCGTTGGGCCATTTCAGGTCCAGCGGAACGCCTTCCTCCTCGGCGGCCCGGGCCAGGGCCAGCGCCGCGCCGAGGGCGAGCAATCCCGCCCGCTCCGGTGGCCATGCGGGTCGCAGGATCAGGGCGAGCAGCAGGGAGCTGCCGGGCGGGGCTTCCCAGCAGCGCTCGTGGCGGCCACGCCCCCGCCGCTGATGCTCGGCGACGATGCAGGCACCGGCGGGTTCGCCGGCCTCGGCGAAGGCGTGGGCCAGGTCCATGGCGCTGTCGAGCTCGGCCTGGATCCGCAGGGGACGTCCCAGCGCGCCCCGAAGCCGCGCCGACCACTCCACTTCGAGGGGCAGCAGTCGGGCATCGTCATCGGACGGCCTCATCTCAGGGCGCCTCGATTTCCAGGGCCAGGTCGAGGGCGCCGGCGCTGTGGGTGATGGAGCCGAGGCTGGCCGTCTCGACGCCCGCGTAGTGCGGGTTCGCCAGGTCCTCGGGCAGCAGGCCGCCGGAGATCTCGTAATCGGGGCCGCCGCCCAGCTCTTGCCTGAGCGCGACCGCGGCCGCGGCCTCCTCGGGCGCGAAGTTGTCCAGGAGCACGCGCATCACCCGGCCGGCCGCCGCGTGTTCGAGGACGACCCGCAACTCCTCCATGCTGTCCACCTCGACGATGAGCGGCAGGCCGGCCGGAAGCGCCGCCACCTTCGCCATCACCGCCGCCATGCCGCCCAGGGCCTCCTTGTGGTTGTCCTTCACCATGGCCGCGTCGTGCAGGCCCATGCGGTGGTTGCGGCCGCCGCCGGCGGCGACGGCGTACTTTTCGAGCAGGCGGTAGCCGGGCGTGGTCTTGCGCGTGTCGAGCACGGCCGGGCCGCAGCTCAGCGCGACGGCCCGGGCCGTGGCGCCGGCGACGGCGCTCATCCGCTGCAGAAAGTTGAGGCCGGTGCGCTCGGCGCCGTGCAGCAGGGCCTCCTGCGCCGTGATGCGCGCCAGCAGATCGCCCGCCTCGAAAGAGCCGCCGTCATCGCGGCAGTCGGTGAAGCTCAGGGCGTCGCAGGCGAGGGCGCTGTCGACGTTCGCGGCATCCGCCAGTCCCAGCCGGCCGGCGACGGCGCGGAACACGAAGAGAAACAGCGGCAAACCCGCGAGCACGCCGGACTCCCGCGCCACCAGGCGCACGGTGGCCGACCGGCGGCCCGCGCCGAAGTGCTTCGCGGTGACGTCGCCGGGGCCGAGGTCCTCCTCGAGGGCCAGCTCCACCAGGGACAGTGCGCTTATCCGCAGATCGCGGGGCCAGGCGAGCCAGACGTCGCTCGTCATCACTTTGCTCCTTCGTTTCTAGCCGCGGCAAGCTGCAGCTTGAGCTCGTTCGCGAGGTCGCGCAGGCTGGCGGCGGCCTCGAAGTGGAGGGCCTCGGCCTCGCGGCGCATCTCGATCTCCAGTTCCTCGATCCGCTCCTCGAGCGACAGATGGGCGAAGGCCTTCGCCTTCTCCACGGCGCTGCGCTTCTCGTCGTCGCCCTTGCTTTCCGCCACGCGGGTCTGCGCGTCGATCTCCTCGAGGCTCTTGCTGATGCTCGTGGGCGTGATGCCGTGCTCGGCGTTGTACCGCTCCTGGAGCTGGCGACGGCGGCCGGTCTCCTCCACGGCGCGGCGGATCGCGTCGGTCTCTCGGTCGGCGTAGAGGATCACCGTGCCCTCCTCGTGACGGGCGGCGCGGCCGGCGGTCTGGATGAGGCTGGTGTGGCTGCGCAGGAAGCCTTCGCGGTCGGCGTCGAGCACGGCCACGAGCGACACCTCGGGCAGGTCGAGCCCTTCACGCAACAGGTTGATGCCGACGAGCACGTCCACCTCGCCCACCCGCAGCTGGCGCAGAATCGCCACGCGGTCGAGCGCCTTGATGTCGCTGTGCAGGTAGGCCACGCGCACGCCGTTCGACAGCAGGTAGTCGGTGAGGTCCTCGCTCATGCGCTTGGTGAGGGTGGTGACGAGCGTGCGCTCGTTCTTCTCGGCGCGCAGCTTGACCTCGGCGAGCAGGTCGTCCACCTGGTGGCGGCTGGGGCGGATCTCTATTTCGGGATCGAGCAGGCCCGTGGGACGGATCACCTGCTCGAACACGGCCGGACCGCTTGCTTCAAGTTCGAAGGGACCGGGCGTGGCGCTGGTGAAGAGCAGGCGCGGGGCGAGCTCCTCGAACTCCTCGAAGCGCAGCGGGCGGTTGTCGAGCGCGCTGGGCAGGCGGAAGCCGTAGTTCACCAGGGTGGTCTTGCGGCTGCGATCGCCGGCGTACATGGCGCCGATCTGCGGCACGGTGACGTGGCTCTCGTCGAGGATCACCAGGAAGTCGTCGGAGAAGTAATCCATGAGGCAGAGCGGACGATCGCCCGGCTGACGGCCGTCGAGGTAGCGCGAGTAGTTCTCGATGCCGTGGCAGAAGCCGATCTCCTTCAGCATCTCCATGTCGTAGCGGGTGCGGCCCTCGAGCCTCTGGGCCTCGAGCAGCTTCTCCTCCTTGCGGAACTCGTGGAGACGGACCTCGAGGTCCTTGCCGATGTGCCCGATGGCGGAGTCCAGGCGATCGCGGCCGGTGACGTACTGGTTGGCCGGGAACACGATCAGTTCCTCGAGCTTCTCCTCGGCGCGGCCGGTGAGCGGGTCGAAGCGCTCGAGGCGCTCCACTTCATCGCCCCAGAGCTCGATGCGATAGGCCTGCTCCTCGTAGGCGGGCTGAACGTCGATGGTGTCGCCGCGCACGCGGAAATTGCCGCGCGCGAAACCGATGTCGTTGCGCGTGTACTGCATCTCCACCAGCCGGCGCAGTATCTTCTGGCGGCTGTTCTCCTCCCCCGCCTTCACGTGCAGCACCATCCGCTTGAACTCGTCGGGGTTGCCCAGGCCGTAGATGGCGCTGACCGAAGCGATCACCACCACGTCCTCCCGCGTGAGCAGGCTGCTCGTGGCGTTCATGCGCAGCCGGTCGATCTCCTCGTTGATGGAGGAGTCCTTCTCGATGTAGGTGCTCGTGGCCGGCACGAAGGCCTCGGGCTGGTAGTAGTCGTAGTAGCTGATGAAGTACTCGACGGCGTTCTCGGGGAAGAAGCCGCGGAACTCGCCGTAGAGCTGGGCCGCCAGCGTCTTGTTGTGGCTGATGATGAGCGTGGGCAGATCGACCCGCTGGATCAGGTTGGCCATGCTGAAGGTCTTGCCGCTGCCGGTCACCCCGAGCAGGGTCTGGTGCTTGCGGCCCGAGAGCACGCTCTCCACCAGCGAGGCGATCACCGCGGGCTGGTCGCCCGTGGGCTCGAAGGGCGCGTGAAGCTTGAAGCGGGACATGGAATCCTTCGGGACGCGGTTGGCTCTGGAGGGCATTCATCGTCGCGGGTGGGAACCTGCGGGAGGTCCAGGACCCCCTGGATATCGGTAGCGAAGACCAGCTCGGAGGCTAGCGCAGCCGCGATCCGACGTCAATTCCCGGCAATCCAGACTCCGGAGTCTCCCGCCGATGCGTTCGATCGATTCCGATGGCCAGGGAAGCGCCTCCATCGCGAGCATGATTCCCACATTTGAATCAAGAAGGACGCTCAATATCCCGACAACTCACCAAGATAGACCGGGATCCGCCGAGGTCCCCTACAAGGCAGGTATGGCCATGAACACGCGACATCAACCCACCGTCCGTGCTCTGCTCGTCATGTTGATCCTGGCTCTCTTCCAGGTGCCGACTACCCAGGCGACCGAAGAGAAGGCCGAGTTCGCGGACTTCAGCGAACTCGACCTGGAAGAGCTGCTCGACAGGGTCGTCGTGACCGCATCGAAACGCAGTCAGAAGATCAGCGAGACCCCCGCGGCAGCGACCCTCATCACCGCCGAGCAGATCGCCGCCTCGGGTGCCGCCAGTATCCCCGAACTGCTGCAGGGCGTCGTCGGGCTGGACGTCATCATGACGACCGGTTCCAGTTTCGATGTCTGCGCGCGGGCGCTGAACAAGCTCGGATCGAACTCGATGCTCGTGCTCGTCGACGGCCGCTCCGTCTATGCGGATTTCTACGGCATCACCCTCTGGGAGTACCTCCAGGTGCCCCTCCAGGCGATCAAGGCCATCGAGGTCATTCGCGGCCCGGGCTCTGCCATGTACGGGGCCAATGCCTTCGCCGGCGTGATCAACATCATCACTTTCGAATCCGACGAGATCCAGGATCATTCGGTACGCACCAGTTACTCGAACCTGGGTCGTGGCGCCAGCTCATTGCTGCTGGCCAGAGACCTGGGGGCTTTTCATTGGCGTGTGGCCCTCGGCTTCGATCAGAACCGCAACTGGAAACAGGATCTCGCGGAGGGCGAGATCGCCCACGGCGAAGCCCGGCTCGGTTGGGAGTTCACCGGTGGCAGCCAGCTCGATCTGTCCTTCGGCGGCAGCAGCGGGGAGAGCCTTCACTACCCTTCCGATACCTCCGTCTGGATGGAAGGACAGGATCAATACCTGCGTTTCGACTACTCACGTGGCGGCATGGAGCTGCGTGGTTTCTGGAATCGCCTGGACCTGGACCTGGTGCCCGACAGCAACTCCGGCCTCGACGAAGTCAGTACCTTGAAGAGCAACGTCTTCGACCTGGAACTCCATCAGTCGCTGAGCCTGGGATCGCATGAAGTGCTTCTCGGCGCCAACTACCGTCACAATCTGGCCGACTGGAGTCTGGGCATCCATGATACGGAAATCGACATCCTCGCCGCCTTCGTGTACGACGAGTGGCGCCTGACGGACCCGCTCCTGCTCTCATTCGGCCTCCGCTATGATCACCACCCGTTGGTGGGCGGAAACGTCGCGCCCCGGGGCGGCTTGGTCTATCAACTCGGACCGCGTCACGCATTCCGGGCCAGCTACGGCATCGCCTATCGCAACCCCTCATTGCTGGAGACTTACTGGTACACGGAGATTCCAGGGCCTCTGGGAATCGGCCAGATCATTCGCGGCAACCGTGACTTGCAGCCCGAGACCATTCACGCCATCGAAATAGGATACCAAGGCCTGCTCAGGGACTGGCTATTCGTTTCGGGAGCCGTCTTCAGCAACCAGCTGCGAGAGATGATCGGCATGGGCGTCTATGGGACCTACTCCTCCCCGCCCGCACCGGTCGAGGGCATCCCCTCCGAGATCGCCTTCCTGAACCTCAATGACTGGAATCAGATCGGCGGCGAAGTCAGCCTGGAGGCCAAGCTGGCGAACTGGCTCGCCGTCCGCGCGAGCTACTCCTGGGTGAACACGGTCGATGCCTCGAGCGATGCCGACATCCGTCAGGCTCCCGACCACATCGCAGGACTGGACCTCGATTTCACCGGAATCGCCGGCCATCAGATCAATCTGAACACTCGCTACAAGTCCGAGACCACCTGGACCTACGGATCGCTTTCCGAAGCGCCGCTGCTGGGGTCTGGCGACGAACGCCTGCTCGTCAATCTCCGTTGGCGGATCCGATTCGCGGGTCACCTGGAGCAGATCGTGATCGGCGTTGACAACATCGCGGACGAGCGGATTCGAGATCATCCACTGGCCATCGAACAGCGGCGCCGCATCTTCAGCAGTTTGACGGTGGGGTTCTAGTTTGAGTCGTATCATCACAACAGCAACGGCTGCGGCCAGCCGAGGGAGAGCCGGACTCTCCATGGCCTGCCGTGTTCTGCTGTTCAGCGGATTCTGCCTGCTGCTCGGCCTGAACGTTGCTGCCCGAGCCGAGGTGATGGTGCCCTAAAAGGCCCAGGTGCCCATCTTCCTGAAGCTGCTCACCTACGACCGTTCCCTGACTGAGGATACGGGAAAGCCGATTCAGATCGGCGTCCTCGCGCAGAGTGAAACCCGCAGCTCGGGGGCCAGTGCGAAGGCATTCCTCGAAGCCCTGGAGAGCATGCGCGGGAAGACGATCAATGGACGTGCATTCGAGGTACGACACCTGGGCGCGCCGGACGAGCTTTCGCAACAGCTCGCCGAGAATGACATCGACATCCTCTACGTGGCAGACGGGAGCGGGTCGGAAATCGAAACGATCAGGAACGCCACCCGGCAATGGGGTGTCCTGACCCTCTCCGGTAGCGGTGAGATGGCGAAGCAGGGACTCAGTCTCGGAATCGGATTGAGGGATGGCCGCCCCCGCATCCTGGTGAACCTGGAGGCCCTCGAAGAGGAAGGTCACGTTCTGGACGCCCGCGTGCTCAGGCTCTGCGAAGTGGTTACGGGACCATGAGAAGCCCCCTGCGCCAGATCTCCATCAGACTGCGGCTGTCCCTGGTCGTCATCACCGTGGCATGGCTCAGCGCAGCCAGCATCGCGCTGTTCATTCCGCCGCGCCTCGAAGGCATGGCGCAGGCGGCGCTGGAGTCCAAGGGCAGAGGCCTGGTGGAGATGCTCGCCTTCAATCTCGTGGCGCCCCTGGAGTTCGACGATCCCCTCGGGGTGGAGGAGGCCGTCGCCAGCATACGCGCCCTGTCCGGCATCGTCGGAGTGAGGGTCCACAATTCCCAGGGTCGATTCCTGCTCGATGGACCCGAAGAGCCCACGGAGGCCAAGAGGGTTCGGGAACTCTGGGTCAGCGCCCCCATCGAGGGCGTCGACGGATTGCTCGGGACGGTTCGAATCGGGCTCTCCCAGAATGAGGTCGACGCGGAAGTGGCCCGCAACCGCGGCGGCATACTCCTCCTGAGCGGCCTCGTCGCCCTGCTCGGCCTTCTCCTGGGCACCGTTCTCGCTCGTCTGATCACCCGGCCGGTGAACGAACTCTCCGATGCGGCCGAGGCGATGTCGATGGGCAATCTCGAGGTCAGAGTCGATGCCTCCAACCGGGACGAGCTCGGCCGCCTGGCGCGAGCCTTCAACAGCATGGCGGCCAACCTTCAGGTGTCGCGGGACAGGATCGAGGAGTCCAGCGCAAACCTGGCCGCGAAGGTCGAGGAGCGTACTCATGAACTGAGGCTGGCCATGGAGGCCGCCGAGGCGGCCAACCAAGCCAAGAGCGTCTTCCTGGCCAACATGTCCCACGAGATACGAACGCCCCTCAACGGCATCATCGGGATGACCGAACTCACATTGAACACGGAACTGGACGGGGAACAGCAGGAGTACCTGACCATCGTCGAGGACAGCGCCGGTGCTCTGCTCACCGTGATCAACGATGTCCTCGATTTCTCCAAGATCGAGGCCGACAAACTGGAGATCGAACGGATCGGATTCGATATCTACGAACTCCTCGAGAGCATTCTGGATGCTTTCAATCTGCGGGCGATGCAGAGCGATCTCGAGTTCGTCTGCGATCTGGACCCGGCCCTCCCCCGAAATGTCCTGGGCGACCCCGCCCGGATCCGACAGGTGCTGGTGAACCTGGTGGGCAATGCGATCAAGTTCACGCAGGAGGGCTCCATCGTGATCGGCATGGGGCCTAGCCTCGACGCGACGGGCGAGTTCGTCGGCCTGGATCTTTCCGTGCACGACAGCGGCATCGGTCTCGACGAGGCTGCCCAGCGCAACATCTTCAAGGCCTTCACCCAGGCGGACGCCTCCACGACGCGGATGTACGGTGGCACGGGCCTCGGTCTGGCGATCTCACACCGGCTCGTGCAGCTGATGGGCGGCACCCTCGAAGTCGAAAGTGAACTCGGCAACGGGGCGTGCTTTCATTTCACGCTGCCCATGGAGGTCTCACCTGGCACCGGTGAGACGAATGCATGGCCGCAAGGCCAGGGACGCCACATCCTGATCGCGACTCGCTGGTCGAAGACGCGTACGGTCCTCGGGCGTCTGTTCGAGAAGCTCGGCTATCGGGTGACGCTTCAGGATTCTCTCTCCTCCGATCACCACGATACACGATCCTTGCTGACCCGATACGACAAGGTGCTCTGCGACTCGCAGGCCCTGGCGGACTCCCGTTGTGCCGATCCGAACGTCTTCGACGATGCGGGTGTCGACCCTGGAGATCGGATGATCCTGCTCACGAGATTGGGTGAGCCGCAGGGTGGTTGGGCAAGGGCGGCGGGACTCGAACTCCCCACCTTGCCCCTCCCCGTCAAACCGATCGTCTTGCAGTCCGTCCTGGGCGATGAGGCGGCGCACATCCCGGACGCGGCCAAGGGCGTTCAGCGCATCCGGCCCAAGAGTCTCGAGAACGTTCGTGTCCTGCTCGTCGAGGACAATCAGGTGAACCGCCGATTCGTGGAGATCCTGCTGACGAAACTGGGCTGTTCCCTGGTGCAGGCCCAGGATGGTCGCGAGGGACTGGACCGCCACGCGGAAGAGGAATTCGACATCGTGCTTTGCGACGTGCAGATGCCGGTACTCGACGGCTACGAATTCGCGCGGGGGGGATGTCAGGAGACGGGAGCATGGGGGAACGACGCATGTGCCCATCATCGCGCTCACGGCCAACGCGATGAAGGGCGATCGTGAGCAGTGCCTGGCCGCCGGCATGGACGACTACCTTGCCAAACCGGTCAACATCCAGAAGCTGCAGGAATTGATGCGCCGCCTGATCATCCCGGCTCACAGCCACTGACCCACGCTCGGGCCGAACGACCTCGCAGGCTGGCGCGGTGTGGACGTCTCGCCAGTCTTGGGTCAGCGCAGCAGCAGGACCTTCGCCGCGGCCGTCTCCCGGCCCGCCTTCAACCGAGCCAGGTAGAGCCCCGAGGCGATAAGGCGACCGTTCCCCTCGCGTCCGTCCCAGGTCCGTCGGTGCGGGCCGGCCGCGCCACGCTCCCGGATCAGTTCGCACAGCACCCGGCCCGACACGTCGTGAATCGTGAGCCGCAGGGCGCGCTCGTCGGGAAGATGGAAGACGATGACGGGCCTCTCCCCGGCGTTCACCCGCAGCGCCAACCCCCCTGCGCCGGAGGGTGGCGTAGACGTAGGATCCGCGCAATCGCTGAAGATGCCGATGCTCCAGTCCGTGCCGTCGTGGCCGTCCACGGCGCAGAGCCAACGGTCGCCTGTCCACCAGGCATCCAGGTGGTGCATCCGCTCGGCGTTCCAGGGCGCCGCGCCGGGGCCGAGGACGGGGCTCTCCGGCAATTCGGCCTCGGCATACACCTCCGTGTCCAGTTGCAGAATCTCGAAGGCGCGCACCGCTTCGCCGTAAACCACGTTGCTGCGCTGGGCGAGCCGGATCAGGCGATCCCCCGCCAGGTGAAGCACGCGGCCGGCGGGGCGGGCGCGGCTGCGGTCGTCCTGGGCGATGGGGCTCATCGGGTGTTCGCACCAGGCCTTCGGATCGAGGAACTCCTCGGCGTGCCACAGGAAGCAGGTGCCGCTGCCGGAGTGGCTCGCCAGGATCCACCAGCGATCCGCGTGACGAAAGAGCGTGGCGTCGCCGACCACCCTGTCCGTGAGAATCTCCGCGGCGGGCTCCCAGCCGTAGGGAAACGCCTCCTCCGAACAGCGGTAGATCGCCACGCCCGGAGTCGGGTAGCGATCGGGCATCAGGTAGAATGTCTCCTCCCAGCGGAAGACCAGGGGATAGGAGAGCTGATCCTCCGTGTCCAGCAGTACGCGATCGAAGGTCCAGTGTACGCCGTCCAGGCTGGTGGCCAGAGCGATGTTTCCGTTGCCGGAGGGCGCGGGCATCACCTCGAAGAAGAGCCACCAGCGATCCTGGTGATGGAACAGGAAGGGGTCGGCCACCGTGAAGGCCGGCATATTGAAGCGGGAGAATACGGGATTGCCTGCGCAGGGCAGATCCACGGGCGCCAGCGGTTCGAAGCTCGCTTCGCTCCAGTCGGGGACAAGATCCGCAAGGACGGATCCGGGAACGATCAGGAGGAGAAGCAGGAACGGAATCGGATTCCGCGACCTCATGGTTCTCACGCGTACGCGCTCATCAGGATGAGCCTCCGGCGATCGTTGCGACGGAGCACTCTAAAAGGATAGAGGCGTTTCCAGCCCGAGCAAGAGGGGTTTCGCCTTCAGGAGTCCTCGCCGGAGTCGGCCACCTCGACGCGCAGCGCCAGCGCCTTGCCCGCGGGCAGGTCGGCGGGCAGCGGGTAGGGCTCGTCGTCCACCGTGAGATTCAGAGCGCTGCCGTCGCTGGCGCTCAGCACGACGAACTCCGCGGCCGACACCCGCCAGTGCCGCCCCGCATCGAGGGCGCGGGCCAGGTGACGGTGGCCGTCCACGTTCAACTGCACGCGACAGGGAGCGTCGCTGCCGATGCGCAGCACCAGTGCCGCCTCGCGGCGCAGGGTGGTGGCGCGGGGATGGTTATCGGGAAGCAGGGGACCGTCGGTCCACAGGGGCGCTTCCGGCTCGGGATCGGGATCGGGTCCGGTCGCGGGCGGCGGCTCCTCCTGAACGACCTGCTCAGCCTCCTCGGCCGGAGACTCCTCGACGATCCGCTCCGACAGGTCGCCGGCCGCTTCCGTGCTCGTCGCCGTGGAATCGGGCGTGGCCAGGGGCGCCTCGTCCCGCCCCCCACCGAAGCTCGGTAGCCCTATTCGGCCCGTGGCGAAGGCCCAGGCCAGGGCCCCGATCATCAGCACGGCGACGAGGATCGTCCAGAAGCGCGCGCCCGGCCGCCAGCCGGCCACGCGCGTCTCGGGTACGCCCTCCTCGGTCCAGACTCCGCCGGTTTCCCGCTCGGCTCCGTCCTCCCCGGACAGCAACGCGCCGGCCCCGTCCCGGTAGCGGGCCATGAGATCGGCCCGGTCGAGTTCGAGGCACTCGGCGATCATGCGGATGGCGTTGGCGATGTAGAGCTCGCCCGGCATCTCGCCGAAGCGGTCGAGCTCCAGGGCGCGGATCACGACGAGGGAGAGGCGGGTCTCGCGACTCACGTCCTCCTGGCTCATGCCCCGCGCCTCGCGGGCCTGCTTGATGGTCTCGCCGATCGTCCGCTGGGGAGTCATCCTACTCCTGCAGGTTGTCCAGGCTCTCTCTGAGTCGGCTCGTCTTCTCGCGCGCGTTTTCGGCGCTCTCCTTCACCTGCGCCACGACCTCCGCCGGCGCCCTGTCGGTGAAGGCCGCGTTGCCGAGTTTCTTCTCGTACCCGGTGAGCGCCTTCTCGGTCTTGGCAAGTTCCTTGCCCAGTCGCGCGCGCTCCTCGTCCAGGTCGACCAGTCCGGTGAGCGGCAGCCACACCTCGACGCCCTCCAGGAAGACGCCGGCGGCGGGCTTGGGCTTGGCCGGCGAGATCGCCTCCGCCTTGAAGTCCGCCACCTTGGCCAGGCTGGCCAGGTAGGGACGACAGCCCTCGAGCTGGGCGAGGCGGTCGGCCCGATCCGTGCGGAAGATCATCTCCACCGCCACGCCGGGCGCGAGGTTCATCTCCTTGCGCAGGCCGCGCACCGAGGAGATGAGCTCGGTCCAGAAGCTCAGGTCGGCCTCGGCCGCCTCGTCGGTGAAGCTCGCGGGCGGGTCGGGCCAGGATGCGACGATGATCATGTCGGCGGATCCGGGGAAGCGCTCCCAGATCGCCTCGGTGACGTAGGGCGTGAAGGGGTGCAGCATGCGCAGGATCGAGTGCAGCACGCCGGCGGCCGTGAGGGTGGCCGTGCGGGCGGCGGCGGGGTCGTCGCCGTAGACGCGCGGCTTGGTGAGCTCCAGGTACCAGTCGCAGTACTCCTTCCAGAGGAAGTCGTAGAGCGCCCGGGCCGCGTCGTTGAAGCGGAACGCCTCGAGGTCGCGCTCGACGGCGTCGCGCGTGGCCTTCAGGCGGCTGAGGATCCAGCGATCCTCGGGACCGGGCTCGGCCAGCAGGCCTTCGGCCACGGGCAGCCACTCGGTCGCGAGCCAGTCGGACACCGCGTCGCCGCTCGCGGGCGCGCCCTCGCCGATCTGGCCGTCGAAGCTCAGCTCCAGTTTCTCGAGCTGCATCAGCACGTAGCGGCTGGCGTTCCAGAGCTTGTTGGCGAAGTTGCGCCCCATCTCCATGTGCTTGTCCTCGAAGAGGTAGTCGCCTCCGAGGGGCGTGAGCATGGTCATGGAGAAGCGCACGGCGTCCACGCCGTAGCTGCCCATGAGGTCGAGCGGATCGGGGCTGTTGCCCAGGCTCTTGCTCATCTTGCGGCCCTGCTTGTCGCGGACGATGCCGTGCAGGAACACGTCGCGGAACGGAATCTCACCCTCGAAGCGCAGGCCGGCCATGATCATGCGGGCCACCCAGAAGAAGATGATGTCCGGGCCGGTCACCAGCGTGCTGCCGGGGTAGTAGCGCTTGAGGTCGTGCTCGGTATCGTCTGGCCAGCCGAGAATGGAGAAGGGCCAGAGCCAGCTCGAGAACCAGGTGTCGAGCACGTCGGGGTCCTGGGTCCACTGCCCGCTGTCGTCGGGCGCGGCCGCGGCGGCGCGCTCCTCGCCCGTCTCGGCGTGGGTCCACACCGGAATCCGGTGCCCCCACCAGAGCTGACGGCTGATGCACCAGTCGCGGATGTTCTCCATCCAGTGCATGTAGGTTTTTTCCCAACGCGCGGGCGTGAGCTTGACGCGGCCGCCGGCCACGGCCTCGATGGCCGGGCGCGCGAGCTCCTGCATCTTCACGTACCACTGGGTCGAGAGAAAGGGCTCGATCGGCTTGCCGCTGCGGTAGCCGTGGCCGACCGAGTGGCGGTAGGGCTCGACCTTCTCGAGCAGGCCCTGCTCGTCGAGCGCCTTCACCACGGCCTTGCGCGCCTCCTCGCGGGTGAGGCCCGCGTACTCGCCGGCGCCGGCCGTCATGCGGCCGTCGGGACCGATCACGTTCACGCTCTCGAGCTTGTGGCGCTGGCCCATCTCGAAATCGTTGGGGTCGTGGGCAGGGGTCACCTTGACGAATCCCGTGCCGAACTCGGGGTCGACGAAGTCGTCCTCGATGATCGGCATCTCGCGACCCACCAGGGGCAGCGTGACCCGCTTGCCGCGGAAGCCATCTTTACCCCTGTCGTTTGGGTTAATGGCCACGCCCGTGTCGCCGAGCATCGTCTCGGGGCGGGTCGTGGCCACGACGAGGTGCCCGGAGCCGTCGGCCAGCGGATAGCGGAAGTGCCAGAGGTGGCCGTCCACCTCCTTGAACTCCACCTCCTCGTCGCTGAGCGCGGTCTGGTCGATCACGTCCCAGTTGACGATGTACTCGCCCTTGTAGATGAGACCCGCCTCGTACAGCTCGATGAACACGTGCTGCACCGCGTGGCTCAGCCCCTCGTCCAGGGTGAAGCGCTCGCGGTCCCAGTCGAGGCTGCAGCCCAGCCGGCGCAGCTGGCCGGTGATGCGCTCGTGGTATTCGTCCTTCCAGGCCCAGGCGCGCTCGAGGAAGGCCTCGCGACCCATCCCTTCCGGATCTTCACCCTGCTCGCGCAGCTTCTCGGCGACCTTGTTCTGGGTGGCGATGCCCGCGTGGTCGGTGCCGGGCACCCAGAGGGTCTCCCGACCCTGCATGCGGCGCCAGCGGATCAGGATGTCCTGCAGCGCGTTGTCCAGCACGTGGCCCATGTGGAGGATGCCGGTGACGTTGGGCGGCGGGATGCAGATGACGTAGGGGTCGCGGCCCTCGGCATCGGCGCGGGGACGGAAGTAGCCGCCCTCTTCCCAGGCCGCGTACAGTCGCGCCTCGGCCGCCGCGGGTTCGTAGGCTTTTTCCATGGGCTGCGTATCGGACTTGCTCATCGCGGGTACTCCTCGCCCCCGAGAATGGGGACGGATGACGGGGAAACTCAATATTGGCAGGTATCTTAGGTCAGGCCGCCGGGAGGGTCAAGGCGGCCCGATCAGCTGCCACCCAGGAAGATCACGAGGCCCACGAGGCTCGCCGCCCAGCAGTACCAGCAGAATTTCCAGAAGGACTCCCTCGCCAGCAGCTTGAGCAGCCAGACCAGGCAGATCCAGCCGGAGAGGAAGGCGGCCACGGTGCCTGCGATCACCACGGGCCAGTCGATGGCCGCGAGGGATTCGATCTTGAGGGTGTCGAACAGCGCCGCCCCCACCAGCGCGGGCACGGCCAGCAGGAATGCGAAGCGCGCGGCCTCCTCGCGGCGGATCCCCACGGCGAGCCCCGCGGCGATGGTGCTGCCGCTGCGGCTGATCCCCGGCAGCATGGCGAAGGCCTGCGCCAGGCCCACCAGTAAGCCGCGCTTCCACGTGACCTCCCCCGCGGCGCGGTGGCCCGTCCAGCGCGTGCTGAACAGGATGAAGCCGGTCACCGCCAGGAAGATCGCGGCCGGCACGGGCGCGGTGAACAGGTTTTCCAGGAGGTCGTCGAAGGCCAGCCCCAGCACCACGGCCGGAATCGTGCCCAGCACCATGATGCCGAGCAGGCGCAGAGGACCGACGTCGGCGGGCGCGGGCTTGAAGCCGCGGCCCAGGGTGCGGAAAGGCGCGACGACCATGGCGGCGAGATCCCGTCGGTAGTGGATCAGGATCGCCAGCAGGGTGCCGAAGTGGGTCATCACCACGAAGAAACGGTAGGGATCGCCCTCCCCTTCGCTCACGCCCAGCAGGGCTCCGAAGAGCGTGAGGTGTCCGCTGGAACTCACCGGCAGAAACTCGGTGGCTCCCTGGATCAGACCCAGGAGGATGCTTTCCCAGAAGCTCATGGGGCGCCTTTCGCTGCGAGGGGGTTGTCGTGGCCCGTGGGCGTCAAGCGCCCGCGGCGCGGGCCACGGTGAGACGATGGCCGAGGCTGTCCGCCCGTTGGTAGCTCTCCCGGGCGATCTCCGGCTGACCCAGCTTGTCGTAGACGATGCCGAGATAGTAGAAGCTCCGGGCGTCCTCGGGATGGTTCTCGATGACGGAGCGGAAGCGCGGCAGGGCCGACTCGTAGTCGTTCATGTTGACGAAGCAGAGTCCCAGGTAGAACTGGATCCGGGGATCCTCCGGGAAGAGACGCTCGGCGCGCTCCAGCGAGCCGAGAGCCTTCTGATGCGCGCCCAGCCGGGAGTGGCAGAGGGCGGCGTGGAACAGGGCCTCGCCGTGGTGCGGTCGCAACGAGAGCGACTGGTCGAACTCGGCCAGCGCCTCGGCGTAGCGGTTGCTGTTGTAGTAGGCCAGACCCAGACTCATGCGCCCTTCGACGCTGTCGGGGGCCAGCTCCACCGTCTTGCGGAATAGCTGGATCGCCATCTCGTACTCCCCCCGCTCGCCGTAGAGGGCGCCCAGGTTGAGGTGGCCCATGGCGTTGTAGGGATCGAGCTGGATCGCGCGCTTGAACTGCTGGATCGCCCGCTCGTGTTCGCCCCGGCGGTCCAGCGAGAATCCCAGATTGGTATAGGCCTTGGCCATGCGCGGATCGAGGGAGAGGGCCTGCTTGAAGGCCTCCTCGGCCTCCTCGAAGCGATTCTCGCGCAGGAGAGTACAGCCGAACTGGTAGGCGCTCTCGGCCTGGGAGCTGCCCATGTTCAGGGCGATGCGATGGAGCTCGTGGGCCTGCTCGAAGCGACCGGCCAGGGAGTGCAGACGCGCCGCCTGGTTCAGGGGGCCCGGGGAGTCGGGGTCGTGGCGGCGCCAGGCCTCGGCCAGCTGCAGGCCCTGCTCGAAGAGCTGGGCGCGATAGCTCGCCTCGATGAGATCGGTGTAGCACTCGGCGGGCAGTTCCACGGGATCGGGCAGCTCGTCGAAGAGGGCCTCCACCTCGTCGCGCTCGCCGCGGGCGAGGCGCTCGTCCAGCCAGCGGCCGAGGGCCTGGGAGTCCCGCTCCGACTCGGAGAGGAGGGCGCTGATGACGGAGCGGCGACGCGTGCGTCGCTGATAGTTCCGGTACCAGGTCCAAGGACTCATGGCTGTGGGCCGCCTTTCGTCGAGTATCTCCATGGATCGCCGGCAGAATACTCGTGGCCCGAAAAAACGGTCAAGCAATTGTTGCGAGGGAAGATGGAACGCGCGGAAGGTCGTGCGAGGAAGGGGCGCGAGGGCTAGGGCGCTTCCGGATCGTCATCGAGCAAGGACATCCAGGAGCCCGCATGGCCACCGCTGAAGTAGCCGTAACGGGGGTTGCCGTAGCCGCCTTGGCTGAAGGAGAGATGCAGGTGCATGTTCTCCGAAGGGCGCCAGTCGAGGGCGGCGTAGGGAAGCACGAGCTGGGTGTTGGACGGCTCGCCGTTCAGGCCGTTCAGGCCGGAGCCCGCCATGAAGGCCACGCCGAAGCGGGCGTTGAAATCGAGTCCCTTGGCCAGAGGCATGCGCAGGTCCTTGGTGAGCATGCCCAGGGAGAACTGCTCGCCGCCGGCCCAGGCGGAGCTGTAGCTGATGGAGGTGTTCCCCCACTGCAGCAGATCGCTCGTGAGGCCCAGGGTGGGCGTGGAGTTGAGCGTCTGGGTCGCGAGCGGGTGGATCTCGGAGTCGGCGAGCGCGAGGGCCGGGAGGGCCAGTAGCAGCAGGGTGGCGATGAGGCGCGTCGGCATCGTTTCGTTCTCCTCCGTGCGGGACGGTGGGTGTAAGCGTCAATCCTCGAGGAGTTCCCGGACCTTCGACTTGAGCGGATCGAGGTCGGAGGACTTCACCAGGTAGGCATCGGCCGACCAGGACGCGAAGTCGTCCTTGTAGCTGTGGTAGGCGCTGTTGATCAGGACGGGCAGCTTCCGGTCCGCCTCCATCACCTCGCGAAGGTAGGCGAGTCCGTCCTGACCGGGAAGCTCGATGTCGAGGATCATGAGGTCCGGGCGTCGCGCTTCGAGCACGAGTTTCGCTTCCTCGGCCGAGGCCACCGCTTCCACCTCGTAGCCCAGGTCCTTGAACTCCTGTTCGTAGAGACCACGGATGTTGGCCTCATCGTCGACGACGAGAATCCTCTTGCCCATGAACATACCCCCGCAGTTGCACGAAGCGTAGATCAGGGCCGCCGAAGCTGTCAAGAATGGGACTGCGTCCTCAGTCCAGCTCCACGAGCTCGCCGTCGCGCAGGGCGACCTTGCCGGGCGTCGACGAACTCGCCGGCGAACCCTCGTCCTCGAGAACCAGGCGGACCGTGAGCTCTCCCGACTCCAGGAACCGGCGCGGCACCTTGAGCTCCAGGACCTGCGGACCTTGCTCCTCGATGGACGCGGATGGCGCAGACACCGGGGCGGGATCCGGTTCCACGGAAACGCTCGTCTCGATGACGGGCGGCGCCGGAGGCGGGTCGGCGGGCGTCTCCTGGGGCCTGGGGATCTCGGGCGCCTCCACGACGCGCGGCTCGGGCATTCCCAGGAAGGGCTGCGGCGTCCCCCGCTCGATCCGGGGAGGTGAGGAGATCTCGATCTCCTCCACATCAGCCTTCGTTTCGGGCGTGGGCGCGGGCGGTTCGGGCGTGGGCGGTGGGGTCGCTTTCGTTTCGGGCGCGGACCACTCGACGACCGTGGGCTCGGCCACGGTGCGCGTGTCGGTGGGACGAGGCCGCGTCGTCAACACCTCCACATCGACGGCACCCTGCTTCTCCACGGAGGGAGACTCCGATTCCGGAGCGGGAGTTTTGTCGGAGAACGAGCCGAGCGGCGAGGCGTCGATCGTCTCCTCCAGGTCGCGGGCGCCGCGACGCACTTCCTGGTCTTGCATCAGATTCCCGAGTGTCGGCGGCGGCGAATCGCTGTCCGACGGCGGCATCTCGACGACGGGAGGATCGGGGATGCGATCCAGATCGAGGCCCCCACTGCGAATGGGACGCTCGGGAACGTCCGGCAAGGTCTCCACGTTCGCGCTGGTCGGCGGAACGCCGGGCGAGGTCATGTTGGGCGTGGAGGTGAGCGGCTGACGCGTTTCGTCCAGGGAGGGCGAAAGGACCTCGGGCCGGTCCTCGACGGGCTCCGGCTTGGGCGTGGTGATGCCCAGCGAGTCGCCCATCTCCTTTTCCACCATGTCCTGGAGATAGGGCCGCAGGTAGCTGCTGACGCCCTCGAGCGTCTCCTGAACACCTTCGCCGCGAGGGGCAACGGCCGCGAAGCTCGGCACGCCGCTCGGATTGAGAGCCTGGTCCAGCTCCTCCACGCTGAGGATGTCCGGCAGATCCCGCTTGTTGTACTGGATCACCCAGGGCACTTCCTCGAGCTTCAGATCCATGTCCGCGAGATTGGAGCGGAGGTTCTCGAGGCTCTCGAGGTTCTCCTCCATCTTGCCTCGCTGGCTGTCGGCCACGAACACCACCGCATCGACGCCCTTCAGCACCAGACGGCGCGTGGCGTTGTAGTAGACCTGGCCCGGCACGGTGTAGAGCAGTATGCGAACCTGGAAGTCGTGGATCGCTTCCGCGGCGATGGGAAGAAGATCGAAGAACAGGGTGCGGTCTGTTCGGGTCTTCATGGAGATCATTTTGCCGCGACTGTCTTCGGGAACCTGGCGGAAGAGAACTTCCAGGTTGGTGGTCTTTCCGCTCAGTCCGGGGCCGTAGTACACGACCTTGGCGCTGATCTCCTGTCCCGCACGATTGATGAGAGCCACGCTGCACCTCGTATGGATGGCGCGCATCACCGGGACCCGTTTCCGATGACGGCGCAAGTGTTCCTGGCGTTCCGCGGAGAATCTCATGGCTCCGCCTCTCCCGTCACGGGAGCGAACGCACCGCCTTCAATGCAAGAACCGTTCTCGCGTGTCGCTTTCTCGCAACCCCAAGTCCCAGCGGCGGCAAAGTATTTCTGCCGGCGCGGCGCGGAACTTGCGAATGTCCCGAAGTCACCCTGACTCGGGATTGGTCGGGGCGCGCAACTGACATCCAAGCAACGAGGTAGAGTCCAAGATGGCGGATACGCAGAGAGTCGTAGCGGAAATGTTCTCCCGCTTTCTGAATATCGAAGTGAACGATGAGACGATGGACCGGCTCGTATCCCTCGTGGAGAAGGTCGAGGACAGCATCGGTGATGACCTGGATCTGGGCACCGTACAGGGAAAGAACACCCTCAAGGTGCTGCTCAGCACCCTGGTTGCCTACTCCTGGGGAATCGGCATGCACCCCTACCACAATCCCGAGCACGACAGGGACGGGACTCTGCTGGAGGTTCGCGCCAGCAAGGACATCCTGGTGCCGGTGAAGGACCTCAAGTCCGTTCGCTACCTGAAAAAGGATCAGTACGGCCGCATCAAGAAGGCCCTCTTCGAGCCCGACCAGAACGCGCGCGTGAAGAGCCAGATCGACGGACTGCTCTCGGAGATCCACCAGAACAAATGGCAGGAAGAGGAGTTCTAGCCGACTCCCGGCCAGGCACCAGCGGCGGCGTTCACCCTCGAGGTGGCGCCGTTTTGCTTTGGGGGAATCTAGTCGGAAACTCCGCGCCGAGCATGGAGCATCACGACGCTACCGTTGTCCTGGAACTCGACCCGGTCCATGAGCTCGCGCATCAGCAGCACCCCGCGGCCGCCGCCGCGATGCAGGCCCTCCTCGCTGGCCGGGTCGATGAGCGTGTCGGGATCGAATCCGGACCCGGGATCCTCGATGCGGATCTTCATCACGTCGTGGCTGAACCACACCTCGATCTTCACCTCGAGGGCGGGATCCTGACCGCAGCCGTGGCGGATCGCGTTGCTGACCGCCTCGTCCAGCGCCAACGGCAGGTTCTCGAGCCAGACCCTGGGATGGAAGCCGTGCTCCCGCGCGAGCCGGGAAAGGAAGCCCGCGGCCGGCGCCACGTAGCGCAGATCCGCGGGAATGACGAACTCGCTGCGGGTCCGCACCCGCGCATCGAAGTCGGGCAGACGGCGATCGAGCGGCAGGGGGTGCTCGGCCTTGGCCAGGGACAGCGAAAGATCCAGCGCCCGGAAGGGCGGGGTCTGGACATCCACGTATCCCCTCGCGAGCAGCCTGCGCCAGAGGATATCGGGACACTCCGGCAGGATCAGAAGGCAGGGCACGCCCATCTCCCGCAGCACCTCGATCTCATCGGCCGGCACGTCCTCCGCGTCCGCCGCGACGATGGCCACGCCCACGTCGGTCCGGGAGAACGCCTCCTCCCACATCTCGCGGGGAGGGATGGCCCTCAGGGATCCCGGCGGCGCCTGCATCTCCTGGACGAGGCGGGCCCCCAGCTCATCGTCGAGGACCCACAGGTAGTGGCCCCCCTTCGTGGGCGAGTTGCCGCCGAGGTCAGAAGACTTCGTTTCCGTCAGCGAGGATCTCATTCAGCGCTTTCTTGAACTGCGGCGACCGCTTCGCATGCTCGGCCCCCACCTTTTCCACGTAGATCCGCCAGATCTTCTGGATCTCCGGACCGAATTCAAGAATCAGGCGCCCTTCGGCGAGAGCCTGATCCCGCTTCGCTGTCCT
The DNA here is from genome assembly GCA_964399495.1 of uncultured bacterium. Lineage (GTDB taxonomy): Bacteria > Krumholzibacteriota > Krumholzibacteriia > JACNKJ01 > JACNKJ01 > CAYNQX01. Next base: position 179,383 of record CAYNQX010000001.1, read on the forward strand.
GCCCCGCAGGATCTGTTCGACCAGAGCCTTCGCGAGCCTCTTCGCGCGTCGCTCCAGCCGTTCGGCGTTCACCGAGGTCGGAGCAGGCTCCTGCCGCCGACTCCCCACCGAAGCGGAAGGAATTTCCGCATCGGGTGCTGGAGGAGCCACGCTCCGTTCCACCGCTTTCCGGCGCAGGGTGAAGCGCCGGCGACAGGCTGGACAGCGGACGCGTAACTCGCCCTTTTCTAGCAGGATGGGCGGCACGTCATAGGTGCTGCCGCACCCGGGGCACTGGATCATATCGGCCGACATGCATGCTCCATCCTGGGCAGTGACACTCCGTGGAAGGTTGCAATCGGTATGCCTGGCGACCGCGGGAGAGGAATTCGCCGCTTCAGCCCACCGTCGCCAGGGTCAGTCGATCGCGATAGACGCGCAGGAGCAGCTCCCTCAGGGGCTGAAGATCGGACGCGACCAGCTCCGGGTCTCGTTCGGCGAGATCGCGGGCCCTGTCCCGGGCCAGGGTCACCAGGCGCGCGTCGTGAAGAGGATGCGCGAGGCTGAGCTCCGGTTTGCCGTGCTGGCGCAGGCCGAAGAGCTCGCCGGGCCCGCGCAGTTTCAGGTCCTCCTCGGCCAGGCGGAACCCGTCCCTGTGCCGCGTGAAGATCTCGAGGCGCTCACGACTTGCCTCCGGCAACCCGTCGGGAGTCACGAGAACGCAGTAGCTCTTCTCGCTGCCCCGGCCGATCCGGCCCCGGAGCTGGTGCAGCTGGCTGAGGCCGAAGCGTTCGGGATTGTGAATCACCATCATCGTGGCCTCGGGGATATCGATTCCCACCTCGATCACCGTGGTGGCCACCAGCACTCGGCTCTCCCCGCTGCGGAAACGATCCAGGGCTTCGGCCTTGCGCGCCGGGCTCATCCGGCCGTGCACCAGCTCGCAGCCCACGCCCGCGAGCTCGCCGTTGCGAAGCGACTCGAAAGCATCGGTGGCCGCCTTGATCTCCGCCTTGTCGCCTTCCTCCACCAGGGGGAACACGAGAAAGGCCCGCTCCCCCGCTTCCACGCGCTCCCGCAGGAAGGCGAGAATCCGCGGCAGCTTGGATTCGCTGCTCAGCCGCGTCACCACGGGCGGACGCCCGGGCGGCAGTTCGTCGATGATTCCCAGGTCCAGGTCGCCGTAGACGGTCATGGCCAGGGAGCGCGGAATCGGCGTGGCGCTCATCACGAGTACGTGGGGCGCCCCCCGCTCCCGCAGCCCCGCGCGCTGCTTCACGCCGAAGCGGTGCTGCTCGTCCACCACCGCCAGACCGAGGCGATCGAAGGTCACATCCTCCTGGATCAACGCATGGGTGCCGAACACGAGATCGAGTTCGCCGCTTGCCAGGGCGGCGCTCACCGCTCTGCGCTCCTTCGCCGGCAGGCCGCCCGTGAGCAGCCCCACCTTGAGGCCAAGCCCGGTCAGTGTGTCGCGCCAGCTCTCGTGGTGCTGCCGCGCCAGGACCTCCAGGGGCACCATGAACGCTCCCTGGTAGCCGCCCTCGACGGCCAGCAGCAGGGCGGCCAGGGCCACCACGGTCTTGCCGCAGCCCACGTCACCCTGGAGCAGCCGGTTCATGCGCCCTCCCGATGCGAGGTCTGCGCGGATCTCAGCCAGGGCGCGGTCCTGGGCCCCCGTCAAGGCGAAGGGCAGCGCATCGATGAAGGGGGTGAACAGACGCGCGTCGTCGACGAGCTTCGGGCCCCGCTCTCGGCCATGCCGACGCCTGCGCAGGGCGCCCAGCAGCTGCAGGAGGAACAGCTCCTCGAACTTCAACCGCTCCCGGGCGACGGCCAGGCTCTCCCGGTCCGAGGGAAAATGGATCTGCCGCAGGGCCTCGAAGCGTCCCGGCCAGCGGTCGGCCTGCAGCCACTCCTCGGGAAGTATCTCCGGCAGCTCGCCGGCGAGATCGTCGCGGGCGAGAACCCCGTCCATGAGCCGGCGCAACCAGCGCTGCCCGACGCCCCGCGTGAGGGGATAGAGCGGCAGGATCTTGCGCGCCAGCAGGCGGGGCTCCTCGATCCCCTCGCCGAGAATCTCGATTTCCGGCGACTGCATCTGCAGCGCGGAGCGGAACAGGCTCACCTCGCCGTTCGCCACCAGTTCCGCCCCGTTGCGCAGCTGCTTCTTCAGGTAGGGCTGGTTGAAGAAGATGAGCTGAAGCCGGCCCTGGCCGTCGTCGATGAGCACCGTCTGGATGCTCAGCCCTCGCCTGGGCCTGCGCTCGGCGCTGGCCAGCACCTGGCCGCGCACCGTGGAGCGCGCGCCGGGCTGCAATGCGGAGAGGGGCTGGCTCTCCCCCAGATCCAGGTAGTCGCGGGGAAAGTGGAGAAGCAGATCCTCCACGGTCGCGAGGCCCAGGCGCGCGAGATCCGCGGCTCGGCTGGGGCCGACACCCTTGAGGAACTGGCAGGGTTTCTGGAGTCCCGTTTCGGGTTTGAATCGCTCGGTCATGGCTTCAGGGTACGTGGCGGAGGGTTCCGCGACAAGCGTTCGTCCGCGGCGCGATCAATCCTCTTCATCGAGCAGTGCGAACTCGTGGTCGAAGAGACGGCGCAGCTCGAGGTTGTCGGGATGACGGTCGAGGAGCGACCTGAGCAGCTTGGAGGCCTCGTCCGCGCGCCCCTGGTTGCGCAGGGTCAGGGCGAGGGCGAGCTGGGCCTCGAGGTAGTCGGGCGAACTCGCGAGGGCGCTCTCGTAGGCGGCCTCGGCCCGCTCGAAGTCGCCCTGCTTGAAATGGATGTCGCCCCGCAGCTTGAGCAGGTCCGCGTAGCCCGGACGCTCCTCGAGCGCCGGCGTCAGGAGCGCCATCGCCTTGGCGTAGCGGCCCAGGCGCAGCTCGCAGCGGATGCGTCCCTTCAGCGCGTAGAGATTGCCGGGGTCGAGTTCGAGCGCCTTGATGAAGTCGTCGAGGGCCGCGTCCACCTGCCCCCGGGCCAGGTGGGCCTGGCCGACGAATCCGAACAGGGTGGGATCGGACGCATTCTGCCCGGTGAGGCGCTCGAAGATCTCCTCCGCGTCGCCCCACTCCCCGCGCTGTGAGTAGATGAGAGCCATGTCCAGCTCGGCCGCGCCCAGGTAGGGGTTCCGGCTCAGCGCCTCGCGCAGGAGCTGGAGCGCCTCGTCGTGGCGGCCGCCGAAGTGGCGGATGAGACCGAGCAGGTAGCGCGCGACGGCCAGATCGGGCTTCTTCTCGAGCAGCTCCAGCAGGATCTCCTCGGCCTCCTCGTGCTTCCCGAGCTGGAAGCGGCACTGGGCCAGATGAAAGAGCACATCCGAGCTGCGGCCGCCCAGGTCGCGCGCGAAGGAGAGGGCGTCCTCGGCCTCCAGGTAGCGGCCGTCCTTCAGCAGCGCGGCGCCCAGGAAGTAGGCGGCCTCCATGAAGCGCGGATTCACCGTGAGCGCGCTGCGCAGGGCGGCGATGGAGTCCTCGTTCCGGCCGCTCTTGAAGAGCGCGAGGCCGAGCTGGCACTGGATGTCGGCGTAGTGCGGCTTCATCTCGGCGACCCGACCCAGCAGATCCGCCGCCAGCTCGTAGTTGCCGATGTTGAACTGGGTGATGCCCTCGCTGTAGAGCTCCCGGAACTCGGCGCCGCTCTCCAGCAGATCGAGCACCGGCCCCACCTCGGGGATCACCGTCTCACGCTCCTTCAGGTGCACCAGCAGGAAGCGGTTCACCTGGATCGGGATCTCCGAGCCCCGGCCCGTGACCTCCCTCAGCTCGGTGCGCGCGTCGTCCCTTTCGCCCCGGCTGTCCAGGGCCACGGCGAGGAAGCAGCGCGCCTCGATGTAGTCGGGGTTGATCTCCAGCGCCCGCCGGAAGAAGGGCAGCGCCTCCTCCTCGTGCCCCCCCATGAACAGGGAAACGCCGAGACAGTACTGCAGGTCGGGAAAGTTGGGGGTCTCCTCGAGGGCCTTCTCGAGATGCTCACGAGCCTCTTCGTAGCGCTCGGCCTTGAGCAGCGAACGGCCGATGCCCGCGTGGGCCTCGGCCGCGTAGAAGATTCCGAGCCTGTAGGTGGTGCTGCTCTCCGACGCGCCCTCGATGGCCGTCTCGAAGCGCTCGATCGCCTCTTCGTAGCGACCCTCGTTGTAGAGAGCGATCCCCGCGTTGTAGTCGTCGTCGCGGCGACCTCCGAAGAGTTTCTTGAGGAGCGACGGCAAAGCGCCCCCTAGTCGTTCTGCCGGCGGAGGAAGGTAGGCACCTCCCAGTCCTCGCCGCCGGACTGCACCTCGGTCGCGCCCAGCGCCTCCTCGCGCATGGCCTGGGCTTCACTCCCCAGCTCCTGCCTGGCGGCCACGGGCGTGGGCTCCACCTGCTCGGGGACGATCTCGATCACGCGGGGTTCCTCGGCTCCCGCCGAAGCCGTCGCCGCCATGGCGCGCGGCGCGGCCTCCGGCCTCTCCAGGCCGATCTCCCGCTCGGCATGGTGCGCGAACTCGCTGCGTCCCGCGCCGAAGCCCGTCGCGATGACGGTGATGCGCAGCTCGTCATCGAGGTTCTCGTCCATGACCGTGCCGAAGATGATGTTCGCGCTGTCGCCCACGGCCTCCGTGATGAGATCGGTGGCGGTGGTGACCTCGCGCAGGGTCATGTTGGAGCTGCCGGTGAGGTTGATCAGCACGCCCTGGGCCCCGGCGATCTCCTGCTCCTGGAGCAGGGGACAGCTGATGGCCGCGCGGGCGGCCTCCTCGGCCCGGTTCTCGCCGGTCGCGCTGCCCGTGCCCATGAGGGCGGGGCCCATGCCGGACATGATGCTCTTCACGTCGGCGAAGTCGAGGTTGATCAGACCGGTCACCGTGATGAGGTCGCTGATGCCGCGCGTGGCCTGGAGCAGCACGTCGTCGGCGATGCGGAAGGCCTCGCCGAAGGGCGTGTCCGGGTCGACCACCTCGAAGAGCCGCTGGTTGGGAATGGTGATGAGCGTGTCCACCTCGGAGCGCAGACGCGTGATGCCCTCGTCGGCCACCCGCATGCGCTGCCGCCCCTCGAAGCTGAAGGGCTTGGTGACCACGCCGACCGTCAGCGCCCCGCTGTCGCGGGCGATGCGCGCCACCGCGGGCGAGGCGCCCGTGCCGGTGCCGCCGCCCATGCCGGCCGTGACGAAGACCATGTCCGCTCCGCGGATCATCTCCTCGATGCTGTCCAGATCCTCTTCCACGGCGGCGCCGCCCGTGGTCGGGTCGCCACCGGAACCAAGTCCCTTGGTGAGCTTCCTCCCGATCTGGATTCGGTGGATCGCCTTGCTCTCGGAGAGGACCTGGGCATCGGTGTTGATGTTGATGAAGTCCACGCCTGAGAGCCCGGCCTCGATCATGCGTGCAACGGCGTTGCCGCCGGCTCCCCCGACCCCGACCACCTTGATGGACGCGGTGTCGGAGAAGTCCGAGTCGAAGTCGAACTTCACCCTTGGCATATCGGACATTTTTCTCTCACCTCCGGGGTAAAACTACCCCGCAATCTCGAAAATCGTCCAGCGTTATTTTCCCTTGCGACCCATGGCCCGCAGCAGCTTCCGGATGCCGCCGGGCCGCGGCTCGTCGGCGAGGTCCGCCGACCCCAGCAGACGCCGATAGCCGTAGTGGAGCAGCCCCACCACCGGTGTGTAGCGTGGGTCCGCGAGCTCCGCCGTGAGGCCCTGCTGCTGGAGCGGCGCCCCCACGCGCACGCTGCGTTCGAAGATCTGGGCCGCCAGTTCGGGCAGGCCCGGCAAGAGCGCACCGCCGCCGCAGAGCACGACCCCGCTGGCCGGTCGCCGCGCCGCCGGGCAGTGGCAGGCCCGTTCCCAGGCAAGTTCCAGGAGCTCGGTCACCCGCGGCTCGACGATGGAGCTCAGGGTGGATTCCGTGACGTAGCGGTCTTCCGCCTGTCCGACCTGACGAATCGGAAAGTGCGCCTCCTCGCCTCCGGTCGCGGGCAGCAGGCTCGCGTGGTCGAGCTTGAGCCGCTCGGCGTCCTCCTGCCCGATCCCCAGGCCGATGGACAGGTCGCGCGTGATGTTGGCGCCGCCCAGGGGCAGCACCTCGGCGTGGCGCGCGGCGCCGTCCTGCACCACGAGCACCTCGGTGGTGCCGGCGCCGATGTCGATCAGCACCACGCCCTCCTCCCGCTCGGCCTCCTGCAGCGCGGCCATGGCCGCGGCGAGGGGGCTGAACACGAGGCCCTCCACGGTGAGCCCGGCCTTGGACACCACCTTCGCCGTGTTCTCGAGCACGCTGGCCTGACCCAGGAGCAGGAGCACCTCCGCCTGGAGCCGCACGCCGTCCATGCCCACCGGATCCTTGATGCCGCCGCGGCTGTCGAGGATGAAGTCGATGGGCAAGGTGTGCAGTATCTGGTAACCGGGCGGCAGCTGGAGACTGCGGGCGACGCGGATCACCTGCTCGACGTCCTCGCCGGTGATCTCGCGACCGGCGCCCTCCTTGGCGTGCACGCCCTCGCTGCGAACGGCCCGCAGGCCGTCGCCGGTGACGTTCGGGAAGACGGCGCGGATCCCCATGCCGCTGGCGCGCTCGGCCTCCTCCACCGCCGCGCGCACCGCCTCCACCGCGGGCTCGAAGCCCACCACCACTCCCTTGCGGATGCCCTGACTCGGCGCGGTGCCGAGTCCCAGCACACGCTGCCGACCATCGCTGTCCAGCTCCGCCACGAGGGCGGAGACGCGGTGGCTGCCCAGATCCAGTCCGACGACGATTTTTTGCTCGCTCATGCTCTACTCCCCAAATGCAGTCGATGCGGGCGATCCTGCCGACGCGGTCTGCCTGGCCACGACCTGGTCCCGGTAACGGAGATCCAGTTCGGCGGGGAAGCCGCCGGCCTCGATCTCCGCGAAGACGTCCCGGTAGCAACTCGCGCGGGCGGGGAACTCCTCCCAGCCCATGAGCACCCAGGTCGAGGACGCGTTGCGATGATAGACGATTCCACGGGATTCCGCAGTGATTTCGCTCACCTCGACGCCGAGGTCGAAGGCCGCCTCCCGCAGGGCGGCCATGGCCGACAGGGCCAACGTGCGGAGGCTGTCGGCCGGAATCTCGCCCGAAGGCCGGATGATCGGCAGGTCCGGAGGCGGGCTGCCGAAGCGCTCGAGAGCGTTGCCGGCGGCGTCCACCTCGACGAAGTTCTCGTCCAACCACAGCGCCACGCCCTCGGCCTCCTCGACACGGCAGCGCAGGCGGCCGGGCAGGCGACGGCTGACGCGGATCCCCCGCAGGCGCGGCAGGTCGGCCAGCGCCGCCTCGAGGGAATCGGGATCCACCGAGAACAGCGGCCGGCCGATCATGGGTTCGAGACGCTCCCGCACCCGCGAGACGGGCAGCACCCTGCAGCCCTCCACCTGGATGTCCCGGATCCGCAGGGTCTCGCTGGAGAGCAGCGCCGAGACGCCGCGCCAGCTCCCCCAGCCCAGCAGACCGACGGTGAACACCACCGTCGCGATGAGCAGCCGGAACCACGGGCCGCGCCGCTTCACCGCCATGGCGCGGCGTCGCCGGAAGAACCGGAATCCCCTAAGCCTCGCCATGGATCTCGATCTCCGTCCGCAACTGGATTCCCGTCTTCTCGGCCACCACGGCCGCGATCTCCTTCACCAGGTCTTCGACGTCGGCGGCGCACACGTCCTCGCCCGTGGCCACGATGAAGTTGGCGTGGCGCTCGCTCACCCGCGCGCCGCCGCGGGCATGGCCCTTCAGCCCGCAGGCCTCGATGAGCCGGCCGGCGTAGTCGTCCGGCGGATTCCTGAAGGTGCTGCCGGCCGTCCAGAGCCCTCCCGGTTGCGTGGCGGCGCGGCGGGCCAGGATCTCCTTGTGACGCTCATGCGCCGCGGCCAGGACCGCCTCGTCCGCTCGCGGCAACTCCAGCTCGACCTCCGTGATCACCACGCCCTCCCGCAGCGAGCTGTGGCGGTAGCCGAACTCCACCTCGCCCCGCGCCAGCGCCAGCGGGCTCCCGTCCAGGCGCCAGCCGCGGCAGGCGAGGAAGCTGGTCGACATCTCGCCGCCGAAGGCGCCGGCGTTCATGCGCAGGGCGCCGCCAAGGTTGCCCGGCAGCGCGGCGGCCCACACGAAGCCGTCGCGGCCGTCGGCCAGGGACTCGCGAGCCAGACGCGCGCTCGGCAGGCCAGCCCCGCACATCGCCCGCTCGCCCTGCCAGCTCAGGGAGGCGAGCGCGCGGCCGATGCGCAGCACCGCGCCGCGCACGCCGCCGTCGCGGATCAGGACGTTGGTGCCCTCCCCCAGTATCGTCACGGGCACGCCGCGCCCGTGCAGGAACGCGAGCAGGGGGCCGATCTGCTCGGCGTCGTCGGGGGCGAAGAGCCAGTCCGCGGGGCCGCCGAGGCGAAAGTTGGTCAGGTCGGCGAGGGGAGCGTCCCGCTCCGCCGGTCCGCCGTAGACCTTCGCCAGGCCCTCCATCAGCCCTCTCCCCGCGCCGCCTCCAGGCGGGTCACGAGGTCGGCGGCGAACTGGTTGAGATCGCCCGCGCCGAGCGTGATCACGAGGTCGCCCGCGCTCGCGCTCTCCAGAATCTCGCGGGCCATCGCCTTGCGATCGGGGCAGCGGCGCACGGGTGTGCGCCCCCGGGAGGCCACGGCGCTCTCGATCAGTCCCGCGTCCACGCCTTCGATCGGCGCCTCGCCGGCCGCGTAGATCTCGGTGAGAAAGAGCTCGTCGGCGGCGTCGAAGGCGGGGCCGAACTCGTCGGCCAGCATCCGGGTGCGACTGAAGCGGTGAGGCTGAAAGACCACGCGCAGCCGTCGGTCGAAATGCTCCCGCGCCGCCTCGAGGGTGCGCGCGATCTCGGTGGGATGATGACCGTAGTCGTCCATCACGAGGACACCCTCCACCTCGCCCTTTATCTCGAAGCGCCGCCCGACGCCCTGGGAGGCCTGCAGGCCCTTGCCGATCGCCTCGGCGCCGATGTCCAGCTCGAGGCCCACGGCCACGGCCGCCAGCGCGTTGAGGACGTTGTGCCGCCCCAGCACCGGCAGCTCCAGTTCGCCGCTGAAGCGCTCGCTGCGCCAGCGGAAGCGGGTGCCGCCCGGATGCTGCTCGAGGATCTCGCCCTTCAGGGCGCAGTCCTCCGTCCAGCCGTAGCCTACCACCCGGCCCTTCAGCTCGGGCAGCATCTGCCGGATCACGGGATCCTCGAGACAGACGATCGCCGCGCCGTAGAAGGGCACGCGATTCAGGAAGCCGAGGAAGGCCTGGCGCAGGGTGTCGAAGTCGCCGTAGTGGTCGAGGTGTTCGTGGTCGACGTTGGTCAGCACCGCCCAGGTGGGCGCCAGGCGCAGGAAGGAGCCGTCGCTCTCGTCGGCCTCGGCCACCATGTGCGGTCCGGCGCCGAGGCGCGCGTTGCTGCCGAAGCTCATGAGGCGGCCGCCCACGACGGCCGTCGGGTCGAGGCCGCCGGCGTGGAGCACCTCGGCCACGAGGGAGCTCGTGCTGGTCTTGCCGTGGCTGCCCGTGATCGCGATGCCGCGCTTCAGGCGCATCAGCTCGGCGAGCATCTCGCCGCGCGTGATCACCGGCACGCCCGCCTCGCGGGCCGCCACCAGCTCGGGATTGTGGGCGGGAACGGCGCTGGAGTACACGACCACGTGGGCGCCCTCGGCGTGCTCCGCCCGATGCCCCACATGGCAGGTGACGCCCAGACCCCGCAGTCGCTCCAGGGCGGGGCCCTCGTGCAGGTCGGACCCCGTTACGCTAAACCCCGAATTGACAAGTATTTCAGCGATTCCGCTCATGCCGATTCCACCGATGGCGACCAGGTGCAGATGCCGGGTGCGTCCCAGATGCAAGACGAGTCTCCTCGGGTGGGCAGATGGACGGAAGCGAGGGCCTGTGGGCGGTTTATCACCGCCCCCGGGAGGCGGCAAGGCTTTTCTCCATCTCGGCCAGGATGGTCGCGGCCGCGTCCGGCCGCCCCAGGGAGGCGCTGGCCGCGGCCATGGCCTCGCGCCGTTCGGACTCGTCCAGGAGCGGCTGGAGGACGGCGAGGAGGCGGGAGCCGTCGAGCTCGGAGTCCACGATCATCTCCGCCGCGCCTGCGTCGACGAGCGCCTTCGCGTTGGCCGTCTGGTGGTCGTCCACGGCAAAGGGGAACGGCACCAGGATGGCGGGCAGCCCGAGCAGGGTGATCTCCGCCAGGGTCATGGCGCCGGCCCGCGCGATCACCAGGTCCGCGCGGGCCATCTGACGCGGCATGTCGTGGAGATAGGCGTCCACGCGGAGGCCGGAACCGCAGCCGGCGAGCGCCCGTCGCGTCTCCTCGAGTTCGGCCTCGCCCGTCTGCACCACCACCTCGAGTTCCCTCTCCGGCATGAGCCGGGGCAGCGCCTCGCGCAGGGCGGCGTTGAGTCGCCGGGCGCCGCGGCTGCCCCCGAAGGCGAGCAGGCGAAGGGGACCCGGCTCCCGCTCGGAGCGCCGCGAGGCGGCGAGCTGCAGGAACTCGGTGCGCAGGGGATTGCCGGCCAGGAAGCGGGGAGGGCGGGGCGACAGCCGCTCGGAGGCTTCCGGATACGCAAGAAAGAGAGCGCGCGCGCCCGGGGCGAACAGTGCGATGACGCGTCCCGGCACGCTGTTCTGTTCCTGCAAGAAGTAGGGACGCCCCACGAGGCGGGCCGCCAGGAGCAGGGGCAGGCTGGCGAAGCTTCCGGTGGCGACGACGGCGTCGGCCCGGAATCCGCGCAGGATCCGCAGAGCTCCGAAGGTGGCGGGCAGCAGCTCCAGCAAAAAGAGAAGACGGTCGACGAGGCCCTTGCCGCGAAAGCCCCGGATCGGCAGGGCGCTGAAGGGCAGCCCCGCCTCGGGCACCAGCGTCGACTCGAGCCCGCGCCGCGACCCCACGAAGCGCACCTCGCGATCGCCGCCCCCCTCGAGGAAGGCGCGCGCCAGCGCCAGGGCCGGGTAGATATGTCCCCCGGTGCCGCCGCCCGTCACGAGCAGACGTTTCATCGCCGGCCTCCCGCGCCGCGACGCCCCTGCCGGCCGAAGAGATCCTCCACCACCATGTCGCCGCGCGCGCGCCGGCGACGGGGCCGGTGATGCTGCCCCCCCTCCCCGCCTTCGCGGCTGATGGAGAGCACGAGCCCGAGCGCGAGCAGGTTCATCACCAGCGCGCTGCCGCCGTGACTGATGAAGGGCAGGGGCACGCCGGTCAGGGGGAACAGCCCCAGGGCAACCGCCGAATTGAGGGCCGTGTAGACGAAGAGCATCCCCCCCACTCCCGCGGCCAGGTAGCGCGCGAAGGGGTCTTCCTGTCGCCGTGCGATGCGGAGCACGCGCAGACTCAGGGCGGTGAGCAGGATCAGCAGGATGGAGGTGCCGACGAAGCCGTACTCCTCGCCGACGATGGCGAAGATGAAGTCGGTGTGGTGGTCGGGCAGGAAGATCCGCTGGCGGTTCATGCCCGCGCCCTGACCGAAACCGCCGCCGGCGCCGATGCCGATGAGCGACTGGCGGAGCTGGTAGTTCTCGTCGGTCTGCTCCGTGGCGTCGAAGTGCAGGGTCAGGTCGACGCGCTCCCGGATCCGGTCGCTGCCCATGTAGGCGCCCACCACCAGGAGGGCCGCCAGGACGCCCGCGGTCAGCACCCAGCGCCAGGGCAGCCGGGCCGCCAGCAGCACGCAGGCGCCGGTGAGCCCGAGGGCGAGCGCGGAGCCGTAGTCCGGCTGCAGCGCCACCAGCCCCACGGCCGCGATCAGCGCGCCGCCGGGCCAGAGGAAGCGTCGCCAGCCCTCCACCTCCTCGCGGGAGGCCAGGCGCTCGGCCATGAAGACGAGCAGGCCGACGCGGGCCACGTCCACGGGCTGAATCGTGAAGGCGCCCAGGGAGAGCCAGCCGCGCGTGCCCTTGATCATGGGCGCGCTGAGCACCCAGAGCAGCAGCACGCCGCTCGTGATCGCGCCGAGGGCTGCGAAGCGGCGGAACCACTGGTAGTCGGCCATGGCGGCCGCGCCGAGGCAGGCCATGCCCAGGGCGATCTGGATCAGGCGGCGCAGCACGAAGCGTCCCCCCTCGCCGTCGGTCAGGGCCGCCACCTGCGAGCTCGCGGCGTAGAGCACGACGAGGCCCGCGAGCAGGACGAGCAGGATCAGACCGAGCAGGGGACGGTCGAGACCGCGCAGCGCCCTCATGAACGCGCCTCCTCGATCAGGCGTCGGAAGTGATCGCCGCGCTCCTCGAAGCTGCGGTACTGGTCGTAGCTGGTGCAGGCCGGCGAGAGCAGGAGGAGCTCGTCCTCCCGGCCCTCGGCGCGGGCCGCCGCGAGGGCGGCCTCGAGGTCGGGCAGCACGCGCGCCCGTTCGCCGAAGGCCTCGGCCAGGGACGGCCCGGCCTCGCCGATGCAGAAGGCGATGCGCACGCCGGGCAGACCGTTCGCGAGCTGATGGAAGTCGCTGCCCTTGTCCCGGCCGCCCACGATGAGCAGCAGCGAACCGGACAGGCCATCGAGGCCGGCCAGCGTCGCCTCCACGTTCGTCGCCTTGGAGTCGTTGTAGCAGCGCAGGCCGTCCAGCTCGCCCAGGTCCTCCATGCGATGCGGCAGGCCGCGGAAGCTGCGCAGACCCTCGGCCAGCTTCGCGGGATCCGCGCCGAAGGGCAGGGTGAGCGCCATGGCGGCCAGGGCGTTGGCGACGTTGTGGCGTCCGACCAGGGGCAGGTCGACGGCGGGCATCACGGCCTCGTCGACGCCGGCGAAGCGATAGCGGAGTTCGCCGCGCGACAGGTAGCAGCCGTCGGCGCTCCGCTCCGGCGCGGATTCCAGCAGAAAGGGAACGCGGCGAGCGGGGCTGTTCGCGAGCAGGCGACGGACCTCGTCCTGCTCGCCCATGATCAGGTGGTCCCGCAGGTCCATCCGCGCGAAGAGGCGGAGCTTGGCCGCGTAGTAGTCCGCGAGGACGCCGCCGTAGCGGTCCATGTGGTCGGGGCTCAGGTTCAGCAGCGCGGCCGCGCGGGGGTGGAAGGCGTCGAAGGTCTCGGCCTGGAAGCTGCTCACCTCGACCACGTAGAGCTGGGCGTCCGGTTCGTCCAGGAGCAGCTCGGAGAGGGGCCGGCCCAGGTTGCCGCCGGCGGGAGCGCGCAGGCCCTGCGCCTCGAGCAAGTGGCCCGTGAGCGCGGTCACGGTGCTCTTGCCGTTGCTGCCCGTCACCGCCACGATCGGCCTGTCGCAGCGCCGGTACGCCTCCTCGAGCTCGCCGCTCACCGGCAGGCCGGCCTCGCGGGCCGCGCGGAGCGCCGGGCTCGTCGGCGGCACGCCGGGGCTGATCACGAGCGCCTCGACGCCGTCCAGCCACTCGGACTCGAACGCTCCCTCGCGGGTCTCGATGCCCGCGAGCGAATCCGGCAGGGAGGCGGGCAGCCGCTTCTCGTCGGCCAGGCGCACGCCGCGCCCCTCGGCCGCCAGCAGCCGCGCGGCGGCCTGGCCGCTCTTGCCGGCGCCGAGGATCAGTGTCTTGCCCGGGTCGCTCACGATTCCCCCATCAACGCAGCTTCAGGGTGCTCAGGCCCACCATGGCCAGCAGCACGGCCAGGATCCAGAACCGCACCACCACCTTCGACTCGTGCCATCCGGACAGCTCGAAGTGGTGATGCAAGGGCGCCATGCGGAACAGGCGCTTGCCCGTGCGGCGGAAGCTCCACACCTGCAGGATCACGCTGAGCGCCTCCATCACGAGGACGCCGCCGAGGATCACCAGCAGCAGCTCCTTCTTGAGCAGAATCGCCACGGTGCCCAGCGCGCCTCCCAGCGAGAGGCTGCCGGTGTCGCCCATGAAGATCTCCGCCGGGTGGGCGTTGAACCAGAGGAAGCCGAGCGACGCCCCCACCACCGCGGCGCAGTAGATGGTGAGCTCGCCGGCGCCCGGCAGGTAGACGATGTTCAGGTACTCGCTGAAGATGCTGTGGCCGCTCACGTAGGCGAGCCCGGTGAAGGCCACGAACACCACGCTCACGACGCCGATGGCGAGGCCGTCGAGCCCGTCGGTCAGGTTCACCGCGTTGCTCGTGCCGGTGAGAACGAGGATCACGAGCGGCACGTAGAGAATGCCGAGGTTCAGCAGCACGCCCTTGAAGAAGGGCATCTCGATGCCCACGCCGAGCCCCGGCGCCAGCGGAAAAAAGTAGAGGAACAGGCCGAGCCCCAGCCCCAGGGTGATCTGCCCCACGAGCTTGTAGCGTCCCACCAGCCCCTTGCTGCGCTTCTTCACCACCTTGAGGTAGTCGTCCATGAAGCCGATGAGGCCGGTCCACACGGTCACCGCCATCACCAGCAGCACGTAGCCGTTGGTGAGATCGGCCCAGAGGAGCGTGGGCACCAGGATGCTGGTGAGGATGAGCAGACCGCCCATGCTCGGAGTGCCCGCCTTGGCCTGGTGATGGTCGGGCGCCTCGTCGCGAATCGTCTCGCCGAGCTGGAGCTTCTGGATCTTGCGGATCATCCAGGGCCCGAGCAGGAAGCTGATGACGAGCGCCGTCACCAGCGCGTAGGCCGCGCGGAAGGTGATGTAGCGGAAAACATTGAAGCCGCTGAACCAGTCGAGGAGATAGTAGTGCAGGTGATAGAGCATCTAGGTCACGATCTCCCTTGTCTCACCGACACGCTTCTCCAGCGCGGCGATGGTCGTTTCCATGGCCATACCCCGTGAGCCCTTCACCAGAATCAGATCGCCGGCGCCCAGGAGCGCGGGCAGCTCCGCCGCCAGGGCGGCGGCATCGGGGTAGTGCCGGGCCTCGAGTCCGCCCGCGCGCGCGCCCGCGGCCAGTTCGACGCAGAGCGGGCCGCAGGCGGCGAGGCCGTCCAGGCCCAGCGAGGCCGCGTGTTCGCCCAGCCGGCGATGGAGGGCGGGGCCCTCCTCCCCCAGCTCGAGCATGTCGCCCAGCAGGGCCCAGCGCTTGCCGTCCGTGGGAATCTCGGCCAGCCAGTCCAGGGCGGCCTTCATCGAATCGGGATTGGCGTTGTAGCTGTCGTCCACCACGGTCCACGCGCCCAGACGGTAGACACCGCCGCGGTTCGTCTCGGCGCGCAGCGCTTCGGCCGCGGCGGCCATGGCCGGAGCCTCGGCGCCCAGCTCCCCGGCCGCCAGCCAGGCCGCGCCCAGGGAGAGCTGCCCGTGGGACCAGGGGCTGTTCAGCACCAGCTGCCGTCCATCGATGGCGACGCTCCGCCGCGCCGGATTCCCGGGCAGGGGACCCCGGTCGTCGAGACGGAGGTCGAGGTTCTCTCCGCGGCCGAAACGCTTCACCGCGGCTCGGCTGCGGGCGGCCAGGCGGCCGGCGTAGTCGTCGTCGCCGTTGAGAATCAGCAGGCCGCTCGGCGACAGCGCCTCGGCCATTTCGCCCTTGGCGCGGGCGACGCCGTCCAGGTCGCCCAGGATCTCCAGGTGGGCATGGCCGATGTTGGTGATGATTCCCACCCGCGGGGGAAAGAGTTCGCAGAGCCGGGCGATCTCGCCGAAGGATGAGCAGCCCATCTCCACCACCGCGTAGCGCGTCTCGAGCGGCATCGCGAGCAGGGTCATGGGCAGGCCGATCGTGTTGTTGAAGTTGCCCTCGCTGGCGAAGGTCGGTCCGAGTGTGGCGAGGAGCGCGCGGCAGAGATCCTTGGTGCCGGTCTTGCCGTTGCTGCCGGTCACCGCCACCAGATCCGGGGCGACGCGGGACAGGTGATCCGCGGCGAGCCGTTGCAGGGCGGCCAGGACGTCCTCCACGAGAAAGAGGGCGGCGTCCGGATGCGTGCCCGAGAGCTGCTCGAATCGCCGGGGGTCGGACAGGATCGCGCCGGAGGCGCCCGCGTCCAGGGCGGCGGCGGCGTAGCGGTGGCCGTCGGCGTTCTCACCCGTCAGCGCGACGAAGAGCTCGCCGGCGCGCAGGCCGCGGCTGTCCTGCCGCGCGCCCCGGATGGGAATCGGCCGGTCGCCCTCGCGGGCGCGCAGCAGAAACCCCGCGGCGCTCAGCCGCTCCACGATCCAGGTCGCCTCGATCACTCGCTCTCGTTCCGCCTCGCCCAGGCCCCGCGCAGGACCTCGGCATCGTCGAAGGGATGGAAGACGCCGGCGATCTCCTGGGTGGTCTCGTGCCCCTTGCCCAGGAGTACGACCATGTCCTCGGGCCCGCACTGGGCCAGCGCGAACTCGATCGCCGCGGCGCGGTCCACCTCTTTGTGCCAGCTACCCGCCGCTTCGTCCATGCCTGATTCCATGTCGGCGAGGATGTCGGCCGGATTTTCTCCGCGGGGATTGTCGCTGGTCAGCACCACCAGGTCGGCGCCCTCCTGGGCGGCCTTGGCCATGAGCGGGCGTTTGCCGCGGTCGCGATCGCCGCCGGCTCCCACCACCACCACGATCCTGCCTCGCCCGAGGGGCCGGCAGGCCGCCAGCACCCGTCCCACCGCGTCGGGGCTGTGGGCGAAGTCCACGATCGCCGCGGGTCCCTGAGGCAGAGCGATGGACTCCATCCGCCCCGGCACGCCCGCGAAGGTGGCGAGACGGGGAGCGAGCGCCCCGGGACTCTCGCCCATCTCGAGGGCCAGGGCGAGGGCGCCGGCGCAGTTCATCACGTTGAAGGGGCCGGGCAGCGCGGTTGCGAACTCCGCCGACCCCGCGGGCCAGCGCAGGCGGAAGCGGCTGCCCCCGGCGTCCTGCGCCTCCTCCTCGATGCGGTAGTGGGCGTCTTTTCTCCTGCCGTAGCCGAGCACGCCCTCCTCCTTCATCAGGGGACGGAAAGCGGGATCGTCCACGTTCACGAGCGCGGGAGCGCCGGGACGACGGAGGCCCAGCAGCCGCGCCTTGGCCACGAGATAGGAGCGCATGTCGCCGTGGTAGTCGAGATGGTCGCGACTGAGGTTGGTGAACAGGACGCCCGAGAAGCGCAGGGCGATCACGCGCTCCTGGTCGAGGGCGTGGCTGCTCACCTCCATGGCCAGGCCGGCGAGACCGGTATCCCGCGCCGAGGCGAGATGGCCCGCCAGGGAGACGGGATCGGGGGTGGTGTGGCTGGCGTCCAGGGTCCGGCCGCCGGCCTCCACCCGCAACGTGCCGAGGAGGCCCCAGGCATCGTCGCCCGACATGAGCGCCTGAAGAAGATGAACGCAGGAGCTCTTGCCGTTGGTGCCCGTGACGCCCAGCAGCCCCAGGGCCTGCCCGGGTTCCCCCACCAGATGATGGGCGACCAGCGCCGCGGCCCGCCGGGGATGCTCGCAGAGCAGGGCCGGGACGCCGGACGGAGGCGCCTCGCCCGCGGGCAGCAGCAGGGCGGCCGCGCCGGCGGCCAGCGCCCGGGGAACGTAGTCGCGCCCGTCGAGGTGCGCGCCCGGCAGCGCGGCGAACAGGTCGCCCGGCCCCACCTCGCGGCTGTCGATGGCGATGCGGGTCACCGCGAGGTCGTCGCCCACGATCCTGCAGTCGCCCGCGACTCCCTGGAGCCGCTCGCGCAGCTCCGCGAGACGCAGTCCTCGCTCGATGGTCATGAGCCGACCCCTGCGCCGGGGCCCAGGCGCAGGGGAATCACGCCGCCGCGACCCTCGTCGGGACGTCCCTGTTCCAGGACGACGCCGCGGCCGCGGGGCAGCACCCGGAAGCCGCGCTCCAGCGCGCGTCGGCGCGCTTCCCGCAGGCTGAGGCCCACGAGACGGGGCGGATCGTCGCTCGCGTCCCGGGGATCGCCGAGCACGAGCACCAGCAGTTCGTCGGCGCGGCGGCGGCAGCCGGGATCGGGCATCTGCGCCACGACACGGGTGCCGTGTCCCTTGAAGCGCATGGGCAGGCCCTCGTCCCGCGCACGCTGTTCCGCCTCGGCCGTGTCCAGCTCGAGAAAGGAGGGCACCGGCTTGCCGTGGCGTCGCTCTTCGTCCGCCTTGCGCTCCGGCGCGGAGGCCAGAAGCTGCGGCGTGGCCACGGCCAGTTTCTCCACGATCCGGGCGAAGGCGGGCGCGGCGCTCTGGCCGCCGTGGATCATCTCCTTGCGCGGCTCGTCCATGAAGATGCCGATCACCAGACGCGGCGAATCCAGGGGCGCCAGGCCGACAAAACTCGCCAGGTACTTGCCCCTCTTGAGGGCGCCGCCTTCGAACTTCTGGGCGGTGCCGGTCTTGCCTCCCACCGCGAGGCCCGGCACGCGCGCGCGGCGACCCGTGCCCTCCTCCACCACGTCGTTCAGGAGCGAGCGGATGGTGCGCGCGGTCTCCTTGCGGCAGACGCGGCGCAGCAGCACCGGCTCCTCCTCGCGCGGGGCGCGGCCGCCCTCCTCCGCGATGCCGCGAAGGATGCGCGGGCGCATCAGGAGGCCGTCGGTGGCCAGCGCGCCCACGGCGGCGGTGACCTGCAGGGGCGTCGCGGTGAGCTCCTGGCCGAATACCAGCGTGAGCTTGCTGCGCCGCGACCAGGAGGAGGGTTCGTGCAGGATGCCGTTCTCCTCGCCGGGCAGCGCCAGGCCGTAGCTGTTGCCGAAGCCGAGATTGCGGAGGGTGCCGAAGAGGTCCGCATCGCTCAGACGCAGCGAGAGCTTGGCGAAGCAGATGTTGCTGGAGAGCGTGAAGGCCTCGCGGAAGCTGAGGTAGCCCAGGTGCGGCTTGTCGTCGCGGATGCCGGTGCCGTCGATGACGGCGTGGCCGTCCTCGGCGTCCACCTGGGTCGACAGGTTCACGTCGCCCTTCTCCAGCAGGGCGATACTGGTGAGGGCCTTGACGGTGGAACCCGGTTCGTAGGTGGCCTGCACGGGCAGGAGCTTCCATTTCTCGGCGTCGTAGGCTTCCGCGTCGCGGTCGGCGACCGAGGGCCAGCTCGACATGGCGAGGATCTCGCCGGTGTGGGGATCGATCACCACCGCCGAGCCGGAGCGGGCGCCCGCTTCCAGGGCGGCGCGTTCGAGCTCCATGTCGACGATGGCCTGCACCTTGTGGTCCAGGGTCAGGTAGACATCGGAGCCTCGCTCCGGTTCCACCAGGCGACGATTCAGCGGCGAGATGAGGCTGTGGCCCAGATCGTCCTGCTGCACCAGCGCCACGCCGTCCCGGCCGGCCAGTTCGTCCTGCAGCCCCGCCTCGAGCCCCGCCACGCCCTTGCCCTCGGCGTTGACGAAACCGAGCAGGGGCGCGGCCAGCCCGCCCATGGGATAGAGTCGCGCGGCGCACTGCCGCAGATGCACCACGCCGGTGTCGGTCAGCCGCTCCCTTTCGCCCGGGCCGAGCGCGATCCCCTCGTGCAGAAGGGTGTAGCGGCCCTTGGCCCGGAGCATCCTCTTCAGGCGGGAGCCGGGAATCGAGAGCAGCTCGGTGAGGGTTTCCACGACCTCGCCGCGCTCGTCCTGTTCCTTCTGCCGGAAGAACTGGGGATCGGCCGTGACACGGTACTTCACGGTGCCGACGGCCAGGGGAATGCCGGTGCGGTCGTAGAGATTGCCACGGGGCGCCGACAGGCTCTCCTCGCGCTGCCACTGCCGGTTCGCCAGGGCGATGTAGTCCTCGTGATCGACGATCTGCAGCTGGAACAGACGGAGCCCGAGCACCAGGGCGACTCCGAGGATCACCACCTCGATGAAACCGATACCGCCGTTGCGTGGAGCGGGTGGCATGAAGGCGCGTTCCCCCTATCGTCCTTCGGTGGCCAGGGCCGGCGAGACGCCGAGTCCGACGCTGGCTAGCCAGGTGTCCTGCGCCGGCAGCCGTGCGTTCCGACGCTTGGGGGCGCGCACGAAGACCCTGCTCGCGAGATCGAGGTTCGCGAGCTCGGAGGACACCTCGCCGCGCATCAACAGATCCGGCTGGCGCAACTGCGCCACGGCCACGCCGTTGTCGAGCACCTGGGCCCTGAGCGCATCGCGACGGAGCTCGAGGCGCGTGACCTCGGCGGCCAGCCGCATGCCGCGATTCTGCTGCCAGATGAAGAACAGTAGGACGAGAAACAGCCCCACGCCAAGGAAGAACCAGAGGTCCTTGCGGCGAAGGGTGCGCTCGGCGCGGGTGGCCTCGCCGCGATGACAGTCGGGATTCCAGGTCTTCGTCGGGGCGTGGGAACCTGAAAAGCTCAGCACGTGGGGATCCTCCTCACGGCGCGCAGGCGCGCGCTTCGGGCTCGCGGATTCTCGCCGATCTCCTCCTCGTCCGCGAACAGCGCGCGGGAGGTGAGCGATTCGTATCGGGCCTCGCGCCCGCAGGCGCAGACCGGAAGCTCGGGCGGACAGACGCAGCCGCGGCACTCGGCGGCGAAGCTGCGCTTCACGCGGCGGTCTTCCAGGGAGTGATAGCTGATGACGGCCGCCACGCCGCCGGGGCCCAGCAGCTCCGGCAGGTCGGCCAGCACGCGCTCGAGGGCCGCCAGCTCGCCGTTGACGGCGATGCGCAGGGCCTGGAACACGCGGGAGAGTTCGCCCAGGGAGTCGCGGGTGCCGATGACCCGCTCCACTGCGCGGCGGAGATCGCCGGTGCTCTCGAGTTCGCCGGCGTCCCGGGCCGACAGGATGCTGCCTGCGATGCGGCCCGGACGCTTCACCTCCCCCATCTCCCGGAGCAGTCGGCGCAGGGAATCGCGATCGCTGCGCTGGATCAGATCGGTGGCGCTCTCGCGATCCGTCGCGTTCATCCTCATATCGAGAGGCCCCTCGCGCAGGTAGGAGAAGCCGCGTTCGGCGCGGTCGATCTGCATGGAACTGACGCCGAGGTCGAGAAGGATCCCCCGCAGTCCTTCGGGCGCGTGCTCGGGAATCCGATCGCCGAGGGAAGCGAAGTCACAGTGCAAAAAAAAACCCTGTCGCCGTAGGGCGCGAGTCGCTCGGCGGCGAGGGCCAGGGCGTCGGTGTCGCGATCGACCCCGATCAGCCGCGAGTCGGGCAGCGCCTCCAGGAGCGCGGCCGCGTGGCCGCCGGCGCCGAGGGTGCCGTCCACGAAAACGCCGGCTCCCCCTTGCGCCAGCAGCTCGATGCACTGTCGCAGGAGAACCGGTTCGTGGGACATGGACTTCTCCCTGATGCCTGATGCTGAATGCGGGTAGGGAAGCGGCCTAGACTCCGAGGCCGCTTCCCCTTCTCTCACCCTCTCGCGGAACCAATGAACTGGCGACGGAAGCGTGGCTGATCCCCATTGCCGCACTAGTCTCCGAAGGATAGACGGGAATCGTCCTGGGAACGTCTCCCGCCGCCAAGATCTCGAGCAGGTAGAAGCTGGGCGACGCAATCACGAGCTCGCCGCCGGCGCGGCGCACCTCGTCGTACAGGCGCTTCATGGATCCGAGAACCCGGAAGCGGATGTGGATCGTGTGGGCCAGGTCCACCAGGAAACTGCGTGTGCCGACGGCCAGTTGACCGCGGACCGTGTCCGAGAGCTCCTGCTGCACGCGCTCGTCCCACTCGTCGGTGGGATGGATGTGCAGCACTCCCTCTTTCATCTCGCTGAACAGACTCATCGGCATTTTCTCTCTCTCACCATCCTGCGCCTCCTGAGATCACCCAATCAGAGGAGGTGCTCCATCTCCCGCAGGGCGTCGTCCACGTTCTCGATCTGGTCGTCGAACGCTTTCGGGTTCCAGACCTCGATGTGGTCGAGCGCGCCCACGAGAAGTGCTTCGTCTTCGATTCCATAGTCCGCCATGAAGGGCTTCGGCAGGCTCACGCGCCCCTGCTTGTCGAGCAGCAGCGGCTTCGAGTTGTGGCTGAAGAAGCGGATCACCTTGCGCTTTTTGGAACCGGAGGGGAGCTGGTCGAGCTTCTCCTGAAACTGCATCCAGCCCTCGGGGGCGTAGAGCAGCAGGCTGTCGTCCAGGCCGCGGGTCACCACGAAGGTCTCGCCTCCCTCGGTACCCAGGTAGCGACGGAAGACCGCGGGGACCTGGATCCGGCCCTTGCTGTCGACCTTGCAGTGATGGGTTCCGATGAAGGCGGCCACGTGATCTCCAGGGTCCAGGGATCGAAAGCCTGATTCAGGGCTCTCTAACCATTCTCTCCCACAACGCCCCACTTTACTCCCCCGACAGGGAACGGGTCAAGGCCGTTCTCGAAAAAAAACCGGAGGGCACGGGGGCGCCCTCCGATCGAGTCGGGCGAGTCATCACATTGATATCGTTTGAGTTATCGGCCCTCGAGAATCTCGACCGCGGAATCGCGCCCCCTGGACGTGATCAGGGGATGGGCCTCGTATTCGGGGTAGCCGAACAGGAGCAGCACCCCACGCTCCCCCCCGGGCGGCTCGGGCTCTACCCCCAGGGGCAGCAGGATCCGCCAGGGCGATCGCTCTTCGCCCCCGGCCAGACGGAGGCTGGGAGCGCTGGCGAAGCGGAACTCCAGGGCCCCCCGCTCGAAGGCCAGGGCCACGTCGCGGCGACTGAGCACGCCCGCGGCCGGACGCGCCCGCGCGACGAGGGAGTCCAGTTCGGCCAGGAGCCCGGCGTGCCGCGGATCGTCGGCGCTCAGGACCCTCGCGCCGCGGTGGCCGTGAATCAGGATCTGGTCGGCCGGCCCGCCCTTCGGCTCGGGCTTCTCCCCGCAGGCGTTCGCCAGCAGGAGCAGGACGGCCAGGGCCGGAAGCGGAAGCCGTCTCATTTCAGCAGCATCAGCCGGTGCGTGCCGACGTGGCCGGGACGCTCGTAGCGAGCCAGGTAGAGGCCGCTGGGCAGGCGGCGTCCGGTGTCGTCGCGCCCATCCCAGCTCAGCTCGTGGAGGCCCGCGCCCAGGGAACCGTCGAGCAGGGTGCGCAGCCTGCGACCGCTCACGTCGTAGATCGCCATGCGCGCCGGGCCGGCGCTGCGCAGTTCGAAGACGAGGGTCGTGCTGGGGTTGAATGGGTTGGGGTGCGCGCCCAGGAAGCGGTCGCGCGCCGCCGGCGCCTCGATGCTCAGGCTGCCCAGCGAGATCCGCTGGTCGGCCAGTCGGGCGAACCACTCGTACTCGCGGCCGCCCGGCAGGTTCTCGTCGAGATAGCGGCACCAGCCCTGGAGGTCGGGGCGCAGCGCCTCCGCCAGGGTCGTGGGCGCGCTCCAGACGCCGCCCGCGGCGCGCTCGCGCCGCTCCAGCCCCCAGCTCCGCGGCTCGGGGTCGGCCGCGCGCCACGCGATGGAGGCGGCGCCGGGGCGGGCCTCCAGGCGAACGTCGCTCAGGAGCACGGGGACGTCGTCCCAGAATCCCGCCCGGCCGGCGCGATGGAAGTTGCCCGAGAGCGTGGGCCAGGGCGTGTGGGCCTGACCGAAGGGACCGTCGAAGTCCCACACCAGGACCCTGCGGTTCCAGGTGGACACCAGCAGCTCGACGTCGCCGTCGCCGTCCAGGTCGGCCAAGGCGGGCGTGCCGCGGATCTCGCCGCCGACGTCGATCGGGAAGCCGGGCTGCACCGTGGCGTCCTCGCGGAAGCCGAACAGGATCCCCTGCTCGCTGCCGATGACGAACTCCATCTCGCCGTCGCCGTCCAGGTCGCCGATCACGGGGCTGCACTCCGAGTGCGCGGGCAGCGCCAGGGGCCAGCCGGGACGATCGACGCCGTCGTGGTCCATGAGGTGCAGCCGCGAATTGCCGAGGCCGATCACCTCGACGACGAAGAGCTCCAGGTCGCCGTCGTTATCCAGGTCCACCGGGGCGGGGCCGGGCGCGACGCCGTAGTTGTTCGTGATCATCGGCAGCGGGTAGCCGGGATAGAGGCTGCCGTCGGCGCGGAACACGTAGAGGGAATCCATGTCGCTGTGGAGCACGATCTCGAGCTCGTTCAGGGGATCGCCGTCGAGGTTCCCCACCAGCAGCGGACAGCTCTCCTTGAGGGCGGGCCAGGCGTTCGCGGGGTCCAGATCGACGGGCCAGCCCGGCAGGTCGTCGCCGTTCTCGTCGATGACATGCAGGAACTTGTGCCCCGAGCCCCCCATGACGACGAGCTCGTCGTCGCCGTCGCCGTCGAGATCGGCGGCGGCGGGACTGCCGTCGCCGTAGCTGCCCAGGCCGCGGGCCAGGATGCCGACGGTGCCGGGGTTGTCGTCGCCGTCGACGAGCTCGCTGCCGTCGGCGTGGAAGGCGTACAGGTTGCCGCTGCGGTCGACCCCCGCGATCTCGAGGTCGCCGTCGCCGTCGAGGTCGGCGCCGACGGGATTCGCCCACACCCAGTCGAGGGTGGGCCGAGGCCAGCCCGGCAGCACCTGGGCCTGGTGATCGAGGACGTAGAAGCCCTTCGTCGCGTCGCCGCCGCCGTCGCGGGCCGCCACGACGATCTGTCGGTAACCGTTGTCCAGCAGCGGTAGCAGGGTGATGGCCCCGGCCACGTCCCGCACCTCGGTGGTGTAGACGCCCAGGGTCTCGCTCTCGAGATCGCCGTCGTAGGGCTCGCCGCCGTCGTGGTGCCACACGTACAGGTAGTCGGCCGCGCAGATCAGCTCGAGCCGGTCGTCCCCGGCCACGTTGGCCACGCCCACGCTGCAGGAGCTGCTGCCGAGGGTCTCCCGCGGGAAGCCGGTCAACTGCGAGGGGTTGGTGGAGGTCATCAGGGTGTCGGAGGGCACGCTCTCCATGCCGCTCGAGTCGACCGCGGTGACGTAGAGCCAGGTGAGCGTGTTCTCGGCCAGGTTCGCGAGGGAGAGCCCCGAGTGGGACAGGGGAAGCGGCGTCACGCGCGCGAACTGATCCGGACTGCCCTGGGTCATGTAGACCAGGTAGCCGGCGAGACCCGCGTAGTCCACCGGGTCCCAGATCAGCTCCAGCCGATCGGCGCCGCCGCTGGTGTCGGAGGCCAGGCCGCTCGGCGGCGGTGGAGGCTGAAAGCCGATGGTGTCGACCCAGCTCCGGCCGAAGGGATCGGTGATCTCGATCCGCGCGAGGTAGTTCAGGTAGGGGTTCACGCGGCGGATCAGGAAGCCCGGATCGGCCCGGCCCTCCTCGAGTTGCTCCAGCGCCGACAGGACGACCTGAGCTTCGTCCACGACCAGATCCACGTCGAGGGAGGTCAGATCCACCGTGAGCTCGCCGCCGCTGCCGCCGCCCAGGTTCACCCAGCGGGGCGCGCCGCGCCAGGGCTCGCTCTCGTCGAAGATGCCGTCGCCGTTGCCCGCGTCCGTGAAGTCCCAGTCGGCCAGGCGATAGCGGGGCGCGCGCACGGCCACCGACAGCGTGTCGCTGCGGGGCAGCCCGCGTCGGGATTCCATGTGGAGCGCCAGCTTCAGGATCGAACCGTCCGGCGTGCCGGGCGCCGCGCGGAGCCTGTGCGCGCCCGAGGTCCAGGCACCCGCTCCGGGCGCGAGGGAGGGCACCGCCTCGGTGTCGACGAGCACGGCGAGGGAGTCGTCCAGGGACTCCAGACGCAGGTCGAAGTCGCCGGTGGCCAGGTCGCCGTCGTTGACGAGTTCGGCCAGGAACGCGACGGTTTCGCCCGCCTCGAGCAGGCCGTCGCCGTCGTTGAGGGCGTCGTGGGCGGGGGCGTCGTCGATCTGCCAGTCGGCGAGGTGGGGGAAGGCCTCGCCGCTCACCGTCACCGGGATCACCTGCGTCTCCATGACGCAGTTGGCGCCCCAGGTGGTGAGGGTGAGATCCCCGGCGCTCAGGGGCTGAACCGGGAGCGTGCAGTCGCCCGCGGCGTCGGTGAGGCCCGAGGCCCAGACCTCCTCGTCCTTGAAGAGGGTGAGACGGATCCCCTCGGCCGGCACGCCGTCGCTCTCCACGTGGAAAGCCAGGAGCTGCCAGCCGAGCGTCGCCCCCGCGGGCGCGGAGATCACGAGATCGCGCGGCTCGCCCGCCCAGGTATCGAGCAGGGGATCGCCAAGGAAGTTCATGATGAGATAAGTCCAGCGGTCGAAGCCGGGACCGTCGT
Organism: uncultured bacterium; assembly: GCA_964399495.1. Classification (GTDB taxonomy): domain Bacteria; phylum Krumholzibacteriota; class Krumholzibacteriia; order JACNKJ01; family JACNKJ01; genus CAYNQX01. Next base: position 205,158 of record CAYNQX010000001.1, read on the forward strand.
CGTTCGGCACCATCGTCTCGCGAAGCTGATGGATCGCCGCGCCCGGCTGCGTGAGGTCGTCCTGGAAGATCGCCTTGTAGTAGAGGTCGGGATAGCGCCAGCTGTGAATCGGGAAGCTCTTGCGCGTGGTGCCGAACACGCCCATGGCCCCGCCGTTCGGATTGCGCAGGAAGTTCTCGCCCAGGCAGTCGAAGTCGAATGCCGTGGAGGTGCAGTTCATCAGGCTCAGGTGGAAGGGCACCGGGTTGGTGAGGGCCAGGGCCATGGGCACGTCGACGCTGCCGTCCCCCACCGACATGTTGTAGCGATAGCCGTGGCCGTTCTGGTCGACGAAAGCGAAGCCGCCCGTCTCCATGGAGTCGAGGGAGGACTGCACGGTCAGGGGCTCGGGATCGACGATGAAACCGTCCCAGAGGGGACTATCCCAGCTCTGGAACAGCTCCGCGTGACGCATCTGATCACCGAGGGCCCGCGTGATGAGGCCCTCGGCGTAGTCGGCGCCGTCGACGAGGATATCCTCGAAGGGATCGCCGGGCACCCACGTGGAGGGGAACAGCACCTCGGCCAGGAAGAGCATGCGGTCCTCGAAGCCCACGTGCTCGCTCATGCGATACGCGATGAGCTTGTCCACGACCGCCTGCGCGGCCTCCGCGTCGCTCACGGGGATGCGCCCCACCCAGAGCTCGGGCACCAGGTCCGCGGCGTCGCCGATGTTGTCGGCGTACACGGGCTCGGCCCAGCGCTCGTCACCGTCGGCGTTCCAGTTGCCGTCCAGGCAGGCGAAGTAGAGGTCGGTGGGCACCTGCTGGCCCACGGGGCCTGCGGCGTATGAAGTGGCGTAGCGGGCGGGAATCACGTCGCTGTCGCCGCCGAGGATCACGGTGGAGAGGCCCCAGGCCGCGTGGGCGTCCTGCAGGAAGAAGCGAACGTTCTCGGCGACGTCTCGTCCCGGCGGGTAGTGAGCGGCGATCCAGTCCAGGTCCTTCACCACGGTCCGGGAGCCGCGCTTCACGTGCCAGTCGGCCAGGGTCTGGAAGACGGGCGCCATCTCCGTGGAGGTGATGATCACGGCGTCGACCGCGCTGCCCTCCGAAGACGGATGCTCGCGGGGAGCGAAGGCGCCGCCGGCTCGCTCGGCGAGCGCGGGAGCCGCCGTCAGGCAGACCGCCAGAAAGCAGAGGATCGCGACGCTTCGATTCATGACTCCTCGTTTCTCACGGGAAAGCGAGTGCGGGCGCCCCATCATCATAAAGTGATCATGGAGGCGTATCAACCGCGGGGTCTCACGGGGTCCGGGCGGGCGGCGTCACGGACGAGGCGGGCTCCTCACGCGGCGGACCGATTCGATAGAGCGTGTACACCAGGGCCTCCGGCTTGCGCAGCCCCAGGCCCCGCACCGGTCGCTGCAAGAGCGGCATGACCACGTGACCGTCCGGAGTCAGGCCGGCCAGCCGCGAGGGCACGGGATGCCGGTCGACGAGATACTCCGCCTCGCGGACCTTCAGGAAGGAGAGGGTTTCCAGCATCTCGTCGTAGCCCGTCTCGTGCCAGATCTCCGCGATCTCCGGATGGATCAGCCCGCCCAGGTCCACGATCTCGCAGCCCGAACGGAGGCCGAGGAGGCCGATGTCCGGCGCGGCCACGCGAGCGTCGTGAACCGCGCGGCGGTGTAGGTAGTCCGCGATCTCCCCGAGGCTCGACTCCAGATCGGCGCTGAAGCGCTGGGTATAGGGCTGCACCTGGGTCGCGTAGAGCCAGGCGTTCGGCGCCAGGTGGAGCAGCATGATCAGGGGAGCGTAGCGCAGCAGCGCCGGCGCTCGCTCCGACCAGTAGTCGACGAAGTAGAACGCGGCCAGCGGCAACAGGGGAGTGACCGGCAGCAGGTAGCGGCTGATCACCTGCACGTCCTTCAGCAGGAACACGGCCGGCAGGCCGAGCCCCCACAGCGCGGCGAGCAGCGCGTAGAAACGGAAGCGTCCGCCCGAGCGGCCATCCCCGAACAGGGGCCTGCGGCACCGCCCCCCCAGCAGACAGGCCAGGGCGCCCGTGGCCGCCGTCGCGAGCAGCGCCGCCTGACTGCTCAGCGGCACCTTGAGCAGGCGCCAGGTCTGAAGCGCGAAGTGCTCGATGCCCTGCCAACCGCGGCTCTTCGCGGCGGCGGTCGAGGGGAACGCCCCCCCGAGTTCGAGATGGGAGAAGATCAGCCAGGGCAGCAGCGGAATCGCGACCCCCAGCAGCAGCAGCCCGATCCGCGACCGCCAGCGCGGGCTGAACAGGGCGAGGCCCATGAGCAGGGCGACGAGCAGATAGTACTCCGGTCTCACCAGGCCGGCCAGGCCGGCGAGGAGACCCACGCCCACCACGCCCGTCGAGCGCCGTGGCGCCGCGGCCAGCCGGTCGAAGAACAGCAGCAGCACCAGCACGGCCAGGCTGCTCTCCATGCCCGACGCGCTCCAGCGAAGGAACCAGAGTTCGGTGGCGAAGCAGAGCGTCGCCAGGACCCGCAGGCCCTCCCTGCGGATCGCGCGGGACGCGAGCTTGTGGAACACGAACACCGAGGCCAGGCCGGCGCCGATCGAGAAGACGCGCGCGGCCAGCAGCCCCGCCGCCTCGCCGCTGGCGAAGGGCGCGAGCAGGAGCACCCAGAGGGGGCTGGTGCTGCCGTAGGAGGGCTCGCCCAGGTTGAACACCCAGCCCTTGCCGAGCAGCAGGTGACGCGCGTAGACGAGATGGATGTAGGTGTCATCGGTGAGGTAGCCCCACAGCGGAGCCTGGGCGAGGAGATAGAGCAGGGCGACGGCCAGCAGCGACTGACGCTCGCGGCCTTCCAGGAATCGCATCACGGCCTACCCCCCTTCTCGTCGTGCTCCGCGCGGAGTTCGTCGAAGAGCTCCGCCATTGCCCGGGCCTGCGACGGACGGCTGAACTCCTCGGGCGTTTCGGGCCGACTCCAGTCGCCCGCGTCCAGGGCCGCCAGCGCGGTTTCGAGCCCGTCCCGTACGCTACCCACACCGGGCCGGCAGGTCCAGCCCAGATGATGCCTATCCATGAGCGACTCCACCTCGCTGGCCGGCGTCATGGCCAGGATGGGGCGCCCCGCGGCGACATATTCGTAGAACTTCCCCGGCACGAGATCCCTGTAGCGCGGATCGTCGTGCTTGATCAGGAGAAGGAGATCCGCAGCGGCCTGCCGCGCCACGCTCTCGGCGTGAGGCACCGAATCCTCGAAACGCACCACCTCGTTCACGCCCATCTCGACGGCGGCGGCCTCGTTGTCGCTCTCCCGCGGCCCGATGAAGCGCACGCGCAGGCGCGAGGCCAGCTCGGGCCGCTGCGACAGCAGCGCCGCCAGGCCGGCGAAGAGAGGGCGCGCCGAGCGGGTGAGGCTCAGCTTGCCGGTGTGCAGGATCTCGATCCGCTCATCGTCGCTGGCGCCGGTCGCCGGGGACGGGGCGAGCTCCGCGAAATCGGCGGGATCGAATCCGTTGCGGATCAGCCGCGGCGGACGGGCGGCGTGCTCGGCGTAGTGCCGTCGCCAGCCCTCGGTCACCGCCACCACCTGCGCCTCGCGCAGCACCCGCGCCTCGCGCGACGCGTGCCAGGCGCGATGCAGGAAGGTGGGCGGCGCCTTCAGATGCAGGTTGAACCAGGGGTCGCGGAAGTCCGCCACCCAGGGCAGGCCGCTCTCGGCGGCCAGTCGCCGCGCCACCATGTGGCTGCTGTCGGGAGGACTGCTGGAGTAGATCAGCTCCACGTCGCCCTCGCGGATCATCCGGCGCCCCGCCTTCAACGCGGCGGGGATCCAGCCGGCGTAGGAGTCGGGCAGCAGCAGCGCGTCGCCGAGACGACGCAGGCCCTGGAACAGGCCGCTCGATCGCCGGCTCGCGGTCGCCGGCTTCCCGCCCTCTCCCCCGCCGCGGCCCGAGCGCAGGCGGCGCAGGAGGCCCTGCCCCGTGAGACCGCCCACGCGGTTCACCTCGAGGTCGGCGGGGAGTTCGTCCAGCAGAGTGTCGTCGCGCACCCAGTAGTCTTCGGGACGGCCGCAGAGCACGCGGGGCCGCCAGCCGTGCTCGGGCAGGTAGCGCGCCAGCTTGAGGCTGCGGAACACGCCGCCGTCGCCCATGGGCGGGAAGAAGTAGGCCACCATCAGGAATCGGCGCTGCTTCACGCGCGCCCTCCCCGCTCGGCGAGCTCCAGGAAGCGGTCGCGCAGGCCGGCCATGTTCTCTTCCCAGATCGCGCGCTCGCCGATCTCGCGCCGATTGACCCGCACCGCCTGCCTGCGCGCCTCCTCCGGCATGGCCAGCGCCTCCAGGAGCGAGCGCGTCAGGCCCTCGGCCAGCCCCGGCCGGAAGTAGAGGCCCTGGGGCGGCGCGGCGATCCATTCCCGGTTCGCGGGGATGTCGCTGAGAACGGGGTAGGCGCCGAGGGCCATCGCCTCCAGCAGCGAGACGCTGGTGCTGTCCGAGAGGCTCGCCGACAGGTAGATCGTGGCGCGGCGCAGCTCGTCCATGAGGCTCTCCCTGGGCATGCGCCCGAGAAAAACGACCTTGTCGCCGAGACCGAGGGAGTTCGCCAGGCGCTCGAGCTCGGCGCGCTGGCTGCCGTCGCCGGCGAGACGCAGGCGCCAGTCGGGAAAGAGCTGGGAGAAGCCGAGAAAACCGCGCAGGACGGTGTGGACGTCGTAGACCGACTCCAGGTTGCGGTTGTGCAGGATCACCTTCTCCCGCGGGGCGGCGGCATCGCCGCTCTCGAACAGCGCGCGGTCGATGCCCATGGGCGCGGTGAGCACGGACAGGTGATCGCCGGCCAGGGTGTGGATCGCGCCGGTGAGCATCCGCGCGTCGCTCGTGAGCAGGTCGGCGGCGCGCATCACGCGCCGGGCGCGCCACAGGTGGAAGGGGCTGCGATGCGGGTTCACCAGCACGTCGCTGCCCCAGGTGGAGAGCACCCAGGGACGGACCCGGCAGAGCATCGCCATCCAGCCGTAGTTGGGCACGAAGTGCGCGTTGACCAGGTCGGGCGCGAACCGCGCCAGCGCCCGCCGGGCCGGGCGCGCGGCCAGGCTGTAGCCGAGCATCTGGGGCGGCGGATAGGGACCGAGGCGACGCGCGGGCACCGGCATCTCGACGGGATCCTGGAGGGTTAGCAGGAGCACGTCGTCGCCCTGGTCCCGCAGGTAGGCGGCCCAGCGGCGGGTATGGACGTTTCCGCCGTCGCTCATCAGTGCGATTCTCACGACGTCTCCCCCTCGGCCCTCAGCAGCGCGGCCAGACGGCCTCCGGACAGCGGCCCGGGCAGGCGGGCCAGGAGCCAGCGCTTCTCGTCCGCCCGGAACAGGCCTTCTCCGCGACTCACCCAGAGCGCGCCGCCGGCCAGCAGCGCCAGCCCGACGACCGGGCCGAGACCCGCCGGCGCGAGCCCGTCGCGACCCGGCCAGGCGAGGGCCGCGACCACGGCGACGATCGCCGGCGCTCCGCCCCACACCAGGCTGCGCACGATACCCCGGAACGCGCCGCTCAGCCAACCCCGACGTCGACCGACCCCCAGCACCCAGACCGACTGCAGAGCGGCCGCGGCGAGCTGCGCGACGCCCAGCCCCGCGAGACCCACCCGGTCCAGCAGCCAGGGCAGGCTGCCGTAGTAGACGATCGCCCAGATCAGGTTGCCCAGCAGCACCGGCCGCAGACCGTCCAGGCCGCGCAGCGCCGCCTCGAGCACCGCCACCAGGCTGCCCAGGGGCAGGGTGACGAGCAGCAGGGCGAGCAGCGGCAGGCTCACCAGATACTCGGGCGTCGAGATGAGCAGGATCAGCGGCCTGGCCAGCAGGAAGAGCGCCGCGGCCAGCCAGAGGGAAAGGGCCACCTGTCCCCGCAGGAAGAGCTGGAGCCGCTGCGCGAGTTCGCCTTCGCGTCTCTCCTCGTAGAAGCGGCTCACCTCCGCCTGGAACGAGAGTACCGGCGCGGCCAGGAAGCGCTTGCTCACGCCCACCAGCCGCGCGGGCACGTGGAACAGGGCCACGAGCTCGAGGGCGGCCACCATGCCGATGACGTAGCGGTCGAGTTCGAAGTAGGCCAGGCCCAGCCAGCGCAGGGGCAGGCTGAGCAGCCAGTAGTCGAGGATCTGCCTGGCGTCGATCCGCAGGGCGGCGGGTGCGCGCTCGTCCGCGCCCCGCCGTGGGATCCAGCGCGGCAGGATCAGCAGCAGGACCGCGGCCCTCAGCAGGAACCAGAGGCTGAACAGGTCCATGGCGGCGCCCGCGTCGAGGCCGTCGCGACGCAGGAAGAGATGCAGGGTCAGCCCCGCGAGTCCGATCAGTTCCGCCAGGGCCATCGGCCCCATGCGGCGAAGCCCCTGATAGAAGCCGGAGACCAGCTCCGCGAGTCCGAGCGCCAGCGCCAGCAGCAGGGTTTCCCTGAGCAGGACGACCTCGCCCCCCGCGGACGGAAGAAAGTGCCCCGCGAGGGTCGGCCAGAAGCGGTCGGCCAGCAGGGACACCAGCGCGAAGGCGACGAGGGTCCCGGCCAGCAGGACGCCCACGGAAGCGAAGATCCGCCCCCGCTCGCCGCGCGTCTCGAGCTGGGGCAGAAAGCGCTGGGCGAGCTGGGGCAGGCCCAGCACGGCCACGGCGGCCATCAGCACCGCCAGGCCCCTCAGCACGAGAAAGAGCCCGTAGCCCTCGCGGCCGAGACTCAACGCGAAGAGCTTCATGTGGACGAGGCCGAACACGCTCGCGCCCGCCCCCTGTAGCAGGAGGAAGAGCGCGTTGCTGCCGACCCGTGAGCGCCCCGGGCTCATGCGTCACCCCCACGCAGTTTTCCCAGGGCGCGGTAGAGCGCGCCCGCGCGGCGCACCAGCGGGTAGTCCGCTGGCCGGGCGCCGAACGCGGCCTTGAAGTCGTACAGGGGATCGTTGGCGTCGCTGCCGCCGAAGTTGAAGCGCAGCTCCCCGTCGGCGCAGGCCTGCTCCAGGTTGATGGCGTACAGGAGCACGCTGGGAGCCAGATGACGATGCGCCACGCTGGCGGTTCCGTGCCAGGCGATGATGTCGCCGCGGAAGTGCAGGTTGAAATGCGCCCCCACGACCTCGCCCTGGTGCCGGGCCACCCAGAAGCGGACGCCCTCGTGATCGGTCACCAGCCTTTGCAGGTGCCGGGCGGGTGTCACCTCCGCGAGCCGCCAGCGACGCGCGTGCTCGAGGTAGATGGGATAGTAGTCCGCGACGTCCCGCTCGTCGAAGCTGCGGGCCACCACCACGCCCTCGCGCAGGGCCTTGCGCGCCTGGCGTCGCTTCTCCTTGCGAAAGGAGTCGGCGAAGATCGTCTCCCAGCCGGGGCTCAGGTCGAGTACCTGGGTGCGCAGCCCCTTCGTGACCAGCGTGGCGTCGGCCCACTCGCTGCCCGGCGGCAGGATCAGGCTCAGCCGCTGCACCGCGCCGCCGATGCCCGCGAGAAAACGTTCGCAGAGCTGTCCGGCCAGGGCGTCGTCGGCCTCCGGGGCCAGCGCCGGCCCGCCGTAGGTGCCGAAGGGCAGGCTCTGCCTGTGGACGAGCCCATACCGGCGGCTCTCGGCGAAGGGCAGCAGGCCGAGAAGCCGGCCGCCCTCGCGCGCGGCGAGCCATCCCAGACGATAGCCGTAGATGTCGGCCAGCGATCGCAGCCAGGTGTTGCCGTGATAGAAGCAGGCGCCGCGGGCCGTGGCGAGGAAGGCGTCCAGCTCCGCCCCGTCGAACTCGCGTTCCAGCCGGATGGGTGGGGCCTTTGCGCTCACGCCTAGCTCCGGTAGTGGCGGATCAGCTTGAGGACGGCCTCGCTGGCCTGGTCGACCTCGTCGCCGGTGATGCCGGGGAACAGGGGCAGGCTGAAGCAGCCGCGGTAGAAGGCCTCGCTGTTCGGCAGCCCGGCGCCGAGATCCTCGCCGAAGAACTCGCGATGCACCGAGTGGTGGTGGATCGGAATGAAGTGCAGGCTGGGCGCGATCCCCTCGGCCGCGAGGGCCGTGAGGAAGCGGTCGCGGTCGATGGCGAGAGCGTCGTCCACCAGACGCGGCGCGAAGAGGTGCCAGCTGTGAAGGTTGCCCGCGCGCGTCTTCGGCAGAATCAGCGCATCCTCGCCGGCGAGGTTCGCCAGGTAGCGTTCGGCGGAGCGGGTGCGGGCGGCCTGGAGACCTTCGGCCCTGCCCAGCTGAACGAGACCGAGAGAGGCCTGGATATCGGTGAGGTTGCACTTGTAACCGAAGCGGCTGAGGTCGTAGAACCAGCTGCCGCGGTCGGTGTAGCGCTTCCAGGCACCCTGGTCCATGCCGTGCAGGCTCATGAGGGCGATCTCGTTTTCCAGCTCATCGTTGCGACAGCTGAGGAACCCACCCTCTCCCGTGCTGAGATTCTTGGTGACGTAAAACGAGAAGGCCGCCATGTCGCCGAAGTCGCCCGGAGGCCGTCCTTCGTGGTCGGCGCCGAAGGCGTGCGCGGCATCTTCGATCAGAAGGATCCGTCGCTCACGCGCCAGCGTCGCGAGTTCCTCGATGCGGCAGAGCTGGCCGCCGTAGTGCACGGCCAGGATCGCGCGGGTCTTCGGCGTGATCGCGGCCTCCACCGCGGCGGGATCGAGACCGCCGGTCTCGAGTTCGATGTCCGCGAGCACCGGCGTCGCGCCCGCGTGATGGATGACGTTCACCGAGGCGGCGAAGGTGTTCGGACTCGTGATCACCTCGTCGCCGGGCCCCAGGCCCAGCACCTTGCAGGCCAGGAAGAGCGCGGAGGTGCAGCTGTTCAGCGGCCAGCCGTGGGCCAGCCCCACCTGCTCGAGAAACGCCGCGCGGAACTCCTGGGTGCGGGGGCCGATGGTCAGCCATCCCGAACGCAGGGTCTCCACCACCGCGGCGATCTCCTCCTCGCCGTGGCTCGGGCGGAAGAAGGGCAGGCGCTCCTCGCGCACAGGCGCGCCGCCCTCGATGGCCGGCAGGGTCTTGTCGTGATCCATCACAGCAGGTCCTTCATCTTCTGGGCGAAGGCGAGCATGCGCTCGCGCAGGCGTTCGGCCTCCCCCGCGGTCGCCAGTTGGGTGAGCTCGGCGAGCAGTTCGTCCAGCTCGAGATTCTCGGGCAGCTCCGGACGGATGATCATGAGCTGCTCGCCGAACTCGCTCACCTCCGCCTCGCCGCGGGTCATGAGCTGCTCGTGCAGCTTCTCGCCGGGCCGCAGCCCGGTGAAGCGGATGGGAATGTCCACGTCGGGCTCGAAGCCGGACATGCGGATGATGCTGCGCGCCAGCTCCAGGATCTCCACGCTCTCCCCCATGTTGAGGATGAAGATCTCCCCGCCGGCGCCGCTGCTGCCGGCCTGGATCACGAGCTGGCTCGCCTCCTTGATCGTCATGAAGTAGCGTGTCGCCTCGGCGTCGGTGACGGTGACCGGCCCGCCCGCGGCGATCTGCCGCTGGAACAGCGGCACCACCGAGCCGCGGCTGGCCAGGACGTTGCCGAAGCGCACCGAGAGGAAGCGCGTGCCCACTCCCGATGCCTGGTTCGCCGCCGCCTCGCGCAGCAGCAGCAGCTCGGCCAGGCGTTTGCTCGCGCCCATGACGCCGGCGGGATCCACGGCCTTGTCGGTGGACAGCATCACCATGCGCTCGGCGCCGGCCGCCCGGCAGAAGTCGAGCAGGTTGCGGGTGCCGAGGACGTTGTTGAGGAAGGCCTCGGTGGGGAAGGCCTCCATGTAGGGCACGTGCTTGTGGGCCGCGGCGTGGAACACGACCGCCGGCTTCAGCTCGTCCGCCAGGCGCAGCATCCGCTCGCGGTCGCGCATGTCGGCGATGAGGCCGTCGATCGGCAGCTCGGGGTGCGCGTCGCGCAGTTCGTTCTCGATCTCGAAGATCGAATTCTCGCCGCGTCCCATCAGGATCAGACGCTCGGGCGCGAGGCGGGCCACCTGCCTCGCGATCTCGCTGCCGATGGACCCGCCGGCCCCGGAGATGAACACCACCTTGCCCGCCAGGCTGCGCCGCACGGGCTCGGGCTGGAAGTCCACGGTCTCGCGGCCGAGGAGGTCCGCGGGGTTGAGGTCGCGGATCTGGGATATCTGCACGTCGCCGGTGACGATCTCACGGATCCCCGGCACGATCTTGAAGGGAAGCTGCGCCTCCTGGCAGACGCGAACCAGGTGCCTGACCACGCGCCCCTCGGCGCTGGGGATCGCCAGGATCACCTCGTCCACCGACTCGCGCGCCGCCACCGCGGCCAGATCGTCGCTGACGCCGAGCACGGGTCGACCCGCCACGTCGCCGTCCGCCAGCGCGGGGGCGTCGTCGAGCCAGCCGATGAGCTCGAGGCCGAGCGCGGCGTCGGCGTCGATCTCGGCGGCCACCATGCGTCCGGCCTCGCCGGCGCCGATGATGAGGATCTTCTTCACGTCTTCCCCTATCTCACCAGGGCCACGCGCCTGAACGCGAACTCGCCGCGGATCTGCAGCTTCAGCAGGTAGACGCCGCTCACGGCGCGGTTGCCGAAGCGGGTTTGCAAGTCCCAGGCCACGTCGCCGGGCTCGACCAGGCCCATCTCGCGGACGAGCTGACCCTCCAGGTTGTAGACGGTCACCCGCGCCGCCTCGTCGATGCCCCCCAGCCGCAGCTCGTCGTGCCCGAGGGAGGAGCGCACCGGGTTCGGATAGACCCAGGCCTCCGCGACGGCCTCGGGATCCCCTGGCGGATCCGGAGAGATCGCGAGGCGCACCGGGCCGATGTTGGTGCCCAGCCAGATCACGTCGCCGCCGCTCTCCACCTCCACCTGGGTCACGCGCGGGTGCGGCAGGGGCGCGAGCACCTCGGGGCCGTGGAGATCCGTTCCATACTGTTCGCGGCCGGCCTCGTTCGTCCAGTTGCGGACCGTCCAGCGCAGCAGCTCCTGACCGCCGTCGTTCTCGATGTCCAGCCGCACCCGGGAGAGGCCGCCCTCGGTGCCCACCCAGACGCTGCCGTCGACGGAGCAGGCGACGTCGTGAACCTGCGCCACGATCATGCCGTCCTCGAACATGCTCTTCGCGCCGATGCTCGCCTTCGCGCGATAGCTGCCGCCCTGGGAGAGCACACGGACGAGGCCCGAGGGCTGCCCGATCCAGAGATGGCCGCTCGCGTCGACATCGATGGAGGAGGCCTGGGTGTCCGTCTCGATGAGGCCGTCGGGGTCGTGGATGCCGGATCCGACGCTCCAGGTCGTATCGTCGCCGTCGTCGTCGAGCGTGCCGTTCGTCTCCCAGATCCAGAGGCCGACGCCGTGGACCATGCAGGCGATCCGCGTGGAGCTGAGCATGGCGAAGCGGTCGACGACATCGCCCGGCAACGGGCTGCTGGACTGGAGGAACTCGTGCCAGGTTCCGCTCGCGTCGTATACCGACAGGGTGCGATCGCTCGCCTGGCCGTTCTGGCAGAACCAGCGGTTCCCGAGATCGTCCTCGAGCATGCGGATGATCCAGTAGTCGTCGTCGGCGATCAGGTCCTGCTCGCCGGTGTCGATGTTGAGACGGCCGAAGGCGCCCGTGAAGTTGTTGAACCAGACCCAGCCCTCGGAGTCCTCCAGGACGTCCAGGCAGAAGCGGGGCAGGCCGCCCAGGGAGGGGTCGGTGGGATAGCGCTCCCACTGGCCGTCGCTGAAGCGGGCGCCGCCGACCGTGCTCAGCCACCAGACATCGTCGTCCGTCGTCACGCTCATCGCGCGGGTTTCCGTGCCCAGGCTGCGATCGGCCATGGGCTCGTGCAGCCACGCGGCGCCGTCGTAGTGAAGGAGTCCGGGGCCGATGCCGCCGTAGACGGTGCCCCCCAGCCATACCTCGTCCCCCACCATGGTGATGGCGCCGTACTCGAGCCAGCCGTAGCCGGGCAGATGGTAGTCGTTCGGCATGCCCGCGCCGAGATCGGTCCAGCCCGTTCCCGTGTCGTACAGGAAGACGGTGTCCTCACGCCCGCCCGTTCCCAGCTCGCCCAGCGAGACGGCGAGCCGGCCGCCCTC
>CAYNQX010000001.1:217255-259032 GCA_964399495.1 uncultured bacterium
GAAGGCGAGTGCGTTGACCCTGTCGTTGTTCAGGCCCTGCAGGGTGGACCAGATGTCGTGGGAGCTGCCGAGGATGCGTCCGCAACCCGCCTCGGTGCCGTACCAGAGCGCACCGTCGGGCCCCTCCGTCAGGCAGAGCATGTTGTCGTGGGCCAGGCCCTGCGGCAGGGTTTGATAGCGGAACCAGGGTTCGGCGTCTCCGGGCGTGTAGCGCGCGAGGCCCTCTTCCGCGGTGGCGATCCAGATCTCCCCGTCGAGCGCCAGGACATCCGCCAGGTCGATACCGGGCAGCCCCTGGGCCGGCGTGATGTGGGAGATCTCGCCCGTCGCGCGGTCCTGCCGCAGCAGGCCGCCGCGGCCGGCCGCCCAGACCGCGTCGTCGGCCACGGAGATGGCGTAGAGCGTGCTGGGATCGGTGTAGACCTCCCAGGACTCCAGGGCCGTCGCGACTCCCGCGAGGGCGACCAGAATCGCGGACGCGACGAGAAGCGGGCGGTACTTCGCGAAAGTTCTGCGCGGAATCATCCGTTTCCTTTCCTGCCGGAGACGCTCGCGGCGTCCCTGCCGGCCTCCTTCGCACCCGCCGCGCCGTCGGCGCCCGCGAGCAGGAGATCGGGATGCTCGCCCCTGAGCTGCGCGCCGAGGGTCTCCAGCCAGAGCTGGAGATCGAGCCCGGGGCTCCAGTTGCGAAGGTAGAAGAGGTCGAGGTTGCGGGAGGAGCCGAGCTCGTCCACGCGTCCGTGACGCCGCCAGGCGCCTGTGAGGCCGGGCCGCATCTCCAGGAGCGCGGGAAGGTCTTCCGCCTCCACGGGAATGTGCGTGCGAGGCATGGGTCCCACCAGGCTGAGATGGCCGGCGATCACGGACAGGTAGGCCCAGGGGTTGCAGAGGTCGCTGCAGGGGCGGCCCCGGCGCGTGAGGGCGATGGGAAAGAGCACCCGCGCGCCGCGCAGGCCGAGGATGTCCATGCGCACCCGGCCCGCGTGACCCGTGGCGCGGGCCAGCAGCAGATGCAGCAGCCCGGGCAGCACGGTCAGGAGGAAGGCGGGCAGGGCGACGAGCAGGTCGACGCTGCGCTTGAGCAGGCGCTGCAGGGGGTAGAGCCCCTCCATGCGATAGGCTACCGCGGGCAGGCCGAGGAACTCCTCGGCGCGCGCGCCGCGTCCCATGGTGCCGGCGAAGTCGCTCAGCAGGCGCAGGTCGATGTTGCGCCCGCGGCACCAGATCAGCAGCGAGGCGAGAGCCGGCGAACCGCTGGCCGAGGGCGCCACCAGGATCTCCTGTACGCGCTCGGCCTCGGCGATCCGCTCGATCCCCTCCAGGTTGCCGATGGCGCTCTCGTCCCCGCTCCCGCCCGAGGCGGAGACCCGGCCCACCAGTTCCAGGCCGAGCTCGGGGTGGCGCAGCACGAGGCCGCCCAGTTCGGCGGCCTCGTTCTCGTCGCCCACGATCACCAGGCGCCGAAGATCGAAGTTGTATCGGAGGAGCACCCGGTGCAGGGCGCGCAGCCCGCCGCGCAGCAGCCAGGTGAACACCACGAGCAGCACGACGCTGGCCAGCACCACCGCGCGGGAGACGATGCGCTCCTTGGTGAGGAAGGTGGTGGTCATCAGGGTGACGCCGGCCAGCAGCCCGGCCCGGCCCAGGTTCAGCAGTTCCAGGCTGCCGCTCTCGCGGCGGCTGCTGCGGTAGAGGCCGGTCAGGTAGAAGGTGCCCAGCACGATGACGAAGTAGAGCAGCGCGAAGCGCTGGTAGGGCTCGGCGTTGAAGTAGTCCAGGTGGAAGGAGCGGCGCAGCGCGATGGCCGCCAGGTAGGCGCCGCCGGCCGCGACGAAATCCAGGGCGAGCAGCGTGATGCCCTTCACCGGGTTGCGGTAGCGCTTGAGCAGGTAGGCGGCCGGGTTCCACTTTTCCGTGTAGTGCACGAAGCTCGTCACGTGGGCCAGCAGGCTGCGGCTGAAGGGGTTCTTCGCGCTGGCGCGTTTGTGGACGTGGGTCATCTCCGCGTCGGGGACGTACCACACCTCCCACCCGCGCGTGTTCATGCGGTAGCACCAGTCGACGTCCTCGAAGTACAGGAAGAAGCGCGGGTCCATGGGACCCACCTCCTCCACCGCCCTGCGGCGCACGAGCATGCAGGCGCCGAGCACCCAGTCCACGCGGCGATTCGAGGCGTGATCGAAGTCGAGCATGAGGTGATGACGGATCGCGCGGCTCTTGGGGAACAGCTTCCCGAGCGGCGTGCGCCTGAGCAGGATCGTCCAGAAGGTGTAGAAGCTGCGGCAGGAGTGCTGCAGGCTGCCGTCCTCGTTGAGCAGCTTCGCCCCGGCGAGGCCGGCCTGGGGGTGCTGTTCCATGAACTCCACCAGGGTGTCCACGGCGTCGGGATTCACGAGGACGTCGGGGTTCAGCACCAGGTAGTAGTCGCCGCTCGAGGCCTCGATCCCCAGGTTGACGGCCTTGCCGTATCCGAGGTTGAGGTCGTTGGCGATGAGGGTCAGGCCCTCCTGCTCGGCCAGCAGCTTCGCGCTGCCGTCCGGGCTGGCGTTGTCCACCGCGATGATCTCCAGCTCGTGGCGGCATCCCGCCTCACGCAGACTGGCCACGCTGGCCAGGATCTCCCGGCCGGAGTTGTAGCTGACGTAGATCACCGTGAGTTTCTTCACCGCGCGTCACCTTCCCAGCGTCCGCCCCTGAGCCGCGAGAAGCGCAGGCGCCAGACCATCCACACCGCTTCCCAGATGATCTTCTTGTTCATCTTGCTCACGCCCACCCGGCGGTCGGTGAAGACGATGGGAATCTCCTTGATGCGGAATCCCCGTTTCCAGGCCTGGTAGTTCATCTCGATCTGAAAGCTGTAGCCGTCGCTGCGAATCAGCTCGAGGGGAATCGCCTCCAGCACTTCCCGCCGGAAGCACTTGAAGCCGCCGGTGGCGTCATTGATCGGCATGCCCGTGACGAAGCGGGTGTAGATGTTCGCGCCGAGGCTCAGCACCAGCCGCCGCAGGGGCCAGTTCACCACCGTCACGCCCTCCAGGTAGCGGCTGCCGATCACCAGCTCCTGCTCGCGAATCTCCACGAGGAAGCGCGCCAGGTCTTCGGGGTTGTGGCTGAAGTCGGCGTCCATCTCGAACACGTGCAGGATCTCCGGGTGCGAGAGCGCCCACTGGAAACCCGCGATATACGCGCTGCCCAGACCCATCTTGCCCGGTCGGCTGAGCAGGTTCACGCGCCCCTCGAACTCGGGATGTTCCCGGACGAGCTCCGCCGTGCCGTCGGGCGAGCTGTCGTCCACGACCAGGACCCCGAGCGAGGAGTCCACCTCGAGAACGGCGTCCACGATCCCCCGGATGTTCTCGCGCTCGTTGTAGGTGGGGATGATCACCAGGCTGCTCTTCATCGGTCCGTACCCTCCCTCGCGTCCTTCGTGTTCTCTTGCATCTCGTCGTCGCGCTTTCGCCCGCGCCCGGGCAGGCCGGCGCCGAGCAGGACGAGCAGGCCCATGACGGTGAAGGAACCCGCCCGCATGACACGGTAGCGCCCCAGCTCCTCCGGCGCATACCGGAACTCGACCTCGTTCTCGCCCGGGCCAAGGGCGACCGCGCGGAAGAAACCGTCGGCCCGCAGCAGGGCCCGGTTCTCGCCGTTCACGCGAACCTCCCAGCCGGGATAGCTCATGTCGGCCAGCACGAGGACGGCCGGGCGACTCAGAGTCGCGCGGCAGCGCACCGCGTCCAGACCGAACTCGCTGCTCTCGACCGCGCCGGGCACGCCCTCGCCCGGGTTCGAGGCCGCGCCCGGATCCGCGTCCAGGTAGACGACGCCGGGCTCGGCGCCGCCCTCGAGCAGCCGTCGTCGGCTGCGCTCCGGATCCTCGACCCGCCAGTTCTCGTTCAGGCGCAGACGCGGCAGCGCTCGCAGGTTCTCGTGGATCGCCTCCTCCGTGCTCCCCGGCTCGACGGCGGGACGGAAGTCGCGTCCGAAGTTCCCGCCCTGGGGCGAGAGCAGGTAACGCACCGAGAAGCGGCTCAGGAGCTCGACGCCCCCGCGGGGCAGAGCCTTCAGCACCGAGTCGGCCAGGGCGATCTTGGCCGAATGGTAACCGCCGAGATTCGCCAGCCCCGACGCCGCCGCCTCGTTCGCGGAGAAGGCGCTGCCGGGCAGCGCGTGGAACCTCTGACCCTCCAGGTTCTCATCGAGGAAGGCGAGCGTGCGCACGGGCAGGCGGCGCGACACCTCCATCGGCTTGCTCCAGAGGCTCGTGCCCTTGCGGTACTGCCAGTGCTTCTCGGGATGGATCACCTTGTCGTCCAGGGGCAGCATCTCGCCGAGCACCAGGATGAGGCAGGCCAGGGCCACCGGCACTCCGGCGGGAACGGCGGCGACGAGGGGCCGGCCCGCGTCCCTGCGGCGACGCAGCTCCAGGCCGCCGGCCAGCAGCAGCAGCAGCAGCGTGCTGCGCAGCGCATCGGCGCGAAGCCAGCGAGCGCTCGGCTCGACCAGTCCCTCGATCACCTGTCTGGCCTGGGCCGGCTGCATCCGGGAGAGCTGGGCGCCGTACTTCGCTCCGAGCGCCGAGCCGGCTTCGCCCGACACCATGAACGGCCCGACGGCGCTGGAGATCATGAGCAGCAGTGCGCCGCCCAGCGCGAGGTTGCGCAGGCGCGTGAGGGCGACGCCGTCCCGCAGCGCCAGCTCGAGCCCGCGGGCGAACAGCAGAACCACGGCGAGCTGCTGGAGCAGCAGGATCATCACCGGCACACGGAAGCGGTTGAAGCCCGGCAGGAGTTCGTAGAGCGGACGGTGCAGCAGCGGAAAGTACTTGCCCGCGGCCACCAGCGTGGCGACGAGCGCCACGATCAGCCAGAACAGGTCGAAGCTGCGCGGACGTCGCCGGAACAGCAGGGCCGCGGCCAGCAGCGGGGCGAGACCCAGGTAGTTCGCGTAGTCGGTCATCGGCATGTGGCCGAAGTAGGTCTCGGCACCGTAGCCCCAGCTCGCGGGCCAGAGGAAGGTGCTCCATTCGGCCGGATGCAGGCTCCAGCCCGTGGCGTAGTCGTAGCTGGCGCCGCCGCCCGTCGACACGCCGCGAATCGAGTGGGCGCTGTACTCCTGGACGGGACCGTAGAGCAGCATGCTGGCGCCCGCCGCCAGCAGCAGCGCCGCGAGCCCGAGCGCCAGCGGCGGCAGGGCCCGCTTCAAGCCCTCCCGCTTCATCAGCAGCGCGACGCGCCCCAGGCCGAAGAAGCCCAGGACGAGCAGCGTGTAGTAGGCCACCTGGATATGCGCGGCCAGCAGCAGGCAGGCCAACGCGGCGGCCAGCAGGCCGGTGTCGAGCAGCGCGCGACGGCCCCGGGCATCCAGCAGGCGATCCGCGGCCCGCAGCACCCAGGGCATCCAGGCGAGGGTCATCACCTTGCTGCCGTGGCCGTGGGCCCCGATCGCCACCTGGGGCGGCATCAGCAGGAACAGCGCACCCCCCAGCCAGGCCAGCCAGGGCCGCACGCCGCGCCCCCGCAGCAGAGCGAACACGCCGAGGGACATCCAGAGGTAGTGCACCATGAGCCAGCTCAGCGGAGGCAGGCGCAGGCTGTCGATGAGCCAGCGCAGCGGGCGGCTCGGCGGGTAGAGGCCGGGATTGTGGCTGAGGCTGGCATGCACCGGCATGCCGGCGAAGATGAAGGGGTTCCAGAGGGCGCTCTCTTCACCGTGCTCCGCCACGTACTCGGCGAAGCCCTTGGGCGCCACGCTGTCGGGACTCTGGAACACCTTGCCCCGGAACACGGCCTCGGGGAAGAGCAGCGCCAGCAGGAGCGTGTAGAGCAGCGCGGCCGCGGCCAGGCCTCGCCAGCCCATGCCGAAGCGCTCCCAGCCCGACGCCCTCGTGGTGCTCGTGCTCATCCGTTCCCCGATCCGTTGTCGTCGGGCCCTCGTCGCCCGGTTCCTCGTCGCGTCGATCGCCACATCGCGCCGATCACGCCGCTCTCTCCCCGCCTCAGCGCCGACAGTCCCCCGCGGGCCCAGTGGAGGCCCCAGGCCAGGCGGGCCGGGACCCGCATCGCCGGCGGCAGGTGCCGCCGGATCAGTTTCAACGCCGCGGCGCGCTGGGCGCGCATCTTGGCAGACGCCATCCCTCCGCCGCTCGAGAAGCCCACGCGGTGGTAGAGCAGGCTCCCGGGCACGTAGCGCAGGGTCCAGCCCAGGGCCCTCGCGCGCAGGGAGAGATCGACGTCCTCCCCGTAGAACCCGAAGGCCTCGTCGAAGCCGCCGGTGGTCTTCCAGAACTCGGCGCGGCCCATGAGGCAGCAGCCGGTGAGATAGCCGGTGTCCGTGCTCTCGAGCCAGCGGCCCTCGGCGAGCCGCCGGATTCCCAGGTGCCGGCTCACCACGCTGAAGCGGCTCACGGCGCCGCCAGCGTACCATATCCGCTCCCGCTCCGCGTGATAGTGGATGCGGGGGCAGGCCGCTCCGCGGCGGGGCCGCGCCTCGAGGTCGTCGACCAGGGGGTCGATGAGATCCGGGTCGGCCTCGACATCGTTGTTCACGACGCAGAGGTAATCCGGCGACTTTCCCTGCAGGTGCTTCAGGCCGACGTTCACGCCCCCCGCGAAACCCAGATTCTCCACCAGACGCAGCTGCTCCCAGCGCGGATGCTCCCGGGCCGCCCAGTCGATGGAGCCGTCGCCCGAGCCGTTGTCCACCAGAAGCAGCGCAACCTCGTGACGGCTGCGGTCCGCCGCGGCCGTCAGGCTCTCCAGGCAGAGGGGCAGCACCTCTCCGCCGTTCCAGTTCAGGACCAGGAGCCCGACCCGTTTCGCTTCAGTCGCCACGTGCGGGCCGATCCTCCGCGATGCGGTGGCGCTCCTCGTCTCCCCGCAGGTGGATCATCAACTCCCCCAGCAGGCCGAGGGAGGCGAACTGGAAACCCAGCACGAGCAGGACGAGACCGAGAATGAGCAGAGGCCGCACGCGCAGCGCGCCCGTTATGAGCCAGTAGCCGCCGAAGTACAGGTTGATCGCCGCGCCCACCACCAGCAGGAAGAAGGCCACCCGCCCGAAGAAGTGCAGGGGCGCCGAGGAGCGCCTGGCCATGAAGGTGATGGTGAGCAGGTCGAAGATGCCGTTCAGGAAGCGGCGCCCGCCGTACTTGCTCACGCCGTGGTTGCGGGCGTGATGCTGCACGGGGATCTCGGTGACCCGGAAGCCCTCCCAGCCGGCCAGCACGGGCAGGTAGCGATGCATCTCGCCGTAGACGCGCAGGTTCTTCACGACATCGCGACGGTAGGCCTTGAAGCCGCAGTTGAAGTCGTGCAGCGGCAGGCCGGAGACGCGCCGCACGAGCGCGTTCCAGAAGCGGCTGGGGACCGTCTTGCTGATGGGATCGTTGCGCTTCTTCTTCCAGCCGCTCACCAGGTCCCAGCCCTCGTCCAGCTTCGCGATGAGGTTGGGGATCTCGGCGGGGTCGTCCTGGAGATCGGCGTCCATGGTGATGACGATCTCGCCGCGCACGCGGGCGAAGCCCTCGGCCAGCGCGGCGCTCTTGCCGTAGTTGCGGCCCATGCGCAGGTAGCCGAGTTCGGCGAAGCGGTCGGCGAGTTCGGCGAGCAGCTCGGCGCTGCCGTCGTTGCTGCCGTCGTCGACGACGAGAATCTCGAAGGGCGCGAAGGCGGCCGCCTGCTCGCGCACGCGATCGATCAGTTCGGGCAGGCTCTCCACCTCGTTGTAGGCCGGCACCAGTACGCTAAGCTTCACGCCATCCCCTCCTCGCGGGTCCATTCCACCTGGCGGGCCAGGCCCTCGGCCAGGCCGATGGCGGGCTTGAAACCCAGTTCGCTCTCGATCCGCTCGGTGGCGGCCCAGGTGTCGGGGACGTCGCCCATCTGCTTGTCCTGGTGGTCCAGATTCAGGGGCCGGCCCAGGGCGCCCTCGAGGATCTCGAGGGTCTCGGTGAGCGTCAGCCGGCTGCCGCCGCCCGCGTTGAAGACGTACTCCTCGCCCTCGTAGGCCGCGGCCCGCAGGTTCGCCTCGAGGATATCCTCGATGAAGGTGAAGTCGCGCGTCTGGGAGCCGTCGCCGTAGATGGCCAGAGCCTCGCCGGCCAGGGCCGATTTGATGAACTTGGAGAAGCCCATGTCCGGCCTCTGCCGGGGGCCGTACACCGTGAAGTAGCGCAGCGCGTTGGCGCGCAGGCCGAAGTTCAGGCGGTAGAGATCGATGAGCTGCTCGGCGGCCAGCTTCGTGACGCCGTAGGGGCTATAGGGCCGCGGCAGGCTCGTCTCGCGCATCGGCAGGTCGGTCGTGGCGCCGTAGATGGAGCTCGAACTGGCGTAGACCAGCTTCAGGTTCTCGCGACCCTTGCAGGCTTCGAGCAGGCGCTGGGTGGCGTCGAGGTTGCAGTGGAGGTAGATGGAGAACTCCGAACCCCAGCTCGCCCTGACGCCGGCCTGGGCCGCCTGATGGAACACGAACTCGCAGCCGTCGAGGAGGGACGGCAGGTCGGCGTCCGTCAGGTCCTCCTGCACGAAGCGGAAACCGGGCGAGCCCAGAGACTTCGTCAGGTTGCGGCGCTTGATCGCGGGATCGTAGTAGTCGGTGAGGCAGTCGATGCCGACGACCTCGCGCCCTTCATTCAAGAGTCGCTCGCAGAGCTGGGAACCGATGAAGCCCGCGGCGCCGGTCACCAGCGCTCTACCATAGCCTCGGGCAGAGCCTCGGGCGCTCACGGCGCCACCTCGCCCGAGCCGTCGCCCGGCACCACGGCCCCGGTCAGGACCTCGTCGAGCAGCCGCAGCCGATCCGCCAGCGCCGCGCTCTCGGGGTGGCGGCGCACGTAGTCCGCCACCTGCTCGCGCAGCGCGCTGACGTTCGACTGGGACGGGAAGTAGCTGACCACGTAGTCCACGAGCGAGAGGTAGGCCGGCTCGTAGTCCGGATTGAGCCGGATCACCTCGCCCAGGGCCTTCACCACCTTCTGGTGGTCCCCCGCGCCTTCCGCGGCCTGCGCGTAACGCGCCCAGAGCTGCCAGTCGTCGGCCTGGACGTCGAGGAAGTGCTCGTAGGTGCGCAGCGCCCGCTCGTTCTGTCCGTTCTTCATGTAGAGGTAGCCGAGATACTGCACCACCGGTCCCAGGTCGGCCCGGATCAGGCTCGCCATCTCCATGGCGCGCACGGCGCCTTTTGGATCGGGATTCCGGCCCGGACCCTCGCGGTCCAGTTCGATCGCCAGGCGGCTCCAGGCCGCGGCGTAGTTCTGGATGAGATGGGAGATGGTCTGGCTCTTGTACCACTTGGGCAGATCCAGGGTGGGATCGTCCGGCGAGGGCGTCATGTCCAGGATCGAGGGACCCGGCCGCATCTCGGCCCAGGCCTCGCCCTCGGTGCTGCGCCCGTTCGTCAGGATGCCGCGCCACTCGAAGCCGTACTCGAGGTTGTGCCGCAGCTTCTCCAGGTCCACCTGGTCGTTGCCCTGCTCGAGGGTCATGCGGTAGACCATCCCCTCCATCTTCAGGTAGGACATGAAGGGCGTCAGGGTGTCCCGCGGAATCGTGACGGCGAAGTAGAAGGGTGTCGTTTCCCACCCCTGCTTCTGGGAGTTCACCAGCAGGTGGTTGATCACCTCGTCGCGCGGCTGGATGATGCGCCCGTCCTCGAGGGGATACCAGTGCGTGGCGACCTCGGCCATCTGCTCGTCGTTCCAGGTGATCGGCACGCTCGGCTCGATGTCCCTGAGCTGCCTCATGTACCAGTCGGTGTTGAGCAGGCTCAGGTTGACGACGCGGATGTCCTTGCGGAAGCCCTCCACCTCCTGGATGTACCACAGAGGGAAGGTGTCGTTGTCGCCGTTGGTGAAGATGACCGAGTTCTCTTCCAGCGAAGCCAGCATGTTGTAGGCGTAGTCGCGGGCGATCACGTTCTCGCTGCGATCATGCGTGTACCAGTGCTGCGCGAGCGGTCCGAAGGAGCATGCGATCAGCAGCACGGCCATCAAGGCGCTCATCAGCGGTTTCTTCCGCTCCTTGAGCAGCGAGTCGAGCAACCCCACCGCGCCGAGGCCGATGAATAGCGCGTAGTAGTAGAAGCCGTTCGCGTAGAAGTAGTCGCGCTCCCTGACCTCGGAGTCCGAGAAGTTCAGGAAGAACACGAGACCGATCGTGTTGAGGAAAAGCACGGTGAACAGCGCCGCCCAGTGCTTCTTCTCGCGGAACCACTGCACGAGCATGCCCAGCAGGCCGAGGCCGAGGGGAATCGCCGTTAGCGCGCGCCCCGCGTGGAAGCGCAGTCCGCCCAGATCGAGGGCCCCGTCGCCGGGCATCCGGAACTGCGCGCCCAGGTATCCGAAGAAGTGACGGAACTGCCAGGCGATGTCGGCCTTGCGCTCCGTGGGCAGCTGGAAGGGATACTGCTCGCGCTTGAGCACGGCCCACAGGTTCTTCCAGGTCGAGGGATCCGCCTCGTTGATCATCGGGCCCTGCGCGGCGCGGATGTACAGGAACAGATGCACGCTCAGGCCGATGATGAACAGCGCCAGCGAGTACAACACGAAGGGGCGCCGTCCCTTGCCGCCCATGTTCTCGGGCATGGCCAGCCAGGCTCCCGCCGCGAGCACGACGAGCAGTCCCACCACCATGATCGAATCGGGCATGTGCAGGATCGTGCTGCCCAGGAACAGCGCCAGCGCCGCTCCCACGAGCCAGAGATCGAGGTCGCCGAAGCCCTTGTTCCGTATCAGGAGCGCCAGCACGAAGAAGCCGGGGAAGACGAGAATCGTGCCCAGGTGGAATCCCACCGCCAGGCTGAGCAGGTAGAGAATCAGGTACACCAACGCGTTGCCGCGCGGCCGGCCCGCGACCTCGCCCCAATCGAGGATCAGCCACAGTGTGAAGCCCATGAGGAAGGCGCTCAGGGAGTAGACCTCCGCCTCGATGGCGTTCACCCAGAATGTGTCGCTGAAGGCCAGGAAGAAGGCGGCCGTCAGACCGCCGGCGACGCGGATCCAGCGCAGCGGGGCGGATCCCCGCTCACGCCAGGAGCCCGTGACCTTGAGCACGAGCAGATACATCATGAGCGTGGACAGGGAGGCGAAGATGGCGCTCATGAAGTTGATGCGGTGCGCGACGCTGAGGCCGAACGGCAGCAGGCTCGCCAGACGCGCCACCAGCACGTACATGGGCGTGGCCGGCGGGTGCGGGATACCCAGCGTGTATCCGGCGGTGATGAACTCCCCGCAATCCCAGAAATTGAGAGTCGGGGACATGGTCTGGGCATAGACGAGCAGGGGCAATAAGAAGGCCAGCGCCCCGGCCACGATCTCAAGAGGATGTCGTTTGGCCATCAGGGATCCCATGGAGCAGTAAGAGAGTGATTTTTCAGGACATATAGCGGCATCCTGCCGGAAAGTTCCCGGTGGTGCAACCGGTTTTTCAGCAGGATAATGCCGTCAGGATCGATCCGCCGTCCCCGGGCTCCGCCGACGGCTCCGCCGCAGGAGAAACAGCAGCCCGCCCACCAGCGAGACGGCCAGCATCACCAGGTAGGCGAGGAACTCCACGGCCACCGCCCCCTCTCCATGAACGCCGAGCGGCATGAACAGGGGCAGGGCGAGGCCCTCCCGCAGACCGATGCCGCCCACGGTCACCGGCAGGGTGAGGGCGAAGGCCAGGGGCGGAATCACCAGGAAGAAGTCCAGCAGGCTGGGACACTGGTCCCCCAGCAGGGAGAGCCCGAGCAGGTAGTGCACGCTCACCCGCAGCCCCTGAACGAGCAGGGAAAAGGCGAACAGGCGCAGCAGAAGGCCCCGCTGCCGGCGCAGCAGCCGGAGCTGGTCGAGAATCCGGGCGCGGAAGCCCTCCACCGGCAGAACTCCTAGTTTTTCAACCAGTTTGCGGCCGGCGCGCAGAAGCGGGTCGAACAGAAAGAGCAGGCCCAGCAGCAGGAAGATCGCGCTGCCCCACATCACGGGTTCGGCGAGCGGACGCAGCGGTGCGCGCGGCCAGAGCCTTGCCGAGGCCAGCAGAGCCAGGAAGGCGAGGCCGCTGAGGCCGGTGATACGGTCGGCCAGCGTGGCCGTGGCCGAGGCCACGGGATCCCGTGCCTCGCGACTGAGGTCGAGCACCTTCACGACGTCGCCGCCCACGTTCCCCGGCATGAAGTTGTTGAAGAACAGGCCGACCCAGTAGAGCTCGAGCAGCTTGCGCGGCGCCAGCGGCACGCCCATGCCGGCCAGGAAGCGCCCCCACTGCCAGGCGCCTGCCACGACACTGAGGGTGAACAGGGCCAGGGCGCCGAGGAGCGGCGCAATGCGAGCGTCGGCCAGCAGACCGAGCGCCTCGCCCAGGGAGATGCGGGAGAGCAGGAAGGCCACCAGCAGCGCGGTCACGACCAGCTTGGCCAGCGTGAGCAGGCGGCGTTTCGTCCTGGGCCCGCCTGAGGCCTCCCTGCCGATCTCGCGGCTCATGGAGCCGCTCCCTCGTCGATCAGCTTGCGCAGCATCGCCTCGGTTTCCCGCGCGGTGGTGTCCCAGTGGAAACCGCGGGCGCGGCGGGCCGCGGCCTCGCCCATGGCCGCGCGGCGGGGCTCGTCGGTGAGCAGCGTAAGCGAGGCCTCGGCCATGGCCGGCACGTCGGCGTAGGGCACGAGGAGTCCGGTCTCGCCGTCCACCACCGAGTCCCGCAGACCCGGTGAGTTCGCTGCCACGCAAGGTAGGCCGCAGGCGCCCGCCTCGACGACGGTGAGCCCCCAGCCCTCCTTGGGGCTGGCGTTGAGGAACAGATGGCAGCGGTAGAGCAGGTCCACCATGTCGGGCAGAGGCATGTGGCCGTGAAAGCGCAGGGAGTCTCCCAGCCCGAGCTCGGCGCCGAGCTTCTCCAGGAACGGCCGGTCCGGCCCGCCGCCCACGATATCGAGGCTGGCCGTCGGCAGCGTCTCGCGGATCTTCGCGAAGCTGCGCAGCACGAACTCCGTGCCCTTGTACTTGCGCAGACGTCCCAGATGGACGATACGCGGCTCCGGGTCGCGGGGAGGCGGCTCGGGCAGGTCGTAGGGCTCGGCATCGAAGCCGCAGAAGCTCACGTCGATCCGCTCGGGATCCATGCCGCGGCGCACGAGGTCGTCGCGGGTGCTGGGGCTGATCGCGAGCACGCGGCTCTTCCGGTAGACGCGGGGGATCATCTGCTCCGGCAGGTAGACGTAGGCGCCGAACAGCAGGTTGGTCTCGCGGAACACCGTCGAGCCGAAGAGGTGCGGAATCACGAGCAGATGCGGCAGCTTGCTCAGCCAGGGCAGGAAGAAGGGGATCTTGTTGACGTCCTCGACGATCACGTCGAAGCGGCCCTCCTTCAGCATGCGGCGGGCAAGGGCCATGATCGCCCAGTTGCCCGTCATGGCGCCACCGGCCCGCAGGAAGCGCAGCCCATCGTAGCTCTCCTCGGCCGCGGCACCGGGCCATCCGGCCGAGAGCTGGGTCACCTCGTGGCCGCGGGCCGCCAGGCGCGTGAGGATTTCGTGCAGGTGGGTCTCGGCGCCCCCCGCCTCGGGGTTGCGCGGGTCGCGCCAGTTCACGGCCAGGATTCGCATGGACTCAGGCACCCCGACCTCCGGGCTTGCGCGCCACGGTGCCGATCACCATCGCCGTGTACTGGCCCAGGCGGCGATAGCGGAAGCCCCGCTTGAAGGCGTTGAAAAGCTGACCCAGCAGGGGGAAGGGCGGCGGGTGCATCGGCAGGTTCAGGCCGACGCGGCCCAGCCCCTTGCGCAGGGCGCGATAGGGCAGGCCCGGCTCGGCCCAGGAGCCGTAGCTGCAGAGCACCTCGAAGCCGAGTTCGCGCAGCAGGCTTTCAAGCTCGCGGGCGCTGAAGGAGCACTCCCAGCCGGCGAACCAGCGATCCATGGCGATGAGCAGGCGCTTGGCCGGCGTGTAGTAGTGCCAGCGCTGGGGAACGTCCACGAGCAGGATGCCGCCCGGCGCGAGCACCCTCAGGTTCTCGCGCAGCAGGGGCAACGGATCCCGGAAGTGCTCGAGGAGTCCCTGATGGAAAACCACGTCGAAGCCGCCGTCGGCGAAGGGCAGACGCAAAGCGTCGCCCCGCACGAGCTCGACCCGGCCCCGACCCCGTTCGGGATTCTCCCCCATGGCCCGCCGGGTGGTGGCGAGCGCGGCCTCCGAATAGTCAAGCACGGTCACGCGCGCTCCCCGCTCGGCCAGGTGCAGGGAGTCGCGGCCGCTGCCGGCGCCCACCTCGAGCACGCGGGCGCGCGAGGGATCCACGTGCCGCGAGAGCTCGGCGAACACCGCGCCGACCGACTCGTAGACCTGCTCCACGGGCTGCCCGCCCCAGAAGCGGTCCCAGTGCTCGCGACGACTCTCCCGGCGACGGCTCACGCGTCGAACTCCTCGGGACGCTCCGCCTTGAGCAGCCCCTCGAGAATGCCGTTGGCGAAGCCGCCGGCCTGCTCGCTGTCGTACTTGCGGGCGAGCTCGACCGCCTCGTCCAGCAGCACGCGGGCCGGCACCTCGGGGGCGTGCCGGGCCTCGGCCAGGATCGCGCGCAGGATGATGCGCAACAGCAGGCTCACGCGCTCGAGGTCCCAGTTCTGGAGCCGCGCGGCGATGGCCTCGTCCAGCTCCGTCTCCTCGTCGCGGGCCCACGTGACGATGCGGCCGGCGTAGTCGCGGGTCTCCCCCGCGCTGCCGCGGCGGTCGGCCTGATCGCGCAGGACGCCGCCGATCTCCTTCTCGGGCGCCTCGAGTTCGTAGAGGCTCTGGATCGCGAGCTCCCGCGCCTTGCGTCGCTTGCCCACGATCAACCCTGCAGCCGGCGGCGGAGGTCGCAGAGCTCGATGACGGTGAGGGCCGCTTCCCAGCCCTTGTTGCCGCCCTTGCTGCCGCTGCGCTCGATCGCCTGCTCGAGGGTGTCGGTGGTGAGCACGCCGAAGGTGGTCGGCACGCCGCTGGCAAGGCCCACCTGCGCGATCCCCTTGGTGGCCTCGGCCGCGACGAACTCGAAGTGGGGCGTGCCGCCGCGAATCACCGCGCCGATGCACACCACGCCGTCGTAACGCCCGCTCTCCGTGGCCAGCTTGGCCGCGAAGGGCAGCTCGAAGCTGCCGGGCACCCAGATCTCGGTGAGATCGGCCTCGGCCGCGCCGTGGCGCAGCAGGCAGTCCCGGGCGCCGCCCAGGAGCTTGTCCACCAGGAATTCGTTGAAGCGGCTGACGACCAGCGCGATCTTCAGCCCCTCCGCGTTCAGATGCCCTTCCATTTTCACGGGCCACCTCCTGTTTCACGTTCCGCCCGGGGGGGCGAGATTCCCCGCAGGGGCCCACCCGGATCAAGTTCTTTTTCGCCGCGTCAGGCGGCGACGTTCAATCTCAGCAGCACGTTCGCCGCGAAGGCCAGGGACCAGATCGTCATGAAGCCGAACGCGATCAGCACGGGATCGCGCAGGCGCGCGAGCGGTCCGATGCCCGAGATCCCGAGTCCCATGAGCACGCCCAGAGGCAGGATCAGCGGGTAGAGAAAGCGTCCCTGCCCCTGCGAGTAGCTCAGACCGAAGGCCAGCACCAGGATCAGGTTCACCACGACGGCGCTCGCCGCCGCCCCCAGCAGCGCCCCCCGTTCGCCCCTCGGCCAGCCCTCCCGGCGCCACAGAAGCGCCAGTCCGACGACGGCCGCCAGATCGATGGCCAGGCCGAGCCGCACGAGATATCCGATCTGGTTGTGCTCTCCCGCCACGGCCCAGAAGGAGTACTGCATATAGCTCACGGTCATCTTGAGCCCGTGGGCCAGCGGCCATCCCACGGGGTTGTTCACCAGCTCCACGGCCGTCACGCTGTCGTAGAGCCGCAGGTTGCGCAGGATCCAGGGCGCCCAGAGCAGCAGCGCCGGCGTGAAAACGCGGAAGGCGCGGGCCAGGGTGTGGCCGGGCGGGGCGAGTCCGAAGGCGAGGCGCCAGATCAGCAGCAGACCGACGGCCGCCAGGTAGAGCAGGGCCGTGAGTTTGGTGAGCAGGGCCACGCCCAGCAGGACTCCGAGCAGGAGATCCCGGGCGGGACTCTCCTTCCCCAGCAGCATCAGCAGACAGCCCGCGCCGAGGGTGAACAGCAGGTGGTCGTTGTTCAGCGCCCCGCCGAGAAAGGCGAAGCTGGGCAGCAGGCAGACCAGCCAGAAGGTCCAGGCCGCGGGAAACTCGCCGAGGCCGTGATCCCGCATCAGCCGGCGCAGGCAGCTCAGGAGCAGCAGGGCGCCGACGAGCCAGATCAGGGGTGAGCTGAGGCGCAGCACGCGCAGCGTCGCTTCCGGCGAGCCCAGGTTGCCCGCGAGCCGATGCAGCGGACTCAGCGCAAGATAGTAGACCGGCGGCTGGTAGTGTTCCCAGTCGTGGTCGGGCGAACCCGTGCGGCCGGCCACCACCGGCAGCGTGCCGGTGGCCTTCATCACATCCAGGTAGGCCAGGTGGGCCCTCTCGTCGGGCGCCTGTCCGTGGGGCGTGGCCAGGGCGAAGAGCAGGCGCAGGGCCAGGCCGAGCACCAGCGCCACGGGGATCAGTCGCCGCAGGTCCAGGCGGCGGCGACGGTTCGCCCAGGCCAGGACGAGCGAGAGCAGCAGCGCCCCCACGACGATGATGATGTTCAGCGACACGACGTCCCCGTGCGTTTAAATCAGGTCCAGCAGGTGACCGAGCTTGTCCTTCTTCGAGGCGAGGTACTCGCGGTTCTCGTCCTGCGGCGCCACCTCCACGGGCATGCGCTCGACGATCTCCAGCCCATAGGCCTCCAGCCCGACGATCTTGCGCGGGTTGTTGGTGAGCAGGCGGATGCGCCGCAGCCCGAGGTCGGCCAGGATCTGCGCGCCGATGCCGTAGTCGCGCAGGTCGGCCTTGAAGCCCAGGTGGTGGTTGGCCTCCACCGTGTCGAGGCCCTGCTCCTGGAGCTTGTAGGCCCTCAGCTTGTTGGCCAGGCCGATGCCGCGCCCCTCCTGGGTCATGTACAGGAACACGCCGGAGCCGCTCTGCTCGATCAGCTCGAGCGCCAGGTCGCGCTGCTCGCCGCAGTCGCAGCGCTTGCTGCCCAGCACGTCGCCGGTGAAGCACTGGCTGTGCACGCGCACCAGCGTGTTCTCCTCCTGCGAGGGATCGCCCTTCACCAGGGCGACATGCTGGCTGCCGTCGACCTCGCTCTCGTAGAGGTAGAGCTGGAAGTCGCCGAGCTTGGTGGGCAGGTCGACGTCCACGACGCGCTTCACCAGGTGCTCCCGGCTGCGGCGGTAGGCGATCAGCTCCTCGATGGAGATCATGATGAGGTCGTGCTCCTCGCAGAACTTCTCGAGATCGCCCACGCGGGCCATGGTGCCGTCGTCGTTGAGGATCTCGCAGAGCATGCCGACGGGCCGCAGGCCGGCCAGGCGGGCCAGGTCCACGGCCGCCTCGGTGTGACCCGCGCGGCGCAGCACGCCGCCGTTGACCGCGGCCAGGGGGAAGATGTGCCCCGGGCGGGCCAGGTCCTCGGCGACGGTCGCGGGATCCGCCATCAGGCGCACCGTCAGCGCGCGGTCGGCGGCGCTGATGCCGGT
The DNA here is from genome assembly GCA_964399495.1 of uncultured bacterium. GTDB lineage: Bacteria > Krumholzibacteriota > Krumholzibacteriia > JACNKJ01 > JACNKJ01 > CAYNQX01. Next base: position 234,822 of record CAYNQX010000001.1, read on the forward strand.
GGTGGCGCCCTCGCGGGCGTCCACGCTCACCGTGAAGGGCGTGGCCATGAGCGCGGTGTTCTGGTCGACCATGGCGTGGAGGTCGAGCCGCTCCAGGATCGGGCGGTCGGCCGGCGCGCAGATGAGGCCGCGGCCGTACTTGGCGAAGAAGTTCACCGCCTCGGGCGTGGCCTTCTCGGCCGCCATGATGAGGTCGCCCTCGTTCTCGCGGTCCTCGTCGTCCACCACCACCACCATCCCGCCCTCGCGGATGACCTCGATCGCCTTCTCGAACTTGCTGAAGTCGCGCATCGCTTACTCCTCGCTCCGCGCGCCGCCCAGGAAGCCGCCTTCCTGGAGCAGACGCATCAGTTGCTCGTCGCCGTCCTCGCCCCTGCGCAGGAAGCGGAGAACGTATTTGCCCAGCAGATCCGTTTCGATGTTCACGCGATCCCCCGCCTTCGCCTCGCCGAGCGTCGTGTGGGCCAGCGTGTGGGGAATGATGAAGAGCTCGCAGCGCTCGCCGCCGGCGCCGAGCTCGGGGCCGAGGGTGAGGGAGATGCCGTCCACGGCGATGCTCCCCTTCGGCACCAGTTCCTCGCCGAGTTCCCGCGGCAGTTCGAGCGCGATGCGCTGCCAGCCGCGCTCCTCGTGGATCGCCTCGATCCGCGCGACCCCGTCGACGTGCCCGGTGACGAAGTGCCCGCCGAGGCGGCTGCCCGGTGTCAGGGCCCGCTCCAGGTTCACCAGGGCGCCCGGTTCGAGTTCGCCCAGGTTCGTCGCGCGGAGGGTCTCCCCCATGGCGTAGAAGTCGAAGCGGTCGCCGTGGATCGCGGTGACCGTCTGGCAGGCGCCGTTTATCGCCACCGAGTCGCCCACGGCCAGGTCGCCGCAGACCTCCGCGCCCTTCACGGTGAAGGAGCGGCCGCCGTCGGCGGGCGTCGCGCGCTCCACGCGCCCCAGCTCCTCCACGAGTCCCGTGAACATATCAGCTCTCCTCGCGAGCGGGCCGTAGCGTGATCTGCAGATCCTCGCCACGGCGCCGCACGTTTTCGATTCGTAGATCCTCCCGCTCGGCCAGCGCCGTCCAGAGCGGACGGCCGTCGGCGGGGAACAGCTTCGGCGCCAGGAACAGCTCCCAGCGCTCCCAGAGCCCGGCGCCCAGCAGCGCGCTGATGAGCCTGCCGCCGCCCTCCACGAGGAGGCTCGCGATCGCATGATCCTGCGCCAGGGCGCCCAGCGCGGCGGCCAGGTCGAGGCTCTCGCCCTCGCGCGGCGCGCGCAGCAGCGTCCAGCCCGCGCTCTCGTGCTCGGGGGCGCTCACGCCCTCGGGCAGCAGCAGCAGGGGCTCGCGCCCGGCCCAGTCCAGGTCGACGGGCGCGCGCGGCGCTTCGCCGTCGAACACGACCGGTCGCGGCAGGGGCAGGGACTCGTCCTCCAGCATCCGCAGGTCGAGACGGGGGCGATCGATGCGGGCGGTCTCGCCGCCCACCGCCACGGCCATCGCCGCCGCGCGCAGGCGATGCACCTCGCGCCGGGACTCCTCGCCGGTGATCCAGCGCGAGCTGCCGTCGGCGCGGGCCAGCATGCCGTTCAGCGTCGCCGCGCTCTTCAGGACGACGTGCGGGCGCGCAAGGCGCTGCCGCGTCACGAACACCGCGTTCTGCGCCTCGGCCTCGTCGGCCATGAGGCCGCCCTCCACATGGAGGCCGGCCTCCTCGAGCAGACGATGGCTGCGGCCGCGCTCGGCGGGATTGGGGTCTTCGAGGGCGTACACCACCCGCGCGATGCCCGCCTCGATGATGGCGTCGGTGCAGGGCGGCGTGCGCCCCTGGCGATGGCAGGGCTCCAGCGTGACGAAGAGCGTCGCTCCGCGGGGATCCTCGCCGCGCTCGGCGCAGTCGGCAAGCGCGGCGCGCTCGGCATGGGGTCCGCCGAGTTCGGCGTGCCACCCCTCGCCGACGACGCGGCCCTCCCGCAGCAGGACGGCCCCTACCAGCGGATTGGGCTGCACGGCGCGTCCCCCGCGGGCCGCGAGCTCGAGTGCTCGGCCCATCCAGTGGAGTCTGTCCTCGGCGCCCGCCACCACGTGCTCCATTCGTCCGGTTCGACGCCGGATACGAAAAAACCCGGGTCGTCTCGACCTGGGCCTCGGAGCTCGGCATGGCACATGGGAGCAGGGGGACACGGGGCGGCAAGCCGCGCGTCCTGTGCCTTCTCCCATCCGGACTGTCACCGTCGGCTCCGGATTCTCACCGGATCTGCGACGCGGACGCCGCTCGCGGGCTGAGGGGGCGGCTGCGCCGCGCCCATCACCGCCGGTGGGGAATTGCACCCCGCCCCGAAGGCCAGGACTCAATTAACCTCGCCGGGAGCTCCGTGTCAAGCGGCGCAGGAGCCCGACATGTCCCTCTCTCGGCGGCGGATCGCGCAGTACCACGGTGGCCGACACCTTGTCGTGGAGCGCCTGGCGGTTGGGGTGCCAGGCCGCCTCCAGGAAGCCGAGAAACAGGGTGGCGGCGCTCGCGCCGTAGCCGCCCGCGCGGCTGAAACTGTCCCACAGGGTGAGACGTTTGCCGTCGAGGCGGACGACCCGGAGCCGGAAGATCCACTTGGCCGGTGTCCGACCTCGCCGGAACCAGGTGATCAGAGTGAACCAGCCCACCAGCGCCGCGCCCCAGGTGAGAAAGCTGCCCAGACCGCCGAGCAGAATGTCGGTGCCGAGTACGATCTGCCGCTGGCCGTTCTGGCGGCCGATCGAGGTCTCGTTGCCCAGGGTCAGCACGAGGGAGCTGTCCTCGTCGCCGAACAGCTCCCAGAAGTTCTCCAGCTCACCGGCCTCGAGGGCCGCCAGGGCCTCCGGGTCCATGAGTTCCGGCCTGCGCTCGCCGAGGATGCGGAAAAATCGAAATGAGGCCTCCTTGCGCAACGCGGCCCTCTCCTCCCCCTCGGGCAGCCTCTGGTAGGCGCGGATCGCCGGCCAGAGTTCGGGGTCCGCCCTGTGAAGGCTGAGCGCCGAGAGCCCCGCGAAGAGCGGCAGGACGATCAGGCCCATCACGATCAGATCGACGAGAAAGGCCACCAGGCGACGCCGGAATCCGCCCAACGGACGGCCGAGGTGCTCCTCGGCGATGAGCGCGGGCTCCTGGGTGACGACCCGGCGGCGTTCGGTGCGTGGTCGGCGACGGAAGCTGGGCAAGGGGATCCTCCCTGAACGAGTCGACCGAGACTAGCCGGAGGCCCCGGTCCCGTCAAAGCCGGGCGTGCGTTTTCCCGCAGAATTGCTACAATGTCCGCCACCATGAGCGATATCGAACCCACCCGCAGCATCGACACTCGCGGCACCTTCTGCCCCCGGCCCGTCATCGACACCGATACGGCCATGCGGGAGCTGGCGCCCGGGGAGATCCTCGAGATCCTCGCCGACGACGTCGGCGTGAAGATGGACCTGCCGGCCTGGTGCCGCGCGCACCGGCAGAAGCTGCTGGGCATGGAACAGGAGGGGCGCGTGATCCGCGTGCTCATCCAGAAGGTCGGAGAGGGAGCATGAGCGTGGAACCGAGACTCAAGGCCGACGGCTCGCGGGTGAAGGCCATCGGCCTCATCTCCGGCGGCCTCGATAGCACTCTCGCTGCACGGGTGATCGCGGAGCAGGGCATCGAGGTGATCGGCGTCAACTTCTCCACCGGCTTCTGCCGCAGCGACCACCACCGCATGATGGGCGCCATGGGCAAGGAGCAGGACGAGACGCGGCTCCGCAACGAGGCCCTGCGGGCCGGCTCGGACCTGGAGATTCCCGTGCGCGTGGTCGATATCTCGAGCGACTACATGCAGGTGCTGCTGAAGCCCAAGCACGGCTACGGCGCGAACATGAACCCCTGCGTCGACTGCCGCGCCTACATGCTGAAGGCGGCTTGCGCGTTGATGAAGGAGGAGGGCGCCGACTTCGTCTTCACGGGCGAGGTGCTCGGCCAGCGGCCCATGAGCCAGCACCTGCGCGCGATGAAGGTGATCGAGAAGGAGAGCGGTCTCACCGGCCGCCTGCTGCGCCCGCTCTCGGCGCGCCTGCTCGCCCCCACCGAGGTCGAGGAACTCGGCTGGGTGGACCGCGAACGACTCCTGCGGCTGCAGGGCCGCACCCGCAAGCCCCAGATGGCGCTGGCCGAGGAGGCCGGGCTCGAGGACATTCCCACGCCCGCCGGCGGCTGCTGCTTTCTCACCGACGAGGTCTACGCCAGCCGCTTCCACGACCTGATCCTCCACCTGCCCATGGAGGCCGCCCCCAGCGAGAAGGACGTGCTCCTGCTCAAGGCGGGGCGCCACTTCCGGATCTCGCCGGGCATGAAGCTGGTGGTGGGACGCGAGGAGGCGGAGAACAACTTCCTGCAGCACTTCTTCCCCGGCGGCACCTTCCTCGAGGCGCGGGACTTCAGCGGACCGCTGGCCTACGTGCACCGGCACCCCGGCGTGTCCGACGAAGAGCCAACGGATGAGCAGCTTCAATTGATGGCGGCCATCGTCGCGCGCTACGGCAAGGGCAAGGGCGAGGAGAAGGTGGTCGTTGAGTGGCGCAGCGGCGACGCGGTGAAGCCCATCGAGGTGGCGCCGCTCGCGGACGAGGAGCAGCTCGCGCCCTATCGCATCCCCGAGCGCTTCGACGCGCAGGATCTCAAGCGCCGCTAGCTAGTTCTCGAGGCTCTCCGGGTCGATCCCCGCACGGGTCACCGAAGCGGCCAGGGCCCGCAGGGCGGCCGTGGCACTGCCGGGCGACGTTTCCGCCGAAGCGAGTTCGCGCAGCGCGGCCCACGACTTCCGCAGGACATCGAGATCTCCCTGCACCAGCGCGATCGCGCCGAGGTCGTAGAGCCGGTCCGGGTCGTTCGGTTGCCGCGAAAGCAGCAGTTCGATCTCCCTGCGGGCGCGCTCGAAATCCTTGCGCGCGAAGAACTGCCGCGACAGGGCGTAGCGTCCGGCCTCCCCCCGGCCCAGGTAGTTGAACTCCGTGAGCCCGGTGAGCGCGAACAGCTCGGCGTCCTCCCAGTCGATCTCCCCCTCCGGAGGCAGGTCATCCATGACCACGAAGCTCTCGAGCTCGGGAAAGAACAGCGGCAGCACCGTGCCCCGGTAGGTGGCCTTCTCGACGGGCAGGAACTGCACGCGCCGCGTGTTCGGCCCCGATCGCAGGCCCTTGGCAAGGTCCACGGACTTGCGCCGGCCGAAGGGGGTCACCACGATCACGTCGCCCTTCAGGCCGGGGCGTTCGCTCCTGAGCCTTGCGACGGTGTCCTCGAGAATCCCTCCGTAGCGCAGCATCGGGTCGGCCACGAGCTGGTTGGCGAGGGTGGCGCCGCGGCGGGCCTCCGCGCGCCACAGCGTGACGGCCAGCAGCAGCACCGGCAGCAGCAGCGCGGCCTGGGCGTAGCGCCGCGGCAGCCGTCCGCAGGCCGCGGCGGCCAGCAGCGCCAGCGGCGCGACCGGCAGGTAGAGGTAGTAGAGATAGCTGTGTCGCACGAGCGGCAGCACGGGCAGCAGCAGCAGGAAGAAGAACAGCGAGGCCTTGCCGATGGCCGGCGCCCAGGCCCTGCGCCACAGGGCGAGTCCGCCCAGGAGCAGCGGCGGCAGCAGCCCCCATGTCCACAGCCCGGGCTGGAACTCGGGCACCCGGTCGGGGAAGACGTCCCAGAGCCGCAGCAGCCAGGCGTCGTAGGTGAGCAGGTTCCAGAGCATGTTGACGCCGTAGACCGTCGCGTAGGGATCGGCGGCGCTGCGCGGCGTGAACGCGCCGCCGGTCCAGAGCAGGACGACGCCCATCGCCAGGGACGCGGCGCCGAGAAAGATCCGTCGCCGCCGGTCGCCCGGCAGCACGAGGGCCATGCCCGGCAGCAGCAGGACGGCCGGCTCCTTGCTGAGCACGGCGGCAGCGCCGAAGAGAAGCGCGAGCAGGCCGCTCGCCCAGGTGCCCCGCAGCCAGAACAGGGCGGCCAGCAGGGCGAACAGGGCCATCATCACGTCCTGCACGCCGCTGATCCAGTGCAGGCAGGTGAAGGCCACCGGCGTGGCCAGATAGAACAGCGCGGCCAGAACCGGCGTGTTGCCCCGCATGCCCAGCCTGTGGGCGACGCGCCCCAGGAGCCAGGCGTTCAGGCCGTGCATCACCAGCATGATCAGGTGAAAAGGCGCCGCGTTCTCGCCGAAGAGTCGCCAGCAGACGGTGAAGAAGCCGCGCACCGAGAGCAGGCGCCGCGTGCCGCCCCCCCAGTCTTCCAGGCCCTCGGCCCGCATCAGGAAGAGCGCGTCGTCGGTGCTGAAGAACACGTCCAGCGCGGGCCAGTAGGAGGCCAGCGCGATCAGGATCAGAAACCCGAGGAAGAGCGCTTCCCTGACCGCCGGGCGCATCTCAGTCCCTTGCCAGGAGCGCCGTGGCGAAGGCTTCGGCGTCGAAGGGTTCGAGGTCGTCCATCTGCTCGCCGAGGCCCACCCACTGCACGGGAATCCCCAGCTCGCGCCCGATGGCGAACACCACGCCGCCGCGCGCGGTGCCGTCCAGCTTCGCGAGCACGATGCCCGTGACCTCCGTGGCTTCCTTGAACACGCGGCTCTGCTGGATCGCGTTCTGGCCGGTGTTCGCGTCGAGCACGAGCAGCACCTCGTGAGGCGCGCCCTCGATCTCGCGGGAGATCACGCGGCGCATCTTCGAGAGCTCCTGCATCAGGTGCTCCTTGTTGTGCAGGCGCCCGGCGGTGTCCACCAGGATGACGTCCACGTTCCGCGCCTTGGCGGCGCAGACCGCGTCGTACACCACGGCCGAGGGATCGGCCCCGTCGGCGTGCTTCACGATGTCGCAGCCCAGGCGCTCGGCCCAGACGCCGAGCTGGTCGATGGCCGCGGCGCGGAAGGTGTCCGCGGCCGCCAGCATCACCTTCTTGCCCTGGCGCTGGTAGTTGTGCGCCAGCTTGGCGACGCTGGTGGTCTTGCCGACGCCGTTCACGCCGACCACGAGGATCACCAGAGGACACGGCGGCGGCGGGGCGGCCTCGCTCTCCCTGGCGAGCAGCTCCTCGCGCAGGGTCTCCTGGAGAAGGTCCAGCACGCCGTTCAGATCGTCGCCGGAGACGCGCTGGCCCTTGAGGCGCTTCTCGGCGCGTTCGGCCACGTCGAGGGCCAGGTCGACGCCCAGGTCGGCCTCGATGAGCAGCTCCTCGAGCTCCTCGAACACCTCGGGGCTGTACTCCTCACGTCCGGTGAACAGCTCGCCCACGCGATCGACGAGGTTCCTGCGGGTCTTGCCCAGCCCCCGCTTGAGCTTGCTGAACGGATTCATGCTCATGACGCGCTCTTGCCTTGAGCCTGGGCCGGGGCCTGGATGCCGGCGGGCGCGTCGAGGTCTTCGGGGACGTCCTCGAAGGCCACGCTCACCAGCTTCGAGACGCCGCTCTCCTCCATGGTGACGCCGTAGAGATGGCTCGCCACCTCCATGGTGCGCTTGTTGTGGGTGATGACCACGAACTGCGTGCGGTTCGTGAACTCCTCCACCAGCTTCGTGAAGCGCGCGATGTTGGCGTCGTCCAGGGGCGCGTCGACCTCGTCGAACACGCAGAAGGGGCTGGGCCGGCTCAGGTAGACGGCGAAGAGCAGCGACAGCGCCGTGAGAGTCTTCTCGCCGCTGGAGAGCAGCTGCACGCTGCTGATGTTCTTCTCCTTGGGCTTGGCCGTCACCACGATGTCCGCCTGCAGCGGATCGTTCTCGGCCACGGTGTAGCTGAGATCGGCCTCGCCGCCGTCGAAGAGCGTGAGAAAGATCTCGATGAAGTTCTCGCGGATCACCTTGAAGCTCTCGCTGAAGCGCTGCTTGGCCTCCATGTTGATCTTGCGGATGGTCTCCATGAGCTGCTCGCGCGCGGTGATGAGGTCTTCCTTCTGGGCGAGCAGGAACTGGTAGCGCTCGTTCTTCTCGTCGTATTCCTCGAGAGCCAGCAGGTTCACCACGCCGATCCGGCCGAGCTTGGTCTTGAGCTCGTCCACCACCTCCGCGAGGGTCTTGCCCTCCGGCGGACGGTAGCCCGCGAGGTCGCCGTTCTCGTCGCGCAGCATGCTCGGATCCACGGCGGGATCGAGTTCGGTCTCGTGCTCCTCGAGGACGCGCTCGCGCAGGTCTTCCATCTTCACCTTGAGCGTGTTGCGCTGGATCTCGATTTCGTGGGCCGCCTGCTCGGTCTCCCTCTGCTCGGCGCGGAGCTCCCGCGCGCGGTTGCCCGCGACGGTCTGACGCTCCCGGAACTCGTTGACGCCCTCCAGCAGGGTCTCGGCCTCGACGCGGCGGGTCTCGATGCCCGCCTGCTCCTCCGTGAGCTCGCCGCGCAGGGTCTGGGAACGCTCCCTGAGCTCCGTCACCTGGCGACGGGACTCCTCGGCGCCCTCCTCGCCGCCGCGACGGCGGGACCACTGTCCGGCCATGGACCGCTCCAGGTTCTCCACCCGCAGCGTCAGGTTTTCGCGGCGCCCCTTGGCGGCCGTGCGCTCGAGTCGCTTCTCGTCGAGGACGGCGCGCGAAGCATCGCGCTCGCGCTCGAGGCGGGCGACCTCGGTCTCGAGTTCGGGCAGGTCCACCTCTTCGGCGGGGCGCTCCTCGCCGAGTCCCTCCAGCGCAGCCTCCGCCGCCGCCTGGGCCTCGGCCAGGGCCGTCGCCTGACGCTCCTGATAGGCCTGCTCGGCGATGACGGTCTCCTCCTCCTCCGCGCCCCGGGCGTCGCGCGTCTCGAGACGCGCCCGCTCCGTTTCGCACTCGGAGAGATTGCGACGGGCCTGGACGAGTTCCTCCTCCACGCTCTCGATCTCGGCCCGCAGCGCGACGAGGTTCGCGAGATGATCCTCGCGCGCCCGATCCAGCCGGTTCCGCTCGGGCCGCAGGGCCTCGAGCTCCTCCTCGAGAGCCTCGATCTCGTCGGCGCGTCCCAGGGGCTGGCCCTCCTCGGCGCCCATGCTGCCGCCGATCACCAGACCGCTCTGGAACACGAACCCGTCGGGAGTCACGATCACGAGATCCTCGCCGCCCTGACGCGACAGAGCCATCCGCGCGGTCTCGGCATCGGGCGCCAGGTAGTAGCGGGAGAGCAGGCGGGACAGCGCGATCCGCAGGGCTTCGTCGCACTCCATCAGGTCGAGCATCGGCGTGAGGCCCGGCAGGGACTCGCTCCGCGTCGGGGCGCCGCCGCCGGAGAGCTCCAGCAGCAGCGCGCGGCCGCCGCCGGCCTCCCTGAGCGCCTCGAGCCAGTCGAGGCCCGAGCCGCCGGACTCGAGCACCAGCGCGCCCAGCAGCCGCTCCAGCCCGCACTCCACGGCGAGTCGGTGCTCGCCCTTCACGCGGATGCGATCGGCGAGAGCGCCTTGCAGCGCCGGATCCTCGCCGTGGGATTCCATGAGCCGGCGGGTGCCCTCGGGATAGCCGGCCCCCTCCTCGTGCAGCCGCTTGAGCAGCTCCAGTCGCACGAGGGCCGCCTCGCGGCGCAGCTCGAGGCCGCGCAGAAGCTCATCGACCTCTTCTCGCCCCGCCTCGGCGCGCTCCTTGCGCGTGATCGCCTCCTGCCGCCGGTTCTGCAGTCCCAGCAGGACCGCGGCCGCGGCGGCCTCCGCCTCACGCTGCACGGCCAGCTGACCTTCCAGCTCCTGGCGACCCGCAGCCAGGTTGGCCGCCTCGTCGACGAGCTCTTCGCGCCGTCGCGCGCTCTGCTCGATACGCTCCTTGATGCGCTCCAGCTCGCCCCCGGCCTCGGCGCGGGTGCGGGCGAAGTCCAGCTGAAGCTGCTTCTCGCGCTGCAGCACACCGCGGCGGTCGCCGAAGCGCTCGTCGGCGCCGCGGAAGCTCTCGTCCGCCTCGGCCAGCCCATCTTCGAGCCCCGCCATGAGGGTCTCGAGCTCTTCGCGCTCGACCTCGAGTTCCTCCCGCTCCGCCTCCAGGCGTTCGATCGCCTCGGCGGCCATGCGGGCCTCCTGCTCGAGATGCCCCGCCCGACGCTCCTCGGAGCGGGTGCGCTCGTCGAGCACCGCCAGCTCCTCCTCGCGCTTGCGGTAGACGGCGGTCTGCTCGTCGAGCTGGTTGCGTCTGCGCGCGTAGTCCTCCTCGAGGGTCACCAGCTCCACCTGGAGTTCGGCGACCTGGGCATCGAGGGCGGACAGCTCCCCCTCGCTCTCGCGGCCGGCGTCGCCCAGGGTCTCCTGCCGACGTCCCAGCTCGCGCTCCTGCCGCCAGAAGTCATGCAACTGCTCGGAGGCGTACTGCAGTTCGGCCTCGCGCAGTTCGGCCTGCAGGCGCTGATAGCTCTTCGCCCGCCCCACCTGGTACTTCAGCGAGCGGACGGTCTTGCCCAGCTCGTCGAGGATGTCCTCGAGGCGCGTGAGGTCGGCCTCCGTGGAGGAGAGCTTGGACAGGCTCTCCTTGCGGCGCGTCTTGTAGCGACTGATCCCGCTCGCCTCCTCGAACATGAGGCGGCGCTTCTCGCCGTTCTCGGCGAGGATGTCCTTGACCATGCCCAGTTCGATGATGGAGTAGGCGTGGTTGCCCAGGCCAGTGCCCGAGAGCAGGTCGCGGATCTCGTGAAGCCGGTAGGGCTGGTTGTTGAGAAAGTACTCGCTGCCGCCGGCGCGGGTCACGCGGCGCTTGATGGCGATCTCGTCCCACTCCACCGGCAGACGGTCGCTCGCGCCGGTGAAGGTGAGGGTCACCTCTGCGAAGCCCATGGGCGCGCGCTTCTTGGTGCCGTCGAAGATGACGTTCTCCATCTTCGCGCCGCGAAGCAGCTTCGCGCTCTGCTCGCCGAGCACCCAGCGGATGGCGTCCACGATGTTGGACTTGCCGCAGCCGTTCGGCCCCAGCACCGCCGTGATCCCCTGTTCGAAGCTCAGCTCGGCCTTGTTCATGAAGGACTTGAAACCGAGCATCTCCAGCTTGGAAAGTCGCACTCTCTCTCCTCTTGGTTACTCGCTCGCCCCGAGGGCGATGGTGCAGTAGTTCTCGTCGGTGTGGTCGAGCAGCGAGTCGCGGTAGGCCGCCGCCATGGGCAGCTCCGCAAAGGGTCCGACCAGAAGTCGGTAGTAGGTCTTTCCCCGCACGTCCGAGGGTTGAAGCTCGAACCCGGCCCCCTGGAAACCTCGCGCGCGGGCGGTCTGAACCGCGAGGATGCTGTCCTGATAGGATTCCACGTGGACGAAGAACTCGCCGCGGTGAAGCAGCGTCCGGTTCCACGCGCTGCGCGATTCGAATCGTCGGCGCAGCTCCGCCGGGGCCGTCGCGGCCGGTGGCGACGTCTCCCGCTTCGCTTCGGTCACGGGCGTCTCGACGGGCCGCGGCTCCTCCCGCTTCGCGTCGTCCTGCGGCAGGTCGGCGTCCCGCGGTCCCGCCGCGGTCTCCGCCGGATCGGCGGCCGTGTCGGCCTGGTCGGAGTCACCGCCGTTGTAGACCGTCTGTCCCAGCCTCGGCGTTCCGCCTCCGCTCGCGGCGTCGTCGCCGGACTTCTCGACCTCGGCCTCGGCCTCGTCCGCGTTCCGGGCGGGCTCCTCCTCCTGCGGCACGCCGTTGTAGGGCAAGGAAGTCGGCGGCGGCAGGTGGGAGAATCCGGAATCCTGGTCCGCGACATCGCCGGCGAGAGTCGTCGGCTCCTCGCCGCTGCCGGGTCCCAGCAGGAAGTACCAGGCCAGGACGAGAATCGGTATCAGCAGCAGCAGCAGCAACCAGCGCCTGCTGCGCCGGGGCTCGTAATCGGCCGTCGCGATGGGCGTCGTGGAGAGTTTCCGGGGAGATCCGTCCTCGGGGGCCGTCGGAGGGACGGGGCTCTCCTCCACCTCCTCCGCCTCCTCGACCTCGCTCTCCTCGATTCCGGACTCCTCGTCGACCACCGGCACGCCCACCGGGAGCGGAGGCAGATCCTCGGCCTCCTCCGGCGTGACCAGAGTCATCCGGTAGTGGCAGCGATCGCGGAAGGCCTCCAGGAAACCCTCGGAGTCCGCGGCGTCCGCCAGCAGGAGCACGCGGTCCGCGAGTCCCGCGAGCCGGTACAGGGTGAGGCCGGGCTCGTCGGGAGACTCGAGCGGCAGATTCCACTTGCCGCCCGCGGGGATCCAGAGGCCGGAGCAGCCGTCCCGATGCTGGGACGCGGCCTCGGGACTGAGGCCGTAGTGCAGGATCTCGGTAAGGCCCTCGGGGCTTCCCTCGAAGCAGTCGCCGGTGAAGGGCTCGGCGGGATGGGCGTCCACCACGAGGGTGCTGTGATCGCGAGCCTTCCAGGCCTCGGCCAGACGCTCGGCGAGACGGAGGAACTCGTCGGCGTCCTCGGCCCGCATCTCGATCAGCAGTATCGCCCCGCCGGAGTCGGGCGAGACGGCGTCCATCTCTTCGGCCAGACCGGCCACCAGTTCGTTGATCTTGGGGGCGACGCCGGGCTCCAGCGGCCAGGCCATCTTGCGTTCGGTTCGCTTGCTCATGACAGCGAAGCCTCCTTGCTGAGGACGCGCCGCAGAACGCGCGCCAGTTCGCCGAGCTCACCCTCGGACACCGCCGCGAGGTCGAGGACGAACTCCTCCTGGCGCAGCGTGCCGAGTACGGCGGGACGCGCCTCGCGCAGCGCGCGGGCGACGAGGCGAGGGGGACGGCCCTTCAGCGCGATGCGAAGCGCGGCGCTGGGCCAGTCGGATTCCGCGGCGGCGCCGCCGCCGCTGCGCGCCTGGGTCTCGAGGATCTCCACCTCGAGACCGCGGATCTTCGGCCGCTTCAGGCTGGCGGCGAGTTCCTTCGCCATGGCGGCGAGCGCGCGTCGGTCGCGGGAGAGCATGGCGCGGGTGGGCAGCGCCGCTCCGCCGTCTTCGGCGAGACGGTCGGAAAGCGTGGCCAGCAGGGCCGCGATGTTCAGCTTGTCCAGCCTCAGGGCGCGCGCCAGCGGGTTGGCGCGCATGGCGGCGACGGCCTCGCTCCCGCCGACGATCACGCCGGCCTGCGGACCGCCGAACACCTTGTCGCCGCTGAACGTGATGAGGTCGGGACCGGCGGCCAGACCGGCGGCCAGCGTGGGCTCGGCGAGCCAGGCCGCCTCGGGGTCGAAGCGGCCGCTGCCCAGGTCGTAGACCACGGGACAGCCGCGCTCTCTGCCCAGGGCCACGAGCTCTTCGAGTTCCGTGTCCTCCACGTAGCCGCTCTGGCTGAAGTTGCTGCGGTGGACCTTCAGGAGCACGTCGCCCTTGCGCGTGATCGCCTTCGCGTAGTCGGCGATGCGCGTGCGGTTGGTGGTGCCCACCTCCACCATCTTGCCGGCGAAGCGCTCGAGGATCTCCGGTAGCCGGAAAGAGCCGCCGATCTCTACCTGCTCGCCCCGCGAGACGATGAGCCGCCGCTTGCGAGCCAGGGTATCCACCGCGAGCGTGAGGGCCGCCGCGTTGTTGTTCACCGCGTAGGCCGCCTCGGCGCCCGTGAGCAGCCGGAGCATCAGCTCCAGCTTGCGGGTGCGGCTGGCGCGCTTGCCGGTGTCCAGGTCGAGTTCGAGGTCGACGGCCCAGCGCGCGGCGATGGCGACCTCCTTGCGGGCCCGCTCCGAGAGGTTGGCCCGGCCCAGGTTGGTGTGGAGCAGCACGCCCGTCCCGTTGATCACCCGGCGCGTGCCGCGTTCGCAGAGGCCCTGCCACTCGCCGGCCCAGCGGCGGGGGAGCGTGTTCAGAAAGGCCTCGCGGTCGAGGGCCTTGCCCCGGCCCGCGCGCAGTTCGGCGCGGTAGTCGTCCAGGCGGATCTGGAGGAAACGGCGGAGTCCGTCGCGCCCCCACTTCTCGGCGAGTCGCACGAAGGCGGGTGTCCCCAGGATACCGTCCACCGGGGGAATGGCCTTCAGGGCCCGCTCTAAGGCGCGCTTGGGCTTGCTCACAGGGTACTCGCTTTCGGAAATGCCGCTGGCGACTGGGGTTTCGCGGGGGAGGCTATCACGGCCCCCAGGGTCCGTCAATGAAGGGCTCGGGGGGCTCGACCTCTCCCGGGGCGAAAAAATCGCTGCTGCCGTAGGGCAGGATCTCGCCGTCCCGAACGGTCATCAGCGTGACCTGCTCGGAGAGCAGTTCCCGACGGATCACGTGATCCCCGGTTTCGGCCGTGCGCAGGCTGAGCTGCTCCCTCAGGGCGTCGCGGCCGCGAGCTCCGTCGGCCATGATCTCCAGCAGCATGGTCATGCCCAGGAAACTGCGCGCGGCCACGGGATTGACGCTGCTCGCGTAGCGGCGCTCGTAGAGCCGCAGGAACTCCTGGTAGAGCCGCCGATCCCGCTTCAGGAGCACGTCGCTGGGGAAGATCGCCCCCTCCATGCGCTCCCCGCCCAGGCGCGCCAGGCGGCGGGAGTTCCAGGCCTCGTTGCCGAGGAGCTGGGCGCCGATGTCGTTGTAGGCGAGCTGCGGGACGAGCAGCAGGAGCTGCTCGACCTCGCCGGGCAGGAAGAGGATCTCCGGCTGGGCACGCCGGATCTCGTCCAGGGGTTCGGCGAAGTCGGTCATCCCCACCTCGTAGGGAATCGACGCGACGATCTCGCCGCCCAGATCCTGAACCGTCTCCTCGAACACCCGCGCCAGGGTCTTGCCGTTGCCCTGCTTGGGGTAGAGCACCGCGAAGCGGGCGCCCAGGAGCTCGAACACCGCAAGCCTTGCGATCGCCAGCACTTGCGCCTCGCTGGTGATGTTGTTCTGGAACACCCAGGGCCCCAGTTCGTGGATGTTCTCCGCCGTCGCCGAGGGCGAGAGCAGCGGCACCTGGCGAGCGTTCGCCTCGACGGCGGCCGCCACGGTCGGGTTGGTGAGCACGCCCCCCATGAGGGCGCTCACGCCCTGTTCGAGAATGAGGCCGCGGGCGGCCAGAGCGGCGTCCACGGGCTCGCCCCTCGTGTCGGCGGAGCTGAGCTCGAAGCGGGTCAGGTTCTCGCTGTTGAAGCGCGCCAGGGCGAGCCGGGCGCCGTCGAGGAAGGCCTCGCCGTAGACGCCGAAGCGTCCGCTGAGCGGCGCCAGCACTCCCACGAGTCCTTCCCGCGCGGCCACGGCGTTCAGTTCGGGAACCGCCGTCGCTCCGAGTCCGAGTCGCTCCAGAGTCTGACGAGCCCGTCGCTGGAGCGATGCCTCGCGCGCGTTCGCCGCCACGCTTTCGAGCAGGGGACGCGCCTGCTCGGTTTTCCCCTCCCGCACGTAGCACTCGCCCAGGGCCAGGGTGGCCTTGGGCAACTGCGGCGAACGGGGCCGGCGCTCCATGAACCTGCGCAGCTCGGCCGCGTCGAGGCCCCGGTCGAGAATCTCCACCAGCAGGGCGCGCGCGCGCTCCCGCCAGCCGTTCTCCGGCCAGTACTCCATGGCGCGATCCAGGCCGGTGGCGGCGTCGAGGCGCCGCCCCGTCTCCGACAACGACCGGGCCTTCAGCGCGATGGCCGCCCAGCGCTCGTTGCTTCGGGGGTAGTCCTCGAGCAGTCGGCCCAGATGGTGCAGCGCCAGATCCCAGCGCGCCTCCTCCATGTAACTCTCGGCCATGCGGCGGCGGAGGGTGGGCGCCGCGTGGAATCGGGGGCTGGCCTCCAGGATCTCGACGGAGAGGGCGCGGGCCCGTTCGTGCTCGCCGCGGTTGTAGGCGTCGAGGATCTCCGCGTGACGACGCTCCTGGTCTATCTCGGTCGTGGGATCCGGCGGACTCACCCGGGTGCCGCTCTTCGGGGCGCAGGCCGCCAGCGGCAACAGGAGCGCCAGGAGAAGCAACGGAAAGCGGAACGCGGGGCGATGGATCACGTCAGAGCTTCTCCAGGCTGGCGCGGTAGAGCGCGGCGTTGTCCTTGTAGTGCCGCACCGAGGCGAGCTGGGTGGCCAGGGTCGGTTCTTCCTCGAGGCTGCGCTTGACGACGGCGGGCAGGCCGGCCACCAGGCTGAAGGGCGGCACCTCCGTGCCCTCCCGCACGACGGCGCCCGCGGCGACGATCGATCCCCGTCCCACCTTCGCGCCGTTCAGCACCTTGGCGCCCATGCCGATCAGCACCTCGTCGTCGATGACGCAGCCGTGAAGGATCGCCCCGTGGCCCACGGTCACGCGCGCGCCGACGACGAGGGGGAAGTCGTCGTCCACGTGCAGGATGACGCCGTCCTGGATGTTGGTGTCCTCGCCGATGGCGATGCTGTTGATGTCGCCGCGCACCACCGCGCCGAACCAGACGTTCACGCACTCCCCCATCGTGACGCGGCCGATCACCCGCGCGCCGGGCGCGATCCAGCAGCTGGCGGGACAGACGGGGACGTGTTCGGCCAGACGGTACAGGGACATCAGGACTCTTCCTCCGGTTCCTCGGATCCGCCGCCCTCCTCGCGGGGACGCAGACGTTGCTTCTGGGACTCGAAGAGCTCGCGCTCCACGAAGATCTCGGCGCCGGTGCGCAGGGCCACGGCGATGCCGTCGCTGGGCCTGCAGTCCACCGACAGAAAGTCTCCCCGCTCCTCGATGAGGATCCTCGCGTGGAAGGTGTTGCCGTCCAGCCGGGTGACGACGGTGCGCAGATGCCGCGCGCCGAGGCCGTCGATCACCCGGCCCAGCAGGTCGTGGGTGAGGGGACGCTCGTAGTCGGCGCCGCTGAGGGAGAGCGCGATGGCCGAGGCCTCGTTGGGCCCGATCCAGATCGGCATCACCTCCTCCCCTTCGGGAGGCTGAAGCAGGAGGATGGGGCTCTTGGACACCTCGTCCAGAGCGAAGCCCTTCACCTCCATGCGCAGCAGATCTCCATCGGCCTTCATGTTCTCATTCTCACCCCTGGAGCCGATCTAGTCCACCTGGAAAGGAGGCTCCTTGCCGTCGAGGGCGTCCAGCATGTAGCGGGCGTCCTCGCCCAGATCGCTGTCCGGATAGAGCTCCTGGAAGCGCTCGAAGGCCGCGCGGGCCTTCTCGTCTTCGCCCAGTTCCTCGGAGTAGACGAAGCCCACCATGAACGCGGCGCGGTCGGCCTGCTCGTAGTCGGGGTAGCGCTCCACCATCTGCTCGTAGTACTCGATGCGCTCGTGCGGGTCCTTGGCGCTCTGGGCCATCTGGAAGAGTTCCTCCGGGGAGGAGGCGCTGGTGAAGGATTCGCCGAGCTGCTCCACACCGAACTTCTCGCGAAGTTCCTCGATGCGATTCGCGTAGAACTCCTCCTGCACCTTCGGCTGCAGGCGGCGAGCGATCTCGCCGCGCACGTCGGCCAGGGTCTTCATGTGGGCATCCTCGCGCTCGTCCAGACGGGCGAGAGCCCAGCCCTTCTTGGCCACCTCGAAGGGACCGGCGATCTGGCCCAGCTCGATGGCGAAGACCTTGTCGGTGAAGTCGGTGTCGACGCCGATGGAGCGCACGTAACCGTCGCGGGTGAACCAGCCCAGGTCGCCGTCCTCGGTGGCCGTGGGCGCGTCCTTGCTCTCATTGCGGGCCAGGGCGGTGAACTCCTCGCCGCCGTTCACGCGCGCGAGCAGGGCCGCGGCGTCCTTCTTCGTCTCGGCGAGAATCCAGCGGGCGCGCACGCGCGCCTTCACGCTGAACTCGTCCTTGTGCTCGTCGTAGTACTTCTCGATGGTCGCGTCGTCGGGCTGGGCGGCGTCCTGGATGCGATCGCGATAGTAGTGACGCATCAGGATCTGGCGGCGGGCCGACTCGAACTCCTTCACCAGTGCGGGATCCTCGTCCATCTTCTCGTCCATCGCGGCGAGATAGAGCAGCTCCATCTCGACCATGCGCTCGAGGAAGCGCTGCTTGCCCTGGGGCGTCTCCAGCTCGCGGCGCTGGAAGGGCGGGATCTTCTCGATCTCGGCCTCGAAGGACTCGCGGGTGATGATCCGATCGCCCACCTTCATGAGGGCCTCGCCCTCCGCGGCGGTTTCGTCGGAGGTTCCATTGCCCCCGGCGCAGGCGACGAAGGTCAGCGCCAGCAGCGCCAAAAGTGTCGGATAGAGATATCGCTTCATGATCGCACTCCTTCTTTGCTGTCGAAAACAGGGTTCCTAGAGATGGCCGTCGTCGCCTTCCGCCTCGAGGCGGGCCACGAGTTCCCGGATGGATTGGACGCGATCGCGACGGCACACGAGCACGGCTCCGCCGCTGCGCACCACCACGAGATCATCGACCCCGAGGAGCGCCGTGAGGCCCTCCTCATCCATCACGATGTTGTTCTTCGCGTCGAGGGTCAGTACCTGGCCCGAGACGCGGTTTCCCTCCTGCTCCTCCAGGAGCTCGTCGAGGGAGGTCCAGTTGCCCACGTCGCTCCAGCCCACGGCCGCGGCCATGACCTTGACGCCGCTCGCCTTCTCCATGACGGCCTTGTCGAAGGAGAGCGAGGGCAGTTTCGCGTAGGACTCCGAGAATGCCCGCGCGAAACGGGGCGTGCCGTACAGCTCTGCGAGATCGAGCATCGCCTCCCACACCTCGGGCGTGTGGTCGGTGAAGGCTTCGGCCAGCGCGTCCACCGAGAGAAAGAACATGCCGCTGTTCCAGAGATGACGTCCCGAGCGCAGATACCGGCGCGCGCGGGCGAGGTCGGGTTTCTCCACGAAACGTTTCACGTCGGCGACCGCGTCGTCCGTGATGGCGCGGGCGGTCTCGATGTAGCCGTAGCCGGTCTCGGGCGCGGTCGGCGTGACGCCGAGGGTCACCAGGGCGCGCTCCTCCCGTGCGCAGCGCAGGGCGCGGCGAGCGAGGGCCCGGAAGCCTTTCGTGTCGGCGATGTGGTGGTCGCTGGGAAAGACGGCGAGCACCGCCTTCGGGTCTTCCCGTCGCGCGAGAGCCGCGGCCAGTGCGAGCGCGGGGGCGGTGTTGCGCCCCACCGGTTCGCCGAGGATCCGCGCCGGCGACAGTTCGGGAAGCTCCCCGCGGCACTCGTCCGCCAGGTCGCCCGCCGTCACCACCCAGGCGCGCTCCGCCTTGCCCAGCGGCGCCACCCGCTCCCAGGTTTCCCGGAGCAGGCTCCGGTCCGAGAGCAGGGGCAGCAGCTGCTTGGGGCGGCTTCGCCGACTCAGCGGCCAGAAGCGCGTCCCCCGTCCGCCCGCGAGCAGGACGAGGTGCACGGCCATCAGCCGGCCTCCGGCAGAAGCTCGCGCAGAGCGTCCATGACCAGCTTGCGAATCTCTTCCAGGCGCTCCTCGTTCGTCGCCTCGAAGCGCAGCACCAGCACGGGGCCGGTGTTGCTGGCGCGCAGCAGCCCCCAGCCGTCGGGGAACTCGATACGGGCGCCGTCGATCTCCACGACCTCGTAGTCGTCCCGGAAGCGCGCGCGGATGGCGTCCACCACCTCGAACTTCTTCTCGTCGGGACAGTCGAGGCGGATCTCCGGGGTGGACACGTACACGGGCGCGTCGGCCATGATCTCGCCGAAGGGCACCTTGGAGTTCGCGACGATCTCCAGCAGCCGGGCGGCGGCGTAGAGGGCGTCGTCGAAACCGTAGTAGCGGTCGGCGAAGAACTGGTGGCCGCTCATCTCCCCGGCGAGCAGTGCGCCCTCCTCCTTCATCTTGGCCTTGATGAGGGAGTGGCCGGTCTTCCAGAGCAGCGGCTTGCCGCCGTGCGCGGCGATATCCTCGCCCAGCGCGCGGGAGCACTTGACCTCGTAGATCACCGTGGCGCCGGGGTTCTCGGCCAGCACGCTGCGGGCGTAGAGAGCCAGCAGCGTGTCGCCCCAGAGGATGTTCCCCTTCTCGTCCACCACGCCGATGCGGTCGGAGTCGCCGTCGAAGGCGATGCCCAGCTCGTGGCCGTCCTCGGTCACCGTGCGGATGAGGTCCTGCAGGTTCTCCTCCACCACCGGGTCGGCCGGGTGGTTGGGGAAGTCGCCGTCGGGCTCCTCGAAGAGCAGCTCGGCCTCGGCGCCGATCGCCGCGAACACCTTGCGCGCCACGATACCCGCCGTGCCGTTGGCGCAGTCCACCGCCACCTTCACGGGGCGGGAAAGCTGCACGTCGGCGGCGATCTGCTCGATGTAGCGCAGCTTGAAGTCGTCCTCGCGGTAGCGGCCCGGCGTCTCGGCCACCGGCGGACCGGCCAGAGCCGCGTCGCGCAGGGCCGCGATTTCGGCGCCGGAGAGCGCCCGACCGGCCGATACCAGCTTCACGCCGTTGTACTGCGGCGGGTTGTGACTGGCGGTCACCATGACGCCGAAGTTCTTGCCCTCGCCCAGGACGGCCTGGGCGAAGTAGAGCACCGGCGTCGGAACCTCCCCGATGAACAGGACGTCCAGCCCGACCGAGCGCACGCCCTCGACGAGCGCGGCGCTGAGCTCGGGCGAGTGGTGGCGGTTGTCGTGGCCGACCACCGCCTCCAGGGCCCCGTCATCGAGAAAACGGGCGCCGATGGCGGCGCCCAGTGCACGGTAGACGTCGGCGTCGAGCTCGGTTCCCACGACGCCGCGAATGTCATACTCGCGAAAGATCTTGCGAGGCAGATCCAAGTCTATCCTCCGATCGGTGCGAGGGAGCGGAGTTACTCCTTTTCGACGACGACCTTGATCGTCGCCTCGACCCCCTGCCCCCTGTGCAGTTTCAAGGTCACGTCGTACTCGCCGAGCTCCTTGATGTGCTCGTCGAGGTCGACCTGTCCGGCATCCACCTTGTAGCCCTTGCCCTGAAGCTCCTTCGCGATGTTCTGCTCGGTCACGGAGCCGTAGAGGTGGCCCTCCTCGTTGGTCTGCACCTGGAAGGAGAGGGACACGCCGTTCACGATGGTCGCGATCTCCTCGGCGGCCACCACGTTCTTGCGGTCCTTGCGGGCCCGCACGCGGTCCTCCTCGGCCAGCGCACGGCGATTGCCGTCCGTGGCGAGAACCGCCATGCCGCGGGGGTTCAGGAAGTTCCGGTAGTACCCCTTGGCCACGTTCACGTTGTCGCCACGCTTGCCGAGGTTGTCCACGTCCTGAGTCAGCAGGATTTCCATGTTTTCCCTCCTCGCCTAGCGCCAGTGCTCGCGCACGTAGGGCAGGAGCGCGACGTAACGGGCCCGCTTGATGCCGCTCACCAGCATGCGCTGGTGACGGGCACAGGTGCCGGTGATCCGGCGGGGCGCGATCTTGCCGCGATCGTTGATGAAACGGCCCAGAAGCTCGTGGTTCTTGTAGTCCACGGCGTCAACGCTGGTCATGCAGAACTTGCAGGGCTTCTTACGCCCTGTCCACTTGCGTGCCTTCTTCTTCTTGCGTCGGACTCTAGGCATTACTCACCCCCCCCTTCCGTGGTCTGGCCGCCCTCGGCGGCTGCGGGCTTGGTCTCGGCCGGCGCGTCGCCAGCCGGACGGGCATCGCGGTCACGCGGTCCGCGGTCGTCGCGGTCCGGACGGGGACCACGGTCGTCGCGGTCGTCACGGCCGCCGAAACGACCACCGCCGCCACCACCGCGTCCGCCGAAGCGACCACCGCCACGGCCACCACGGCCACGGCCACGAGGACCACGCTCCTTGCGCTCGGTCAGCTGCATGAGCTCGTCGCTCACACCGGTGCCCTCGGGCACGTCGTAGCTGGTCATGTAGCGCAGGACGCGATCATCGACACGCATGCGAAACTCGAGCTCCTCGATGGTCGTGGGCTCGGCGTCGAAGCGCATGAGGATGTAATTGCCGTCGGTGAGTTTCTGGATCGGATAGGCCAGCTGACGCTTGCCCCACTGATCCACCTTGCGGATCTCGCCACCACGCTCGGTGACGATCTCGCTGTACTTGTTGACGGTCTGTTCCATCTCCGAGGTGTCAGCCCCTGGATGGATGATATAAAGACACTCGTAGGCTCTCAATGCCTTCCTCCCTTCGGTCTTACGGTCTCCGATCGCCCCGGGCGGGGGCCGGAAACAGGGTGTGGCCGGCGAGTGGACCGGCCAGGCATTCGTATGGGTTGTGTATGCAAAAGGCCGGGAGCCCGAGCTCCCGGCCGGAGAATATACTGCAGCCAGCGGGCGTTGTAAACCCCTTCGCTACAAGAAGTTCTTCATCAGAGGCGCCAGAACCAGGCTCACCACGCTCATGAGCTTGATGAGGATGTTCAGGCTGGGGCCCGCGGTGTCCTTGAAGGGATCGCCGACGGTGTCGCCCGTGACGGCCGCCTTGTGGGCCTCGGAGCCCTTGCCGCCGTGAGCGCCGCCCTCGATGTACTTCTTGGCGTTGTCCCAGGCGCCGCCCGCGTTGGACATGAACAGCGCCATCAGCACACCGCTCGAGGTCACGCCGGCCAGGACTCCGCCCAGCATCACCGGGTTACGCAGCACGAGACCGAAGAATACCGGGGTGAGCACGGCCAGCAGACCGGGCACGACCATCTCCTTGATCGCCGCGGCGGTGGAGATGTCCACACAGCGCGCGTAGTCGGCCTTGGCGGTGCCTTCCAGCAGGCCGGGGATCTCGCGGAACTGACGGCGCACCTCTTCGATCATCTTGAAGGCGGCGCGGCCGACGGCGTTCATGGCGAAGGAGCTGAACAGGAAGGGCAACATGGCGCCGACCAGCAGGCCGCCCACCACGTTGGGATCGAGGATCGAAATATTGACGCCCTTGTCGGCGAAGCCCACGGTCTGGGCGAAGGCGGAGAAGAGAGCCAGCGCGGTGAGGGCCGCCGAGCCGATGGCGAAGCCCTTGCCGATGGCCGCCGTCGTGTTGCCCACGGCGTCCAGCTTGTCGGTGCGACCGCGCACCTCGGGCGGCAACTGGGCCATCTCGGCGCAGCCGCCGGCGTTGTCGGCGATGGGCCCGTAGGCGTCCACGGCGAGCTGGATGCCGGTGGTGGCCAGCATGCCCAGCGCCGCGATGGCGATGCCGTAGAGACCCGCCAGCTTGAAGCTGAACACGATCGCCAGGGCGATCACGATCACCGGCAGGGCGGTGGACTGCATGCCCGTGCCCAGTCCCGCGATGATGTTGGTGGCCGAGCCCGTCTCGCTGGACTTGGCGATGTTGTGCACCGGCTTGCGGTTCTCCGCGGTGTAGTACTCGGTGAGCAGGCCCACGGCCACGCCGGCCGCCAGACCCACCACCGTCGCGCCGAACACGTTGATGGCCGCCCAGGTGCCGGTGCCGGTGGCGTAGTGCTGGATGATGAACCAGGAGGCGATCACCATCAGGATCGCGGCGCCGAAGGTGCCGATGTTCAGCGCGGCCTGAGGGTTGCCCCCCTCCTTGGTGCGCACGAAGAAGGTGCCGATGATCGACACGATGATGCCCACGCCGGCGAGCACCAGCGGCAGCAGCACGTAGCTCAGGTTCGCGCCGATGCCGGAAGCGGCGGTGGCGCCGGCCGCCAGCACCATGGCGCCGACGATGGAGCCCACGTAGGACTCGAAGAGGTCGGCGCCCATGCCGGCCACGTCGCCCACGTTGTCGCCCACGTTGTCGGCGATGGTGGCGGGGTTGCGGGGATCGTCCTCGGGAATGCCCGCCTCGACCTTGCCGACGAGGTCGGCGCCCACGTCGGCCGCCTTGGTGTAGATGCCGCCGCCCACGCGCGCGAACAGCGCGATGGAGCTGGCGCCCATGGCGAAGCCGGAGAGGATCTCGAGCACGCGAGGCAGATTCGCGATCTCGTTTCCGTACATGGCGCTATAGAGCCAGAACAGACCGCTCAGTCCGATTACACCGAGACCTACGACGGCCATGCCCATGACGGCGCCGCCGGAGAAGGCCACCTGAAGGGCGGCGGGCAGGCTGGTGCGGGCGGCCTGGGTCGTGCGATTGTTCGCCGCCGTCGCGACGCGCATGCCGAAGAAACCGGCCAGACCGGAACAGAGAGCGCCCACCACGAAGGAGAGGGCGACCATGCCGGTGCCGCGGCCCTGGTTGGCGAAGAACAGCAGGATCGCCACGGCGATCACGAAGATGGAGAGCACCTTGTACTCGCGGGCCAGGAAGGCCATCGCGCCCTCGCGCACGGCCTTGCCGATGTCCACCATGGCTTCGTTGCCGGGATCCTGACGGTTGATCCAGGTCGCCTTCACGAAGGCATAGATCAGAGCCAGGATGCCCGATACCAGGATCAGGATGATTTCGTTTCGCATTTGCGGACTTCCCCCTTGACGGATACCGCCGGACTCGGTTCGGGTCCGGCAACGCGAATCAGCGGATTTGCAAAGAGTTGAAGCGGCTCATGGCCCGTTCGATCCCTCCCCCGAGGGTCTCCGAAACGGCGTCCGCGGCAGCCTCGATCATCTCGTTCAACGTGTCAAGTTCTTCCTCGGCGAAGACGGACAGTACGAAGTCCGCCGTGTCGCTCTCCCC
>CAYNQX010000002.1:0-237483 GCA_964399495.1 uncultured bacterium
CCGCTGTCCATGTCGACTCCGATCTGCCCCTGCCTCCGCCCACGCGGTTTCCGCTCGTGTGCCAGGAGCCGATGGAGATCGGTCTTCGCGCCTCCTCGGGCACCTTCAGCGAGGTCGCGGACGACATTCCCCAGGATCTCGTCGGCCTGGAGTTCGACACGGTCGTGCTCTACCTGGCCGAGTGGCTGGCTCCCTGGCAGGATCCCGACGGGATCACGCTCAACTTCTACGACGCGCTGTGTCCGCCGGCCATGGACCCCGTGATGACCCTCTACACGCCCTGGTCCGAGATCGAAGCCGTGTTTCAGGGCGCCACCTCGTCCATGATCATGTACAAGGTGACCCTGAGCCTGGACTCGGCCATCGAGATCCTGCCCGCCATGTCGATCGGCGCGCAGGTGGAGACGTCCTGGGGAACGGCCATGCCCTCGGCCGGCTTTCTCGGCAGCGGCTGGGTGAACGGCTGCGGCGAGCTGTACTGGGACGACTACTACGGCGGCATCCCGCGCTGGACGCCCGCCTCCCAGACGGCCGCCGGCGACATCGACCTGGCCTACTGCCTCGACTACGAGGCGACCGCCGTGCCCGAGGATGAGGTCGAGATGCCCGCCCGCCTGCTGGGCAACCACCCGAACCCCTTCAACCCGCGCACGGAAATCGTGTTCGCGCTCGAAGGGGACGCCCGCGTGGATCTGACGATCTACGACCTCGCGGGGCGGCGGGTGCGAACGCTGCTCGCGGATGCGAGTCATGGAATGGGCACGCATGCGATCGCCTGGGACGGCGCGACGGACGCCGGCCGCACCAGTCCGTCGGGGGTCTACCTGGCGCGCTTCGAGGCGGACGGACGCGGCGAGAGCCACCCGCTGACCCTGATTCGCTGAATCCGTCTCATTGGGCGTCCTTGCGGTAGAGCCCCGCGGCCATCTCGGCCGAGACGGTGATGCCGCGGATCATCGCCGAGCTGAAGCCGTCGTGCTCCATGCGGTTGAGGCCGGCGATGGTGCATCCGCGCGGGGTCGTGACCCGGTCGATCTCCCGCTCCGGGTGGTTGCCGGCGGCCAGCAGCAGGGAGGCTGCGCCGCGCGCCGTCTGCGCCGCGATGGCCAGGGCCTCCTCGGCGTGGAAACCGATCTCGATGCCGCCCTGGGAGGCGGCGCGGATCGCGCGCAGGAAGAAGGCGACGCCGCAGGCGCCCAGCGCCGTGGCGGCGGGCATCAGCTCCTCGCCGATGACGATCGTGCTGCCCAGCGTGTCGAAGACCTCGGTGGCGAGCTCCATCGCGTCGCCGTCGTCCCGCTCGCCGGAGAGGCAGGTGATCGACTCGCGCACGGCGATCGCCGTGTTCGGCATCGCACGCACGATCGGCACCGCGCCGCCCACCGCCGCCCGGATCTGGGCGCAGCTCACGCCCGTGACCACGGACACGAGCACATGGCGCCCGTCGTCCAGCTCGCCGCCGATCTCGGCGAGCAGGCCGTCGAACTGCTGCGGCTCCACGGCCAGGATGAGCAGGTCGGATTCGCGGAGCGCCGCGAGGTTGTCGCTCGTGACCTTGCAGCCCCTCTCTCGCCATGTCTCGATGAGATCCCTGCTCCGCCGCGTGAGAGTGATCCGTCCCGCCTCGACCTGTCCCGAGGCCAGCAGGCCTCCGGCGATGGCCTGGCCGATGTTTCCCGCGCCGAGTATGGCGATGCGTTTCCCGTTCATGCTTTCCTCCGCTTCCCTGTTTCGATCACTGCGCGAGCAGGCGCAGGTAGCTCACCAGCGCCGCCACCTCGTCGTCGGTGAGAATCCCCTCCCAGGCGGGCATGAATTCGCCGGCGCCATCGACGATGCCGGCCCTGAGCTCCTCGTTGCTCATGCTGTTCATCGCCGCGGGATCGCTGAGATCCTGGGGCTCCATCTTGAGCAGCTTGGTCATGACGCCGTCGCCGTAGCCCTCCTCGCCGTGGCAACTCATGCAGTACTTGCGGTAGAGCTCGTGTCCCTGTTCGGGATCGCCCATGAGCTCGTGTTTCGATGTGCAGAGAAAGCGCAGGTAGGCGATGAGCGCATCGACCTCCTTCTCGCCGAAGACCTCGCGCCACTCGGGCATGGCCTCGGTGACGAGGTTGTGCCTGGCGCGTCCCGTGATCGTCTGGTCGCCTTCGCCGGAGATGATCTTTCTCAGAATCGTCTCGCTGCGCGAGCGCACCGTCACCGTGAGGTCCGCGGGCGCGATTTCCATCTTGCGGGCGAGGGGGCCGTCGCCCTTGCCGTCCTCGCCGTGGCAGAGCATGCAGTAGGAGGCGAAGAGGCGCCGCCCCTCGTAAGCGCCCAGGGGATCGGCGGCGGCCGGGGAGAGGGGAGCCAGGGCCATGACGATGGCGAGCAGGCTGATCGAGAGGATCGGCTTGCGCATCGATCCCTCCTTTGCATTGTGGTCGGCGGGGGTGGCGCCGGCCGGTGAGGGGCTGCTCGCCGCAAGGCGGAACAGCGGGGTGAGGGCATTTCAGCAGGTCGCTCCCGCGCGGTCAAGGGGAGCCGCGGCGAGCTTGTTCACCCGGCCGTTTGCCTGTTGGCCCCGATCGTGTATCCTCGACGCCAGGAGGAACGCCGTGAACCCGATCCCACGCCTCGTGATGCTCGTCCTGCTGCTGCTGCCCGCGGCCGCCTGTTCGGGCGAGGACGGTACGCCCGCGCCCCTGCTCGACTACCGCGTCGTGGCGCGCATGCCCCATGATCCCGGCGCCTACACGCAGGGCTTGGCCTATGCGGACGGTGTCCTGTGGGAGGGCACCGGCCAGCGGGGCCGCTCCTCCCTGCGCCGCGTCGATCCCGCCAGCGGCGATGTGCTGCAGTCGGTGGCGCTGGATGCCCGTCACTTCGGCGAGGGCATCGCGCTCCTGCCCGATCGGGTGATCCAGCTCACCTGGACGAGCCGCACGGGTCTCGTCTACGACCGCGCGAGCATGGAGCTGATCGGCAGCTTCGACTATCAGGGCCAGGGCTGGGGGCTCTGCCACGACCCAGGCGCGGACCGTCTCATCATGAGCGACGGCAGCGCGACCCTGCGCTTCCTCGACCCCGCGAACTTCAGGGAGACGGGCCGGGTGCAGGTTACCGACGGCGACCGGCCGGTTCCCCGCCTCAACGAACTGGAGTGCGTGGGAGGGCAGCTGTTCGCCAACGTCTGGCCCATCGACCGCATCGCCCGCATCGATCCGGACAGCGGCCGCGTGACCGGCTGGCTCGACATGACCCGCCTTCGCATCGAGATCGGTGGGCGAGGTGAAGCGCTCAACGGCATCGCCCACGACGCCGCCACGGGGCGCTTCTTCCTGACCGGCAAGGAGTGGCCGACCGTGTTCCAGGTGGAGCTGTTGCCCGAGCAAGACTAGCAGGCACTACGGCTTAGGGCTGGCACCTCACCCTTACTCTACTCATTCCTTTCCCTCGAATACCCCGAATCCGCGCGGGTACCTTTGCCACTTGACGGGATATCGAAGTGATATCATACTAATATCAATCCGGTTCAGGAGAGCCGGCGCCAAGGAGGCCCCGATGAACGCCGAACACACACGCAGTTCCATTTCCGGATACCCCATGCTACTGGCCACCGTCCTGTTCCTGACGATCGCCGTCGCGAGCCTCGTGGCCGGCATCCGCACCGAGGACCTGGGCTTTCTGCTCAGCCTGTTTCCCTTCCTGATTCTCTTCGTCCTATGCCTGCCGGGCTTCTTCATCGTGAACCCGAACGACGCCCGCGTGCTCGTGCTCTTCGGTAAGTACAAGGGCACCGTGAAGGAGAACGGCTTCTACTGGGCGAATCCCTTCTTCTCGAAGCAGAAGATCACGCTGCGCGCCCGCAACCTGAACGGCGAAAAGCTCAAGGTGAACGACGCGGGCGGCAACCCGATCGAGATCGCCGCCGTCGTCGTGTGGCAGGTGGCCGACACCTTCAAGGCCTCCTTCGAGGTGGACGACTTCGAGCACTACGTCATCGTGCAGAGCGAGGCCGCGGTGCGGCACATGGCCGGCGCCTACCCCTACGACAATTTCGACGACGACGGCCAGCCCGACGCCACCCTCACGCTGCGCGGCGGCGCCGAGCAGGTGAGCGCGGTGCTGGAGCGCGAGTTGGGCGAGCGCTTCGAGCGCGCGGGCATCAAGGTGGTGGAGGCGCGCATCAGCCACCTGGCCTACGCGCCCGAGATCGCCGAGGCGATGCTGCGCCGCCAGCAGGCCACGGCCGTCGTGGCCGCGCGCAGCCAGATCGTCGAAGGCGCGGTGTCGATGGTGGAGATGGCCCTCGATCGCCTCGGTGAGAAGGGCGTCGTCGAGCTGGACGAGGAGCGCAAGGCCTCCATGGTGAGCAACCTCATGGTGGTGCTGTGCAGCGAGTCGTCGGCCTCTCCGGTCGTCAACGCCGGCACCCTCTACCAGTAGGAAACCGAGATGGCGCCCCGGAAGAAGTTCCTGCTTCGCATCCCCGAGCCCCTGTGGGAGGAGCTCAAGCGCTGGTCGGACGCCGAGCTGCGCAGCGTGAACGGTCAGATCGAATTTCTGCTGCAACGAGCGGTGGATGAGCGCGTAGGCAAGCGGAACGAGCAACCCGGGAGCGACACGGATTGAGCCATCCACTGCTGATCTGCCGCGATCTCGCACGACACTACGAGCGCGGCCCCCAGACCGTCCGGGCGCTGGACGGAGTGAGCTTCGAGGTCGAGCAGGGCGAGTTCCTCGCCCTGCTCGGCGCTTCCGGCTCGGGCAAGTCGACCCTCCTCAACCTGCTCGCCGGCCTCGACCGCCCCAGCGCCGGCCGCATCGAGCTCGAAGGCCGCGACCTGAGCGCATTCTCCCGCCGCGAACTCGCCGCCTACCGCGCCCATCGCGTAGGGATGGTGTTCCAGGCCTTCAATCTGCTGCCGCAGTACACGGCCCGGGAGAACGTCGCTCTGGCGCTCGTGTTCGACGGCAGCCATCACGGTGAACGCCGCGAACTCGCCGCCGCGATGCTCGAACGCCTGGGTCTGGGCGAGCGCATGGATCATCGTCCCGCCGATCTCTCCGGCGGCGAGCAGCAACGCGTGGCGATTGCGCGCGCGCTGGTGAGCCGTCCCGACCTGCTCTTCGCCGACGAGCCCACCGGCAACCTCGACCAGGAGAACAGCGCGCGCATCTCCGAGCTGCTCGCCGAGTTCAACCGCGAGGGTCTCACGGTGGTGATGGTCACTCATGACCGGTCGCTCGCCGGTAACAGCGCCCGCCGGATCCTGGAGCTCGAGTACGGGCGCGTCGTCGACGAGCGCCGGACCCGCGGGGAGGTGTCCTCGTGACCCTGCGCGACGCCGTCGCCATCGCCGCCGGCAATCTGCATAGGATGAAGCTGCGCGCCACGCTCACGACGGCGGGGGTGGTGATCGCCATCGGCGCCTTCGTCGCGATGCTCTCCTTCGGCGCGGGCAATCGCAAGCTCATCACCGATCGCGCCGAGAGCCTGGGTCTGCTCAACACGGTACAGGTGATGCCGAGCCTGCCGGGGGACAGCCTCCAGGCGCCGCCGCTGGACGAGGTCGCCCTGGCCCGCATGCAGGCGCTGCCCGCCGTTCGGCTCGCCTATCCCCTGGAGTCCCTGGCCCTCGACGTCGAGGCCGCCGGGGAGTCGATCCGCGTCGATGCGCAGGCACTGCTTCCCTCCGCGCTCGGAACCCGCCTCTTCTCGCAGTTCCGCAGCGGCGCCCGTCCCACGGGCGATCGCGAGGTGCTGGTGACCGACCGCTTCCTCGAGAAACTGGATCTGCCCTACGAAGAGGCGGACTCGCTGGTGGGGGACACGCTGTTCGTCAGCCTCAGGGTCGCGAGTCTGGACAGCGCTCTCATTCGCGGCTTCGCGCCGGGCGAAGACTACCTGTCCCGCCTCATGGCCGAGGTGCGCGTGGATTCGATCGCGGATCGGGACTACCGGCGGCGCATCGCGGGCCGCGAGCTGAGCGGCGCGCTGCGGCGTTTCATGGACGGCTATCTCAACGGGCGTATCGAACGGGACACGCTGGTGGTGGCGGGAGTGCTCGAGGGCCGTTTCGCGGGACGCAACGTGCCGGTGAAGCCGCTCATCCTCTCGCCGGCCGCGGCGGCGCGATTTCAGAACGCCGGCCGTCCCGCCGATCCCATGACCCTCTTCGCGGCGATGGAGCGGGGGGAGCTGTTCGAACCGTCGACCCACGCGGGAGAGGGCTTCGCGCAAATCACGCTCGACCTCGATCCCTACGCGCCTTTCGAGGCCGCGCGCGACAGCCTGGTGGCCTGGGGCTATCGCTACCACAGCTTCGCCGAGCAGTTCGCGGAGATCCGGCGGGTGTTCTTCTTCTTCCAGCTCGCCCTGTCGGCGTTGGGGCTGGTGGCGCTGGCCACGGCGGCGCTGGGGATCGTGAACACCATGCTGATGTCCATCAGCGAGCGCCGGCGCGAGATCGGCGTGCTCAAGAGCCTCGGCGCGCACGAGGGACAGATCCGCGGCCTGTTCCTCGCGGAGTCCGCGATCATCGGTGCCGTGGGATCGGGGCTGGGCATTCTCCTGGGCTGGACGGTCGCGCGCATCGCCTCCGCGATCGCGAAGGCCGTGATGGCGCGAGAAGGCGCGCCCATGGTCGAGCTGTTTGCCACGCCCGGCTGGCTCGTGATCGGATCCTTCCTGTTCGGGATCCTCGTGAGCCTGCTCGCCGGCGCGGCGCCGGCCGCCAGGGCCGCGCGCGTGGATCCGGTGGAAGCCCTGCGCGGGGAATGAGAACGGGCGGGTCGATGTCGACCCGCCCGAGGAGCTCGCCCGAGTGTGAAGGCGTGCTAGTAGAGTGTCTTGATCGTCGAGAAGCTGCTGCTCTCCGTCGCGACGCTGCCGCAGTCGTTGCAGTCGGTCACCAGGGTGCCGCCCATGGCGTCGCACTGACCCTGCAGCACCGTGATGCAGTTCTCGTCCACGCAGCAGAGCTCCGTGTCCGCGGGGCCGCCCGCGCAGTCCAGGATCATCTGCTCGATCGAAGCCGCGGTGCCGCTGCCGTCGTGGGGCACCGTGGTGTAGACGCCGCCGGTGGTGGTGGCGTAGTCCTGCATGATCGCGGCGGTCACCGGATCGGGCACGACCTCGCTCAGCACGTAGATGGCGCCCACCTGCACGCCCAGCCCCGCGAGGTCGAGCGCCCGCTGGTGGGCGTTCACGTCGTCGGTGCCGGTGATGAAGGTGTCGTCGCAGCCACCCGGCGTGGCGTCGGTGACGAGGATGGCGATCTTGCAGCAGTTGGGGCGCCACGCGGCCGGGTCGAAGTCGCCCGTCGTGAGGCAGGCCGAGGCCGTGCCCAGCTCCCGCAGGGCCTCGTCGGAGGCCTCGGGCCAGCCGTTGCCGCCGGAGGCCGAGACGCTGTTCAGCGCCGCGGTGACGTCGCCCAGGTTCATGGTGAGGGACTGGAGCACGTGGACGTCGTCGTAGAAGATGGCGACGCCTGCCTGGAGGTCGCCGCAGGCCCAGGTGTCGGCCAAGGCCAGGATGCTGGCCAGGCCGGCCTTCACGTTGTTGATGGCGCCGCCCATGGACCCGGTCGAGTCCAGGACGAACATGAGGTCGATGCAGTCGCAGCTGTCGCGCAGGCCATCCGTGAAGGGGATGATCGGCGACAGGGCGACGCCGGGCGTGGCCAGGGCCTCGCCGGCTTCGTTGCTGTGGATCGCCTCGAAAGCGAGGGCCGAGCCCGCGCCGAGGGTCAGGGTGAGCAGCAGGGTGACGAGAATTGTCGAGATGTCGCGGATGTGCATGTGTTCTCCCGTTTCTATCGGATAGGGGTAAGAATTCCGATATGGTGAACGATGTTAACAGAGGTCGAACGGCAACACAAATGCGCTGAAACGGGATTTGTGGTGGATCTTACCAAAGGCCTCGGCCGACCCCCGGTTGCCACGGTCCGAGCATCGCCCTATTGTTCGGCGAGACGGGGGTGCCCTGGCCGATGCGATTTCGAATCTGGATCCTGTTCGCCTTCATGGCCGCCGGCTGCGCCGCTCAGAGCGATCGGCTCCGTCACGAGCGCCGCCCCGAGCCCACGCCGCGCAGGACGCGCACCTTCGTCCTCAGCGATTCCCTGCCCGCAGGCGCCCCGCTGCTGCGCAGCACCCTGCTCCTCGAACTCGACGCCCTTCTCACCGAGGCCGAGCGCGACTCCCTGGCGAGTCTGCCCGAGGGCCCGGCCCCGCGCGAGTGGGCGGAGGCTTTCTGGGCCGACCGCGATCCCACGCCCACGACCCCGCGCAACGAGCGGCGCGAGGAGCACTACCGTCGCCTGCGTCACGCACTGGCGGAGTACCCGCTGTCGGAGCTGCCCTTCTACGACACCCGCGGCCGGGACTACGTCCTCTTCGGACCGCCGGACTTCACGAGCGAGGCCGACGCCTACGTGGGCGTGTTCTATCACCCCCGCCGCATCGTATGGGCCTGGACCGAGCTGGAGATGCTGGCCGAGTTCTGGGACTTCACCTCCGACGGCCATTTCAGTCCGGCGGGCGTCGACGTCAAGGGCAGGAACCTGGAGACCACCTTCGGTTCCTTCGCCCTGTCCTCCGGCACGATCCCCTCGGCGGCGCTCCCGGTGCGGGGAGAGAGGATACTGAGCTGGCGCGGGCGCCACGACCTGGCCGTCTCGGAGCGACTCGATCACTACGTCCGCCGGGCCGAAGGCCCGCCCATCGAGTTCGAGCACGATTGCTACCGATTCCGGGGAACGGCCGACTCCCTGCGTCTGGCGGTGGCCTGTCGCCTGTCGACCGCCGAACTCGACTGGGGTCCCGGCCGGGGAGTTCGCGAGCGCGGCGCCTGGGTGGAGGAGCGGTCGCTCTTCACGCGCCTCGAAGACGGGCGCGGTTGGCGCCACGAGGCGAACTACCGATTCCGGAGTCCGCGCGCGGCCCTGCGGCACGGCGACGGGATCCTCGGTCTTCGCTTCGAGCGCAGCTTGCCTCCGGGCAAGTACCGCGTGGACGTGAGTCTCCACGACCGCATCGGAGGCGGCGAGGGGATGGCGTTCTCCGGTCTCCGCCTCGCGCCCGTTCCCCCCGATTCGCTCGCGCTCAGCGACCTCATGCCCGTGGAAGCCATGCGCCAGGCGCCGCCCGGCGAAGGCTTCGGCGGGTCGGGCTGGATCCTGGATCCGGCCGTCACGGCCGCGCGCGGTCCCGGGCGACCGCTCACGGTCTATTTCGAGATCTACGGCCTGCGCCTTGACGAGAACGGCGCGAACCACTATCGCGTGAGCTACGGCATCGAACCGGTGAGGCGGGAGCGCTCCGTCGGCTTCTTCTCGACCGGCGAATCCTCGCCCGCGCGCTCCGTGCGCGAGAGCTTCGTGAACCGGGAGACGGGAGAGAGCGCCGCGCACCCGCTCGGCATCGACGTCTCCCAGATCGAGCCGGCGGCCTACCGTCTGCGTGTCGAGGTGGAGGATCTCATCGGCGGGCGCCGGAGTTCGGGGAGCCTGCGCTTCGAGGTCGGAGACTGACGCGGAGGCCTTCGGCTCACCGCACCTGTTCGGAGTCGGACCGCTCCGCCAGGACCCACGCCAGATCACGGGCGGAGGAGGGCAGGCGCAGTTCGCGATAGAAGGACGCGCGGTCCAGCAATTCGCCGAGGGCGAGCAGACCGATGGCCTCCATGCCCGCCGAGTTCCCCCCCGACAGCAGCCAGCCCGCGGCCAGCAGGCCGACAGCCAGGCGCGGACCCGCCAGGACATCGAACTTCAGGCGGCCCTGACCGATGTAGCGGGCGCCCCAGATCACCAGCTTCAGCAGCAGCATGCCGAGGGCGACCCAGGTCCAGCCCCGCAGCGCGAGGGCGTAGAGAAGCGCCGTGGGCAGGGCGTCGGCGCTGTGCATGCCGCCGAGACCTCGCCTGGGCAGGGCGACGTCGTAGGTGCGGTCCATCGCATACAGCGCGTAGAACCCCGCCGCGGCGGCGGCCAGGCTCAGGGGCAGGGGCAAGGTGGGCGGCATCAGCAGGGGCAGCGCCCCGGCCAGCAGCAGGAACAGGCCGAAGGCGAGGATCTCTCGGCCGAGCCAGGAATCGCGCGGGCCGAGCCGCGCCCGCCGCGTCCGCAGGGGTTGCCACAGGTGCGCCAGGCTCAGCGCCATCGCGGCCAGCCCGCCGAGGAGAATCGGCAGGGGGCGATCGAAACGGCAGATGGCCATCGTGTCCAGTTTCAACGCCACGAGCAGCGGCGCGGCCCAGGTGAAGAGCAGCCGCGGCCACTCCCGGCGCAGGCTGGGGCCGCTGGTGCTGTGGCTGCCATGCGTACGGGCGCCTCTCGCCGTCCGCTGCTTCTCGTCCATCCGGTGCTCCTGGGAACAAATCCGATAAAACTCGCGATGACTTGAAACTCATCACCTCTCGAACGTACTCTAACGCGAGTCCGGGCCTCCGATCCAGGGTCCGTTCCGACCCTCTCCAGAACACACCGGGAGCATCATGAGAATCTCCTCGACGAGACCGCGCCGAACTCACGTCCTTGCCGGCGTCCTCTGCGCGATAATGAGCC
Source organism: uncultured bacterium (assembly GCA_964399495.1). GTDB lineage: Bacteria > Krumholzibacteriota > Krumholzibacteriia > JACNKJ01 > JACNKJ01 > CAYNQX01. Next base: position 10,554 of record CAYNQX010000002.1, read on the forward strand.
TGGCCGCCGTGGCGCAGGCCGATGACGGCTGGGTGGAAGCCCTTCCCGGCGACGGTCCGCCGCTCGGCCTCGATACCTGCATCGACGAGGCCCTGGCCGGCAACGCGGGCCTGGCCGGCGAGCGGGAGCGCCGACGCGAACTGGACGGCAAGATGGTCCAGGCGCGGGCGACGGGCCTGCCGAGCCTGGACCTCACCGGCACCTGGTCGCGCAACCGCGACCCGAGCTTCGCCCTGAACGAGAGCTTCAGCGAGTTCATCAGCCCCGAGGATCTGGCGGCCCAGACCTACTGGACCACCGCCCTGGGCGCCCGTTGGGAGCTGAATCCCGGGCGGGTCTACAACGCCATCGGCGCGGCGCGGCTGGGCATCGAGCATCAGGATGAGGTGCTCAAGGGCAGCGAACACCGACTGATCGAGGCGGTCTGCCACTCCTACTTCGGCCTGGTGGGCCAGGCCGAGGCGCTGGCGGCCCTCGACGCCGATCTCGCGGCCAAGGAGGAGTTTCTCTCGATCACGCGGAAGCGCCTGGATCTGGGCATGTCCACGCCCCTGGACACCCTGCGGGCCGCCGTGGCCCTGGCCAACCTGCGTCCCCAGCGCCGGGCCGCGGCGCAGCGCCTCGCCGACGCCGGCGCGGCGCTGAATACCCTCATGGGCCGGCCGACCTTGAACCCCCTGCGCATCGAGACCGGGCTCGATCCCGAGACCGACCTGATCGACGAGGAGCGCGCCCTGTCGGCGCTCGACCGTCGGCCCGACCTCCAGCAGGCGGAACTGCTCGAGGCGATCCTGCGCAAGAACCGCGGGGCGCAGATGTCGGAGGGGCTCCCCTATCTCTCGGCCAACGCCTCCTACGGCTACGTGGGTCGCGATGTGGAGACCCTCTTCGACGAGGGCCACGACACCTGGAGCAGCAGCCTCACGCTGAACATACCGATCTTCAACGGCTTCCTGATCCGGGGCCGGGTGAAGGAGACGGAGGCGGCGATCCGGCGCAATGCCCATGCGCGCGTGGAGTCGGAGCGGCAGGCGCGCCGCGAGCTGCTCACCCTGCTCGGCGACCTCGACGCCGCCCGCGAGAACCTCGCGGCCGGCCGCCTCAACGAGGCCGCGGCCGAGGAGGCGCTCGCCCAGGTGCAGCGGCGCTACGAACTGGGCCACGGAGACTACCTCGGCGTCCTCGACGCACAGGCGCAGAGGCGCCAGGCGCGGGAGCTGCGCATCGGCGCGCGAGGCCAGGTGCTCTCCCTGATCGCCTCGCTCAAGAGAAGCATGGGCAGCGATCCTCGCCGCCCCCTCGCGGAGATCCTCTCCGATCTCGCGAACGACGAACACCTTGGAGGTACCCGATGAAACGGCTATCGATGGGCGCCCGGCGCGCTCTGGCGGCGACGGCCGTCCTTACCCTGGGTCTTGGCCTGGCGGGTTGCGGCGGGAAGGCCGACGCCGAAAGCGGTGAGGCGGATCAGGTGCCGGGCGTCGAGCGCCTGCGCAACGTGCGCGTGCTGGCCCTCGCCGCCACGCCGCTCGAGGAGTATCTGCACCTCAGCGGTCCCGCCGAACCCCTGCGGGCCGCGGTGCTGAGCGCCGAGGAGGGCGGCCGCGTCGAGAGCGTGAGCAAGGACAAGGGCCGCCGCGTGCGCGCGGGAGAAACGTTGCTCGGTCTCGACCGGCGTCTGCTCGCCGCGGACCTCGAGGCCGCCCGCGCGGCGCTGGATCTGGCGCGCTTCAACGAGGAGCGGGTGCGGCATCTCCGCGCCGAGAACGCCGTGAGCGAGCTCGACTACGAGCAGGCCCGCGCCGATCTCCGCCGGGCCGCCGCGGCCCTGAAGGCCGCCGAGCTGCGCCACGAGCGCGCGGTCCTCATCGCCCCCTTCGACGGCGTCGTGGCCGACCGCTACGTGGAGCCCGGCGAGCTGCTGGCGCCGGGTACGCCGGTGATGCGGATCCTCGACCCCTACGTCCTCAAGCTGGAATGCGACGTCACCGAGCGGGACGTCACCGAGCTCTCCGAGGGCATGGAGGCGCTCGTGGAGTTCGCCGGCAGCCCCGAGGCGAGGATGGGCCGGGTTCACTGGGTGGGCTTCGCGGCCGATCCCAGCACCGGCAAGTTTCCGGTCGAGGTGCGCGTCGATAATCCCGACCTCGGCCTGCGTCCCGGCGTGATGGGCAGGGCCCGAGTGATGCGCGCCCTTCACGAGGACGTGATCGCGATTCCCCGCGACGCCGTGGTGGAGCGCTCCGGCGGTCCCGCGGCCTTCGTCGTGGAGGACGGGATGGCCGTGGAGCGGCCCCTGAGTCTGGGCCCCGATCAGGGCCTGATGGTGGTGGTGGCCGAGGGGCTGGCCCCCGGCGATCGTCTCGTGGTGCGCGGGCAGCGTGAGCTGCGGGAGGGCATGGCCGTGAAGGTCACCGAGGAGAGCCGCCGTCCCGACGGCGGTCTGCCCGGCGATCCGGCCGTCCTCGGAGCGGGAGGCGACGGCCGATGAAGATCACCGAACTGGCGGTCGGTCGCGGCCTCACCGTGTTCACGCTCATGGCGATCGTGCTGATCCTCGGCGTGGGATCCTACCTCGGCCTGCCGAGGGAGTCCTCGCCGGAGGTCACGATTCCCTACGTGATGGTGGTGGCGCCCTACCTGGGCGCGAGCCCCGCGGACATCGAGAACCTCGTCACGCGCAAGCTGGAGCAGCAGCTCAAGGGCGTGGCCGACCTCGAGGAGATGATCAGCAACTCCTACGAGGGCGCCGCCCAGATATCGCTGGAGTTCAGCACCAAGGTCGAGATGAGCGACGCGCTGCAGAAGGTGCGCGACGCCGTCGAGATGGCCAAGCCCGAGCTGCCCGACGAGGTCCGCGAGGACCTGGTGATCCAGGAGCTCAGCTCGTCCGACTGGCCGATCCTCCAGATCCTGCTCTCGGGGGACTACGATCCCGTGCGCCTGAAGAAGATCGCCGAGGATCTCCAGGAGGAGATCGAGCTCGTGGAGGGCGTGCTCGCCGTGGGCCTGAACGGCGCGGTGGAGCAGGAGCTGCGGGTGGACGTCGATCCCGAGCGGCTGCGCTACTACGGCCTCTCGATCCAGGACGTCATCGACGCGGTGGCCCTGGAGAACGTGAACATTCCCGGCGGCGACCTCGGCCTGGGCACCTACGACTACCAGGTGCGCGTGCCGGGCGAATTCGGCAGCGTGGAGGAAGTTCCGCTCATCCTGCTGAACCCGGGAGCGCCGGAGCCCGTGTCCCTGGGCGACGTGGCCAGCGTGAAGCTCGACCTGGCCGAACGCAGCACGCTCTCGCGCTTGAATGGTCGGGAGTCCGTGAGTCTCGCCATCACCAAACGCAGCGGCGAGAACATCATCACCATCGCCGACGAGGTGCATCGCATCCTCGACGAGAGCAAGGCGAACCTGCCCGAGGGCACGGAGATCACCGTGATGGCCGACCAGTCGGTGATGATCCGCGACATGGTGAAGGAACTGGAGAACAACATCCTCAGCGGCCTGATCCTCGTGGTCGCCGTGCTCTTTCTCTTCCTCGGCCTCACCAACTCCTTCTTCGTGGGCTCGGCGATCCCCTTCTCCATGCTCATCAGCTTCATGGTGCTGCGGGCGATGGGCTACACGCTGAACATGGTCGTGCTGTTCTCGCTCATCCTGGCCCTCGGCATGCTCGTGGACAACGCGATCGTGGTGGTGGAGAACATCTTCCGCCACCGTTCCAAGGGGAAGAGCCGCGTGCAGGCGGCCCTCGATGCCACCGGCCAGGTGACGGCGCCCGTGATCGCGTCGACGCTCACGACGGTCTGCGCCTTCGGTCCGCTCGTGTTCTGGCCCGGCATCATGGGCGAGTTCATGAAGTACCTGCCGATCACGGTCATCATCACGCTGCTCTCCTCGCTCTTCGTGGCGCTGGTGTTCAACCCCGTGCTCTGCGCGACCTTCATGAAGGTGCCCAAGCCGCGCGAGGGTAAGCCCCGCCTGGGCGACCGGCTCTTCGCCATGGGCCTGCGCAGCTACGAGCCCACGGTGCGATGGGCGCTGCGGCATCCCGTGGTGACCATGTTCGGCATGGCCGTGCTGTTCGTCGTCATGCTGATGCTGTTCGGACGCTTCAACGCCGGCGTGGAGCTGTTCCCGAACACCGATCCCACCTACGCCTACGTGAACGTGGAGGCCCCCTCGGGCACCCGGGTCGAGCTCAGCGACGACTATGCGCGTCAGATCGAGGCCGAGGTGGCCGAGGTGCCGGAGCTGGTGGCCTACTGGACCGACGTGGGCGCGAGCAGCGGAAACGTGTTCGGCGGCGGTAGCGGCGGCAACCTGGCCACGGTGGCGATGGAGTTCGTGGGGTCGGAGGACCGGAAGCACTCCTCCCCGCTGGCCCTGGTCGATCTGCGGGCGCGGCTGGCCGACTTCACGGGCGGCGAGTTGACGGTGGACCGGCAGGAGGAGGGGCCGCCCACGGGGCCGCCCGTGAACATCGAGATCTCCGGCGAGGAGTTCATCCGCCTCGGCGAGCTGGCCGAACAGGTGAAGGAGCGGATCCAGGGTGTTCCCGGCCTCGTGGACCTGGAGAGCGACTACGACAGCGGTCGCCCGGAGATCCGGGTGACGCCCGATCTGGAGCGCGCGGCCCGGCTGGGCCTCCGCACCTTCGACCTGGCCAACAGCCTCCGCAACGCGATCCACGGCGCCGAGGTGGGCAAGTACCGCGTGGGCGAGGACGAGTACGAGATCATGGTGCGGCTCGACGAACCCTCCCGCAGCAGCGTCGAGGATCTGGAGTCGATGACCCTCTTCTACGAGGGCAACCACATCCCGATCTCGGCTTTCGCGGACGTGGAGTTCACTACCGGCCTCGGCGGGATCAAGCGCATCGACTCGCGGAGAGTGGTGACCGTCTCCGCCGAGGTGGGCGAGGGCTTCAACGGCAACGCGCTGCTCGCCGAGGTGCGGGAGATCCTGAGCGAGTTCGAGCTGCCGCAGGGATACCACATGGACTTCACGGGCGAGAGCGAGGAGCAGGACGAGACCAACCAGTTCCTGTTCGGGCGCACCTTCCCGATCGTGATCATGCTCATCATGCTGGTGCTCATCACCCAGTTCACGAGCCTCACGGTGCCCTTCGTCATCATCTCCAGCGTGCTGCTGTCGTTCATCGGTGTGTTCGCGGGCTTGATGATCCATCGCACGCCCTTCGGCATCATCATGACGGGCGTGGGCGTGATCTCGCTCGCGGGCGTCGTCGTGAACAACGCCATCGTGCTGCTGGACTACATCATCAAGCTGCGCGAGCAGGGCATGGAGAAGCTGGAGGCGATCGTCCAGGCCGGCAAGGTGCGTTTCCGGCCGGTGATTCTCACTGCCGTCACCACGGTGCTGGGTTTGATTCCGCTCACCACGGGCTTCTCCGTGAACTTCGGCGCGCTGTTCACCGGCGATCTCGACCACGCGATCCGCATCGGCGGCGAGTCGAGCCAGTGGTGGGGACCCATGGGCCTGGCGGTGATCTGGGGACTCACGGTGGCCACCTTCCTGACCCTGGTGGTGGTGCCGGTGATGTACTCCCTCATCGAGCCGTTCAAGGCGCGGGCGAAGCGGATCGCGCTGCTGCCGGTGAGACCCTTCCTGAAGCGCTAGCGGAGGGGAGCGTCTTGGCAGGGGCCCGGACTCCATGTTAGCCTGAGAAGGTCGCGTATCCTCCGGATCGCGACCTTTGCTTTACATGGAGCCGTGGTCGGATGCGTCAGCTCGCTTTGAAAACGATAGGCCTCGTCGGGATGCTGTCGGGGGTGTCGCCGGTCGCCGCGGCGCTGGGCGCGGAGCCCGCCGACAGCGTGCGGACCGTCTATCCCCTGCCCGTGGTGGAGGTGACGACCCTACCGCCGGACAGCGTCGCCGCCGGCGAGAGCATGACGACCCTTCTGACATCGCGGCCCCTGCGGGAGCGGTCGCGACCCACCGTCGCCGCCGCGGCGCCGCTGATGCCGTCGACGCGCGCGGGCGTGAACTCCCGCGGCGAGACCCAGTTCATGGTGCGCGGCGCCTCCGAGCGTCACCTGCGCGTGAGCATGGACGGCATCCCGCTGAACCTCGCCTGGGACGAGCGCACCGACCTCTCCCTGCTCCCCGCCGAGATCCTGGACGGCATCACCGCGCGCCGCGGCGTCTGGACGCTCCTCTCCGGCCCCGGCGCCCTCGCGGGCAGTCTGGAGCTGCACGGCCGCCGCCCGGCCCACGGCGGCGAGACGGTGGTCGACATGGGCGCGGGGGAGTTCGGCGCCCATCGTCTCGCGCTGCTGCACGGCCGTCGCTGGGGCCGCTGGGCCCTACTGGGCGCCCTGGCCTACCACGGTCGCGACGCCTGGCCCCTGCCCGCCGAACATGGGATCCTGCGCCACCAGACAGGCGGACGCGAGCGGGTGAACAGCGATCATGCGCGCCTGAGCCCCTTTCTCACCCTGGAGCGGACGCTGGCCGGCGGCGGCCACTGGCGTCTGCTGATCGCGGGGAGCGACGCTCGGCGGGGCGTGCCCCCGGAGGGCCACCGGGATCGCCCGAGATTCTGGCGCTACACCGCCATCGAGCGCGGGCTGGCGGGGCTCTCCGTGAGCCTGCCCGTCGGGCCGGAGAAGCGTTGGCGCCTGAACGCGAACGCCGCCTTCGACCAGGCCGGCCAGGAGATCCGCGTCTACTCGGATTCCACCTACACGGGGCCCGCCCTCGATCCGGGGACCGACCACGAGACGGACAGGGCGCGCGCGCTGCATGGGCGCATCGCCCTGGAGGGCGACCTCGGCGGGCGAGTTCGCTGGACATTCGCCGCGCGGCTTCGCGACGCCGAGCACGCGGAGCGCCTGGTCGTCGACGGCGCGGAGGAGAGCTACCGTCAGCGCCTCGCCTCCGAGACGGCGGAGTTCGATTTCGACCTCGGGCTGGGCTGGCGGCTGCGAACCGGACTCTCGTGGCTGCAGGCGTCGACGCCCGCGAGCGGTCCCCACGCCGCCCGATCGCCGGACGGCGCCACGGACTGGCTCCTGGCCCTGCGGCGGCCCTCGTCCTCGCGGGAGCCGATGGAGTTCCGCGCGGCGCTGTCCCGTCGCTCCCGTTTCCCGGCGCTGCGCGAACTCTACTCCGGCGCTCTCGGGCAGTTCATCGTGAATCCCGACTTGGGTCCCGAGCGGCAGGATCTCTTCGAGCTGGGTGTCGCGCACCACGGGCGGCGACTCAGCGCCGACCTGTCCCTGTTCGTGGCCTACCTCGAGGGGGGCATCGAGAAGACCGCGGTTTCCGACAGCACCTTCCGGCGCGTCAACGCGGAGGCTCTCCGCAGCATGGGCGTGGAGCTGGAACTCGCCCTGGCGCTGGGCCGGGGGCTCCGGGTCGGCGGACACTGGCTCCACCTGCGCGCCCGCCGGCAGGAGGACGGCGTCTACGGCCTGCCGGCCGAGGATCGGCCCGACTACCAGGGGACGCTGTACCTGAGCTGGGAGCGGGGCGGCTTCCGCCTGAGCGGAGAGGCGGAGCGGATCGGCCCGCGGCACAGCGCCGATGTGACGGCCCCGAGCGGCCTGCGGGAGCTTTCGGCCCAGGACCGCGTGAATCTCCAGGTCGCCTGGCGACGTTATCTGAACCTGGGTCCCCTGAACGACGCGGAGCTGCGCCTGCGCGTGGACAACCTGGCCGACGCGCTCGTCGAGTCGCAGACGGGCCTGCCCGAGCCCGGCCGCAGTTTCGGCCTGGGGCTGCGGCTCGGCCTGGATCTTTGAGCGCGCCGCCGCGTTCGTCCCGGCTCGGCTGTCGGTTCGGGGATGCGCAGGGCGCGCTTGACGAAGCGCCGCCATGAGCCGACAATGCAGGCCACGCAGCCGCCACCCGATACCCGGAATCGCCAGCAGTCGCGCATCGCCGCGACCCATCGAGGAGATCCCATGACTCCCTTCCAGTTCCCGCGCCCGATCCTCGTGCTCGTCCTCCTTCTGCTCCCGCTCACCGGCTCCGCCGCGACGGAAGCCTGGCAGGGCAGCTTCGAGGAGCGCGGCGAGTCGATTCACGTGAAGAACCCCGGCGAGCTGCGGGGGGGCACGACCACCGTCGCGCCGGAGGAGCTCTGGCGACTGGACGGCGACGACGAGGAGTCCGAAGACTTCTTCGGCGTCATCGGCCACGCGGCCTTCGACGACGAGGGTCGGGTCTACCTGCTCGACGAACAGCTGAACGAGGTGAAGATCTACTCGGCCGACGGCGAGTTCGAGGAGGTGATCGGCCGCGAGGGCGAAGGGCCCGGCGAGTTCCGCAGGCCGGGCGGTCTGTTCTTCCTGCCCGACGGCCGGCTGGCCGTGCTGCAGTCGCGCCCGGCGCGGGTCGTCCTGCTCGATACCGACGGCACGCCCGCCGGGGACATCCTGATTCCCGATCCCGACAGCGGCGGATTCCGTCGCGTCCAGGCGGTCGAGTCCATGGGCGGCAGGCTGGCGATGCTCGGCATGAACTTCGTCCGCGAGAAGGGAGGCGGTCAGCGGAGCAGCATGCTGACCCTCTTCGATCGCGATAGCGGCGAGGTCACCCTGCTCGACGAGCGACGCTCCACCTTCGACTTTTCCAATCCGACGATCCGCGAGGGCGATTCCCATTACCTCTGGTCCCTGATGCCCGATGACCGCGTCGTCCTGGTGGGGGACTTCGAATACAACCTGCGGATCTTCGGCGCCGACGGCGGCGAGGAGCGCGTGGTGAGCGTGGACTACGACCCGCTGGTCCGCGACGGGGCCCGCAAGAAGGAGCGCGCCGAGGAGCTGAAGGGCCGCATGTTCTTTCGCGGCCGCCGCCACCGCCAGACGGAACCGGTGGTGGAGGTGGAGTCCCGGGAGCCGGGCGTCCGCTGGCTCGACGTGGACGGCGCCGGCAACATCTGGGTGCTCTCCGGCCGCGGCGCGCTGATGGACGACGACGAGCATCTCGGCCGCTTCGACGTGTTCGACTCCGAGGGCCGGCTGCTCCACCGCGTCACCCTGGCCGGCGACGGCGATCTGGAGCGCGACCGCTACGTGATCGTGGGCGACAGGCTCCTCGTGCTCAAGGAGTACAACTCCGCCCGCCGGGCCATGTTCGGCCGCGGCGGCGACGACGAGGAGGACCTCTCCGAAGAGGAGGCCGAGCCCATGTCCATCGTCTGCTACCGCCTTCCCGATCTCGACGCCTGAGGAGCCGCCAATGAGCCTCGCCATCACCTTCCACGGCGCGGCGCGCACCGTCACCGGCAGCCGCCATCTGCTCGAAATCGATTCGCAACGCATCCTGCTGGACTGCGGCCTCTTCCAGGGGCGCCGTTCGGAGAGCCGCGTCCTGAACCGCGAGCTGCCCTTCGACGCCGCCTCGCTGGACGCGGTGGTGTTGAGCCACGCGCACATCGATCACAGCGGCAATCTGCCCACCCTGGTGCGCCACGGATTCAAGGGCGCGGTGTACTGCACCAAGGCCACGGCCGACCTGCTGAAGATCATGCTCGCCGACAGCGCCTATATCCAGGAGAGCGACGCGGCCTGGCTCAACAAGCGACTGAAGCGCGGCGAGGAGCCGGTGGAACCCCTCTACACGAAGCGCGACGTGGATCGTCTGCTGGAGCTCGTCGAGCCCCAGCGCTACGACGACGAATTCAACGTGGTCACGGGCGTCACCTGCCGCTTCCTCGACGCGGGGCATATCCTCGGCAGCGCCATCAGCTGCCTGTCGATCGAAACCGACTCGGGCGAGAAGCACCGACTCGTTTTCACGGGCGACCTGGGGCGCAGGGATCTGCCGATCCTGCGCGACCCGAGCGCCGTGGGCGGCGCGGACACGGTGATCATGGAGAGCACCTACGGGAACCGGCTCCACCAGGACATCCTGGGCATGGAGGAGCGGCTGGCGGAGATCGTCCGCCGCACCATCGAGCGGGGGGGAAAGGTGATCGTGCCCGCCTTCAGCGTGGGGCGCAGCCAGGAGCTCGTCTACGCCCTCAGCGAGGCGATGAACGCGGGGGAGATTCCGGAGATCCCCATCTACATCGACAGCCCGCTCACCGTGAAGGCGAGCAAGATCTTCGCGGCGCACCGGGAGTGCTTCGACGAGGAGACCTGGGAGATCCTGGATCGCGGCGACGATCCCTTCGGCTTCGACCGCATGACCTACATCACCGATGTCGAACACTCCAAAGCCCTCAACCGTATGGATGAGCCCTGCGTGATCATCTCGGCTTCGGGCATGGCCGAGGCCGGCCGGATCCTGCATCACCTGCGCAACAACCTGGAGGATCCGCGGAATTCGGTGCTGATCGTGGGCTTCATGGCGGCGCACACGCTGGGCCGCCGTCTCGAAGAGGGGCGCAGCCCCGTGCGGATCCTGGGCGGCGAGTTCGACGTGCGCGCCGAGGTGCACGGCCTGCACGCCTTCAGCGCGCACGCCGATCGCAACGATCTGCTGGAGTTCGTCCGCGGTCTGAACGACCCGCCGCGGAAGATCTTCCTCGTGCACGGCGAGGAGACCCAGATCGAGTCCCTCGGCGCCGCCATCGCGGAGTTCAGCGACGCCGAGGTTCACGCTCCCGAGAGCGGCCAGCGCTTCGAGCTCTGATCCGCCCCTAGCGCAGCAGGGTCAGCCTCTGCTCGCCCCTCATCGCGCCCTTCGTGACCCTTGCCAGGTAGACGCCGCTGGGCAGCTCGCGCCCGGCGTCGTCGCGTCCGTCCCAGTTCACCCGATGCTCCCCGGCCGGCAGCGGTTCCGACAGCAGCGTGCGCAGGCGCCGGCCGTTCACGCCGTAGATGGCGAGCTCCGCGCGCCCGGGCTCCTCGAGCGCGAAGCGCAGGGTCGTCTTGGGGTTGAAGGGGTTGGGGTATGCCGCCAGGGCCAGCTCGCGCGGAGTCGGCGAGGACTGGGCCACGTCGGTGAGCCCGGCGAGGTCGAAGTCCCAGATACCCCGGCCGTAGGTGCCGAAGCGCATGACGCCGATGGCCGGTACCGCCTCCACGCTCCAGAAGGTGGTGAGCGGCGCCTCGGTGCCGCCGATGTAGGTCCAGTTCTGGCCGCCGGGAGCCAGGTGGTAGGGACCGCTCTCGGAGGCGGCGTAGAGCGTGTCGTCGCCGGGGCCGGCGGTGGCGAGCATGTAGACCAGCGTGGAGGGCAGGCCGTCGCCGAGGGGCGCCCAGCTGACGCCGCCGTCGGTGGTGACGTACACCGCCGGGCCGCTGTAGCCGCTGCCGCCCAGCCAGGCCAGATCGGGGTCGCTGCCGGAAAACACGATGCTGCTGCCGTGGAAGTAGTGAGAGGAGGGGCCGTCGTCGGCGGAATGGGTCCAGCTCAGGCCGCCGTTGTGGCTGTACCAGATCTCGCCGGTGTTGGTGACGGCGAGGCGCCGCCCGCCGTTCACGGGCGAGATCGCGAAGGCGCTGAGGTAGCTGCCGCCGTGGACGGTGAAATCCTGGGGGTACTGGGTGTAGCTGATGCCGCCTCCACCGGTCCACTGGCCGCGATAGAGGTAGCGGCCGCAGAAGAAGTGGGCGTGGCTGTCGGTGGGATCCGCAACGATGGGCGGCAGCCAGAGGTGGCTGGAGCCCGTCGGGAAGTCGAGGTAGTGCAGGCTGGGGTTGGTCTCCCCGTTCTGGACCAGGGTGAAGCCGGGGTACACCGAGAAGACGACGTCGTGGCTGCCGTTGCTGCTCGTGAGGTGGGCGTAGTCGCCGCTGATGATCTGGTCGAAATCCACGATCGCGCCGCGGCCGATGCCGTCGGCGAGCTGGTAGCCCTGGTCCTGGGAGCCAGCGGCGATGCGGTAGGGATCGTTCACGCTGGTGTGGACGTCGTAGTACTGGCTCACGCCGAGGCCGCTCATGGAGAGGTTGGTCACCGAGGCCATGCCGTCGTCGCTGCGGTAGATGCCCCCGTCGGTGCAGGGGAAGAAGAGCTCGCCCTCGGTCGGATGCCAGAACACCTCGAGGCCGGGGTTGTCGGCGTGGAGCTTGTTGAGCGGGTCGCTGTAGTAGTCGCCCCAGCTGTTCACCTTGAAGAAGATCGAACCGCCGTTCGTCGACCGCCAGGCCTCGACGCCGCAGACGAGCACGAGGTTGGGGTTCGTGATGGAGCAGTTCATCGTCTCCCAGAAGTCGCCGATGTCGTAGCGCTGCTCCCAGCTCAGGCCGGCGTCGGTCGAGCGGTAGAGCAGCCAGTCGCCGGCCATCTTCGCGGCGGCGTAGAAGGTGGGCGCGCCCGCCTCGCTGCCGGCGAGGACGACCTTCGACGGGCTCTGGGGCAGGTCGGTGAGCTGGGTCCAGCTGTCGCCCATGTCGTCGCTGCGGTGGAAGTAGCGGCTGGACATGAGATAGAGGGAGCCGCCGTCGACCCGGTCGAGCCAGAAATCCGTGACGCCGTAGTAGCTGTGGTAGATCTGGGTGTAGCTGCGACCGGCGTCCTCCGAGCGCATGAGGTCCGCGCCCGAGCTCTGGCCGGTGATGAGCAGGTAGACTCGGTCGGGATTCGTGGGGTCGCGCAGGATCCGCTTGCCGGCGGGGCTGGGGGATGAGCCCAGACCCGAGGGCGTGAGCCAGGTGGCGCCCTGGTCTTCGCTGTAGAGCACGCCGGAGCTGGCCGACAGGATGCTCACGACCTCGGTGCCCGAGCCCGCCGCGGCCACGCCCAGGTGGACGCCGCCCCAGATGTTGTCGGACAGCGGCCGCCAGCCGTTCCCGTTCAGGTCGCACTTCCACAGCCCGCCGCGATCGGATCCCGCGTAGAGGCTGTCGCCCGACACCGAGATCGCCGCGCAGTGGATGCGCCCGGCCTGGTTGCGGCTGCCGATCTCCGTCCAGGCGTCGCTGCGATCGCCGGCCCGCCCGCGCGCTTCCTGCAGGGCGAGGCCGTTGGCCCGCTCGATCGCCTTCCAGTCGACGCCGGGGGCCGCGCGGTGCATCTCGGCCATCCACTTCTTGCGGCCCTTCCGATTCTGGCGCTCGGCCTCGCTGTCGAGCCGGTGTTCCGTCGGCAGCGGGTAGCGGCCGGTAGGGCGCGGAACCTCGCGCGGCCCTTCGAGCTGCCAGCTCAGGGCGAGGGCCATCAGTAGGGTGGGAACGGCGGACAGCGCTATGCGCGCTCTGGCGGTGGCCATGGGATCCCTCTCGACGTGTGGGGGTGGAAACTACGACGACGAGTATAGCAGATCGGGGGAGATACGGCCCGCCCTGTCTAGTTCTCCGCCTCGTCGCCCACGTTCAGCGTGACGCGCTGGACTCCCTCCAGGGCCGAGAGCTCGCTCACGAGCAGGTCGGTCTGGCCGGGATCGTTCATCACCACGTGAAAGGTCATGCGCAGGGCCTCGCCCATGCGCGTCGACTTGACGCTGAGCAGCTCATGGCGCTGGAAGAACGACTCGAAGAGCGGCAGGTAGATGGTGCGCTCCTCCTCGTGGTCCGAGGGCAGCATGAGGAAGCTGAGCAGGAACTCATCCCGCGCTACCGCGCCGTGCCGAGTCCAATGAAGGATGCCGATGCAAAACCCGACCAGCATCGTGCCCACCATGGCGATCTTGAGGTTGCCGGTGCCGGCGGCCATGCCCACGGCCAGGGAGTAGAAGACGTAGGCGGTGTCCCGCGTGTCCTTGACCACCGTGCGGAAGCGGATGATCGACATGGCGCCCACCAGACCGAAGGCGCGGGCGAGGTTGGAGCCGATCACCATCATCACCAGTGTCATCAGCATCGAGAGCATCACGAGCGTGTTCATGAAGCTGAAGGACGTGGTGAGCGCACGCTGCGTGCTGCGGTAGACCCAGGTGATGAACAGACCCAGCAGGAAGGCCGTGAAGATGTTGAGCGCGATCTCGGCTGCCGTCCAGGGCTCGGGGCGGAGGGCGAGATTGCGGAGAAGGTCTTCCTGTCCGTTCATCCTGGGGCTTCTCTCTACTGGGGGTGGGGCGTCCAGGCGTCGATGCCGTGGCAGTACTTGGAGTAGGAGTGGGAGCGCAGGTCGAAGTCGCGCATGAGCTGGGCCATCCAGCGGGGCATGAGCTCGTCGAACTTGAGCTCCAGGACGAAGTGCCGATCTTCGAACTGCCGGAGACTCCTCTCCTCGAAGAGCTGGTCGAGGTTGGGGTCGATGAGGCTGCGGATATTCTGGTCGAAGGTGACGCGCAGGCGCTGGTCGTCGATGCCGATCATCGGCTCGCGTTCGTAGCTGACCAGAACCACCGGACGCAGATGCTTGCGCACGATGTTGAAGCGGAAGCGTTCGACCACCTTGCGGCTGAGAAAGGGCAGGTCGGCGGTGGCCTCGTCCACGCCGTTGAGGGCGGGCAGCAACTGACCGATGGGCATGGAGAGGCGCTCCTTGAAGCCCCGGCGACCGTACTTGCGCTTGATCTCGAAGAACACCGGCGCGCCGTCCTCGGGCCGGTTGTAGCCGCGGATCCGCAGCTTCTTGCGGATCTTCACGCTGTCCAGCTTCTCGTGATAGAAGATCAGATCTTCGCTGTCGTAGTAGATGCTCCGCACCGTGTAGGTGTGATCGGGGCGGTCCTTTGCGTGGGGATCGGGCTCCATGTAGGGGCTCACCGCCCGCCGAAGATCGGAGATCAGTTCGACGGGCAGGCGGAACTTGAGCTCGTAACGCTGGAACTCGCTCTTCGCGCCTCTCTGCTCCCTGGGCGGACGCGTCCGCTCCAGGGCCAGGCGACTCGCCGCGATACGGTTCATGGGCCCAGCTCCTGGAAGAACACCGAGCGCAGACCGCGGTGGAAACGCTTCAGGAGCGTGCTGCGTCCCACGCTGATGCGCGCCCTGCCCTGCATACCGATTTCAAGCTGGCCTTCGTGATTGGGGATCAGACCCACCGCGCGGATGAAGGGCCCCCTCTCCGTCGCGAGCACCTCCTGCTCGATCCGGATCAGCTCCCCGCCGAAGAGCTCCTCGCCAAGGCCGGGAATGAGGGCCTGGATGGCCTGACCCGCGGAGAGCTCCGAAGCCCGCTGCTGGGGAAGCATGATGCTCACCACGAGGCTGTCCACCGACGAGACGCTCGCCAGGACTCCCGTGCTCGGGTTCATGTCGAGGACGCCCGCGATGGGGCTGCGGATCGCCAGCGCCGCGCGCATCTCGCTCACCGCCGCGTGTTCGCGCTCCAGGGCGCGAAGGCTCTCCTCGGCCGCCCGGATCTGCTCGGGGCTGTCGCCGCTCTCGAGTATCGCCAGTTCGGCGTTCGCGAGCTGAAGGTCGAGTTCGAGCAGGTCGCGCTCCGCGCGCGTGGATTCCCAATCCTCCGCGCTGATGCCGCCGCGCTCGAAGAGCGCTTCCTGGCGGTCGTACCGGGTCTTCATGGCCTCGAGCTCCGCGGCGGCCCGCCTCGCCTGGAGCTGCGCGTGGGTGAGAGCCGCGGGTTTGGCTCCGGCCTTCAGTGCCGCCAGGCGTCCCCGGGCCTCTTCGAGAGCCGTGCTGCGCTCCGCCAGCTCGAGGTCGAGTTCGCTGGAGTTCATCTGCGCCACGACCTGGCCGGCGAGCACCGCGTCGCTGGGCGCGCCGGCGCCGCCGAGGCCGAGGTCGAGCACGGCGGGACGGTCGAACTGATGGAGGCGGTAGTCGAGGATGCGGCCGGAGAGATTGTCGTCGGTGCGCGATTCGTAGGAGCCGACGCGGCGTTCCGTGAGCGTCCAGCGACGCGCCGGTTCCAGCAGGCAGAAGCCCTTCACCTGGCCTTCCACGGGAACGAAGGCGCTGCCCAGGAAGAACAGCGCCACGCTGCCGATGATGGCTGCCCAGATGGTCAATCTGCGGCGGGGTTCGGGGATCAGGGACACTGCGATTCCTCTCCGTTACACTCCGGACGGCCTGCGACCGATGGAGGACGGGCAGCGCGAGAGTAGGTCTTTTTAAAGACGCGTATCATGTATCATATCCTTTTCGGGACACTCGTTTCAAGCTCCGTCGAACCGGGCGGAAGATGAAACATCAACGGTACTTACGGGGAACATCAGGGAATCGCCGCACTTGAGGATTCCCGTCGAAATCGGTATTTTGGCGGTGCGATTTCGAACGCGTTCCAGGAGGTCGCCATGGATATCCTTCTTCAGGTCCTGCTCTGGGTCGGCCTCGCGTTTCTGGCCGGCTTCATCGGCCAGTTCGGTAAGTCCCTGACACTCCGCCTGCTCGAAAAGCGGCGGCTGAATCGGGAGAGAGAAACACCCATTGCCGCCGCCGAGAATGGGGCGTCCGAGAAAGCCCGCGGCAAGATCGAGAAGAAGCGCGCGAAGGCGGAGCTGAAGGACCGCAAGAAAGATCGCCAGCGGCCGGAGACGAGAGCATGATGACGGGAGCCCGCGCGGCCTACGACATCGGCAGCAACTCGGTGAAGCTGGTGCTCGCCTCGCCGGAAACCGGCCTCGACGCGCCTTTCCTGGAGGAGATCCGCATCTGCGGCCTGGGGCGGGAGCTGGCCGAGACGGGGCGCTTGAGCGACGCGGCGATGGCCCGCACCCTCGACGCGATGGTCGAATTGTCGGCGATGGCGGAGAGGCGGGGCGCGGTGGAGAGCGTCGCGGTGGGCACCATGGCGATGCGCAGCGCGGCCAATGCCGGGGAGTTCATCGGGCGGGTGAGGGAACTCTGCGGCTTCGAGATACAGGTGATCCCCGGCGAGGAGGAGGCGCGGCTCTCCTATCTCGCGGCCACGTCCTCCCTGGGCGTGTCGGCCGAACCCCGGATGCTGTTCGACATCGGGGGAGGCAGCACGGAGTTCATCCTGGGCCGGGGCGAGCTGATCGAGCGACGGTTCAGTCTCGACGTGGGCTGCATCCGACTCACCGAGGATCATCAGAAGAGCGACCCGCCCACGCCGGGCGAACTGGCCTCCATGCGGAGCGCGCTGGAGGCGGAACTCGCGGACCTGCCCGCGGGCGAGGGCGAGCTGGTGGGGATCGGCGGCACCGTCTCGAGCCTCGGCACGGTGCATCTGGAGATGGATACCTGGGAGCCCGGCCGGATCCAGGGTCTGACTCTCGACCAGGACGAGGTGGAGCGACAGGTGGAGCTGTTCCGTCGTCTTCCTCTGGCCGAGCGCGCGGCTCTGCCGGGGCTGCATCCCGACCGCGCGCCGGTGATCCTGGCCGGCGCGGCCATCGTGCTCACGGTGATGCGGCTGCGCGGCGGCCGCATCCTGACGCTCAGCGACCGCGCACTGCGCCACGGGCTCTGGCTGGACCGCTGGGGCGGCTGAGCCCGGCCCGTCCGACCCTTCCCCTAAAAACGACGGAGCCACCGAGGTGACTCCGTCTTGCGCCACCCGCCAGGAGGTGGGGCGGGGTCCTGCTCATGGGGATCGGGAGATCAGGGCCCGAGCTCCCGAGGCTCGCGATCCGGGTTCGGCCCGGGGGTTCATCGTCAGTCGTCCCTGTTTTTTTGCCGCGCTCATTTTGATGCGGTCACGACGGGAAAGGATTCGGGACGATGGCACCTCATGTCGTCACATCCGTGTGAACGCCCATGGCGCAAGGGTTTCCGGCGGGGTGTCCGATCGTTTATAATCAAGTCCACCCGGGAGGTGGGCATCCGCCGTCGACCTTCCGGTTTCCCTGTCCCCATGGAGTCGAGCTTGAGAGCGGTCCGATCCCGAACTCTCGTCCTTCTGTTCGCGGCCCTGGCCATCGGCCTGGGATCCGCGAACTCGCGCGCGGGCACGGCCAGCGCCACGAGCGCGACGGGAACCCTGGACACGCTCTCCCCCCGCTTCGAGGTGCTCGCACCGGAGCCGATGTCCGCGTTCTACGTCGGGCAGTTCGAGAGCTTTCTCTGGGTCGTCACGGAGGCGAACCTGCCGACGGGCGACGACAGCCTCGTCCTGACGATTCTCGTGGACGATCTCCCCGTGCTCGCCGAGTCCCTCGGCCCCGTCTCGGGCGCGGAGCAGGGCTACGACTGGCTGGTGCCGGACACGCCCACGGACGACTGCGTGTGGCGGCTGTCTCTCGTCGACGATTTCGGCAACCTGGGCTCCGTGGAGGCCGGCCCGCACAGCATCGTCGAGGAGGGGAGCCCGGCAGGCGAGCCGGCGCCCCGGCGTCTCGTCCTGGCCCCGAACTACCCCAACCCCTTCAATCCCACGACCCACTTCCGCTTCGCGGTGCCCGAGGGCGGGCCGCTGCGCCTGAACGTCTACGACGTGAGCGGACGCGAGGTGGCGCGCCTCTGGGACTGCTACAGGGAGCCGGGCTGGTGGGAGATCGAGTGGCGGCCGACGCATCTGCCGAGCGGCGTCTACTTTGCCCGTCTCAGGCAGGGGTCGACGGTGCTCACGCGCAAGGTGGTGCTGCTGAAATGAACACCATCACGCGCGCGCTCCTGCCGCTGATCCTCGCGACGAGCCTCTGGCCCGCCGCGGCCCTCGCCGGCGACCCGGTGGTGTCCGGGCTCCAGTTCGACCAGAGGCGGGACGGGAGCGGGATCCTGGAGATCCAGTTCGACCTCAGCGATCCCGAGAACGATCTGCTCATGGTGAGCATCCAGGCGAGCGGAGACGGCGGCCTCACCTGGGATCTGCCCTGCCTCAGCCTGGCCGGCGACGCGGGCGGCGACGTGGCCCCGCTGCCCGGACGCTCGGTGCTGTGGGACGTGGGCGCCGATCTGCCGGATCGCGAGATCGACGAACTGCGCATCCGGGTGCTCGTCAGCGACGTGGCGCCCAGTCGCGACATGGTGCGCGTCCCAGCGGGCAGCTTCTCCATGGGTCCGAACGGCGACCGGCAGGTGACGATCAGCCGCGACTTCCATATGGATCGCGTCGAGGTGCTCAACGGCGAGTTCCTCAACCTGCTCAAGTGGGCGATGGTCGACGGGCGGGCCACCATCCTGGGCAATCTCGTGGTCATGGCTCCGACGGGTCCGACCCTGCTCGACCTGGGCGATCCCTCCTGCGAGTTCTACTACAACCTGATGAACCAGTCGCTCTCCCTGAAGACCGCGCCCGATGCCCTGTCGGCCTATCCCCAGGGATACGATCCCGCGTCTCACCCCGTGAAGGCCATCAGCTGGCATGCCGCGGCGCTGTTCTGCAACTGGCTCAGCATCGACGAAGGGCTGACGCCGGCCTACGACGAGATCACCTGGGACTGCAACGGGGGCGATCCCCACGCCGCTCAGGGCTATCGACTGCCGACGGAGGCGGAGTGGGAGTACGCGGCGGGCCAGAACGCCGCCGGTCCCTATCCCTGGGGGGGCGATGAGCCCGACTGTCTCCGCTGCAACGCCATGCCGGGAGCCGAGGCCTGTGTGGGCTGGACGGCCGCCTGTGGCGGCCTGCCCGCTGGGCAGAGCCCCCTGGGTATCCAGGATCTCGCAGGGAACGTGGCCGAATGGTGCGACGATCGGTTCGGGCCCCTTGCCGCGGGGGACTGGACGGATCCCGTGGGTCCCGCCGCCGGCACCGAACGCGTGGCCAAGGGCGGGGGATTCCTGGCCGATACGACCGCGCTCAGATCCGACGCCCGCGAGGGCTTCGAGCAGGACACCCGTTTCAAGGAGCGGGGATTCCGGCTGGTGCGAACCTGCGACAACTCCCACCCGTCGATTCCGACACTCCTGGAGCCCGCGCAGGGCGCCATCCTGTTCGATGAGGACGCGACCCTGCGCTGGAGCTGCAGCGACCCCGACGGCGACCCCCTGCTCTACGATCTCTACCTGGACGGCAACCTGCATGCCGCGGACCTGCCCGACACCAGCTTCCTGCTTTCCGGCCTCGCCGACGGCACCGCGGTCGAATGGCGGGTACTCGCCCGGGACGATGCCGGGTTCGAGCAGTGGAGCGGAAGCCGGAGCTTCGAGCGCTGGGAGCGTCCCACCGGCGAGGGCCTCCGCTTCGGATTCGACTTGCCCTTCTACGAGGGCGAACAGGGCGAACTGCTGGCCGATCACGGCCTGCTCCTGCACGAGGGGCTCTACCACTGCTTCCACATCTACGAGCACGCCGGCGCGGGACCCGATCAGATCGGCCACATGAGCAGCCCCGATCTGCGCAACTGGACCCGGCACGCGGACATCCTGCCCGTGGCCGAGGGCGAAGACTGGGAGGGCTGGGCCATCTGGGCGCCGCAGGTGATCCCCAATCCCGACCCGACCGGGCCGGCCTGGCTGATGCTCTACACCGGGGTCAAGGACTGGGGACGTCCCCAGCAGATCGGCGTCGCCTACAGCGAGGATCTGGATGTCTGGTGGCGGGCCGACTCGAGTCACGAGGGCCTCAACCCCTTCTATCATCCGAGCTCCGCCTGGGCGGGCTGGGACGATTCCGAGGAGGCGCCGAACTGGTCGGCGCCCTGCCGCGACCCCTTCGTCTTCGCCTGGGAGGGGAACTGGCACCTCATCACCACGGGCATGGACAGCATCGAGGACGGCGCGATCCATCACGCCGTCTGCAGTCAGGACAGTTTCGTGTTCCAGGGCCAGGACAGCCCGCTTCCCCTGCTGCTCCGCACCGACACCCACCAGCCCGAGTCGCCCCAGCTCCACCCCGTGCAGCACTCCGACGGGTACCTCCGGTGGCACCTCTTCTATTCGGGGCAGGACGGCACGCGTCATCAGTCCGCCGACTCGCTGACCGGGGGCGTGGCGGGCTGGTCCGGGGAGCCGGGATCGGGCGATCAGATCGGCGGCTTCGGTTACACCGCGGCCGAGGTGACCTCTCTGGGCGGGGATTGGGTGATCAGCCAGCATATCGTGGTGCAGGGCCGCAACCGATACATCTACCGCTTCGCGCCGCTCGATTTCGACGCCGAGCCCGCGGGAGCTCCGGTCGTCGGAGAGGTGGGGGGAATCGAACAGATCCGCGGCCTGAACGAGGCGGGCGGTATCGATTCCCTCGTCTCGTGGCACGTCATGGGGACCTTGAACGGTCACGCCTTCGAGCATCAGCCCACTTGGGGCGACAATCCGCTCCTGGACATCGATCGCGGTTACAGCAGCGGCATGACCGGCAACAGCTACCTCGCCACCTATGAGAAGCGCCCCACTCCCGATTGGGGTGGCGCGGGCGGCCCGGGCAACCACTACGAGGACTTCAGCCGCACGGGCTGGATCCGCAGCGACGAGTTCCGGCTCCGTCGCAACCGGATGAGCCTGCTCGTGGGCGGGGGGAACGACGCCGACCACGAGTTCGTCGCCCTCGTGCGGGCGAGCGACGACCGGGTGCTGTTCCTGGCCACCGGCGAGGACAGCCACGTCATGAGCCCGCGGGTCTGGGACTGCGAGAGCCTGCGCGGCGAGCAGGTCTATCTGGTCGTCGCCGATCTGTCGTCCGCGACGATGGGCTGCATCGCCGTCGACGACATGAAGGGCGTCGAGGACCTCACGGGCGAGATGCCCGGCGAGGCTCCCCTGGTCGACGGCCCTCTGCTCGAGGATCTCGTCTCCGGTTTCTGATTCCGTTCTCCCTTCCTCGCGATTCCTCTTCGTCCCCTCTCATTTCCCGGCGATTTCACCGGTATTCATCGGGCTCAGCCCCCCTGCGGGAGCTCTCGAGCGCCTCGGTGTGCTTCTTAAACCTCCGAAAAACATCGCTAAATGGTAAAGAAGTCCGGGCCAGCGTCCGATGATCAGGTGAGTGCGAAGATCTCCCTGGGTTCGGACTTGGTTCTGATCTTTGCAAATAGCGCAAGCACGGCGATATCCAAGGCGGTTCGTAGACACCGCCGTTCGGAGGAGAGGCATGAGCGTGGATTTGAAAGATCGACAGATGACGACCGCGGAGCTTTCCGCCGAAGTCGTCACCGCCCTTCAGGAAGCCATGACGGGCACCTATGCCAGCATCTGCGGCGCGAACCCGGAGCCGATCGACAATGTGGAGGGATCGGAGGAGCAGGTCGTCGCGCTCATCTCGCTGGCCGGCGAGCCCCCGTTGAGTCTGATGATCATGCTGCCGCGAGAGACCGCGGTGAAGGTGAGCGAGAAGTTCGCGGGTTTCGAGTTCGAGTTCGACTCCGAAGACATGAACGATCTCGTCGGCGAGCTCTCCAATATCATGGCCGGCGACGCCAAGAGCCGCCTTCTCGCCCTCGGCATCGAGACCACGCTCTCCCTGCCCACGGTGATTCGCGGCAAGGACGTGAGATTCAACTTCAACGAGCAGGCCGAAGTCTACAAGAGCACCTACCGCTCCGAAGAGGGGCACTTCAGCTTCCAGGTGGTCGTGGCCAATCCTGAACAGCTGAAAACCAAAATGCAGGGGAGCTGAAATGCAAGAGGACGGGAACAAGCAGAGCGAAGCCCTGCAGACCGAGGCCTGCGGCATCGCGCTGAATGAAGTCGCCAGCCTCATGGTGACCTTGGATCATTACGACTACGAAGGTCTGGCCAAAGTCCAGGAGGCCCTGCTCGCGCTTCCTCCGGGGACTCCGCCCCTCGTCAGGGAGAAGGTCACGCGCATGGCCGCCAAGCTGGGGATTTTCCTGGCCGACGGGGGCGACGGCGAACAGGTGATGGATGAGGTCGGCGAGCTGCTCGAGAGCGCCATGCTCGACTTCGAGGAGGTCCAGGCCCGCGAAGCCGCCGAGAAGGCGGGCGAGACCGCCGCCGGCGAGACCGAGCAGGAACCCGAGATCACGATCGAGATGGATTCCGGTCCGGAACCGGAACCGGAGGAGGCGGCTCCCCCCGCGCCCCCGGTCGCCGAGACCGCGGACACCGAGGGCGAACGGGCCGCGTCACCCGCGGAGCCTGTCGCCGCGGGCGACTATCCGACCGAATTCCACATTCCCGAGGACTCCGACGAGGAGCTCCTCGGCGAGTACATCACCGAGAGTCGGGAGTGCATCGAGGATTCCGAGGGCGCGCTCCTGGAACTCGAGGAGGATCCCGAGGACACGGAGGCCGTGAACCGAGTGTTCCGGGCCTTCCACACGATCAAGGGCACCTCGGCCTTCCTGGGCCTGGATGTCATCGCCGAACTGGCGCACAAGGCCGAGACGATTCTCAGCCGGGTGCGCGACGGCGAGATCCAGTTCGGGCAGCGCTACGCAAGCCTGTCTCTGCGCTCGGTGGACATGCTCAAGGCGCTGTTCGACGAACTCGAGGAGGGGCTCAACAGCGGAGAGCCCATGCCCGTGCCCGAAGAATACGGGGAGCTGCTGGACGAACTGAAGAATCCGGAGGTCGAGGTCGCGACGGCGTCGCCGCCTCCCGCCGCGCAGACGCCTACTCCCGCGCCTCCCGAGGCGAAGCCCGAGGTCTCCGCTCCGCCGGCGGACGCCCCGACGCCCGTCGCCAAGGCGCCGGAGCCCGTGGTCTCGAAGCCGGCGCCGGCCAAGAAACCGGCGGCCACTCCGGCCGCACCCAACGGAGGAGCCAAGGCCAAGAAGCGCAAGGGCGTGGACTCCACCGTCCGCGTACGCACCGACCGACTCGACCGCCTGATCGACATGGTGGGCGAGCTCGTCATCGCCCACTCCATCGTCGCGCAGGACGAGACGGTATCCGACGGCAATCAGCACATGCTGTCGAAGAAGGTCTCCCACACGGGCAAGATCGTGCGCGAACTGCAGGACCTGAGCATGTCCATGCGGATGGTCCCCCTGAAGGGCACCTTCCAGAAGATGGCGCGCCTGGTTCGCGACCTGGCCGTGAAGAGCGGCAAGGAAGTGCACTTCACGGGCGAGGGCGACGACACCGAGATCGACCGCAACATGGTCGACCTGATCAACGATCCCCTGGTGCACATGATCCGCAACGCCGTGGATCACGGCATCGAGCCCTCCGACGACCGCGTGAGCGCCGGAAAGAACGGCGTGGGCCAGGTGAAGCTCATGGCCTATCACGCCGGCGGCAACGTCATCGTGGAGCTGTCCGACGACGGTCGCGGGCTCAGCCGCGAGAAGCTGGCCGAGAAGGGCGTCTCGAAGGGGCTCATCGAGAGCGACAAGGGGATGTCCGACCAGGAAGTCTTCAACCTCATCTTCGAGGCGGGCTTCTCGACGGCCGCGCAGGTCACCGACATCTCGGGTCGCGGCGTGGGCATGGACGTGGTGCGCAGGAACATCGAGGCCCTGCGCGGACGCGTGGACATCAGCAGCCAGTTCGGCAGCGGCTCCACCTTCAGCATCCGCCTGCCCCTGACCATGGCCATCACCGACGGCATGCTGATTCGCGTGGGCACCGAGCGCTTCATCGTGCCGACCCTCAACATCAAGATGAGCCTGCGACCGGAGCAGGAGGCGCTCTCGACCATCGCCCAGAAGGGCGAGATGCTGATGCTCATGGGGGAACTGATCCCCCTGTACCGGCTGCACAAGATCTTCAATATCGAGGGCGCGGTGCAGAACCCGACCGACGGGCTCGTCATGGTGATGGACGACGGCGACCGCCGGTTCGCGATTCTCGTGGACGAGTTGCTCGGCAAGCTGCAGGTGGTGGCCAAGACTCTCGGCGAGGGCGTGGGCAAGGTGCCCGGCATCTCCGGCGGCGCCATCCTGGGCGATGGGCGCGTGGGCCTGATTCTCGATCCGCAAGGGCTTTCCAATGTTCTCCGCAATGGTGATTGCCTCCAGCCGGAGGCTGCCGGTGCGGGGAGCTCTTGAATGACGCAGGAGGAGATTCGATGAGTGAACAGACCGTGGATACCGTTGCCGCCGGGACGGGCGATGCTCCCGCCGTCACCGACAAGGCCTTCATCCACCAGAGCGGGAAGTTTCTGACCTTCTTTTTCGATGACGAGGAGTACGCCATCGAAATCCTCAAGGTGCAGGAGATCATCGGCATCATGCCGATCACCACCGTTCCGCGCACACCGGAGTACATCCTCGGCGTGATCAATCTGCGCGGCAAGGTGATTCCGGTCATCGACCTGCGCACGAAGTTCGGAATGGCTTCGGTGGAGTGGACCGACGAGACCTGCATCATCGTCATGCAGATCGACGAGACCCTGATGGGCATCGTCGTGGACAAGGTCTCCGAGGTGCTGGACATCGCCAGCGGCGACATCGAAGACACGCCCAGCTTCGGTTCCGAAGTGAACACCGACTACATCATGGGCATCGGCAAGGCCGAGGGCAAAGTGCGATTGCTGCTCGACATCGACAAGGTGCTCTCCGTGAAGGAGATCGCGGATGTCGGCCTGTTCGGAGCAAACAGCGAGACGAGTTGATCGGCAGGTGCGGGGGTACCAAGAACGACTTACGGAGGATGCAATGCAGGACTTGAATCTGAACGACCTGGGAGCCCCGCGAAGCGTCGGGGCGGACGGTGTGATCAACGTGAGCGACGAGGCGCTGCGTCGACGCATCGACTTCATCGGTCTCACCGAGGAGGACCTCGGAATCATAGCGAGCTGGCGCGACCGCTTCCTGGCCGGCTCCAACGCGATGGTGGACGAGTTCTACCGCGTCGTGCTCGAGAATCCGGACACCCGGGCCATCCTGGAGCAGCACTCCAGCGTGGAGCGCCAGCGTCCGCTGCTCACGACCTACGTGCTCACGTTCTTCAACGGCCAGATCACCGACGACTACATCAGGCTGCGGGAGAAGGTGGGCATCACCCATGAGCGGATCGACCTGGACACGACGCAGTACGTCGCCATGTACGAGGTCCTGCGCCGCATCCTCTGCGACACCGTGAGGTCCACCGGAGTCGACCAGGATGAGTACAACCGCTTCAGCGAGGCGCTCTCCCGCCTCTTCCTCCTGGACATCGCGCTCTGCAGCGCGTCTCTGGCCGAGGCACGGGCTACGAAGATCACCGCGATGCAGGAGCAGATGCGTGAGCGCATGCAGGCCCTGACGAGCGAGATCGAGTCGCTCATCGAATCCGCCCGCTCCGGCGAGCTGAGCCGGCGCATCGACCTCGCCGACTTCGCCGGCCGCGACGAGGAACTGCTCCACGGCGTCAACGACATGCTCGACGCGATCCTGTCGCCCATCGCCGAGGCCACCCACAGCCTGGAGGGCATGGCCCTCGGCGACCTCACGTCGCGCATGCAGGGCCAGTACCAGGGCGACCACGAGCGGATCAAGGTGGCGCTCAATCAGGCCGTGACGAACCTGGACTCGGGTTTCATGCAGGTGGCCACCTCTTCCCAGCAGCTCACCTCCGCCGCGCATCAGATCAGCACCGGCAGCCAGGATCTGGCGAACCAGACCTCGCAGCAGGCGAGCGCGCTGCAGGAGATCTCCGCCAGCCTGCAGGAGATGAACTCCATGGCCCAGCGGGGCAGCGCGAGCGCGGGAGAGGCGGACTCCCTGATGCGGGAGACCAGCGACAATCTGACATCCGGCATGAAGCACATGGGCGAGCTGAACAGCGCGATGGACCGGATCCGCGAATCGTCGGAGGCCACCGCGCGCATCGTGAAGACCATCGACGAGATCGCGTTCCAGACCAACCTGCTCGCCCTCAACGCCGCGGTCGAGGCCGCGCGGGCCGGCGACGCGGGCAAGGGCTTCGCCGTCGTGGCGGACGAGGTGCGCAACCTCTCGATCCGCAGCGCGGAGGCGGCCAAGAACACGGCCGACCTGATTCAGGAATCCTCGCGCAACGTCCAGCAGGGCGTGGACACGAGCGGCGAGGTGATGGAGAGCCTCACCGAGGTCAAGACCGAGGTGGAGAAGGTGGCCGAGGTGCTCGTCGACGTCCGCGAGGACGCGGAGCGGCAGAAGGAGAGCATCTCCGGCATCAACATCGCTCTCGAGCAGATCAATCAGGCCACCCAGGTCACCGCGGCCAACGCGGAGGAATCCGCGGCGTCCTCGGAGGAAATGTCCAGCCAGGCGCAGTTGATGAACCAGCTGGTCGGCAAGTACAAGCTGAGCAATCGCGATGATGGCGGGGTCCCGCGGGTCGAACAGACCCCGGCCTGGGATCCTCAGCTGGTGTAAGAAGATCGGGAGCGGCCGCGGGCCTCTCCGAGCAGGGAACGGGGAGTAGGTAGATGAAATTGCATTCGGTCGAACTGTCGCCCACGCATTTCAGGCGTGTCAGGGACATGATGTACGAATTCAGCGGCGTGAATCTGGTCGAGGGCAAGGAGGAGCTGGTCAAGGCTCGCCTGACCAAGCGACTGCGAGACCTGGACCTGGAGAGCTTCGACGCCTACCTGGACTATCTCGACCGTGACCCGTCCGGCAAGGAGCTGGTGCGGATGGTGGATGAACTCACCACCAACAAGACCAGCTTCTTCCGTGAGGAACCGCACTTCGATCTGCTCAGGAATCAGATTCTGCCCGAATACAAGGAACGGGGCGGCCCTTTCCGCATCTGGTGCGCGGGCTGCTCATCCGGCGAGGAGCCCTACTCCCTGGCGATCACTCTTCTGGAGGCCTTTCCGGACATCGAACGGCGTGACGTGAAGATCCTCGCCACCGACATCTCTCCGACGATCCTGGCGAAAGCGCGACAGGGCATCTACACGGAGGCGGTCCTGGCCGACGTGTCGACCCAGCAGCGGCAGAGGTTCTTCTCCCGCCAGGAGGACAACAGCTTCAGCGTGGGGAACGAGCTGCGCTCGCTGATCAGTTTCGCGCTTCTCAACCTCATGGAGCCCTGGCCCATGAAGGGGCCCTTCGACATGATCTTCTGCCGAAACGTGATGATCTACTTCGACCTGGAAACACGCGAACGGCTTGTGGATCGCTACCGGGACATCCTGGCGCCGGGCGGCTACCTATGCGTCGGACACTCCGAGAGCCTCAATGCCAGCAATCACGGCATGACCTACGTTCAGCCCGCCGTCTACCGGAAATAGGTGCGAATGGAACTGGCCAGCACGAAGAAGCAGCGGCAGGTGGTGGGGGTGGCGGACATGCGCATCGCCACTCAGGCCGGCGTGGAGCTGATCACGCACGCCCTCGGCAGCTGCCTCGGGATCACGATCTACGACCCGGTGGCCCAGGTGGGCGGCATGCTGCACGTCATGCTGCCGCAGTCCTCCATCGATCCCGAGAAGGCGGCCAAGAATCCGGAGATGTTCGTGGATACGGGTATCCCGAGGCTATTCAAGGAGTGCTACCGCTTCGGCGCCAAGAAGGAACGGATCATCCTGAAGGTGGCCGGCGGCGCCAGCATCAACAGCACCGAGGAGAGCGAGGACTACTTCCAGATCGGCAAGCGCAACTTCGTGATGCTCAGGAAGCTGCTCTGGAAGAACGGCGTGATGATTGAAGCGCAGGACGTTGGCGGCACGCAGTCGCGAACCCTGTCCCTGGAAATAGGCACTGGCGAGGTGGTCATCTCCTCCCAGGGCAAACGAACGACACTTTGAACGGGATGTCCGATAGACGGAGCGAGACGATATGGCTTTGAACGTTTTGATCGTCGACGATAGTGGAGTGATGCGGAAGACGGTGTTGCGCACCCTCAAGATGTGCGGCATCCCGCTGGGAATCGTGACGCAGGCCGGCAACGGCAAGGAGGCGCTCGAGGTTCTCGACGAGAACTGGGTCGACCTTGCCCTGGTCGACATCAACATGCCCGTGATGAACGGGCTCGAGTTCATCGAGGCCGCGCGTCAGCGACCGGACACCGCGGACCTGCTGTTCATCGTCATCTCGACGGAGGGCAGCCAGACCCGCATCCAGCAGCTTCAGGACATGGGCGTGGAGTTCATCCACAAGCCCTTCAAGCCCGAAACGGTTCGACAGAAGATCTCAGCCCTGACAGGAGTGGACGATGGACAAAGCGAATCTGGAGAGCTTGCTGTACAGCACGGCGATCTTGACTTTTGAGGATCTCGGCTTCCTCCTGCCCGACGATACGGTGAGCGAGGAGCAGGCTGCCGCCCCGCTCTGCGCCTCCGCGCGGATCCGATTCCACGGACCCACCGAGGGCTGGCTGTGCATTCGCCTCTACGGCAACTTCCTCCCCGAGGTCACGGCCAACATGCTCGGAGAGGACGAAGTCCCGAGCATGGAGGATCAGGCGGACGCGCTCGGTGAGTTGAGCAACGTCATCTGCGGCAACCTGCTGCCCGCCGTCGCGGGACTGGAGGCCGTCTACAACCTCGACGCTCCGGATGTGCAGGTCGGCGGCGGCGTGCCCCCCGCGCCCGAGATGCCCCTGGCATCGTCCTGCGTGGTGGGTATCGATGACGGACGAGTGGAACTGGACGTTCACGATGTCGCCATGGCGTCGACCTAGGTAGGTGTGGTTTGATCAAGGTACTTGTAGTTGACGACTCGGCGCTCGTGCGAAAGGTTCTGAGCAAGGAACTGGACGCCTTCGACGACATCGAGGTCGTGGGTTCGGCCGTGGATCCCTACGCGGCGCGGGACAAGATCGTGAAGCTGCGTCCCGACGTGTTGACCCTCGACATCGAGATGCCGCGCATGGACGGCCTGTCCTTCCTCGCGAAGCTGATGAAGTTCCACCCGATGCCGGTGATCATCGTGAGCTCCCTGGCCCCGGAGAACAGCGAAACCGCCCTGCAGGCTCTGCGGCTCGGGGCCATCGACGTGGTGAGCAAGCCGGGTTCCCAGTTCTCGACGCCCGACGTCTCGCGCAAGCTGATCCGCGCCGTCCGCGCCGCGGCCAAATCGGTGCCCAAGGTCGCCACGGCCGCCGAACAGGACGAGGCGCAGGAGACGATCAGCTTCGCCACCACGCACAAGATCCTGGCGATCGGAGCCTCGACGGGCGGCACGCAGGCGATCGAGGTCCTGCTGCGTCAGTTGCCGGCGGATACGCCCGGCACCGTGATCGTTCAGCACATGCCCAAGAACTTCACCGGCCGTTTCGCGGAGAGCCTGAATCAGTCGTCGCAGATGGAAGTGAAGGAGGCCGAGGACGGCGACGCGGTGGTGCCGGGACGCGTGCTGATCGCACCGGGAGACGTGCACATGCTCCTGGACAAGAGCGGCGCCAAGTATCATGTCCGACTCAAGAACGGCCCACAGGTCCACTTTCAGCGGCCCGCGGTGGACGTGCTGTACAAGAGCGTGGCGAAGACGGCGGGCGGAAACGCCGTGGGCCTCCTGCTCACCGGAATGGGATCGGACGGCGCGCAGGGTCTGCTCTCCATGAAGGAGGCCGGGGCGCACACCATCATCCAGGACGAGAAGAGCTGCGTGGTGTTCGGCATGCCCAAGGCGGCCCTGGACCTGGGCGCGGCCGACGAGATCCTGCATCTGGACGATATTCCCGCGGCGCTGTCCGCGGCCACGGCGGTCGAGCCTGCGGCTAGCGGGTAAGGGCTCCGCGAATGCTCCCGAACGCGGGCTCCGCGAAAACCCCCGGACGCTTCGCACGGACGTGAGGCGCTTTCCGGGGGTTTTCGCTCCGCCGGAAAGAATAAATCCCCCCCCGCCTTGGCTGGTGGGGGGGGGATTGCTTTTAACTCGATGACGCTCGGCGGGCGTTATTTCAGCAGCACAAGTTTTCTCGATTCGTTGAGGCCGGCCTCTCCTGCCAGGTGCGCCAGGTAGACGCCCGAGGGCAGGGGGCGGCCCGCGTCGTCCCGGCCGTCCCAGGTCACGCTGCGTTCGCCGGGTCCCTGGCGGCCGTCCACCAGGTGCCTCAGGCTGCGGCCCGCCGTGTCGGTGACGACGAGGCGAATCGCCTGTTCCCTGTCGAGCGTGAAGCGCAGGGTCGTGCTGGGGTTGAAGGGGTTCGGATAGGCGCGGGCCAGGGCGGGGGCCGCGGCGGGGGCGTCCGCCGCCGGCGTGGCGAGAACGTCCACGGTGTAGTTGTAGCTCGCCGAAGCGCCGGAGACGTTGGCCACCGTCACGATGACCTGGTCGTAGTCCTGGGCGGCCATGAAGTCGTGCTGGCCATCGTTCAGTGCGTCGAGGGGCACCTCCTCGATGACCGTGGGCAGCGTGTCGTCCAGGCCGATCATGCCCACGCGGAAGTCGCGGGTGTCCATGCCGTCGAAGTCCAGGTGCAGCACTCCGGCGACGTTGTAACAGCGGATGTACTCGGCGGCCCAGCCGTTCAGCGAGCCGGCCGTGTTCGCGGGGTAGGTCGTGTGGGTGCGCCAGGGGCTGAAGGCGGGGAGGTCATCTCCCAGGTAGCCGTACTGGCCGTCGGGGATCGACGGGTCGTCGACGAAGTTCGCCAGCGCCCACTCGTAGAACAGCGTGTCGGTGCCGAAGCCGAATCCATGGTTGCTCATGGTGTTGTCGTAACTGGACATGCCGTTCAGCGGATCGTGGATCAGGTCCCAGACGAAGGGCTGCCCGCCCAGCTGCTCGTAGGCGTAGAGGCTCCAGAGGTAGGTCTGGATGTAGTCCGCCCAGCCGCCTCCCCAGTCGACGAGGTTGTTGTCCGGGTTGCTGTTGAAGCCGGCGATGTTGTCGGGATGGCCGTAGAGCCACATGGCCAGCTCGCCGAGGCCCTCGTCGAGCCAGGACTGCTCGTTCTCGTCCCGGGCGAAGTGGATGAGGTGCTCGAACTCGTGGGCCATCACGGCCAGCATGTAGTCGCCCGCCGGCGCGCCGCCATCCACGGCCATGTAAACGACGTCCGCCTCGTTGCTCGCCCAGGCCTGGCTGCCGTCGGGGTACTGGTCGAACACCCAGAAGTAGCCGTCGGCGGCGATGTCGAAGCGGTAGTAGAGCAGGAACACCCGGTCCAGTCCGTCGAGGGGATTGGGGGGCGAGCCGAAGTGGCCGGTGTTCAGGTCCCAGATGCCCTGGGTGGGGAACTCGCCCACGCTGGAGTTCTCGAAGCGCTCGACCACCATGTCCACGTCGGCCTGGTTCATGCCCACGTTCCACTCGTCGTCGTCCACCACCACGTACACGTTGTCGCCCATGCCGCGCACCGTGCAGGGCTTGAGGTTCGCTACAGGCATGCCGCTCAGATCCCAGATGTACCAGAGCCAGGTGTCGCCCACCTGGGGATCGGGGGGCGGCGTGCGTTCGGGCGGCGCGCTGCGCTGCCACAGGCCCTGGCTCTCGAGACGGGCCCGGGTTTCCGAATAGGGCTCGCTCGGCCGGGGCAGATCGGGGGTGGGGCAGCGCGCGGCCCGGATCGACGGGCTCAGCAGCAGCAGCAGGAGAATCGTGAGGGCGAAGGTCGCGGGCCGGGGGCGATGGATGATCTTCATGCTGACCTCTCGGGTTTCGGCGGTGGCGAAGTGGGGATCATTGTAGCGGAGCGGAGCCCGCCGTCCAAGAGCCGGAATGCGGACAAAAGGGTCCGAAAGCAAACGCTGTTCACTGTGTTGAATCGGAGAGTGGCAATTGCTACTGTGGGTGAAGTCAGTATCCATTCGTCTGGAGGAGCCAGTATGACCGACAAGCTTGAGAACTATTACCCGGGGCTGGAGGGCGTTTACGTCAACCAGAGTGGCATGAGTTACGTGGATGGACAGGGGGGCAAACTCTACTACTGCGGTTATACGATCGAAGACCTGGTGGAGAACTGCAACTTCGAACACCTGGCCTACCTGCTGCTTTACAAGCGGCTGCCGACCAAGGGCGAACTGGACCAGTTCAAGGAAGAGCTCATCAAGGAGCGCTACCTCGATCCCCACATGAAGGCGATCATCGTCCTGACGCCTCGCGAGGGGCACCCGATGGCGGTTCTCCAGGCTCTCCTCGCCCAGTTGGCGATGCACGATCCGGAGATCGCCGACCGCTCCATCGAGGCCAAGCGTCGCAAGGCGATGCGGATCATCGCGAAGATGCCGCAGATCGTCACCTACTTCGACAACCTCCGCGGCCGCGAGCGCACGGTGACCCGTCGCAACGACCTCTCGCATTCCGCCAACATGCTCTACATGCTCACGGGCAAGATCCCCACGCCCGAAGAGGAGCGGATCTTCGACGTGGCCCTGATGCTGCACATGGACCACGGCTGCAACAACTCCACCTTCACGGCGCGGGTCGTCTCCTCCACCGAGGCCGACGTCTACAGCTCGGTGATCTCGGCGATCGGCTCCCTGTCCGGGCCCCTCCACGGCGGCGCCAACGAGCGGGTGATCGACATGCTGGAGCGGATCGAGTCCCTCGACGAGGTCGAGCCCTTCGTCAGCGGCATGATCGAGCGCGGCGAGAAGATCATGGGCTTCGGCCACCGGGTCTACAAGACCCTCGATCCCCGCGCCACGCTCCTGAAGGACCTGGCCCAGGATCTGGCCAAGGAGCGCGGCGACGACGAGGACCTCACCAAGGCGATCCGCTTCATGGACGTGACCCGCGAGAAGCTCGACGCCATGGGCAAGACGCAGATCTGGCCGAACGTCGATTTCTTCTCCGGCGTGGTCTACAAGGCGCTCGGTCTGCCGAAGGACATGTTCACCCCGGTCTTCGCGATCGCGCGTGTCGTGGGCTGGATCGGTCACCACTTCGAGCAGATGGACCAGAACCGCATCTACCGTCCGCGTCTGGCCTACACGGGGCAGCCCCTCAACACGCCCTACGTTCCGATCGAGGATCGTTAGGAGTTCCTTGAGGAAGTCCGGCTTCCTGATTCCGCCGCTCGGCGCCCTGCTTCTGCTGGGCGCCGTTTGCGGCGAGGATCCCATGGTTCCGGCGGGCGCCCCGCCGACGGCCTGCTTCACGGTGGAGCCCCTCGCGGGCGATTCGGCGACCCCGTTCCGGTTCGACGCCTCCTG
This sequence comes from uncultured bacterium, assembly GCA_964399495.1. Taxonomy (GTDB): domain Bacteria; phylum Krumholzibacteriota; class Krumholzibacteriia; order JACNKJ01; family JACNKJ01; genus CAYNQX01. The sequence goes on from CAYNQX010000002.1 coordinate 44,097, forward strand.
CAGCCGCGACGACGAAGACGCCGCCGCGGAACTCCGCTTCGACTGGGACTGGGACGGCGACGGCCGGACCGACCTCAGCCAGCAGGGCCTCGCCCCCGCCTGGCGGACGCTCGCCGCCGGCGAACGGCTCGTGATCCTCACGGTGACCGACTCCGACGGCCTGGCCGACTCCGACTCGCTCGACCTCACGGTGACGCTCGCCAACACTCCGCCGAATGCCTGCTTCTCGGTGGATCCCGCTTCCGGCACCACCTCCATGCCCTTCGCCTTCGACGCGGCCTGCACCGTCGACGTCGAGACGCCCGCGGACAGCCTCCGCTTCGATTGGGACTGGGACGGCGACGGTCTCGTCGACCACTCGGCTCTCGGAGATCCGGCGGCGCTGCATCGCTTCGACGCGGCGGGGGAGCACGCGGTCGTCCTCACCGTGACCGACGGCCAGGGCGCCTCCGCGGCCGACACCGCCTCGGTGTCGGTGTCGGCCGCCACGCCGCCGCCCGGCGCCTTCGTCGCCCTGCCGCCCGGCGCCTTCGTCATGGGCTCCCTCGACGACGCCCCGGACGCCAACGGTTTCGAGTACCCCCGCCACGAGGTCACTTTGACCCGCGGCTTTCGGATCCAGACCACCGAGGTCACCAACGCGCAGTACATGGAGATGATGGAGTGGGCCGTCATGCGCGGCCACGCCAGCTACCACGGCACGAGCTCCCTGCGCGATGCGCTCGACGGCTCCACCGTCGAACTGCTCGACATGGATTCGGTCTACTGCGAGATCGACTACGACGGCCTGCATCTCACCTCGCCCGAACCGAACCATCCCGTGCGGGAACTCACCTGGTATGGAGCCGCGGCCTACTGCGACTGGCTGAGCCTGAGGGAGGGTCTGCCCCGCGCCTACGACCACTCCGACTGGAGCTGCGGCGGGGGCGATCCCTATTCCGCCTGGGGCTACCGTCTGCCCACGGAGGCCGAGTGGGAGTACGCCTGCCGGGCTGGCACGGACACCAGCTACTGCAGCGGCATGGTGACGCATCCCGGCTGCTCGCCGCTCGACCCGGCGCTCGGGACGGTGGGCTGGTACTGCGGCAATGCATCGGGCCAGCTTCGGGACGTGGCGAGCCTCGCGCCGAACGCATGGGGGCTCCACGACATGCACGGCAATCTGGCAGAATGGTGCGGCGACTGGTTCGACGCCGACACCTACGAGAACAGTCCGCCGACGGATCCGCTCGGCGCCCCCGCGGGGATCCGAAGGATCCGGCGGGGCGGCACCTTCTCCGATTCCGCGCGTCATCTCCGTTCCGCCACGCGGCGATCGACCCAGCCGAACGACAGCAACGGGTTCGACGGTTTCCGTCCGGTCCGGCAGGAGTAGCTCGACACCGGGAATGCAACGAAAAGGCCGGCGCACCTTCCGGGGCGCCGGCCTATCGCTCTCGTGTGCCTTGTCTGGCTGCTAGCTCTTCTTCTTCACCGACTTCTGAACCATGACCAGGCCGCCCTTGGGGCCGGGCACCGCGCCCTTGACCAGGATCAGGTTCTCGTCGGCCCGGACGCCCACCACGCGCAGGTTCTGCACGGTGTTGCGCTCGTTGCCGAAGCGGCCGGCCATCTTCTTGCCCTTGAAGACGCGGGCGGGAGTGGCGCTGGCGCCGATCGAACCGGCGTGGCGCATCACCTCGTGGGAGCCGTGGGTCATGCTGGCCGTGCCGTGCATGCCGTGGCGCTTCATGACGCCCGCGAAGCCGCGGCCCTTGCTGTTGCCGGTCACGTCGACGTTCTCGCCATCGGCGAAGAAATCGGCGGTGATGGCCGCGCCGACCTCGTAGCCCTCGACGACGCTCTCGTCGACCCGGCTCTCGCGCAGGTGGCGCAGGGGACCCAGGCCCGCCTTGGCGGTGTGGCCCTGCTCGGGCTTGCTGGCGCTCTTGGCGCGCATGGGCTCGAAGCCCAGCTGGATGGCGCTGTAGCCGTCGTTGGCCTCGGTCTTCTTCTGAATCACGTAGTTGGGGCCGAGCTCGATGACGGTCACGGGGGTGAGTTCGCCACCCTCCTCGAAGATCTGCGTCATGCCGAGTTTCTTGCCCAGGAGTCTCAGGGACATCGCTACCTCCTTGAACAACCTTACGGTAGAGACGACCGCAGCGGGTTGCGCCTTTCCGTCGGAAAGGCATGGTGTGGGCTTCCCTTGTTGGGAAGTCCGGACAGAATAGGGACTTGGCCCCGATTTGTCCAGGGGGGCACCCCCCTTTTTTCGCCCTTCCGGGCTCAGGGCGCCCCGGTGGCGAGGATCCAGTTGCCCACGCGATCGAGCAGTTCGTCGCCCAGTTCCCCGGCGATCCCGTATTCGGTGGGTCCCGGGGTTCCCTCGCCGGGCAGGAAAAGGTGGTTGAGGCCGGGCAGGACCTCGAGATCGGAGCCCTTTCGGCCGTCTCCGGCGAGGGTCGCCTCCCAGGTGGCGCGATCCGGCGCGGTGATCTGGTAGTCCCGCTCGCCGAAGAGAATCAGGGCGGGGGCCGGCTGCTCGAGGTAGTCCCGCCAGGGCCGCCAGGCGAGCAGCGATTGCCAGTAGCCGGGCTTGGCGTGGAGGATGATCTCCTCCTCGTTCACGTCGCCCCCGCGCAGACGCTCGGCGTCGGCCCTGGCGTTCGCGAGATCCTCCTCGGGCATCTGTCCCAGTTCGGCGAGGTAGGCGTACTGATCCATCATGACCGTCAGCAGGTCGCGTCCCGGCGGCGCCATCATGACGAGGCCCGCGATCGGGGCTCCCGCCTCCGCGAGCCGGCGGGACACCGTGGACGTGGCGCCGGCGCCCAGGCTGAGCCCGAGCAGGTGGATCCGGTCGCCGTCCAGGCGGGAGTCGGCGCGCAGCAGGGCCACCGCGGCGGCCGCGTCGTCGAGGACCTCCTGGGCCAGGTCCAGGTCGACGTCGTCCGGAGAGCCGCCCTCCTGGAGCGCGCGGGCCACCATCAGGGTGCGCTTGTCGTAGCGCAGGGTGGCGATGCCGCGCTCGGCCAGGCCTTCGGCGATCTGCACGAACAGCGCGTTGGGCCCGACCTTCATGTCGCGATCCGCGGGCCCCGAACCGTGCAGCAGCACGCAGGCGGGCCAGGGACCCTCGCCCGAGGCCGGCAGGGTCAGGATGCCGCCGAGGGCGGGGCCGCCGCCCTCGACCGTGATCTCCTCGGTGGGATAGGCGGGAGCCGCGTCGCCCGTGGTCGGCGGCGCCGGATCGTAGCCCTCGCGGTGGATCAGGAAGTTCTGCATCGGAATGTGCATTCCCAGCGCGCGCCCGGTGTCGTCCACGTCGAGCTCGCTGAGCAAGCCGGCGATCGTGAAGCGGTGGCGCGACACGGTGATCGGCGCGCCGTTCAGGGTCGCCTGGACGCTTTCGGCTTTCTTGGGCTCGAGTTCTCCGTGCCACAGCGACTGGGGCACGAAGGCGCGGATCGTCCGAGCGCGCTCGGGGTCGCGCAGGAACTGCCGGGCGAGGAGCCACATGTGGGAGGGGACCGCGTTGTCGAGGACCACGTCCTTGGCGTCGGAGGGCTGGGCCATTATCTCGCGGTCGCCCCGGGCGGAGGTGACCCACAACCGCGTGGAGTCGCCCGACGCATCCAGGCCGATCCGGTCGCCGCTGTTCGTATCGAGCACGTAATCGAGCAGGCGGTCGGTTTCGCCCACGACCACCGTGCGCGTGGTCATGTCGCGCTCCGTCGGCAACTCGATGTGGAGCCGACCCTCGATCACCAGCGTGTCCCCGCGCTCCTCCAAGGTGATTTGCTCGTAACCCAGGCTGCGCTCGCCGAGGGTCATGAGGAAATGCTCCTCGAGCGTCTCGGCCCTCGCGATCGTGGCCGCGTGGAGGCTCAGGGCGAGGATCAGGAGAAACGGGCTGCTCGGGAATCGATGCATGGCGGGCTCCTTGCCGGAGGGGGACGGGCATTCACCGGTGTCGGGCGGATCATAGGGGCCCGGCCGCGGGAGATCAATGGCGGGCCTCGTCAGCTCGCGCTTGCACTCCCGCGGTTCCGGTGATAGACCAGCAGCGGAGGTAGAGATGAACCCAGCAACACCCCGTCTGAGGCCGCCCCACGCCGGGTGGATCGAGGTGATCGCGGGCGGCATGTTCAGCGGCAAGTCCGAGGAACTGATCCGCCGCCTGCGTCGCGCGCGCATCGCCAGGCAGTCGGTGCAGACATTCAAGCCGGCCATCGACCGGCGCTACGACGACGCGGAGATCGTCTCCCACGACGAGAACCGCATCGATTCCACTCCGGTGGGGGACGTCGCCGAACTGCGCCGCGCGCTGGATCCCGAGACCCAGGTGGTGGGCATCGACGAGGCCCAGTTCCTGGGGGCCGAACTCGTGCCCCTGTGCGTGGAGCTGGCCCGCGAGGGCAAGCGGGTGATCGTGGCCGGCCTCGACATGGATTTCCGCGGCGCGCCCTTCGACCCCGTGCCGCAGCTCATGGCCGTGGCCGAGGAGGTCACCAAGGCCCACGCGGTCTGCGTGGGCTGCGGCGCGCCGGCCTCGCACTCCCAGCGGATCGTGGCCGCCACCGGCCGCGTGCTGGTGGGCGCGGCGGAGGCCTACGAGCCCCGCTGCCGCGATTGCTTCGAGCCGCCCTCGGAAACCGAGGAGCACCTGGTCGAGAACGGCGAGAGCGGGGGGCGCGCATGAGCGTCGTCGCCGGGCGACTCGCCGCCCTGCGCGTCCGCATCGAGGCGGCCGCGCGCAGGGCGGGGCGCGATCCCGCGGGGGTCCGTCTCGTGGCCGTCAGCAAGTACGCCAGTCCCGAACAGGTGCTCGAGGCCTACGCGGCGGGGCAGCGCGAGTTCGGCGAGAGCCGGATCCAGTCCGCCCTGCCACGAATCGACGCCCTGCCGCAGGATGTCGTGTGGCACCTGGTGGGACATCTTCAGAGCAACAAGGTGAACAAGGCCCTGGGCCGATTCGATCTGATCCACTCCGTCGACGGCTTCGATCTCGCGCGCCGGCTCTCGGAGAAGTCCCTCGAGCGGGAGATCATGAGCCAGGTGCTGGTGCAGGTGAACTGCTCCGGCGAGGTCAGCAAGACCGGTCTCGACCCGGCCGAGGCCGACGAGTTCCTGTACTCCCTCTCGTCCCTGCGCGGCATCCTGGCGCGGGGCCTCATGACGATGGCTCCGCCCCTCGGGGAGGCCGGCGCGGAGGCGGTGCGGGAGAGCTTTCGCCTGCTGGCGGGCATCCGGGAGCGGGTCCGGGCGGCGGACCGGCCCGAGCTGCCGCTCGGCGAGCTGTCGATGGGGATGACCGGCGACTTCGAGATCGCCGTGGAGGAGGGGGCGACCCTGTTGCGGATCGGCTCGGCGCTGTTCTCGGACGAAGTGGACGACGGCGCGCCCGACAGCGCTTGAAATCCCGGCCTAAGCGGTCTAGATTCCAGATCTTATCCGAAATAGGGATCCTCTGAAACGACGTGGGGGCGTGAAGCCATGAGCAGTCCAGACCTCTATACCAGCATCCAGGAGTCCGCGGAGTTTCTTCGCGCCCGGGGAACGGAGACGCCCGAGGTGGCGATCATCCTGGGATCCGGCCTGGACGGACTGGCCGAGAAGCTCGAGGAGCGCGTCACCGTGCCCTACTCCGAGATTCCCCACTTCGCGCCCTCCACCGTGGAATTCCACGCGGGCGAGCTGCACCTGGGGCGCCTGGCCGGGGTACCGGTGGCCGTGCTCGGCGGACGACTGCACTTCTACGAAGGACACAGCATGGCGCAGGTGGTGCACCCCGTGCGCACCCTGCGCGCGCTGGGGGCGCACAGCCTGGTGGTGACCAGCGCCGTCGGCGGCATGAACCGCGGCTACGGCAAGGGCGACATCGTGGCCGTGAGCGATCACATCAACCTGATGGGGGACAACCCCCTCATCGGCCCCAACGACGAGCGCGTCGGCCCCCGCTTCCCCGACATGTCCGCGCCCTACGACGCGGGCTACCGCCGCGCCGTGGACGCCATCGCGGAGGCCGAGGGGATCACGCTGCGGGGCGGCGTGCTGGTGGCCGTGGCCGGCCCCAACCTGGAGACCGCCGCGGAGTATCGCTTCCTGCGGCAGATCGGCGCGGACATCGTGGGTATGAGCCTGGTGCCCGAGAACCTGGCGGCGGTGCACGCGGGGATGCGCGTGCTGGGGCTGTCGGTCGTCACCGACCTCTGCGACCCCGACGCCCTGGAGCCGGTGGACGTGCCCGAGATCCTGCGGGTGGCCGGCGAGGCCGGCCCGCGGCTCGAAACCCTGATCACTGGATTCCTCGAGACCCTGAACCGACGAGAAGGGGCGGAAGCATGAGCGAGCAGAAGACCCGGGAGCGCTTCCCCGGCCTGGCGAAGAACCCCGTCGACCAGGAGCGGGCGGTGGTGGACTACTGGGAGCGGGCGCGGGTCTTCGAGCGCACCCAGAGCGCCGAGGAGGAGGCCGCCAAGCCCCACTTCATCTTCTACGAGGGCCCGCCCACGGCCAACGGCAACCCGGGCGTGCACCACATCATCACGCGCCTGGCCAAGGACGCCATCTGCCGCTACAAGGCGATGGACGGCCACTTCGTCCTGCGCAAGGCCGGCTGGGACACCCACGGCCTGCCCGTGGAACTCGAGGTGCAGAAGACGCTGGGTCTGGGCACCAAGGACCAGATCGAGGAGTACGGCATCGAGGCCTTCAACGCGAAGTGCCGCGAGAGCGTGTTCAAGTACGAGAAGGATTGGCGCGAGCTCACGCGTCGCATCGGCTACTGGCTCGACCTCGAGAATCCCTACATCACCTGCACCAACGACTACGTCGAGTCGGTGTGGTGGCTGCTGAAACAGCTCTGGGACGCCGGACTGATCTACCAGGGCCACAAGGTGATGCCCTACAACCCGCGCCTGGGGACCGTCTACTCCAGCCACGAGGTGGCCCAGGGTTACGCCGATGTCGACGATCCGTCGGTGACCGTCCGCTTCGAACTCGACGGCGAGGACGGCAGCCTGCTCGTATGGACCACCACGCCCTGGACCCTGCTCTCCAACGTGGCCGTGGCGGTGCACCCCGACCTCGTCTACGTGAAGCTGCGTCTCGTGGACGACGAGGACGCCGACGCCGAGAGCGTGATCCTGGCCGAGGACCTGGTGTCCACCGTGATCGGCGACCGGGAGCACTACGAGCTCTGGCGCATGAAGGGCAGCGAGATGGCCGGCTGGCGCTACAAGCGCCTCTACGACCACGCGCCGGCGCCGGAGGGCAAGCGGATCGCCGAGATCATCTGCGCGGACTTCGTCAGCGCCGAGGACGGCACCGGGCTCGTGCACATGGCCCCGGCCTACGGCGCCGACGACTACGAGGCGGGCCGCAAGCACAACCTGGCCATGCTCGACGTCGTGGGCCCCGACGGCCTCGTGCGCGACTACGCCACGCCCTTCGCCGGCATGGACTTCAAGGCGGCCGATCCGCCCATCATCAAGGATCTGAAGCAGCGCGGCCTGCTGTTCGCCAAGAAGGTCGTGACCCACAGCTACCCGCACTGCTGGCGGGACAAGGGTCCGCTCATCTACTTCGCGCAGCCCGCGTGGTTCATCGAGACGACCAAGCTCAAGCAGCGATTCCTCGCCGCCAACGACAAGGTGGACTGGGTGCCGAAGGAGGTCGGCGAGAAGCGCTTCGGCGACTGGCTCAAGGGCAACATCGACTGGGCGCTCTCGCGCGACCGCTACTGGGGCACCCCGCTTCCCATCTGGCAGACCGCCGATGGGAGCAAGAGCCTCTGCGTGGGCAGCTACGAGGAGCTGAAGGAGCTGGCCGGCGGCGCGCTGCCCGAGCCCTTCGACCCGCACAAGCCCTTCATCGACGACGTGGAACTCGAGCATCCCGAAACCGGCGAGCCCATGCATCGCGTGCCGGACGTCATCGACGCCTGGTTCGACTCCGGCGCCATGCCCTTCGCGCAGTGGCACTATCCGTTCGAGAACGAGGAGCGCTTCGAGGGGCAGTTCCCCGCCGACTTCATCTGCGAGGCCGTGGACCAGAGCCGCGGCTGGTTCTACAGCCTGCTCGCGATCTCGGTGTTCATGCGGGACCGGGCGCCCTACAAGCGGGTGCTGGTGAGCGGGCACATCCAGGACAAGCACGGCAAGAAGATGAGCAAGTCCCTGGGCAACTTTCCCGATCCCTTCGCCCTGCTGGACGGCGACGGCGCCGACGCCATGCGCCTGTACATCGCGACGGCGGGGCCGATCCCGGCCGCGCTGAAGTTCGACAACGAGGGCCCGCGCGAGATGAACAGCAAGATGCTGGGCACCCTGCGCAACACCTACGCCTTCCTCGCGCTCTACGCGAACCTGGACGGCTGGGAACCCGGCAGCGCCGACCCCGAGTTCAGCCTGCTCGATCGCTGGATCCGCTCGCGCTACGAGACCCTCGTGGCCGACACGCGCGCCGCCATGGACGCGCTCGACCTCAGCCGCGCCGCCAAGGGGATCGCGCAGTTTGTCATCGAGGAGCTGAGCAACTGGTACGTGCGCCGCTCCCGCCGCCGCTTCTGGAAGGGCGAGATGACCGCGGACAAGGCCGGCGCCTACGAGACCCTCTACGGCGTGCTCGAAGGGCTCTCGCGCCTGACGGCTCCCTTCACGCCCTTCGTGTCCGAGTCGGTGCATCGCGCCCTCGCCGGGCTGGGCCTGGAGGGCGACGACACCGACAGCGTGCACGTGGCCGAGTACCCGAGCTCCCGTTCCGAACTCCGGGACGAGAAGCTCGAGGAGTCCATGGCCGCCCTGCTGAAGGTGGTGGGTCTCGGGCGCACGCTCCGCAACCAGTCCGGCCTCAAGATCCGCCAGCCCCTGGCCAGCTTCGAGGTGGCCGGCGGCGGCCCCGTGATGAAGCGGGTCTTCGAGGACGAGCAGCTCCGGGAGCTGATCCTGGACGAGCTCAACGTGAAATCCGTGAGCGCCCTGGACGACCCCGGCGAGCGGATGCGCTTCGTCGTGAAGCCGCGCTTCAAGGTGCTGGGCCCGCGGCTGGGCGGCAGCATGAAGGCGGTGGCGGGAGCTCTCGGCGGGTTGGAGCCCTCCGATGTGCTCGCGGCCTACCGTCAGGGCGAGCTCCGCGTGGAGGCCGACGGCCGCCACTTCACCCTGACCCGCGACGAGCTGGATTTCGGCGCCGAGGCCGCCGGCGACTACGAGGTGGGGCTGGACGGCGATCTCTCCGGCGCGCTCTGCACGCTGATCGACGAGGTCCTGGCCCGCGAAGGCCACCTGCGGGAGCTGGTGAACCGCGTGCAGAACCTGCGCAAGACCGCCGGCCTGGCGGTGTCCGACCGCATCCGTCTGCGCTGGGAGGGCGGGGAGATGACCCGGGCCACCCTGGCCGAGCAGGGCGATCGACTCGCCGAGGAGACCCTGGCCGCGAGCCTCGACGAGGGCGTCAGCGGCAAGGGCCACGCGGAGACCTACAGACTCGGCGACGAGGAGGTGCGCCTTGAGCTCGAGAAGAACTAGAACGGACTGGGGGCTGTTCATCGCGGCGGTGCTGCTGGCCGTGACCACGGACCTGGTGACCAAGCACCTGGTCCTGGAGAATCTCTGGCGCGCCGAGTACCTGGGCGGCTTCCTGCGCATCACCCTGGTGAACAACCCCGGCGCTGCCTTCGGGCTGTTCGCTGGAGCGCGCGGCGTGTTCATCGCCATCAAGCTGGTGGCCCTGCTGGTGATCCTGGGGCTCGTGGGCAAGGGCGTCGCTTCGAAGCTCACCCTGCCGCTGGCGCTCATCTTCGGGGGCGCCCTGGGCAATCTCATCGATCGGCTGCGGGGCACCGGCGAGGTGATCGACTTCATCGACCTGGGCCTGGGAATGCGGCGCTGGTACGTGTTCAACGTGGCCGACGCCTGCATCAGCATCGGGGCCGCGCTGATCGTGATCTACCTGATGCGCGCGCCCTCGCCCCGTCGCGCCGGCCCCTCACTGCCCACCCGGTCCGAAAGCTAGGGGGGACGGTGAACGCCGGTGATTTCGAGAGCGGCCGGCGAAGCTTCCTGGTGGACGACTCGGAGGCGGGCCAGCGGCTCGACCGTTTCCTCGACGGCAAGGTGCCCGGGCGGAGCCGCAGCGCCCTCGCCCGGTTGGTGAAGGAGGGACGGGTCACCGTCGACGGCCGCGCGGTCAAGAGCGGCCACGCGCTGCGGGCCGGCGAGCAGGTTCTGCTGGAGATCCCCGAGCCCGAGCCGCTGGACCTGGTGCCCGAGGCGATTCCCCTGACGATCCTGCACGAGGACGAGCACCTGGCGGTCATCGACAAGCCGGCCGGCCTCGTCGTGCACCCGGCCGCGGGCAATCACGGCGGCACCCTGGTTCACGCGCTGCTCCATCACCTCGAGGGGCTCTCGGGCATCGGCGACAAGCTGCGGCCGGGGATCGTCCACCGCCTGGACAAGGAGACCAGCGGCCTGATGCTGGTGGCCAAGAGCGACGCCGCGCACACGGCGCTGTCGGCCATGATCGCCGCCCGCGACGTGAAGCGCGAGTATCTGGCCCTGGTCTGGGGCAACCTCGCGGCGAAGGCGGGCGAGGTGGAGGCGAATCTGGGGCGCGATCCGCGCAACCGCAAGCGAATGGCCGTGTTGCAGGAGGGCGGGAAGTTTGCGCGAACTCGATACTCCCGGATAGACAGCTACGGTGGCTTCGATTATATTCGGCTCGAACTCGAGACGGGGCGAACTCACCAGATCCGGGTGCACATGGCGCACATCGGTCATCCGGTCTTCGGGGATCCGCTCTACGGCGGGCGCCGCGCGCGCCTCAGGGGCCGACGGCGCGAGGAGCAGATTCTCGACCGGGAGCTGCTCGCGCTGATCGATCGTCAGGCGCTTCACGCCTGGCGCCTCGAGTTCGATCACCCGATCACGGGTGCGCGATCGGAGTTCACGGCTGCGCCGCCGGAGGACATGACGGCTCTGCTCCGACACCTGGAGCAGGTGACCCGGGATGGCTAGCGACAGAAGGAGAGCTGGATGAAGGTCAAGACGCGCGATGCGGGCGACGTGACTGTCTTCGATGTGAGCGGTCAGGTCATGGGCGGTCCCGATGCGGACACCTTTCACGACCTGGTGAAGAACCACCTCGGCGACGGCAAGTCGAAGATCCTGGTGAACCTCGCCAAGGTGAGCTGGATCAACAGTACCGGCCTGGGCATCCTGATCGCGGGGTACACCTCGGTGCAGGACGCCGGCGGCGAGTTCAAGCTGGCGAATATCTCGGACCGCATCGAATCGATCCTGATGGTGACGAAGCTGGCTGGAATCTTCGAGAGCTACGAGAGCGAAGAAGAGGCCCTCGCAAGCTTCGGCGCCTGACGGCTGGATCGGAGCGGCCATGGAAAACGGATCATTCGATACCATCCGCTGGGATCTGCCGAGCGACTTCCGCTGGCTCGGAATCGTGAACGCCGCCCTCCAGGAGATCGGTCAGGCGCTCGACTGGAGTCAGAGCGACCTGAACCAGATCTCCATCGCCGCCATCGAAGCGGTGAGCAACGCCATCGAGCATGGCAACCGCTTCCAGTCCGGGCTGCGCGTCGTGGTGGAGCTGGGCGTGTCGGCTCATCGTTTCCGCATCGCCGTCGCGGATGACGGCCCCGGCTTCGACGAGTCGCGGCTGGACGCGTCGGCTCCCGCGCCCGACGATCCCGCGTTCCTCGGCGCCAGGGGGCGGGGCCTGTTCATCATGAGGGAGATCATGGATGACATCAGCATCCGTCGCGACGAGGCGGGGCGCTTCCAGGTGGAACTGGAGAAAGCGGTGGGGAGCGAAGTCGGAAGCGACACCTAGCGCCTCGCGCCGGGGATGCGCGTGATGGCCCAGGGCACCTTCCTCCCCGTCATCTACTTCGCCGCCGGCGCTCTCATGCTGGGCTGGGGCCTGGGGCTCTTCCGCCGATTCGGGCAGGAGGAGCTGCATCGCGTCGTGGCGGTGATGCTGTTCTTCGGCGGCATCGCGCCGATCCTGGCCGGCGTCGGGCTGGTGCAGCCGACGAGCGCCGACGGGGAGATCGTCCTGCTCGGCGGCTTCCTGGAGCGATTCTCCTACATCTGGGAGTTCTTCTTCCCCACCCTGCTCCTGTTCAGTCTGGTGTTCCCGCGCCGACGCGCGGTGCTGGACCGCTTCCGCGCCCTGCCCGTGCTTCTATACCTGCCCCACGTGGTCCATCTGCTGCTGATCCTCTCCGTGCGGCGCGTGGAGCCCTCGAAGATCCTCGAGACCGTGGAGCAGGGCAGCGAACTGCTGGGCGGGCGCCTGTCGGCCATGGACACGCTCTGGTCCCTGGGCGTCTCCCTGCACGCGCTGCTGTTCCCCGGCGTGAACCTGCTCATGGGTCTCGTGGCCCTGATTCTCCTGGCGCGCAGCGGCGATCTGCGCCGCGGCGTGAATCTGAGGCGCCAGCGGCTCTTTCTCAGCCTGGGATTCGCGCTGCCGCTGACGGGATACCTGCTGGCCGAGGCGCTGCCGATCTTCCTGGGCGGGCAGCCGTCGGCCACCGTGAAGCCGCATCTGCTCGCGGCCTCCATGATCCTCTCCAGCGCGGTGGTGGCCTACGCCGCCGTGCGCTACCGCTTTCTCCAGATCCGGCTGCTGGCCCGCCGCGGCGTGCTCGACGTGGTGGTGTCGCTGGCCCTGGCGATTCTCTACCTGGTGGTGCTCGAACGATTCCAGGCCCTGTTCAGCGCCTACCTGGGCACCATGGGCTCGCTGTTCGAAGCGGGCCTGACGGTGTTCGCCATCATCCTGTTCCAGCCGCTGCTGGCCCGGGTGGAAGACCTGCTCGACCGCCGCTTCTTCGGCCACAGCGGCGATCCCCGTCGCGAGGCCCTGCGCCGGCTGAGCTCGCGCCTGGGCGACGTGGGCCAGCGCGAGGAGATCGAGGAGGCGCTGGCGCCCGTGCTCCAGGACATCTTCCACGTGGACAGCTTCCAGCTGCTGGCCTGGGACTGCCCGCGGCGCGAGAGCGCGGAGGAGGACCCCGAGTGGTTCCTCGATCTCGCCGGGCAGGCGCCCCTGCTCCGCCATCTCACCGAGCCCCTCGGCTGGCGCGAGTTCCGTGGCTGGTGCCGTCGCAACGAGCTGCCGATTCCGCCTCACGGTCTGCCCCATGAGCAGGTGCTCGCCCTCGTGGACGAGGCCACCTGCCGCGGACTGCTTCTGCTGGGGCGGCGCGCCGATCGACGGAAGCTCCGCGGGGCCGATCGGGAACACCTCACGCTGCTGGCCGGGCAGCTCGCCTCGGCCGTCCGCAACCTGGGGCTGCTGGGGGAGCTCCTCGACAAGCGGATCCTCGAGGAGGAGATGCAGCTCGCCTGGCGGATCCAGTCGGGGCTGCTTCCGCGCAGCAAGCCGGATCTGCCGGGGCTGCGGCTCCACGGCACGAGCCGGCCCAGCCGTCAGGTGGGAGGGGACTACTACGACTGGTTCGAGATGAACCGCCGCTCCCTCTACTTCATCATCGCCGACGTCTCGGGCAAGGGGATCCCCGCGGCCATGCTCATGGCGACCCTGCAGGCCTCCTTCCGCAGCATCGTGCGGCACAGCCAGCCGCCCGGGGAGATCCTCGCCGAGCTCAACCAGATCATCTACGAGAGCAGTCCCAGCGATCGCTTCATCACGCTCTGGCTCGGCCGGCTCCACTGCGAGGACGGAAGCCTCGAGTACGCGTCGGCCGGCCATCCGCCACCGCTGCTCACGCGCGACAGCGGCGTCACGGTGCCACTGCAGGAGGGAGGCACCGTGCTCGGCGCCTTCCCGGGCGTGCCGTTCAGCACCCACAACATTCCCTTCGGCTCCGGCGACCGGCTGGTCTGCTTCACGGACGGGGTGAGCGAGACGGAGAACGCTCAGGGCGAGCAGTTCTCCGACCACCGCCTGGCCGAGAGCCTCTCCCGACTCGATGGCGATCCCGAGGACGTGGTGACGAGGCTGCTCGAGGATGTCGCGCGCTTCAGCGTCACCGGAGAGCCCGACGACGATTGCACGCTGCTCGTGCTTCAGGGGAGCCCGGTCGAGGAGCCCGCCGTCGAGCCGGGGAGCGCGTCGTGACCGGCATGCCGGGATCCGGTGACGAGGTGGGCCGCGTGCTGGCCATCGACCCCGGCCAGTCCCGGGTGGGCCTGGCCGTGAGCGATCCGCTGGGGATCACGGCCCAGGGCCTCGACACCTTCCGCCGCGGCGGCGGCAACTTCTTCGAGCACGTGGCGGTGTTGATCGACGATCTCGCCGTGGAGCGGATCGTCGTGGGCCTGCCCCGCAACATGGACGGCAGCGAGGGGGCCAGCGCCGATTCGGCCAGACGCCTGGCCGGTCGCCTCGGCGGCCGCTTCCGCTTGCCCGTCGAACTCTGGGACGAGCGTCTCACCAGCGAGGCGGCGCGCAAGGCCTTTCCGCCGGGCAGCCGCAAGGACTGGGATCGGCTCGCCGCCGTGTTCATCCTGCAATCCTGGCTGGACGCCCGGGCGGGCGCGAACGAAGACGAGGTCGAATGATGGGCACCCGACGACGGTTCTCAGGGATGGCGCCCATGCTGCTGCTCGTACTGGCCCTGGCCATCGGCCTCGGCCTCGACGGCGCCTGGCGGCGCACCTCCTCGCCCACGTTGCCGGACACCACGCTGGTGGTGCCCGGAGGTGCGAGTTCCCGCGCGATCGCGAGCCAGCTCGCCGAGGCCGGCGTGCTCGAGCGACCGCGGCTGTTTCTTCTGGGCACGCGGATTCGCGGGGCCAGCGATGCCCTGCGCGCGGGCCGCTATCGCTTCCACCGCCCCTGCAGCCCCGCCAGGCTGCTGGAGATACTCAAGGCCGGGGACACGGAGAAGGTCTGGCTCACCCTGCCCGAGGGTCTGTGGCTGGACGAGACCGTCGGCCAGATCGCGCGCCAGCTCGACCTCGATTCCCTCGACCTCGCCGAGCGCGTGCGCAGACCGGGCGACTGGTCGCACCCCTTCCTGGCCGGCGCTTCGAATCTCGAGGGTTTCCTGCTGCCGGACACCTACGCCTTCGAGTATCCCGCCGACCCGGTGACGGTGGTGGGCACGCTCCTGGACGCGTTCGACGCCGTCCTCGCGGATCTGCGTCGACGCGCGCCCCGGGACTGGCCCTTCGGGCCGCGGGAGTGGGTGACCCTGGCCTCCATCGTCGAGGCCGAGGCGCGTCGCGACGACGAACGGGCGGCCATCGCGGCCGTCTATCTGAACCGGATCGAGCGGGGGATGAAGCTGGAGGCCGACCCCACGGTGATCTACGCCCTGGGCTGGCGGAAGAAGCGCCTCTACTACAAGGACCTCGACGTCGATTCTCGCTACAACACCTATCGCAACCGGGGCCTGCCGCCCGGTCCGATCTGCAACCCCGGCCGCGCCAGCCTCGCCTCCCTGCTCGCGGCCGATCCGGAGAGCCGTAATCTCTACTTCGTGGCCGACGGCGACGGCGGACACCGCTTCGCCGAGACCTTCGCCGAGCACCAGCGCAACGTGGCCGCGCTGCGCAAGCGCCAGGGACGTTGAGGGCGTGAAGCATCCCATCGTGTCTGGCGACCCAGCCCTGGATTTGCTAGCCTGAGAGCATGAGCATCGAACTCGCACCCATCGACGATCGCCTCCGCGCCAAGGAGGCCCGCCTCCTGGAGATCCTTTCGGAGGGGGGCAGGACCCTGCTCGCCTATTCCGGCGGCGTGGACTCCGCCTTCCTCGCCGTGCTCGCCAGGGAGCGGCTCGGCGACGCCTTCCGGGCCGTGCTGGCCGACTCGCCCTCCCTCGCCGACTGGGAGCGGGAGGAGGCGCTGGAGTTCGCCCGGTCGCAGTCGATTCCCGTGGAGGTCATCGCCACGCGGGAACTGGAGAACCCCGACTACACGGCCAACGAGCCCGACCGCTGCTTCCACTGCAAGGGGGAGCTCTTCGGCCGGATGGAGACCCTCGCCGCCGAGGGCGGTTTCGCCACGCTCATCTACGGCGGCAACTTCAGCGATCGGGGTGACCATCGACCCGGCGCCGATGCCGCCCGCCGGTTCAAGGTGAGGGCGCCGCTGGACGAGGCGGGCCTCGAGAAGCCCGAGATCCGCAGCCTGGCGAAGGAGCGCGGGCTGGCCATCTGGGAGAAACCGGCCCGGGCCTGCCTGGCCAGCCGCATTCCCCACTTCGAACCAGTGGACGAGGCCAAGCTTCTCCAGCTCGGCCGCGCCGAAAAGATTCTGCGCGACCTGGGCTTCGCCGAATACAGGGTGCGCCATCACGGGCTGTTCGCCCGCATCGAGCTGGGAGCGGGGGAGTGGGACCGCATGATGGATACCGAACTGAGGATCCGGGTCGATCGGGAACTTCGGGCCCTCGGGTTCGGTTCGGTCTCGCTGGACCTGCGGCCCTTCGCGTCGGGGAGCCTGAGTCGCATGAGCGGCGCCCCCGAATCCGCGTCCCGGACGGAGCCGGACGGGGTCGCCGAATCGAAACCGGGGGGCGGGTCTTCGTCGTCTTGACAGGCGGAGGATCCATCCCGTAGCGTTGCCGCCCACCCGCTCCGGCGAAGGGCGAGGCAGAAGGGCGCCGCGAGGCGTCCCATGGAAGGAGTTGGCATGGCCATGAGGGTGTTCGGATTCAAGGGGCTCTTCACCGCGGGACTCGTCGCGGTGGTTCTGGGTTACTTCTCGTTGCGCATGGGTAGCATGACCCTGGCACCCCTCCTGCTTGTGGCGGGATACTGCCTGCTGATCCCCTCGGCTCTTTTCCGCCTGGGCCACTCCGACAGAGGCGACGCGGCCGCCCGCACCGATGAGCGCGCCGACGGCCGATTTTCGGCACTCCGTTCGGAGTCGGAAAACCCGGAATAAATCCGGACCAGGGTACGAGGGCGAATAGCTCAGCTGGTTAGAGCATCTGCCTTACACGCAGGAGGTCACAGGTTCGAGTCCTGTTTCGCCCACCCGTTTCTCACCCTTTCCTGTCGTTTCCAATTGTAAGTGATTTGACACGATGGATTTAATGAACAGCGTCAGTCGAGAATGTCGGTTGACACCGATTTTCCCGCTCTGATATAATTCTAAGCCACCGCAGGAAGTTTCCCCACGGGAGTACCTTCGTTCTGTGAACTGGAGATGCATCTGTGGATTGATTGAGTGGGGACGAAGGTGTTGCCTTTCAGCCCCTGCAAGACCCTTGCTTTCTTACAACCGAGCGATCGTATCGTCCTTGCCAGTCGGGACTATCGCTCATTGCTACCTTTTGTAGGAGGTGTTTCTGCCAATGACTAGCAGAAAAATTTTCGTTCTGATGGCTGCGCTGGCGCTTCTGGCCATCAACTCCGTAGCCTACGCCGGTATCGTGGATCCTGTGAACAGCTATGCGACCCTCGGTGATGGTGCTCCTGGTGGTAACGGGTTCATCCTGGTTGCCCCGGGTGGAGCTGAGAGCTTCATCATCCCGAACAACTGGCTGATCGATGTTTATCTTCAGGACGCCGCGACGAACCCCGTCGAAGTGATCTCCTCCGACATCTGGCTCGATGATCCCATCGTTGCCTGGTGTGCCGGCGGCGAGATTGCCGACAGTTCGACGTTCGCTCCTGATCCTGGTCACACCACCTTCTCCGGCACCCCGCGTGGCGGCGTCGATGGTACCCAGGACTGCGCTCTCATCACTCTCGATGTGGTCGCGGTTGGTAACATCATTCAGGATCTGCCTCTGGCGGTTTGCAGCCCGGACCTGAACGCCGACGGCCACGTCACGGTCGCCGACTTCGGTCTCTTCGCTACCTCTTACGGTGGTATCAGCGCTTGCGCCGACTACAACCGTAGTGGTGGTACTGTGACGGTTGCCGACTTCGGCGCTTTCGCGGGCTACTTCAACATCAGCGACTGCCCCTAGGGTAGCCGCCGAATCCTTGGTGCCCCGCGGTTTCCGCGGGGCACCACGAGGATTCGCCTCGGCGGATTCTCGGAACTAGTGAGTGTGTGAGCTGACATTCGTCCCTAGTTGGCGCTTCAGCTAAACACCTTCGGCATCAACAACACAAAGAGGAGTTCGCCACATGAAAAAGAGTGTGATTGCTGCTTTGGCCATTCTGCTCATCGCCAGCGTTGCGAGCGCGAACGTGATCGGCATCTTCGCCGACGCGGGCGCCACTGCTTGTGACATCACCCTGAACGGCACCTACGCTAACGTGTCCTTCCACTACGCTGTTCTGCTGACTGACATTCCTGCCCTTACTGCCGTCGAGTTCGGCACCACGGGTATGGACCTGCTGGTCGCCCCGGCCGGCTGGGTTCCTGCTTGGGCCTCACCGCTGGTCATCGGCAACCCTGCTTCCGCTGCTGGCGGTAGCATCGCCTTCACGACGGCTCAGGCCGGTCCCCTGGTTTACCTCGGAAGCATGAGCACGTTCGACGCTGCGCCCAACGGCAGTGACCTCATGGTTTGCGTCAGCCCCACCGAGGGCGGCAACCTGATCATCGTTGACGAGGCTTTCGTCGAGCATGCCGCCATGGGCTGGTGTGCGGTTGTGAACTGCACCGGCGTCTGCGACTGCGAAAGCATCGCCACGGACGACAGCAGCTGGTCCGAGGTCAAGTCCCTGTACTAGAGACCTCGATTTGTAGTATCATTTCATTGCGGTTGAGATGGGGACCGCCGCCCTTTGCGGCGGTCCCCCAGAAAAAGTCGGCCGAGTCATTAGAGACGTCTCCGGCCGACAGCAGTGCTCGGAGAGCGAGGCTCAGGCTCTAAACTGGGCAAAGGGTTTATAGCCTAAGGCTAGACACCACATCCTTTTTACATCTCAAGGAGTTGCAACATGAAGAAACTGATGGTCGCTCTTCTGCTTCTGGTCGCTGTCAGCAGCGTTGCGAGCGCGCAGGTCCCGTTCATCGGCATGTACGCCGATGATCAGGCCGTGATCTGCCACGCCGATCTGCCCCTGTACGCCACCACGAGTGTCTACTTCTACGCCATCCTGCCCCCGGAGATCGTTGCGATCACCGCCGTCGAGTTCCGCGTGGACAACCTTCCCGATGCCGCCCTGGCCAATGTGATTCCGAACTGGAACACCCCGCTGGTCATCGGCGACCTCGGCTACGGCATCGCCCTGGCTTTCAGCCCGGCCCTCGCCGGACCGACCGCCTTCCTGGGTCAGGTTGACTTCTTCGCCATCGCCGACGCGGGTCCTGACTTTGTCATGACCGTGATGGAGAGCAACGACAGTGGCATGCTCGTCGTCGTGGATGACGGGTACAACACGATCGATGCCACGGGTGGCATCTTCACCTTCAACTGTTCCACCGGTAACTGCGAATGCGAGGACACCGTCGCCACCGAGGACAGCAGCTGGGGAAGCATCAAGGCTCTGTACTAGACACTAGGTTCAATCGTCTAGAAGCATATGCGCTTACGGCCGCCGGCAATCGCCGGCGGCCGTATTACATTACCTTTACTTGTCATCTCCATCTGTCTTGAGCTATCCTGTTGATCCCCATGAGGATTCCCTGTCCTGAAATCCGGATGTTCCGCAATCCGTCGTATTGAAGACACCATGTGACCAACGCCAGTCCCCTGGCAATCCATAAGAGTTCGAGGGTGCCGCAGAGACAACTGGAGATCGGGAAGGGTTCGACCTTCCGGCGTATCATCGGCGTCATGACCTTGGCCGTCATGCTCCTTGCCGCCAACACCGGGCTCGCCGTGGTCGACACGCCCTGCGACGACAGCTTCACTCCCGTACCCCCTCAGGTCCTGAACCCCAGCTTCAACGTGAGCTTCGATCTCGCGGTGGACTGGAACTGGATGGAGGCCGGTCACGCGTGGAATCTCGATTCGCTCCAGCGCTTCGCCCTTGCGATCATGGACGAGAATCCCTCCGGCGGGCACGATCTCATCGACCGCCTCGTGGCCTACTTCTCGGAAGACCTCGACCCCAGCCCCGCCGGCATCGAGGTGGCTCAGGAGTCCGGCACCTACTCGCGCTTCCACATCTGTCTGCGCGAGGCGGTGGGGGACATCTACAGCGCCGGCAACAAGGTCGAACTGGCCTGCGTGGTTCAGGTGGCCCCGGGAATCGACCAGGTGGTCTCCGCGCGTCATCTCGCCGCGGAGAGCTTCGCCCACGAGTGGCAGCACATCACCTTCAACCGGGTCGCCGCCGGACCGAAGTTCGGCGGCTTGACGGGAACCAACGAGTTCTTCTCGAAGTGCGCCGAGTTCCTCGCGGGCTGGGACCGCATGTGGCCCGTTCACGACAATCCCTACGAGCGAAGCATCATGGGTTCGCAGGACTGGTTCGCCGAGTGCGTCCATCCGGACCACGGTGAGCACAAGTACGCCACCTTCGGCCTGTTCGGCGCGCACCTCATGGAGCAGTTCATCGGCAACCCCAGGATCTACGAGGACGACCTCCTCTACCGCTGGCTGAACAGCGAGGAAGAGGATATCTTCGGCAACAAGCTCTGGCGCATCTCCCCATCCACGCTCGCCGGGCTGCTCTCGGATCCGACTTATGACGATCGCTTCGATGCCGAAGACGGTTCCGACCGCCTCGAGGAGCTGTTCCACGAGTTCGCCCTCTCCCTCTGGGTCAACGCCCCCATGGAGGATCAGGGGGACGCCACGGTGTGGGCCGGAGGGCGTCTGCCGCAGGATCACTACCAGCTCTTCCGCAACGTCAACGAGATCGATTGCGCCGACGACGCCCGCAGCCTTCCTCTGTTCCTTACCGTCGGGAGCGACGCGCAGAGCGTGCGGGGACCGGTGTATCCGTCGGACGTGCACCGCGACGACCCCTCCGCCTGCACGAGCGGATTCGACAGCCTGGAGTTCCCCCGCTATCCCCACCTCTCCACCTACGGCTTCACGGTGCTTCCCTTCACGGCCGATCCGGACCTGACCGAGGAGAAGTGCAAGGATTTCCGTTTCACGCTCACCATGGAGAACACGATCTTCTGCCCGACGGCCGGCGGCGACATCGATGTATTGCCGTCACCCAATCAGCGCCTGAATCTGAGCGTGATCGGCTATCCCGAGGCCGTCGATCAGCTCGACATTCATGGCGACGAGGCCGTGGAGATCTCTCGAGCGCAGTATTCCCTCGATGTCCTGCCGCAGGAGATCGCGATCAGTGTTCCCTGCTTCGGAAATCGCTGGCGCTCCCTGGCCCTCGTGCTCAGCGTCACCGAATCGATGCCGTCGAACGGCTTCGTGTGGAGCAGGATCTTCCCCTTCCGCTACGAGGCCTGGGCCGAGGTGGTCCCCTCGCCGATACTTGTCGAGGAGCCCGAGACCTGGGGCGGCCCTGGAGAGGTGATCTGCCTGGATCGCAGCCTGATGGTGGCGGAGTCTGGGGAACTCGAGGTCGCCGCCGGAACGGAGATCATGGCGGTGGCTCCCATCGAGATCCGGGTGGCGGGGCAGTTGACGCTCCAGGGCGAACAGGGCGCCGAGGTCGTCGTCGGTTCCGCCGATCCATCGAATGAGCCCTGGGGCGCCATCGAGCTGCTGGACGGTGGGGAGCTGACGGTCAACCACGCGCGGATCGACCGAATCGGCCGCTTCCAGAGCGATCCCGGATCCTCCCTCCGGCTGGAGGACTGCTCCTGGGACGCGGGCCTGTTTTCGGATCCCTTCCTGCTCGACGGGCAGGACGTCTCGATCGAGCGCACCCACTTCACCAACAGCTACGGGCTGCATCTCGCCACCGGCCGATTCGAGGGCGGCTCGGTTCGCGCAGGGTTCAAGCATGAGGGACCGCTCCTCGTGCTCGGCGAGGGCGCCCGGGAGTGCAGGGAGCTCTTGATCGAGGACTCCCTCGAAGGGATCCGGGTGGTCGGCGGCGACGTGTCCTTGGAGGATGTCACGATCAGGATGGCCGAGCACTCGGCGCGCACACTGCTCGGTATCGAGGTGACCTCCGGCGCGAGGTTGACGGCCGAGGACGTCAAGGTGCTGGGCTATCACACGGGCATCAAGGTCAAGGATCAATGCTACCTGTTCCTCCGCAACTCCACCTTCGAGGGCTTCGGCGTCGGCGTGGAGATCCTGGGCGGCGCTCATCTCGTGGACCTGGGCAACGGCAGTTTCGGCGACGATTCCTGGGGGCAGAACGACTTCTTCCCCATTCCGAGCGCGGACAGCAGGGGCATCGTGAATCGCGGTGGCGTGGAGTGCCTCGCCCAGTGGAACTACTGGGGGGACAACCATCCCCAGGGTTCCTTCTTCGACGGCCCCGTGGCTTGGGAACCCTACGGAGTGGTGCCCTACGAAACCAGCACGCCGCCCGGCGACCCGTTCACCATCGCGCTGGAGGAATCCGTACCCGGTCTCGCGCCCGTTCGGATCGAGTCCGCCTGGCCGAACCCATTCAATCCCACGGTGCGGTTCCGCTTCCACGTGGAAGGGCCTTCCCGGCTCCTGACCCTGACGATCTACGACGTCCTCGGACGCCGTCGAGCGGTGGCGTTCAGCGAGCGCTTCGAGGCCGGCGCCCACGAGCGCAGCTGGGATGCGGAGGACGAGTTCGGCCGAACGCTGGGCTCCGGCGTCTACTTTGCCCGATTCGACGAATCGAGTGATGGCTTGAAGTTGTTGCTGCTCAAGTAATTACGGGTGCGACCGCCGTTTTCGCTGCCTCCCGACAAAGGTGAGATTCCCCCGCTCTTTCTGTTGACACCCGGAAAAATGGGGTGTTAGGTTACCGGCGCTGAACGCCACACTCCAGTGACGAGTCTCCGTATCCCGAGGTACCCGTAGGAGGGTCAAGATGAAAAAAATGCTCACGGTTCTGGTCTTGCTGGCCCTGGCGTCCAACGCCTTCGCTCAGAACGACCACTACATCAGCATCTATGCCGACGAGGCGGGATCGCTGTGTCAGATGGACACCCCCAATCTCTACCAAAACTATCTGGTCTATGTTCTCGGTACGATCGACTCCGGTATCACAGGGGTGTCGGCCGTGGAGTTCAGGCTTGATGGTGGTCCCACTGCCGATCAGGCCATCATTACCCCCAATTGGAACACAGACCTTGTGATCGGGGATCCCGCGACCGGAATCGCTCTTGCGTTCCCGGTTTTCCTCGAACCGCCGCTCGTCCTTCTGGGGACCATCAACTACTTCCTCATCCTGGCCTTCGAGAACGATCTCACGATGACCGTGGATATCGCCGAAGGAATGACTCAGATCACGGTTGTGGATCAGGATTATATCGAGCATGGCGCGATGGGTTGTACCTTCACCTTCAACTGCACGGGTGAATGTCTCTGCTGTGTCGTCGCGACCGAGAACAGCAGCTGGGGCGCCATCAAAGCGCTGTACTAGTCTCGCCCACGCGTGAGCAACGTCTCGGCTCGAGACCTCTGAGTTTCGGAAGCCCCTTCCGCACGCGCGGGAGGGGCTTCTTCATGGGACCCAAGCTCGTAACCCGGCCCTTCGTCTGGACAGGAGCCCCGCCCGGATGCTACCTTTTATGCACCCCATGGCCCGACCCACCTCTGCGATCCCTGCTCCACCATCTCTGATTCACCGTCGCCTCGACCGGAGGGTGCCGTGACGTCTCGCCATCTCCTAGTCCTCATCCTCCTGGTCGCGTGGATTCCCTCGCAGGCCTTCGCCAAGGTCGCGAGTCGATCGGAAAAGCTGCCGCCCGGTTCCGCGATCGAGCGCAGCGACGAAGCCGGTCTCACCCTGAATCTCCGCTTCGAGGGCGATCAGGTCCGCGCCACCGACGAGGGCGTCTACCTGCATCTCGCGGGATGCGTTCTCGAGAGCGCCGGCGAAGGCGAGCGCGTGTCCGGAGCGCCGATGCTGCCGGTCTGGCGCGGCATCGTGGCCCTGCCGCCCGGTCACATGGCGTCCATGACCTGGCGACTCGCCGCCACGGAACCCCTCGACGGACGTCCGCTGCCCTTTCCCACGCCCCGCGCCGTCCCTCAGGGCGAACTGTCGCTCCACGACGAACAGCTCATCGAAGACCCCTTGGCCTTCGCGGTGAACCGGGCCGTGGCCGTGCGCCTGGGCCCGGTGCGCCGGCTCAGGGATCAGCGCACGATCGAGGTGATCGTGGACCCCGTGGGCTGGGACCCGGGGCGAGGTCTTTCACTGGCCTCGGAGATCCACGTCGAGGTGCGGTTCATCCCGAACGCCTCGGCGCGCGCCGAGGCCGCCTTGCGCGAGCCCGTCAGGCGCGCGGAGAAGCACTGGGACAAGATCTACGGCGGCGCGCTGCTCAACGCCGGCGAGGCGAGGAGCTGGGGCCGCCGCGTGCCGCCCGCCTGGACCGGGGGGCGCGGTAGCCGCGCCCAGGCGGCCTTGAAGCTCCTCACGGACACCGACGGCCTCTACGGGCTGCCCGGCGACAGTCTCGTCGCCCACGGCGTGTCCCTGGGCACGCCCCTCGACCAGATCGCGCTCTTCCGCCATCGTTTCTCC
Organism: uncultured bacterium; assembly: GCA_964399495.1. Lineage (GTDB taxonomy): Bacteria > Krumholzibacteriota > Krumholzibacteriia > JACNKJ01 > JACNKJ01 > CAYNQX01. Next base: position 68,546 of record CAYNQX010000002.1, read on the forward strand.
TGGGACGCCGAGGAGCAGCCGCTCTTCGAGCAGATCGCCGAGCCGCGCTACTTCGTCGACCGGAACGCCGACGGCCTTCTGGCCGCCGACGATCTTCTCGTCTTCCCGGGCTACCGCCTGTCCCACGCGCCCGACAGTACCGATCCCATCGAATGGTACGGCGGAGCCGCGGCCCTGTATGTGGCCGTGGACGCGGGTCTCGCGCTCGAGATGGAGAGCGGGTCGGGCTGGGGCGAGGGCGGGGGTTGGGCGCTGCCCGCGGACTTCCTTCGCCGCCGGGAGACCGAGGGCCTGGAGAGCTTCCTGGCCAATGCCCCTCCGGCGCTCTACGACCTCATCGAGGAGCGCTGGGAGAGCCACCTGTACTACTGGCCCGCGCCGCGCCACTCCGACAACTTCACGCTCGACCTCGACCTGCCCACGCACGGCTACGTGGCGGGCACCGAGGCGATCCTGGGAATCGACCTGCAGGGCACCCACCGTCACGACGACACCCACGTGCTCGCCGTGAGCGTGGACAACGGCGCCTTCGTCACCGATCTGTCCGACGCCGAGGTCGAGGACATCGAGTTCGTGGCGTACGTCGACACCCTGCCCGCCGACGCGCTCGCCGACGGCGTGGGCACCCTGAACATCGCCACGGACTGGAACGTGTACTGGTACACCATGGCCAAGCGCTGGAAGCTGGACTACCGCTCGAGCTACGTGGCGCTGGACGACTCCCTGGCCTTCCACGCCGACGGGCTCGTCGGACCCGCCGAGCTGCGTATCGGCGGTCTCGGCGGCGGTCACGAGAGCTGGCAGCTCGTCCGCGTGAGCGGAGCGGCGCCGCGGCGCGTGGCGCTGAGTTCCGACAACGAGCCGGGCAGCCCGGCCGGTGAGCTGAGGATCCGCGACGAACTCACCGGTGACGAGATCTGGTGGCTCGCCGACGAGAGCGCGCTCCGCATGCCGGAAGTCGCCGCGCCGGCGTCCCTCGATTTCATGGACGACCTCTCATCCTACGACGTGCTCGTGCTCGCGGCCGATCCGCTCGCCGACGCGATGACGGAGTGGCTCGACTTCCGCGAGGCCCAGGGCTACCGCATCAGGATGCTCCGCATGAGCGACGTCTGGGACGCCTTCCACGGCGGCGTGCGCGGCGCCGTGGGCATGCGCAACGCGACCCGCTTCGCGCTTCAGCAGTGGGGCGCCGAGGCCCTGGTGATGGTGGGCGACGGCAGCAAGGACGCCAGGGAGATCCTCGACCGCTCCGCCCCGGATCTGGTGCCGGTGTTCACGAAACACGAGGACGTGCTCGGCGACTTCGAGCTGGTGGCCCTCGAGGAGTGGTTCGTCAAGTACGACACCTACGACTGGCCCGCGCTCATGGTCGGCCGCCTGCCGGCGGGCGACGCGGACGAGCTGGGGATCCTGATCGACAAGATCCGTCGCTACGAGGACTACGACGATCCCGACGACGACGACTGGCGGGCCCGCTTCCTCCACGTGGCCGACGACTGCTGGGTCTGGTCCATCGCCTCCAACTGGCTCTTCGAGTGCAAGGATCACGAGAAGAGCTTCGAGGCGGGGCAGGACTCGATTCTCGCGAAGATCGCGAGCGAGGCCGTCACCGGCGACTTCGAGCCCCTGCCGCTGTTCATCTCGGAGATCACCGATCCCTGGTTCGAGGACTGGATCGACACTCACGGCGGTCCGCCTCACGTCTCGGACATGCAGGCCTCCCTGCGCCCGATCGTCAGCGCCATGTTCACCGACTCGCTCAGCAAGGGCTACGGGTTCGTCACCGTGCAGTCCCACGCCCACCGCAACCAGCTGGGCCACGAGGAGTACTTCAAGACCCTCTACGGCGCCGACGATCAGGAGCTGCTCGAGAACGACGACCGACCCTTCGTCTGGATCGTCTACGGCTGCCACGCCAACAACTTCGTGATGCACCACGAGGACGACATCACCGTGGGCGACTGCATGGGGGAGAAGCTGCTCTTCCTGCCCGATGGCCGGGGCGCCGTGGCCAGCTACGCCAGCGAGGGCTACGAGTACCTGTTCCCGAACATCCACCTCGAGAATCATCTCATCGAACTCATGTTCCGCACGGACGCCCCGCAGGTGGCGATCTATCCCGACTGGCGCCTCGGCACGCTGCAGCTGGTGAGCGAGCTTCGCCACGGGCAGTTCAACGCCGCCTACCGCTACAACCTCCTGGGCGACCCGCTCACGCGCATCGACCGCTCGCCGCCGCGCATCCGCGCCTGGATCGACGGCCGGGAATACGTGGAGGGCGAGTTCATTCCGGTGATGTCCCCCGACGACACGCTGCAGGTGGAGGCGTTGATGGTGGACGAATCCCACAGCGGCGCTCCCGCGATCATGGACGCCTTCAGGGCGTTGCGCAGCGAGTCGATTCCCGCCTGGGCGCCCGACCATCTCAACGCGAGCCTGTTCGACAGTCTCCTCACGCAGACCGACACGCTTCTGACCGATCTCCTCGTGCCGGTCGACACGCTCGCCGCGGCGGCGGGTCAGGGCGCGCGCGGCTGGTACATGAGTTCGGAACTCTACTTCGATCCCGACCGGGAGCATGTCGTCATCGCATCGCGCGACCAGGCGGGACGGGACGGCGAGCTCTTCCTGCGGGCGCCGAAGGTGGTGTTCTTCATCAGTACCGACGGCGATACCCTGCGCAACGGTCAATGGGTCCGATCCGCGGACCACCTGGAGTTGAGCATCCACACGCCGAGCACCACCTACCACCCCGCCGACTTCAGCCTCTGGGAGGACGGCCTCCTCCGCCACGACGTGGAGGCCGCCTACGCCGACGGCGACACCAGCTCCACGGTGATGGAGATGGCCATGAACTACCAGTGGGACGCCGGCACCCACGAACTCGATGTCCGCTACGAGGGGGATTCCTACGAGACCCTCTCGCTCGTCGTGGACCACCGCCCGCGGCTGCTCGACGGGCTGATCTTCCCCAACCCGTTCCGGGACACGGTCGTCCTGCGCTACTCCCTCAGCGGCGGCGTGACCCGGGGAACCCTGAGCGTGTACACGCTCAGCGGACGGCGGATCTACCGGCGCGAGCTGGCCGATCTGACCGAGGGCCGCGAGCATGTCATCGCCTGGGACGGCAGCGACCAGCAGGGCGACAAGATCGCCAACGGCGTCTACCTGATGCGGATGACCTTCGATTCCGACGAAGGCCAGATCGTCTGGGAGGACAAGATCGTGAGGATGCGCTAGTGAGCGAGGACCTGCTGAGGAAGCTGCGCGACCTCGCAACCGAGGGCGCGAATCCCGCCACCGCGAACCTGGACGCAGAAGACGCCCTCGGCATCGTCACGCTCATGAACGCGGAGGACGCCCGCGTGCACGAGGCGGCGCGGGAGATCCTGCCCGACATCGCGAGGACGGCCGAGATGGCCGCGGCGAGCTTCGCGGCCGGCGGTCGCCTCATCTACGTGGGCGCCGGCACCAGCGGACGGCTGGGCGTGCTCGACGCCGCCGAATGCCCGCCCACCTTCGGCAGCGACCCCGGGCAGGTGGTCGGTGTGATCGCCGGCGGCCACGAGTCCCTGATCCGCAGCCGCGAGGGGGTGGAGGACCGCGCCGAGCAGGGCGTCGCCGACCTCCTCGCGCTCGATCCGGGCCCGAACGACACGGTGGTGGGCATCAGCGCCAGCCACCGCACGCCCTACACCGTGGCCGCCCTGCGCGAGGCGGCCTCGCGCGGCTGCGCCACGGCCTTCATCACGGCCAACGCGCAGGTGGAGGTGCCGGGCCAGGTCGTTCTGCGGATCCTGGTGGGCCCCGAGGCGATCGCCGGCTCGACGCGCCTCAAGGCCGGCAGCGCCCAGAAGATGGTGCTGAACATGATCAGCAGCGCGGCCATGGTGCTGTCGGGAAAGGTCTACGGCAACCGCATGGTCGACCTGCGGGCCCTCAGCGAGAAGCTGACGGTGCGCAGCCGCGGGGTGATCATGGACCTGACCGGACTGGGCTACGACGCCGCTTCGGAGCTCCTCACGGCCGCCGGCGGGCACGTGAAGACGGCCCTGCTCATGCACCTGGGGTCCTGCCACCGCGACGAGGCCCGGCGCCGTCTGGAGCGCGCAGGCGGCCATCTCCGCGTCGCCCTGACCGGCGATTCCGCCCCTTCCGAGTAGCCCCCGCGGGCCCGGGAGCCACCGATGAGCGGGCCCGGCGCCCCGATTGACACCTTCAGTATCAGCGTGTAGTTTGATCTTCTTGCGCCAATCGGCGCGTCGATGGGGGAAGATGAAGCGCTACACACGACACGATCTGCTGGTGATCACCCTGGGGGGCAACGCGGTCCTGCCCGTCGGGAGCGCCGGCACCATCCACGAGCAGTTCGACACGACCAGACAGACCATGGGCCACGTGGCCTCCCTGTGCAGGGACAACGTTCGCGTGGTGGTGAGCCACGGCAACGGCCCGGTGGTGGGCAACATCCTGATCCGCAACGAGGCGGCGAAGGAGCAGGTCGCGCCCATGCCGCTGTTCATCTGCGGCGCCGACAGCCAGGGCGGCATCGGCTTCATGATGCAGAACGCCCTGCGCAACGAACTCCATCTCATCGGCGACCGTCGGCCCGTGGCCACCGTGGTGACCCAGGTCGAGGTGAACCCCGCCGACCCGGCCTTCGAGAATCCCAGCAAGCCGATCGGCCCCTTCTACGACGCCCAGGAGGCGGAACGTCTCGTCGCGGAGAAGGGCTGGGTGGTGAAGGAGGACGCGGGGCGCGGTTTCCGTCGCGTGGTGGCGAGCCCGGAGCCCAGGCACATCGTCGAGATCGACTCGATCCGCCGTCTCGTGGAGAGCGGGGTGGTGGTGATCGCCGCCGGCGGCGGCGGCGTTCCCGTGCGGCGCAATCGCGAGGGTCTGCTCAAGGGCGTCGACGCGGTCATCGACAAGGACTTCGCCGCGGCCGAACTGGGCCGCGAACTCGGCGCCAACGTGATGGTGTTCGTCACGGGCGTCGACAAGGTCGCGACGGGATTCGGCACGCCGGAACAGCGCGACCTCGACGAGATCCGCTACGCCGAGCTGCGCAATCTGCAGGCCGCCGGCGAGTTCGCCCCGGGCAGCATGGGGCCCAAGATGGAGGCCGCCGCGCGCTTTCTGACCCGTGGCGGCAAGGAGGTGCTGATCTGCTCCCCCGAGAACCTCGGCGAGGCGCTGGTCGGCGAGGGTGGTACACGCGTCGTCCTCTGAGGCGGCCCCGATGCGAGGAGCGCAGATGCGGAGAACACTGCTGAGGTCTGTGATTGTCCTGCTGCTGGGACTGGGCGCGCTCTCCTGCGGAGGAAAGGGCGAGAAGGCCGACGAGAAGAAGGACGACGCCCTGCGAGTCGGAATGGTGTTCGACATCGGCGGCAAGGGCGACCGCTCCTTCAACGACTCCGCCTATCGCGGCCTCACCCGCGCCAAGGAGGAGTTCGGCATCACCGCCGTCGAGTTCGAGCCGGGCCAGGATTCCGACCGCGAGCAGGGCCTGCGCAAGCTCGCCGAGCGGGGCTTCGACCTGATCATCGGCGTGGGCTTTCTCTTCACCGATTCCATCGACCACGTGGCCGCGGACTATCCCGACGTGCACTTCGCCATCGTCGACGGCAAGGTCGAGGGCAAGGGCAACGTGGCCAGCCTGCTCTTCAGGGAGGAGGAGGGGTCTTACCTGGTGGGCGCCCTGGCGGCCCTGAAGTCCGAGAGCGGGGTGATCGGTTTCATCGGCGGCATGGAGGTGGCCCTCATCAAGCGTTTCGAGGCGGGCTACCGCGCCGGAGCGCGGGCCGTGCGTCCCGACGTGAAGCTGCTCGTGGCCTACGCGGGCGTGACGCCCAGCGCCTTCGCGGACCCGGTCAAGGGCAAGGAGCTGGCGCTCTCCCAGATCGGCCGCGGCGCCGACGTGATCTTTCACGCCTCGGGCACCACGGGCAACGGCGTGATCGAGGCCGCCCGCGACCGCGGCGCCTACGCCATCGGCGTGGACTCCAACCAGAACCACATGGCGCCGGGCTTCGTCCTCACCAGCATGGAGAAGCGGGTGGACCGAGCCGTCTACGAGACGATCCGGGCACTGAAGGAGGGGCGCTTCGGCGGCGGCGTCCACGAGTTCGGTCTCGACTCCGAGGGCGTGGGCTACACCCTCGACGAGCACAACGAGACCATCCTGTCCGCGGCGCACCGCGCGGTGGCCGACTCCCTGGCCGGCGAGATCGTCGCCGGCCGCATCCGCGTGCCCCGGGAGTAGCCTTGACTCCCCGCGTCAGGCTGGAAGGACTCAGCCGCTCGTTCCCGGGCGTGAAGGCCGTCCGGGACGTCACGCTCGAGTTCGAGCCCGGGCGCCTCTACGCGCTCGTGGGCGAGAACGGCGCGGGCAAGACCACCCTCATGCGCCTGCTCTACGGAATGCTCCGCCCCGACGGCGGCCGCATTCTCCTCGACGACGAACCCGTCCGCCTGCGCAGCAGCCAGGACGCGCTGGCCGCCGGCCTGGGCATGGTGCACCAGCACTTCATGCTGGTGGACACGCTGACCGTCGCCGAGAACCTGGTGCTGGGCGTCGAGCCGGGTTCGCCCCTGCGCCTCGATCACGAGGCCGCCCGCGAGGCGGTGAGGGAAGCCAGCAAGCGCTTCGCCATCGAGATCGATCCCGACCTGCCCGCCGGCGAGCTCTCCGTGGGCCAGGCGCAGATGGTGGAAATCCTCAAGGTGCTCCACCGCGGCGCCGAGTTCCTGATCTTCGACGAACCCACCGGCGTTCTCAGCCCCCAGGAGGCGGCCTTCCTCTTCGACATGCTGCGGCGGCTCACCGGCGAGGGGAAGACCGTCGTGCTCATCACCCACAAGCTCGACGAGGTCCTGGCCCTGGCCGACACCGTCGACGTGATGCGCCGCGGCGCGCACGTGGGACGCCTGGAGGGCGACCAGGCCGACGCCGCGCGGCTCGCGCGCATGATGGTGGGGCGCGAGGTCCTGCTGCGGGTCGACCGCGGCGGCGCGGAGCGTCCCGTCCCCGGCGCGCCCCTGCTGCAGGTCCGCGGCCTCGAACTCGAACGTCGCGGGGGAAGGCGCCCGCTGCACGGCCTGGAGTTCGAGATCCGCGAGCGGGAGATTCTCGGGCTGGCGGGCGTGGAGGGCAACGGCCAGCGCGAACTGGCCGCCCTGCTGACCGGGCTCGAGAGGCCCGACGGCGGCGAGATCCTGCTGGGCGGCGAACCGGTGGGTGACCTCGACCCCAAGCAAGCCCGGCGACTGGGCATCCGCCACGTGCCCGAGGACCGGCAGAAGAGCGGTCTCGTGCTGGCCATGAACCTGCGGGAGAACCTGATCCTCGGCGAGGAGGACGACCCCGCCATCGTCACCGCCGGCTTCCACTCCGCGACGCGCATCGACGCGTTGGCCCGGCGGCGGATCGAGTCGATCGATCTTCGCATGGCCGACCCCGGCCAGGCGGCGGCCGAGCTCTCCGGCGGCAACCAGCAGAAGCTCATCCTGGCCCGGGAACTCGCCGCCGAACCCCGACTGCTCGTGGCCGCCCAGCCCACGCGGGGCGTGGACGTGGGCGCCATCGAAGCGATCCATCGCGAACTCCTGGCCATGCGCGACCGCGGTCTGGGCATGCTCCTGATCTCCTCGGAGCTCGGCGAGCTGCTCTCCCTGAGCGATCGCGTGGCGGTGATCTACAAGGGCCGCATCGTGGCGATCTTCGACGCCGACGCGGTGGACGAGGAGGAACTCGGCCTGTGGATGACCGGCGCGAAGGGGAGCGGCGATGCTTGAGCCCCGCGCCCTCCGGCGCTTCGCGATCACCCTCTGGGAATCCATCTGGCCTCCCGGTCTCGCCCTGGCGCTCGGCCTGATCGCCGGCGCCGCGATCGTGGCGGCGATCGGCGAGAATCCCCTCGTCGTGCTGCCGATGATCTTCGAGCCGGGGCTGGCATCGGTCGACGGCTTCGCGCGCGTGCTCTACGACGCCACGCCCCTGATCTTCACGGGACTGGCGGTGGCCTACGCTTTCCGCGCGGGCCTGTTCAACATCGGCGGCGAGGGCCAGCTCTACATGGGCGCGTTCTGCGCCGCCGCGGTGGCCCTGGCCCTGCCCGGCATGCCCCGCTTCCTGGCCCTGCCCCTGGCGGTCGGAGCCGCCGCCGCGGGAGGCGCGATCTGGGGATCGATTCCCGGCTACCTCAAGGCGCGCTTCGGCGTGCACGAGGTGATCAACACGATCATGATGAACTTTCTCGCCGTCGGCCTCACCGGCTACATGGTGGATCGTTTCCTCAAGGAACCGGAGCAGATGATTCCCCACACGCGGGTGATCGCCGAGAGCTACCACCTGATCCCCTTCGCCAAGGGGCCGCTGGGCGCCTGGCTGGGGCTGGACCGGGCGAATCCCCTGGGCGCCTCGCTCATCCTGGCGCTGCTCGCGGCCCTGGTGGTGCATCTCGTCTTCAAGCGCGGCGTGGAGGGCTATCGCCTGGGCGCCGTCGGGCTCAGCCCCGACGCCGCGCGCTACGCGGGCATCTCGGTGAGAAGCGTCACGCTCCGCGCCATGGCGGTGAGCGGCGCCCTGGCCGGGCTGGCCGGCGTTCACGAGGTGCTGCTCTATCGTCACCGTTTCCTGGACAACTTCTCCTCGGGGCTCGGCTTCCTCGGCATCGCCGTGGCGCTCATGGGCAAGAACCACCCCGGTGGCATCGTGTTCTCGGCCCTGCTCTTCGGTTTCCTGAACACAGGCGCCCTGGAGATCGACATCTTCACCGAGGTACCGCGTGAACTGGTGATGGTGCTGCAGGCGCTGATCATCCTGTTCGTGGTCTCCATCACGGAGCTGGCGGGGCGCCGGCGACGACGCCGCGTGGCCGAGCGAAGGGGGCAGGCATGAGCATCCTGCTGGCCCTGCTGCTGGGCACCCTGCGCACCGCGACGCCGCTGATCTTCGCGGGTCTGGGCGGCATGTTCTCCGAGCGCTCGGGCGTGGTGAACATCGCGCTCGAGGGGATCCTGCTCGTGGGCGCGTTCTGCGCGGCGGCGACGGCCATCGCCACGGGCTCGGCCGCGGCGGCGCTGTTCGCGGCGGCCCTCGGCGGCATGCTGCTGGCGGGGCTGCACGCGATCGTGTCGCTGTGGTTCCGCGTGGATCAGATCGTCAGCGGCGTGGCGCTGAACATGCTCGCCATGGGCAGCACCGAGTTCCTGATGTGGATCCTCTACGGCAGCGGCAGCAACTCCCCGCGCATCGAACTCGACACGCCGGGCTTCCTGTCGGGACGCCTCTTCGTGGAGCTGCCGCCCCTGACCCTGCTCGCGATCGTCGCCGTGCCCGTCTGCGCCTGGGTGCTGTTCCGCACTCCCTTCGGCCTGCGGCTCCGCTCGGTGGGCGAGCACCCGGAGGCGGCCGACTCCCTGGGCCTGCCGGTGCGCCGCCTGCAGGTGTCCGGCGTGCTGCTCAGCGGTCTGCTCGCGGGTCTGGGCGGAGCGTTCCTGAGCCTGGGCGCCGGCTACTTCGTCAAGAACATGAGCGCGGGGCGAGGCTTCATCGCCCTGGCCGCGCTGATCTTCGGCAAGTGGCGGCCCGGCGGGGTGCTGGTGGCCACGCTGATCTTCGGATTCGCCGAAGCGCTGCAGGGACAGCTTCAGGTTTCCTGGTTGCCGATCCGATTCGTGCAGATGCTGCCCTACCTGCTCACCATGGTGGCGCTGGTGGGAGTGATCGGGCGCAGCCGTCCTCCCGCGGCCCTGGGGCGTGTTTTCTCGCGGGATTGAGCCTGAAACTGGTTGTCGAATTGTAAACCTTCTGTATAGATTCAGCCGTGAGTAGTGAAAGGACATCCCTTGCGTGTGATCGTCATTGGATCCGGTGGACGGGAGCATGCGCTGGCCTGGCGGCTGGGGCGCAGCGTCTCCGTGTCCGAACTGAAGGTCTGGCCCGGGAACGGGGGAACCGCCCGCGCCGGTTGGTCTCTGCATGACGATGCCCTGACCGCGGCGAAAACTACTGCCGAACAGGCCGCCGCCCTGGCGGCCCACGCTCCCGACCTCGTGGTGATCGGCCCGGAAGCCCCCCTGGTGGAGGGCCTGGGCGACGCCCTGCGCGCCCTGGGCATCGCGGTCTTCGGGCCCGGCGCCGACGGCGCTCAGCTCGAGGGCTCCAAGATCTTCGCCAAGCGCTTCTTCCAACGCCACGGCCTGCCCACGGCGGGCGCCCGCGAGGTGACCAGCGAAGCCGAACTGGCCGCGGCCCTGGACGAGCTGGGCGACACCGCGGTGCTGAAGGCCGACGGCCTCGCCGCCGGCAAGGGCGTGATCCTGCCCGCGGACCGCGAGGAGGCGATGTGCGAGGGGAGCGCCATGCTCACCGGCGGCGCCTTCGGCGAGGCGGGGCGATCGCTGCTGGTCGAGGAGCGCCTGGAGGGCTACGAGCTCTCGCTCCTGGCCGTCTGCGACGGGAAGGACTACTTTCTCCTGCCGCCCTCCCAGGACCACAAGCGCGCCTACGAGGGCGATCGCGGTCCCAACACCGGCGGCATGGGCGCCTACAGCCCGGTGGCCGGCATCGACGAGGCGGAACTGCTCGGCATCGCGGAGGGGATCTTCCGCGGCACCCTGAGCGGCCTGCGCGCCGAGGGCATCGACTACCGGGGCGTCCTCTATGCGGGCATCATGATGACCGCCGGCGGCCCCAAGCTGCTCGAGTACAACTGCCGCTTCGGCGACCCCGAGACCCAGGTGGTGCTGCCGCGTCTCGAGGGTGACTTCGCGGCGTTGCTGGCCAGCGCGGCGGCGGGTAAGCTGGATGTGGGCGGGCTTTCGATCCGCCCCGGCGCCGCCATCACGGTGGTGCTGGCCTCCGAGGGTTACCCGGGCGCCTACGCGACGGGCTTCCCGATCGACGGACTGGAAGGGGACGAGGAAGCCGGCCTCGTCTTCCACGCGGGCACGCGGATGGAGGGCGACGATATCGTGACCTCCGGCGGCCGTGTCCTGGCGGTGACCGCCCTGGGAGACGATCTTCCCCAGGCGGCCGACCGCTGCTACCGGCGCATCGACGAGATCCATTTCGAGAAGAGGAGTCTGCGCCGCGACATCGGCTGGCGGGCTCTCACGCAAGGAGGCGAACTGCGATGAGTGCGGCAAAGGTGGGTATCATCCTGGGTAGCGCATCGGACAAGGACCTGCTGGAGCCCTGTCAGGCAACACTGGATAAGCTCGGCATTCCCCATGAAAGCCTGGTGGCGAGCGCGCACCGCAACCCCGAGCGGGTCGCGGAGTTCGCGGGCGGCGCCAGAGACCGTGGACTGAAGGTCATCATCGCCATGGCGGGGCTCAGTGCGGCCCTGCCCGGCGTGGTGGCGGCGCACACGACCCTGCCCGTGATCGGCGTTCCGGTTCAGGCCGGCGCTCTCGCGGGCGTGGATGCGCTCCTGTCCATGGTCCAGATGCCCCGCGGCATTCCCGTGGCCACCGTCGCCATCGGCAAGGGTGGCGCGGTGAACGCGGCTCTGCTGGCGGCCGGTATCCTCGGCACCGAGGACGAGGCCGTCGCCGCGGAAATCGATAAATACCGAGAGGAATGGAGCTGACATGATGGATCATGAGATCTCCGCCGACGACTCCAGGGCCGCCCTGGAGTCGATCCGCAGCCTGAGCGTGGGTCGGCTCGCGTGCCTGCCCACCGACACGCTATACGGCCTCCACGGCCTCGCCACGTTTCCCGGCATGGTGGAGAAACTCGCGCGGGTGAAGGGGTACGAGAGCGGCGAGCGCGGGTTCATCCTACTCGTGAAGGGAACGGACGAGATCGCCCGCTGGGCGGAGCTGGACGACGCCACGTCCGCCTGCGTGAACCGCTACCAGGGTCAGCCGATCTCGTTTATTTTCAAGGCCCTGCCCGACACCCCGGTCGAGTGGACCACCTCCGGCGAGAACGGAATCGCCCGGATCGCGTTCCGCACGCCGGACACGCCGTTCCTCGGCGAGCTGCTGGGTTATCTCGACGCGCCGCTGCTCTCCACCAGCGTCAACAGCGCGGGCTCTCCGCCCCTTGCTTCGGCGGCCGAAATTGTTAAGCTGTTCGGAGACGACATCGACCTCGTGGTCTCCGATCCGGACCTGGAACGTCGGATCGCCGAGGAGGGGGCTCTGCCCTCGACCCTGGTGGATCTGACCTGCCAACCACCTCAGGTGTTGCGGGAGGGAAAAGTCCCTTTCGTGATGGCGGCCGGGGCCTCGTAATGCCGTAAGGAAGTCATGGCCCCGCTGCGCGTGCTCTTCGTTTGCACAGGAAACATCTGCCGCAGCCCCATGGCCGAGGGCCTGGCCCGACATCACGCCGCCCGCCGCGGTCTCGACCTGGACTGCGGCTCCACCGGACTCATCGCGCGCAATGGACATCCCGCCAGTGAAAACGGCGTCCTGGCCCTTCGTGGCCGGGGCATCGATATAAGTGGACACGGCGCCAGACGTCTGGACGCGAATCTGGTATCTTGGGCGGACGTGATCGTGGCCATGGAGGAGGAGCACCGTCTGGCCGTGGGGGACTATCCCGCCGCGGCTCTCAAGGCGGTGCACCTTCTCAGCGAGTGGGCGGGCGAGCCGCCTCTCGGACCCGGCATCGACGATCCCATCGGCGGCACCCTGGACGAGTACGAGAAGACGGCCGCGGAGATCGAGGTCTACATCGAGAGGGCCCTGGACAGGCTCCAGGGCTCACCTTAACGCGCAAGGGAGGCGGTTATGGCGGTCAAGAAGGCTGACAAGATCTGGATGAACGGCGAATTCGTTCCCTGGGACGAGGCCAAGGTTCACGTTCTGAGTCACGTGCTGCACTACGGCAGCAGCGTCTTCGAGGGGATTCGCGTTTACAAGACACCCACGGGTCCGGCGGTGTTTCGCCTCGACGAGCACGTGAAGCGCCTCTTCGAGTCCGCGAAGATCTATCGCATGGACATTCCCTACACCTTCGAGGAACTGCGCGACGCCATGTTGGAGTCCGTGGCCGTCAACGGCCTGGAGGAATGCTACATCCGGCCGCTGGTCTACCGCGGCTACGGCGAGGTCGGCGTGAACCCGGCCGGCTCTCCCATCGACGTGATGATCGCCACCTGGGAGTGGGGCAAGTACCTGGGCCCCGAGGCGCTGGAGCAGGGCGTGGACGTCTGCGTCGCCAGTTGGAACCGCTGCGCGCCCAACACGCTGCCCAACATGGCCAAGGCCGCCGGCAACTACATGAACAGCCAGCTCATCAAGATGGAGGCGATCGCCAACGGCTACGTCGAGGGGATCGGCCTCGACGTGAACGGTTACGTGAGCGAGGGCAGCGGCGAGAACCTGTTCCTCATCCGCGACGGCATCGTGTACACCACGCCGATGGCCGGCTCGATCCTGGTGGGGATCACCCGCGCCACGGTGATGACCCTTCTGGACGAAATGGGCTACGAGGTGCGCGAGCAGACCATCTCCCGCGAGATGCTCTATCTCGCCGAAGAGGTGTTCTTCACCGGCTCCGCCTCCGAGGTGTCGCCCATCCGGAGCATCGACAAGATCCAGATCGGCGGCGGCAGCCGCGGCCCCGTGGCCGAGAAGCTGCAGGAGCGCTTCTTCGGCATGTTCGAGGGCCGCTACGAGGACAGCTACGGCTGGCTCACCCCCGTGAAGACGGCTCCGGTGGAGGGCTAGTGCGCCTGCTCATCGCCACCGACCACCGCGGCGTGGCCCTCAAGAACGCGCTGGCCGACCGGCTGCGCGCCGAGGGCCACGACGTGGAGGATCTCGGCAGCCATACCGACGAGGCGGTGGACTACCCCGACTACGCCATCGACCTGGCCGAGCGGGTGGTGGCGGGCGGCGGGCGCGGCGTGCTCATCTGCGGCACGGGCATCGGCATGTCCATCGCCGCCAACAAGGTGGAAGGCGCGCGGGCCGCCCTGGTCTACGACGAGGACGCCGTCCGCCTCTCCCGGCAACACAACGACGCGAACATCCTGGTGCTGCCGGGCAACTGGCTGGAGACGGAACGGGCGCAGGCCTGGCTCCGCGTGTGGCTGGACACGCCCTTCGAGGGCGGGCGTCACGCCCGTCGCATCGAACGCATCGGGACCTATGATCAGAAGCGGAGGTAAGCGCGTGGACGCGAAAGTTTGGGACGCGGTGAAGGTGCAGGACCCGGAGGTGTTCTCCACCATGGAGAAGGAGCTGGGTCGGCAGGAGGAGGGCCTCGAGATGATCGCCTCGGAGAACTTCGTCTCCCCGGCGGTGCTCCAGACGATGGGCTCCGTGCTCACCAACAAGTACGCGGAAGGGTATCCCGGCAAGCGCTACTACGGCGGCTGCGAGCACGTGGACGAGGTCGAGGTGCTCGCCCGCAACCGCGCGCGCGAGCTCTTCGGCAGCGAGCGGGCCAACGTGCAGCCGCACTCCGGCACCCAGGCGAACATCACCGCCTACCTGGCCTTCCTCGAGCCGGGCGACAAGATCATGGGGCTGAACCTCTCCCACGGCGGTCACCTGACCCACGGCCACCCGCTCAACTTCTCGGGCAAGTTCTTCGAGGTGGTGCCCTACGGCGTGAGCGAGGACACGGAGACCATCGACTACGAGGCCCTGGCCGAAACGGCCCGCGCCGAGCGTCCCAAGCTCATCATGTGCGGCGCCAGCGCCTACCCGCGCTTCATCGACTTCGCGAAGTTCCGCGAGGTGGCCGACGAGGTGGGGGCGATCCTGGTGGTGGACATGGCGCACATCGCGGGCCTCGTGGCCGGCGGCGCGCATCCCAGCCCGGTGCCGCATGCGGACGTCGTCACCACGACCACCCACAAGACCCTGCGCGGACCGCGCGGCGGACTGATTCTCGAGAAGAAGGAGCACGTGGGGGCCATCAACAAGGTGAACTTTCCGGGCAACCAGGGCGGGCCCTTCATGCACACCATCGCCGCGAAGGCCGTGTGCTTCGGCGAGGCGCTCAAACCCTCCTTCAAGGACTACGCGAAGCAGGTGGTGGCCAACGCCGCCGCGCTGGCGGGCACCCTCACGGAGCGCGGTTACAAGCTGGTGTCCGGCGGCACGGACAACCATCTCGTGCTCGTGAACTTTCGCGGCACGGAGATCACGGGCAAGGAGGCGGAGGAGACGCTGGAGCGCGCGGGCATCACCGTGAACAAGAACACGGTGCCCTTCGAGGAGCGCAGCCCCTTCGTGACCAGCGGCATCCGCATCGGTACGCCGGCCCTGACCACGCGGGGTTTCGGCGAGGGCGAGATTCGCGAGGTGGGAGGCATCATCGCCGATGTGCTCGACGTGGTGACGGCCGAGGAGGCCGCGCGCGACGAGAAGGTGAGCGCCGCGGCGGCGAGAGTCCGCGAACTGGCGGCCGCCTTCCCCCTGTACGGACCCGGCAGCAAGGCGAACTGGTAGCTTTCGGCCCCCGATGGGAGGTGCCCCATGAAGTGCCCCTTCTGCGGTCACAAGGAAGACCGCGTCGTCGATTCCCGCAGCACGCGGGACGACGAGGCGGTGCGCAGGCGTCGCGAGTGCGAGGGTTGCGGCGCGCGCTTCACCACCTACGAGTACGTGGAGCGCAGCCCCATCACCGTGGTGAAGACCGACGGCCGCCGGGCCGCCTACGATCGGGAGAAGATTCTCGGCGGGCTCCTGCGTGCCTGCGAGAAGCGTCCTGTGACGCGCGAGGCGCTCGACCATCTCGTGGAGGACGTCGAGCGCAACGTGGTCTATGGCAGCATGGGGGGCGAACTCACCTCCCAGGCGATCGGCGAGGCGGTGATGGAGCGCCTCCGCGCCATCGACGAGGTGGCCTTCGTGCGCTTCGCGTCCGTCTACCGTCGCTTCACCGACCTGAGCCATTTCACGGATGAACTGAGCCGCCTCCTGGACGAACGAGAGCGAGGCAAGGAGTGACGATCATGCGCGTATACACAAGATGGACTCTCGCGGCGGCGCTGGTGGCTCTGATGGCCGGCGCCGTGGCCTGCGGCGGCGGCAGCGGCGTGGGCATGGACACCATCGACGAGTTCAGCCGCCTCGAGGGCTTCAGCACCCGCTACCTGAAGAACGCCGACGGCTTCCAGCCCGTGATCGAACCCGCGGAAGACGCCGAGTTCATGGCGATGTTCGGCCAGCTCCAGGACGGTCTCGCGCCCCTGGATTTCGCGACGCCCGAGGGACCGGTGCAGCCCGGCGCCAAGTGGACCGACGTGATGGACGGCTCGGGCATCGAGCCCCTGAAGCCCGTGATGCAGGACAGCATCATGCATCTTCACTACAAGAGCAACGAGCTCCATCAGGGCCGGCAGTGCGCCAGGATCGAGTACGAGGCGAAAATTCCGCTGGACGGCATCATCGACGTGGAAGAGGGGCCCCAGGCCGGCACGCGCGTGAAGATCACCGGTAAGATCCAGATCTCCGGCAAGGGATTCTACGATCCCGCGCTGGGCCTCATCATCCATGATCAGGGCAAGTCCAAGGCGATCATCAACCAGCAGGTCGTCGACAAGAAGGGCAAGCCCGAGGGCAGCGAGCGGTCGATGGTCCAGAACGGCACCTTCACGGTGAACTACCTCGGCGACTGATGAGCGGCCCGATCCAGGAGAAGCTCACCGCCATGTCCTTCCTCGATCATCTCGACGATCTGAGGAAGGTGCTCATGACGATGCTGATCATCGTGCTCGTGGGCACGGTGGGGGCGTGGTTCGTCTCGGGCTTCATCCTGGAGTTCCTGATCCGCCTGCTGCCCGAGGACATGCCGGCCCACATCTTCTCGCCGCCGGAGGCCTTCCTGATCCGCCTCAAGGTGAGCGCCGCCACGGCGCTGTTCGTGGGCGCGCCGATCGTGCTGTGGCAGGTCTGGAGCTTCCTGGCCCCGGCCCTCTACAAGCACGAGAAGGTGAAGATCCGCGGGCTGTTCCTGCTCTCCTCGGCGCTGTTCTACACGGGCACGGCCTTCGCCTACCTGGTGATCATCCCCACCATCATGGGCTACTTCTTCCGGCTGCTCACCGACAACATGATGATGACGGTGGGCATCAGCCAGCTCTTCGCGATCGTGGCCAAGCTCAGCGTGGCCTTCGGCATCGTCTTCCAGTTGCCGCTGGTCATCTTCATCCTGACGCTCATGGATCTGGTCTCCCCGCGCTGGCTCATCAGCCAGTGGCGCATCGCGATCCTCGTCATGCTGGTGTTCAGCTCCGTGCTGACGCCGCCGGACGTGGTGAGCCAGGTGCTGATGACCGGACCCCTGTTCCTGCTCTACATCGGCAGCGCGCTCATCTCCATGCTGGTGGAGCGCAAACGCAAGGAAGAGGCCGACGGCGGCTCCGTTGACACCCCTCGGGACCTGTGATAGCGTGCCCCTGCCGATCCCTCCCCTTCTCACCGCGACCCGGAGTTGACGTGAAGCCTGCCTTCCTGAAGGGCATCAAGCTGGGGGTCTCCGGACTTCGCGAGGCCCTGAGTCGCGACCTGGAACGGGTGGAAGCCCTGATCCAGACGAGTCTGCGCTCGGAAATTCCCTTCATCCAGGATCTCAACCAGGTGGTGCTGGCCCCCAGGGGCAAGCGCCTGCGCCCGGCCCTCGTCGTGCTTTCCGCCGACAGCGCCGGCGAGTCCTCGAACGCCACCCTGCTCGCCGGGGCCGTGGTGGAGATGATCCACACGGCCACGCTGCTCCACGACGACGTGGTGGACGGCAGCATGCAGCGCCGCGGAAGGCCCACCCTCAACGCCGAAAACGGCGACGGGGCGGCGATTCTCATGGGCGACTACGTCTACTCGCGGGCCATCACGCTGCTGGTGGAGGCGGAACTCACCCAGGTGCTGGCCCTGCTGGCGACGACGGTGCACCGCATGAGCATCGGCGAGCTGCTGCAGCTCGAGCTGCGGGGCCGCAAGGTGCTGAGCGAGGACGCCTATCGCCGGGTGATCTACGAGAAGACCGCGCGGCTCATCGAGTCCTGCTGCGTCAGCGGAGCGATGCTCGCAGGTCGCAATGCGGACGAGGTCGCCGCCTGCGGCGAGTTCGGCCGCAACGTGGGCCTGGCCTTCCAGATCGTGGACGACGTGTTCGACTACGTGGCCGACCCCGACACCCTCGGCAAACCGGTGGGCAGCGACCTGGGCGAGGGCAAGCAGACGCTGCCCCTGCTCATGGCCCACGCCATGGCCGACGCGCCCACACGGACCCGCATGGAGTCGATGCTCGACGCGCTGAGAGGCGGCGACGGCGCCCTCGGCGAGCTCGTCGAACTGGTCCGGGTCGAGGGCGGCGTCGAGGCGGCCATGGCCGAGGCGCGTCGCTACGGACAGCTCGCCAAGGACGCCCTGACCCGCCTGCCGAAGGGCGCCGCCCGCGATGCCCTCGGCTCCACGGTGAACTACGTCATCGAGCGGGAGCTCTGAAGCGGGGCGCCGATGCCCCTCCGCCCTTCCCATATGCGCGCTCCTGTTGTATTTTCCGGCTGATTCCGGCAAAGGAGGCCCGAACTGAGCAGCCATGAGCTGGCCCTTGAGGCCGCCCGTTTCGCCCTGGCCAAGAAGGCCGAGGACGTGGTCCTGCTGGACCTGCGCGGGCTGAGCCCCATCGCCGACTGGTTCGTCATCGCGAGCGGCGTGGGCGACGTCCACGTGCGCGCGATCATCGACAGCGTCCGCGACGGGCTCCTGGAGATGCCCGAGAAGCACAAGCCCTGGCACACGGAGGGCTACGACACCCTGCGCTGGGTGCTGGCCGACTATGTGCACGTGGTCGTGCACGTGTTCCAGCGGGAGACGCGCGAGTACTACTCCCTCGAGAAGTTCTGGGGCGACGCGCCCCGCGAGGAGATCGCCGACGAGGCGCCGCGCGCGGGAGGCCCCGCTTGAAGCAGCAGATCGCAGGCGCACTGGCCGCTTACTTCCGTGAGCGGCACGCCGACGTGGACTGGTCCTTCGACGGCGGTTCGACCGGCCCGAAGGATTTCCCCCTCGTCCCGCCCCGCGACTCCGCCCATGGAGACCTGAGCAGCAACGCCGCGATGGTCGTGTCCAAACGGGTCGGCCGGCCGCCGCGCGATCTGGCCCAGGACCTGGCCGACTGGTGCGTCGAGCAGGTGCCGGGGCTCGTCGCCGAGGTGGCGGGGCCGGGTTTCCTCAACTTCCGCCTGCCCGCCGGGCAGCACCAGGAGCTGGTGGCGACCATCCTCGCGGCCGGCGCCGACTACGGCCGCAGCGACGCCGGCGGCGGCCAGAAGGTGAACCTGGAGTACGTGAGCGCCAATCCCACCGGACCGCCGGTGGTGGTGAGCGCGAGGGCCGCGGCCGTGGGTTCGACCCTGGCGCGACTGCTGGAGGCCGCGGGCCATTCGGTCGTTTCCGAGTACTACTTCAACGACGCCGGAGCGCAGATCACCGCCCTCGGCGCCAGCCTGCGCGCGCGTTGGCGGGAACTCCGGGGAGCGCCCCTCGAACTGCCGGAGAACGGCTATCATGGGCTCTATCTCGTCGACATGGCCCGGGCGCTGCAGGCGGAGCGAAGCGAGGATGCCGCCGCCTGGGACGCACTGCCCGAGACGGAGGCCAACGAGCGGTTCGCCGCGTATGCGGTCGATGCGCTGAAGACCCAGATCGCCCACGAGATGGAGCGCTTCCGCTCCCCGTTCGACGTGTGGTTCCGGGAGGCCAGCCTGCACGAGGACGGCAAGGTCGAGGAAGTGCTCGAGCTCTTCCGGAAGAAGGATCTCGTCTACGAGGAGGAGGGGGCCCAGTGGTTCCGTTCCACCCGCTTCGGCGACGACAAGGATCGCGTCGTCGTGCGGAGCGATGGCCGTCCCACCTACTACCTGAACGACGCCGCCTATCACCTGGACAAGCTGCGCCGCGGCTTCGACAAGGTCGTCAACATCCTGGGCCCGGACCACCATGCTCACGTCACGAAGATGCAGGCGATCGCCAGCGCCATCGATGCCCCGGAGGGCTGGCTGGAGATCGTGCTGCTGCAGTGGGTGACCCTGGTCGAGGGCGGCGAAGCCGTGGCCATGAGCAAGCGCGCCGGCGAGTTCGTGACCATGAGCGATCTCGTGGACGACGTCGGTGTGGACGTCGCGCGGTCCTACTTTCTGATCCGGCGCTGCAACAGCCATCTGGAGTTCGATCTGGCTCTCGCCCGTGAGCAGAGCAGCAAGTCTCCCGTCTTCTATGCCCAGTACGCGACGGCCCGCATCGCCGGCGTCCTGCGCAAGGCCGCGGAGGCCGGCTACGGCGAGGAGTCTACGCCGGCCCTCGACAGGTTGACGGCCACGGAGGAGCTGGAGCTCATCAAGGTGCTCGAGCAACTGCCGGCCACGGTGGCCTCGGCGGCCGGCGCGCGCGAGCCCAACCGCCTGTTCAACTACCTGAGCGACGTGGCCACCGCCTTCCACAAGTTCTATCACGAGTGCAAGGTCGTGAGTGACGACGCCGCCCTCAGCGAGGCCAGGCTCGCCCTCTGCCGCGCCACGCGGCAGGTGCTGATGAACGGGCTCGCGCTGATGGGCGTGGACGCGCCCGAACGGATGTAGACCGCGCGGGTCGCGCGGAGAGAAAGGACGCCCTAGATGCCCGAGCTGCTGGTGGTGGGATCCCTGGCCTACGACGACATCGAGACCCCCGTGGCCTCCGGGAAAAGGCTGCTGGGCGGCAGCCTCTCGCACTTCGCCCTGGCCGCCTCTCTGGCCGGCGCCGCGCCCCGGCTCGTGGCCGTGGTGGGCGACGATTTCGACGAGGCCGACCTGTCGCTGCTCGAGATCTCCGGCGCCGACCTGGCCGGCGTGGAGCGCCGAGGCGGCGCCACCTTTCGCTGGGGCGGGAAATACGGCGAGAACTTCGTCGGTCGCGAGACCCTGTTCACGGAGCTGGGCGTCTTCGCCGACTTCAATCCCACGCTGACGCCGGAGTACCGCGACAGCGAGCTGATCTTCCTCGCCAACATCCAGCCGGAGCTGCAGTCGCGCGTGCTCGACCAGGCCGGCGCCCCGGCGCTGGTGGCCCTGGACACCATGAACCTCTGGATCGATTGCGCGCTCGACGATCTTCGGGCCGTCATCAAGCGTGTCGACCTGCTCTTCATCAACGACGAGGAAGCCCGACAGCTGAGCGGCGAGCCCTCCCTCATGCGCGCGGGCGAGGCGCTGCGGGCGATGGGGCCGGAGAGCGTTCTGCTGAAGAAGGGGGAGCACGGCGTCCTGCTGTTCACCGGGGGACAGGTCTACCCCTGTCCCGGTTTTCCGGTGGCGGACGTTGTGGATCCCACCGGCGCCGGCGACGCTTTCGCGGGCGGCGTCATGGGCCATCTGGCGCGGGAGGGGCGCTGGGATGCGCCCGCCCTGAGGCGCGCCCTGCTCACGGGCAGCGTGGCCGGCAGCTTCGCCGTCGAGGGGCTGAGCGTGGAGGGTCTGAGCCGTCGTTCGCGCGAGGATTTCGCGCAGCGCAGGCGGAATCTCGAGGGTCTCCTGGTCCCGCCCGGGGCCTAGGGTACCGCTATCCCTTACTGGAAACGACCTTCCGGATGTGCTAGGATAAGACCTTCTTGCCCCGCACCTCTCGCACCTCTTGCCCGGCAGCGTTGTGATGACCCCGAACTCTACAGATATCAAGTACTTGGAGTCTCTCGTCACCGGCATCAAGGAGGTCACGGGCTGTCGTATCGTGACCGGCGTGGCCGGTGAGATCAGCGAGGTCCACGTCACGGCCACCTCGGACCGCCTTCCCCGCCTCATCGCCAGGGACGTGGACACCATCCTCAAGGTCAAGGGCAACCTCGACATCGATCACCGGAAGATCCAGGTGGCGATGGAGATCGATCCGCCCGAGCTCGACCCGGACGAGGACGACCTGATCATCATCGAGGACGAGGGTGTCGATGAACTGGGCAGCCCCGCGCCCTCCCTGGAAGGCGATCTTCCCCCCGGCGACGAGCGCGTGCTCTACGAGAAGCTCACCGTCACCCATTCCGAAGGCGCCGTGAGCGCCGCCGTTCAGCTGCGCCACGGAGAGCGTCGCGTGGTGGGCGAAACCGAGGCGGCCGACACGCCCGACGGCCACCTGGCCGCCGTCATCCACGCCACCCTCGACGCCATGCTCATGCTGCACGAGTCCGGCATGCGCTTCCATACGCCGCGCTTCGACCGGATCCGCTTCGGTCGGGACGAGGTGCTGGTGGTCTACCTGGAGGCCGTGGAGGGCCGCGACCTCCACCGCTTCACGGGCTCGGCGCTGGTGCAGCAGGACCTGCGTCAGTCGGCCGTGCTGGCCACCCTGTCGGCCACCAACCGCCTGGTGGGCCTCTGGGCGGCTCGGGAGCAGCTGGACTTCGACATACTGTAGCTCGGTCGGGCTTCGTCTCGCTTCACTTCGCTCGAGGACTCGCTCAGAGGCGCTCGACCGAAGCCCTCCCTCGCTCGCTTCTCCAAACCCTCGCCGTCAGGCGGGGGTTCTTTCCTGCTTCCTACCGTGGAGCAAATGCGCCCGAAAAGCGCCTCATGTCCGCATGTGAAGCGTTCGGGCGCATTTGCGGAACATGTTGACAGTTTTACCCCCCTCAGCAAAGATTCCGGCTGCCGGTGCGATGAATGGCAGCGAAGCGCGACTTCTCCAGTGGAGCGATCAGCACGCAACGAGGTGCTCTACTCCAAGGAGGTAAGCCATGTACAAGTTCATCTTCGATCTGTTCTTTGGCGATCTCTTGCTGACCAAGACCTGGTGGTAGTCCTTCATCGCACCGGCTTTCCTTTCGACGGGAGAGCATCTTGCCGAACTTCCTGAGCGGGCGCAGCTGGGGCTTCATCGTCTACTACTTCGGCGTGAGTCTGCTCGGCTACGTAGCCCTCTTCTTCTGGTCCCAGAACCTGGACGCCGGCCGCTGGCTCGAGTACGCGATCTTCATCCTGCTCATCGTGATCGCCGACCTCGTCAACGTGACCCTGCCCCACGGCGGCGCCTCGATCAGCGTCTCCACGCCGATCACCTTCGCGAGCATCGTGATCTTCGGCGCCTTCCCGGCCGCCTGGATGGAGGCCGTGAGCGCCATCATCGTGGAGGGCATGGTGAGCCGGCGACCGCTGGAGAAGATCTTCTTCAACGTACCGGTGCTGGCCCTCTCCACTGGACTGGCCGGCATGGTCTTCGAGGCGATGCCGGGCAGCGCATCGCTCACCAGCCCGCTCTTCCTGGTGCCGCTGGTGGTCTGCGGCATCGTGCACTGGCTGGTGAACACATCGCTCATCAGCACCATCATCGGTCTTTCCGACGGACGGAATCCCCTCCAGATCTGGCAGAGCAACTACTTCTGGAACCTCCGTCACCTGGTGGCCTTCGTGCCGCTGACCGCGATCATCATCCTGGTCTACAACTTCACGGCGCCCTGGACCCTGGCGCTGTTCATCATTCCGCTGCTTCTCCTGCGCTACGCCTACCGCCTCTATCTGGACATGAAGGAGACGCACATCGCCACCCTGACCGCGCTCACGAGCGCGCTGGACGCCAAGGACGCCTACACCCACGGACACTCCTATCGCGTGAGCCGCTACGCCGTGCAGCTCGGACGCGCCCTGGGCATGTCGGCCAAGCGGCTGGAGCTGCTGGAGTACGCGGCGCTGCTGCACGACATCGGCAAGATCGGCGTGAGCGGCGACATCATTTCCAAGAACGGCAAGCTCACGGACGAGGAGTACGAGTCGATGAAGGCCCATCCGGCCGCGGGCGCCCAGATCATCGAGCGGCTGAAGTTCCTCAAGGAGGCCGCCCAGATCGTGAAATACCATCACGAGCGCCCCGACGGACGCGGCTACCCCGACGGGCTCAAGGGGGAGGAGATCCCCTTCGAGGCGCGCATCCTCCAGGTGTGCGACACCCTGGACGCCATGACGAGCACGCGCTCCTACCGCAAGGCCATGGACATCGAACGCTGCATGGAGGAGTTCCGCAAATACCGCGGCGTGCAGTTCGACCCCGAGGTCGTGGACGCCCTGGTGGGCTTGCATCGGCGGGGCGAATTGGTTTTGATTGGCGATGAGCTGCCCGTCGAGATCTACGACGCGCTGAAGGACTACTAGTCCCAGACACGACGCCCCCCGAGGAAGGTGAAGCATGAAGTACCGCGACAGCGGCGTGGACATCGACAAGGCCACGCACGCACTGAAGCGCGCCGGCGAATCCGTGCGCTCCACCTGGAACGAGCGGGTGCTGTCCGAACTCGGCGCCTTCGGCGGACTCTTCGACATGTCGGGCTTCGAGAACCCCGTGCTCGTGAGCAGCATCGACGGCGTGGGCACCAAGCTCAAGATCGCCTTCGCCACGGGCCGCCACGACACCGTGGGCGCCTGCCTCGTGAACCACTGCGTCAACGACATCCTCGTGCAGGGCGCTCGCCCTCTGTTCTTCCTCGATTACTTCGGCACCGGAAAGCTGGGCGAGGGCGTGCTCGAGGCGGTGGTGGGGGGCATGGCCGCGGCCTGCCGCGAGAACGGCATGGCGCTGATCGGCGGCGAGACCGCCGAGATGCCCGGCTTCTACAGCGACGACGAGTACGATCTGGCCGGCTGCATCGTCGGCATGGTAAACCGCGACAAGGTGGTGGACGGCGGCGCGATCAAGGCCGGCGACCTGCTGGTGGGCCTGGCCTCCACCGGCCTGCACACCAACGGCTACAGCCTCGCCCGCAAGGCGCTGCTCGAGGAGGCCGGCCTCGCCCTCGACGCAAAACCGGCCGGCCTCGAAGTCACCCTGGCCGACGCGCTCCTGGCCGTCCACCGCAGCTACCTGCCCCACGTGGTGAAGGCCGAGGCCGCCGGCGTGACGATGAAGGGCATGGTGCACCTGACCGGCGGCGGCTTCCTGGACAACATCCCCCGGATCCTGCCCGAGGGTTGCCGCGCCGTCATCGACACCGGCGCCTGGGACGTGCCGCCGATCTTCCGGCTCATCGCCGAGAAGGGTCAGGTGGAGCACGAGGAGATGCACCGCGTCTTCAACATGGGCGTGGGCTACCTGCTGGCCATCGATCCCGGCGACCTGCCGGCCCTCGAGGGCGCAGGCCTCGAGGGCCTCATCGGCGTCGTGGGCCGCGTCGAGGCGGGCGAGAAGGGCGTGACCTTGGCCGGTTGATCTCGCCGGCGTCCGAGTTACCGTCACCGCCCGAACTCCCGCTCCCGCGGGTGTTTCCCGACTTTTCCCCAGGATGACGCGAGGGGTCGATCGTCACACCCGGGTTCCGACTTCACAGGAAGCACCCAAGGTGCTGGTATCCATGATGATACGTGTCCGCCCGGTCCGGAACGGCATTTGCCCCGGTGATGGCATACCCAAGCCGCACCTGGAGCTCAGCACATGCGCGTCGACCGCCCCACAGTTCCGGACGTCCAGCGCGGCGTTCGCCCCATGCTCAGTCTGCTCGAAGAGAGCCTGCCCGGCAGCCGCTGGGACCTGTTGCGCTGGAACGGAGCCGGGTCGCCCCGCTTCGTCATGGGGCGCCTGGACGGGCCGCATCCCGGTCTCGGCAAGCTCGACGAGGAAGGCGAGCTGCCTCCCTTTCTCCTGGAGCATCCCCGCGGCGGTCCCGCCGCCGAGCAGCTGAGCTTCGACTTCGGCGAGAGGGCCGAGGGGCCGCTTCTCGACTGGGTCTGGCCCTTGGGCCATCGCGAGCACGCGCCCTGGGTCTGCGGTCGATTGCGACGCCCCCAGGCCCGCGAGCTCTCCGAGCGGCAGAACTGGATCGCCGCCCTCTTCGGTGAGCTGGGGCAGCTCTGCGGCGAGCCGGACGCGATCGATCAGGGCGAGGAGCGCCTCTTTCAAGGCATCCTCCACCACACGGACAGCCCGATCGCGGGCCTGCTCGACCAGATCCGTCGCGTGGCGCGCAGCGACTCGCCGGTGTTCCTGCAGGGCGAGTCCGGCGTCGGCAAGGAGCTCTTCGCCCGGGCGATCCACCGGCTCAGTCCGCGGAACGATGGGAGTTTCGTGGCCCAGAACGGGGGCGCCCTCACGGACACCCTCATCGAGAGCGAGCTGTTCGGCCACTCCCGCGGCTCCTTCACCGGCGCCCGCGACGAGCGCGTGGGCCTGGTGGAACTGGCCCACGGCGGGACCTTCTTCCTGGACGAGGTCGGCGACCTCACGCCCATGCTGCAGGTGCGCCTGCTGCGGGTGCTCCAGGATCGGCAGATCCGTCGGGTGGGGGAGAACCGTCTCCGACCCGTGGACTTCCGGCTCGTCACGGCGACCCACCGGGACATGGAGGAGCAGGTGCGCGCCGGGCGTTTCCGCCTGGACCTCTGGTACCGCATCCAGGGGGTGAGCCTGCGCATCCCGCCGCTGCGGGAACGGCTCATGGACATCCCCGTGCTCGCCACCGCCTTCCTGCTCGAGGGCGCCGAGCGGGCGAGCCTGCCCATGCGAAGCGTGAGCGCCGACGCCCTCCGCGCGCTCTGTCGTTACCGCTGGCCCGGAAACGTGCGCGAGCTGGAGAACGAGATCGGCAGGATCCTCGCGCTCTACGGCGACGCCGATCGTCTCGAGCGCTGGATGCTCTCCGACTCGCTGTTCGCGGGCAAGCACGACCCCCTGCCCGCGAGCCTCTCCGGTCTCACTCTCCAGGAGGCCCAGCGCGACCTGGAGCAGCGGATGATCCGGCATGTGCTGGGTCGCTACGGGGGCAATCGCAGCCGGAGCGCCAGGGCGCTGGGTCTCAGCCGGCAGGGACTGCTGAAGAAGCTCAAGCGTCTGGGCATGGAGCGGGTCGCGCGTCCGCTGCCCGGGGTCCTGGCCGAGAAGGGCTGAGGCCCGAATCCGGAGCCCGGGTTTCCCTTGGCTCGGATCGGCCCCGGCCCTACAATGCCGGGAGCCCGATCCGGGAGCCTCAGCCCATGAGAATCCGACTCGCCGCCGCGGGGATCGTCTCCGCACTGCTGTTCCACTTTGCGCTTCCCGGCCTCGGCCTTCCCTGGCTGGGTTGGCTGGCCCTGCTGCCCCTGCTCGGGGCCCTGGCCCGCTGGCGCCCCGGGTCCAGGCTCGCGGGCCGCTGGCTCGCCTGGCCCTTCGCCCTGGTCTTCGGCACCCTCACCTTTCGCTGGATGACCGCCCTCTCTCCCGCCGCCGACATGACCCAGCCCTGGCTGATGGCGCCGGGTGTGCTGCTGTGGGTGCTCTACCTGGGGCTCTACCCCTGGGCCTTCGTCCGCATCGTCGCGATGCTGCGGGAGCGTCACGGCCCGGGCGCGCTCCTGCTCGCGCCGCCGCTCTGGACCGCCTTCGAGTGGCTCAAGGGCAGCGGCATCCTGGCCTTCAGCTGGGTCCACCTGTCCCAGACGCAGGCCGCTCCAGGCGGCTATCTCGCGCCGGCGGGTTGGCTGGGAGGCCTGGGCCTCGGTTTCCTGATGGTGACCGTCCAGGTCGGCGCGGCGCTGCTTCTGGTCGCGTCCTGGCGACGAAGGGGGGCGATGGCGCTGGGGGCCGCTCTGGCCGTCGCGCTCCTCGCGGCGATCCCCGGCCACAGGGTGGCGGACGGTTCCGTGAAGGTGGCCGCGCTGCAGGGCAACGTGGCGCTGGAGGACAAGTGGGAGCCGCACTTCCGCATGGAGAACCTGCGGATCTACGGCGAGCTGGGCGCCCGGGCGGTGGCCGAGGGGGCGGAGCTGCTCGTCTGGCCCGAGACGGCCTTCCCCGTGAGCATCTTCTACGACCGCGGCGCCGAGCAGGCGCTGCGGCGGACGGCCATGGATCTGGACGCGGAGATCATCACCGGCTTCCAGGGCCTCGCGGCCGCCGCGCCCGTCGGCTACAGCTATCGCAACGCCTGCGGACTGATCGGCGCCAACGGCGCCTTCGAGGGCTGCTACAGCAAGGTGAGGCTGCTTCCCTTCGGCGAGCGGATCCCCCTGGCCGATCTTCTCGCGCCCGGACTGGAGATCGATCTGGGCCAGAGCAACTTCACGCCGGGCCGCGACGTGCGGATCTTCCGGGGCCGCAGCCTGCGCCTGGCTCCCTTCATCTGCTACGAGATGGGCTTCGCATCCGATGTTCGCCGCGCGGCGCGGCGGGGCGCCGAGCTGCTCGTGAACATCTCCAACGACGGCTGGTTCGACCACCCCCTGGCTCTGAACCTCCACGCCGCCCTCTCGCCCATGCGCGCCGCGGAGAACGGCGCGCCGGTGCTGCGTTGCGGGAACAACGGGGTCACGGAGATCCTCGACGCCGGGGGGCGGCGCATCGGGCGGCTGCCCGTGAACGTGCGGGAGATCCTGACGGCGGAGATCCATCCGCCCGCCCGCGCGAGCTTCTACGCCCGGACGGGCGCCTGGAGCGGCCCGCTGCTGCTGGGGCTCTACTCGCTGGCGGCGGTAATGCTGCTCCGGCGATCCAGGGAGCTCGGGGAACCGTCGGCGTCTTCGCAGGCGGACCAGAGGCTGTCGTAGCGCGCGACCACGAGGTCGAACTCGCCCCGCCGCGCGTCCGGCAAGGGCGATGATGGGTCGCTGCGGAAGCTGCGCGGATCCACGTAGCTCCCGTTCACCCTGATGCGATAGTCCAGGTGCGGCCCCGTCGACAGTCCGCTGCTTCCCACGTAACCGATCACCTGCCCCTTGGCGACCCGCTGGCCGCGGCTCGTGCCCCGCGCGAAACGGGAGAGGTGCATGTAGGTGGTCTCGATGCCGCCCGGGTGTCGCAGCTTGATATGCCGCCCCGCCCCGCCGCCGTTGGCGCGGACGCTCACGGTGCCGTCCGCGGTGGCCAGCACCGGCGTGCCCATGGGCGCGGCGTAGTCCACGCCGTAGTGGGGGCGGTGGATGCCCAGGATCGGATGACGCCGCCGGTGGCTGAAGCCGGAACTGATGCGCGAGTAGTTGAGCGGCGCCTTCAGGAACTGCCGCTCGAGGGAGCTGCCGTCGGTGTGGTAGTAGTGGCGCCGGCCCTGCTCGCCGGGGAACAGGTAGGCCATGCTCGGCCTGTCGCCCACGCGCATGCGCGCCGCGAGCACGCGGGTCTTGGCCTCGGGGCGGTCGAGGCGGCGGCCGCTCTCGACAAGAATTTCCATGGTGTCGCCCTCGCGCAGGTCGAGGAAGAAATCCACTTCGCCGGCGAAGAGATCGGCGACGCGGGTGGCCAGGTTGCCGCTGACGCCCTGCGATTCCAGGGATTCGTAGAAGGAGGGATCCAGTTCCGCCACGAGGGCGCGGGGGCGCCAGTTAAGCTCCGCGCGGATGACCTCGGCGCGGAATCCCCATTCGGCGGAGGAGGCGCGCCTCGCGCAGAGATCGTTCAGGTAGTCGATTCCGTACTCGAGACCGAGCAACTCGCCCCGCCCGTCCCAGTGGATCGTGAGCGTGCGGCCCGTGCGGAAGCTGCCCAGATCGAAGGCGGACGCCATCGCGCGGGTGAGGGCTGTCCGCGTGTCGCCCGCGATGCCGGCCTGGCGCAGGAGGCCGTCGAGGGTGTCGCCGCGACGGAAGGTCAGCGTCTCGCTGCGGCCCGCGGGGCCGAAGCAATCGGGGTGACTCGGGGGACGCTCGATGGGCGGGGGCGCGACGACGATCGGCGCCTCGGGCGGCGGCGCCTCGCCGCAGGCGACGGCCAGCAGGGAGAGAGTCGCGACGAGCAGAGCATGCGTCGGGGTGGGTCGCCAGTGCAATCCGGGGTTCCTCGCTTACAGCTCTTCCAGGATGAAGACGGTGCGATGTCGCCCGTCCTCATCCCACTGGACGCCCAGGGAGGCGCGGAGCAGGTGACGCGTGGGCAGCGCCAGGCTCAGCCCCAGGCCCCAGTCCCAGGCCGTGGAGAAATCCAGCCGACGATACTCGCGATACCGCGCGCCCTCCAAGAGGAAATAGGGCCCCAGCGCCATTCGTTCGAGTTCGGCGCCGCGGCGCAGGCGCACCGGCACGTGGAAGATGCGGAGATCCGCGCGCAGCCGTCCGAAGTGGAACTCCCGCGCGGGGAAGAGGCCGATGTCGTAGGCCCGCAGATAGCGCCAGGCGGAGAGATGAGGGATCTCCACGAGCGGGCTGGCGTGGGAGGCCAGCCCGGAGGCGAGGCGGGTGTTCAACTGCCAGCGCCCGAACCTGCGGTCGGCGTCCAGGGCCAGCACGCCGCGCCCGTAGCCCCTTTCGTCGGAGGGGTTCCGTAGCTCCGCGTCGAGGGAGAGTCGGAGCACGCGACCCGGCAGCGGCTGACGCAGCGCGAGGCGCGAGAGCATGTGCGTCTCGCTGCCGTCGAGGTCCCGTCCGGCCGCGGGGTCGCTGTCCACCCGCTCCCAGCCGCCCATGAGGCCGAGCCGACCGCCGGCGGGGAGCCGGAACGTGGGTCCGGCCAGGCTCCACCAGCGGGTTACGCGGCTCGTGATGAACGGGTTGTCGTAGTCGCTGATGCCCAGTTCGAAACCGAGGGTGGGGAGCTTGCGGCTCAGGCGGAAGTCCTCCATCCGCAGCAGGCCCTCGGCGTAGGAGCCCACGAGCACCCGGCCCAGCCAGCGCTCGGCGCGGCCGAGAATGGCCACGCCCTCCACCTGCAGCCCACCGTCCAGTTCTCCATCGTCCAGCACGGTCGCGTAGGGGGAGAAGTTCAGACGGCTGGCCTCCCGCACGCGCAGGTGCAGGTGCATGCCCAGCTCGCCCACCCGGCTCTCGACCCTGAGGACCCGGAGATAGGGGAGATGACGGCCCCGCCGTTCGAGTTCGCGCTCGAGATCGGGCCGGTAGGGATCGCCCTCGCGCAGGGCGAGATCGTCGAGCAACTGATCGCGCTCGACGCGGTGAAGGCCCTGAACCAGGATGGTGGCGACTCGCAGATCACTTTCGGCGCCCGTCGCGAGGGCCGGCGCGAGGAGCTGAGGGCCGAAGATCGCCATGAGGGACAGGGCGACGGCGAGGCGGTGGGCGCGCATGGGTTCTCCTTCCGGCCCACCGCGTCGGCGGACACCCGGGGAAGTTATCGGCCGGTGGAGGGCGGGTCAATGCGAGAGTCGCGCTGCGCGCTTGGACCGTTTCCCGGCCCCTGCTAATGTAGCCCGTCGGGCCGAACCGCGAGGAGGAGACCCATGGAGCCGAAACCCTACTGGCAGGAGCCCGCGCCGCTCGAGTGCGATACCGAGTCCCTCGAGGAGCGCGTCGAGGGCGACGAGCTGTGGGTGCGCCCCACGCCCTGCATCTTCTACCCGACCTCCGGCGGTCAGCGGGCCGATCGCGGCCGTCTGGGCGATCGCGAGGTGCTGGATGTCCGCCTCGAGGACGAGGCCGTCTGGCTGCGCCTGGCCGAGAGGCCCTCGCCGGGAATGCTCCGCCAGCAGGTCGACCCCGAGGCGCGCCGCGACCACAGCGAACAGCACAGCGGGCAGCACCTGCTGAGCGCCGTCTTCATCGAGCTGCAGGGCGCGGCCACGCTCTCTTTTCACATGGGCGCGACGGTGTCGACGATCGAGCTGGACACGGCCGAGCTCGAGGACGCTCAGCTCCGCCGGGCCGAGGCGCGCGCCTGGGAGCTCATACGGGAGTGCCGGCCCCTGCGGGTCCTCTATCCGGAAGCCCGGGAGGCCGCGGCCATGCCCCTGCGCAAGGAGCCCCAGGTGGAGGGCTCGCTCCGGGTGATCGAGATCGAGGGGGTCGACCTGTCGGCCTGCGGCGGCACGCATGTCGCGAACACCGGCGCGCTCGGCGCGCTGTTCATCGGCAGGCGGGAACGGATCCGCGGCCGCTGGCGCGTGGAGTTCGTCGTGGGCGAGCGCGCCCTTCGCGCCGCCGGATCGGCCCTCACCGGCGCGCGATCGCTGGCCGAGACGCTCTCCTGCGGGCCCGAGGAACTCGCCGAGCGGGTGGAGGTTCTGCGCGCGGATGCCGTCGCGCTGGGGAAGACGCGTCGCAAGCTCGAGTCTCTCGAGGCCGCGTCCGAGGCGCGGGAGCTCGCGAACTCACCGGACTGGGAGACCTTGCCGGGGGGCTGGCGGCTGCTGACGCGGGAGTACGATGGCCGATCGCCCGCCGCCCTGGCGGATCTGGCCGGCGCCCTCTGCGCCGGGTCCGGGCGGATCCTGCTGGCCTGCTCCCGCGAGGGCGGGAACGGCCACCTGCTCCTGCAGCGGAGCCGGGGCGATGGCCCCGATCTGGGCGCCCTGCTGCGCGGCCTGCTCGAAGGCGTCGATGGCCGTGGGGGCGGAGGGCCCGATCGGGCCCAGGGCCGCGTGACCTCTGCGGCGGCGGCGGGAGTGCTGGCGGAAGCCGGGAAGCGACTGACGGCGGGGGAGTGAGGGGCCCAAAAAAAGGGAAAGCAACTTCGAGCGATCGAAAGTTGCTTTCCCGGATTACCCCTGCTGCCCTGTCTATATCAAGTCCGATGCCAGTTTTCTGGGATTTCGACCAACTTTGTTAATGCGGTGATAGTAGGCGGTTAGCGGGATCACTTGAAGTGGTCTCGGCGTGGCCTCGTGCCGGGTTTCGCACCGTGGAGGCGACACGCCGTCCTCCTTTGCGGACAGTTCGGGCGGCGCGTCCGGCTAGGCCGAGGGCTTGGCCCACTCCTGCACCATCCAGTCCTCGTGGCATTCCTCGGCCTCCAGCACCCAGCCGCGGCCTTCGGCGCCCTCGCGGATCCGATGGGCCTGGGACGCGAGGAAGCCGGAGAGGATCGCCGATCCGCCGGGGGCCAGGGAGAGGTCGAGGCGGGGCAGCAGGCGGAGGATCGGTCCCATGAACAGGTTGCAGAGGACGAGATCCCAGTGCGCCGGTTCCAGATCCGCCGGCTCGCTCCAGCGGAACTCCATCGCGCCGGCGAGACCGTTCAGGTCGACGTTGAGGTAGCTGTTCACGATGCTCTCGGGGTCGATGTCGAAGCCCACCACCTCGCCGGCGCCCCACAGCCGCGCGGCGATGCTGAGCACGCCGGTGCCGCTGCCCACGTCCAGGCAATTCGGTGAAGCGCCGCCCCGCTCCGCCATCCACCGCTCGAGGCGCGCCAGGCAGGCCGCGGTGGTGGGGTGGTCGCCGGTGCCGAAGGCCTGGCCCGGATTCAGGATGACGCTCAGGGGCGCGCCGGGGCCGGGCACTTCCTCGCGGACCACGGTGTCCCGCTCCCAGCTCGGCACGATCTCCAGTCGATCGGTGAGCCGGTGCCGTTCGAAGTGGGTGCGGAAGACGGCGTCCCAGTCGCGGTCGGCGACGTCGGTCTCGGTCCAACGCAGGTCGGCGGCGGAGAGGCCCGCGTCCTCCGCTTCGGCGAGCCAGCGGGCCAGGTCCTCGGACCCCGGCAGCTCGGTGGGGCTCTCGGCGTAGACGCTCAATGTCATCAGGGGCGATCCCGTCGGACGCTCGCTGCTGAGCCGCTCGTGGCCGGCCATGAGGAGGCGTTCCTCGAGAAACTCGCCGAGGGCCGGACTCAGTTCGAGGCTGCGGCGGTGCCAGATCATCGGAGCATCGCGGCCGGCACGGGCGGCAGGGCGGCCGGCTCCAGCGCCAGCGCCGCTCCCGACGGATAGGGCTCGAGCCGTTCCAGCCAGCGGGTGAGATCCTCGCCCGGAGCGGGGAGCAGGCCGGCCTTCGTTGCGCCGTAGGCGCCGTGGCCGTCGCCCCGCAGCATGGCGATGAGCGAGGGCCGCTCGGGCAGTCGGACGATCTCGATCGGGTCGCCCGGCGGAATCGACGACAGGCGCCGCAGGGCGGCCAGGCCCTCGCGCATGCCGCCCAGTTCGTCCACGAGTCCGTGGCCGATCGCATCGACGCCGCCCCAGATCCGGCCGCGGCCGATCAGGTCCACCTCGGGTTCGCTGATGCGGCGGCGGGCCGCCACGGCGCCCACGAAGTTGCGATAGTGGCGATCGAGCTCCTCCTGCACCTGGCGGCGGGCCTCCTCGTCGTAGGGGGCGAAGGGGTCGTCGCTGCGGGCGTGGCGCCCTTCGCTCACGCCGTCGTGGCCGATTCCCAGCTTTTCCAGCAATCCGCCGAAGACGAGCTTGCCTCCCCAGACGCCGATACTGCCGGTGAGCGTGTGACGATTGCAGAGCACGTGGTCGGCCTCCATGCCCAGCAGGTAGGCGCCGCTTGCGCCCGCCTCGCCGAAGCTCACGACGACCGGTTTCCGATCACGGGTAGCCATGATCTCCCTGCGGATGATCTCGCTGGCCAGCACGCCTCCGCCGCCGCTGTTCACCCGCATGAGGACGCCGCGGATTCTCGGATCGAGGCGCGCGGCGCGCAACGCCTCCACCACCGTGGCCGCGCCGGTCTCCGGGCCCAGGAGTCCGTGGCCGCTGCGGCCGGTGACCAGGATGCCATCCACATGGATCAGCGCCAGGGCGCGGTCCTCGCCCCAGCGGTTCTTCGTGAGCTCGCGGGCCTCGAGCCGCTCGGGCTCGAGCAGGCGTCCCTGGTCCTCCTCGGTCGCGAGGTGTTCGCGGATCTGCGAGGGGTGTACGAGCGCGTCGACGAGATCGATCTCGAGGGCCACGGAGGGGGGAATCACCCCGCGGTCCAGGAAGAGCGGAACCTCGGGCAGAGGGAGGTTGCGTCCCTCCGCGATGCCGCGGGTGAGGGCCATGTAGCGGGCGGCGACGAAGCTGCTGTCCGCCTCGTGAGCCGCGGGGCTCGCCTCGGTCCGCGTGAAGCTCTCCGGGGCGGACTTGTAGCGTCCCTGCTGGATCAGATCCGCCTGGATCCCCAGCTTGTCGAGGGCATCGCGGAAGTAGAGGCGATCGCGCCGGAGTCCCGTGAAGCGGATCGCGCCGACGGGGTTCAGGAGCACGCGGCTGCCCGCCGTGGCGAGGTAGTAGTCCTCGATGCCGTAGCTGTCGGCGTACACCACCACCGGCCGGCCGGTCACGCGACGGTAGCCGAGCAGGGCGCGGCGAAGTTCCTCGCGCTGAGCCAGGCCGAGGCCGGGGGAATCGAGGCGGATCAGGATTCCCTTCACGTCGCGGTTCGCGACGGCGTCGCCGATGAGGTCGAGAATGGCGCGCAGATCGTGGGCGCGCTCCGCGCCGAAGCGGCGGGGGGCCGGAGCGTCGGATATCGGCCCGCTCAGTTCGAGGTCGAGAAAGTGACGGTCGGGGATCAGGGGCATCCCGAAGCGACGGTTGCGCCACTCCAGGACCATGGCGCCGTGGCGCGTGCCGCGGCTGCCTTCGTGCTGGTTGCTCACGGCGAGTCCGCCGCGGACTCCGGCGTCGCTCAGGTAGAGGCCCAGGCTGAAGCGGCTGTCGCTGCGCCAGTCCAGGCGAACGCGCGCGCGGCCGGACAGGTCCATGTCGAGGCCGGCGCTGGTGGAGTAGTCCCAGCCGTTCTCCAGCTCGAACTGGGTGACGTCGAAGCTCAGGGTGGCCCAGTGCCGCTTGGGCCGCAGCGCGAGACCGAAGGTGTAGCTGGGGGCGATCGAACGGTCGTCGCCCGGCTCGAGGCCGCGCAGCGCGGGGCGGTCGGTGTTGCGGATGTGCAGCCCCAGTGAGACCCAGCGACGCCAGCGCAGCACGGCGCCGATATCCCAGGTGGAGAGCCCGTCGAGGGCGTAGGCGTTGCTGCGCGTGAAGCGGTAGGCCGCGCCGATCGCGATCTGGGTGCGCCAGCCGTGCAGGTCGAAGCGGTGGGAGAGGCCCAGGTTGTAGCGGTCGCCGCGGCGGAGGCGGGGCGTGCGATCTTCGGCTCCGGGGCCGTAGTCGTATCCGGAGGGCAGGCTCACGTGGTCCAGCCCCAGGGCGATGGGTCCGCCGAGGGCCAGGCTCCAGTTGCCCGTGAAGCGGCTCTCGAAGGCGGGCTTCAGGGCGTCCTGGTCGGTGCCCATCCGCATGCCCTGCAGGTAGAGCAGGCCGAACTCGCCGGGGCGGAAGGCCAGGGAGGCCGGGTTGTGGTAGAGCCCCAGAAGACCGTCGTCGGCGGCCACCGCCAGGGGCGGAAAGACCGCGTCGTTGCCGGCCAGACCGTGGTCGGGGAGATCGCCGAGGGATGGTACGGGCAGGAGCAACAGACAGAACAGGGGCAGGAGGACGCGCGGAAGACGCGGCATGTTTCGGCCTCTCGGCAGGGGTCATCGGGGTGTTTCGGTAACAGGGGGAATAATGTCGGAGAGTTTCCGGCGACGCAATTCGATTCTCGGGGGCGGGCTTGACAGCCATGAGTTCCGTCGATATTATCAAGAGTATCGAAATACAGTCCGATCGCAGGGAGGCCGCCATGAGCGCCAGCGAAACCCGGCCGGGCGACCTCGAAGAGGCCATGGACTTCTTCAAGGCTCTCGCCCACAAGCAGAGATTGCGCATCATCGGCCTGCTGGCCAGCCGGCCGGCGGTGGTGCAGGAGATCGCCGACCAGCTCGAACTCACTCCCGCCACGGCCAGTCATCACCTGCGGATTCTCCGCCGGGCGGGACTGCTGTCGGTGGAGAACGACCAGCAGTACCGGCAGTACCGGCTGCAGGAGAAACGCCTGCGCGACGTCTCCCGCGAACTGCTGCGCCTGGAGAACCTGCGCGCCGGCGCGGGGCCCTTTCCCGAGGGGGCCTACGCCGAGAAGGTGCTGCGCAACTTCGTGAAGCGTGGGCGCCTGGTGGCGATTCCCGCGCAGCGGAAGAAGCGCGAGGTGATTCTCGACTGGCTCGCCGGGCAGTTCGAGGACGATCGGGACTACCCCGAGTCCGAGGTCAACACCATGATCGAAAAGTTCCACCCGGACTTCTGCACGCTGCGCAGGGAGTTCATCATCACCAAGCGCTTCACGCGCAATCGCGGGATCTATCGCAAGGTGGCGCCCCGGTCGACGGGAGGCGCCTCGTGAGGGAATGGACCCACTGCCCCCTCTGCGGCGAGCCCCTGTCCCGGCGCGAGATCCAGGACCGCCCGCGTTCGGTTTGCGGCTGCGGCTTCATCGACTGGCGCAACCCCGTGCCCGCCGCGGCCCTGATGCTGCTCAGGGGGGAGGAACTGCTCTGGGTGCGCCGCGCGGGTGAACCGAATAAGGGCCAGTGGTCCCTGCCCAGCGGCTTCCAGGAGTGGGACGAGGATATCGAGGTCTGCGCGCGGCGTGAACTCGAGGAGGAGACCGGTCTCACGGCCGGCCCCTGCGGCCTGGTGGGCGCCTACTCCGCCTTCGACGATCCCCGGCACAACGCCCTGCTGGTCGTCTTCCACGCGCCCTACGCGGGCGGTGAGGCGGTGGCCGGCGACGACGCCGACGACGCCCGCTGGTTTCCCCTAAGCGCGCCGCCCGAACCGATCGCCTGGGCCACCCACCGGCGGGCGCTGGACGACCTTCGCCGCCGTCTCGGCGCCGATTGACCTCGCGCGAACCCTGGGTTAGCCTGCTGCCGACCCGCATCGCCACCCTGCCGAGGAGCGTCCATGACATCGTCTCCCGATGACGGAACCCGCGCCGCGATCGACATCGACGAGGGCGTCCTGAGGCGCGTCCTCGCGCGCGCCCTGTCGCGCGGCGGAGACTACGCCGACCTCTTCGTCGAGCGCGAGCAGGACCGGATCCTGCGCTGGGAAGAGGGACGTCTCGCCGAGGCCCTCCTGAACCGCGGCGCCGGCGTGGGCCTGCGCGTGCTCTCCGGCACGCGGACGGGCTATGCCTACAGCGAGAGCTTCGAGGAGGCGGCGCTCCTCGCGGCCGCGGACACCGCGGCCCACGTGGCCGACTCGGACGGCGCCGCGGTCCACGCTCCGACGAGCTTCCGCGTGCCCGCGCTCCCCAGTCACTATCCCGAGCGCCGCCCCCTCGAGACGGGCGAGCTCGCGGACAAGGTCGCCCTGCTCGCCCGCATGCAGGAGGCGGCCCTGGCCGAGCCCGGCCTGCTCAAGATGCAGGGCAGCTATGTCGAGAGCCGCAGGGAGATACTGGTCGCGACCAGCGACGGGGTGCTCGCCCGCGACGTCCAGCCCATGCTGCGGTTGAACTGCAGCGTGGTCCTGGGTGAGAACGGCCGCCGCGAGAGCGCCGGCAGCAGCGCCGGCGGACGCGTCGACATGGAGTTCCTGGACGGCCGTCCCGAGCTCGAGGTGGCGTGGGAGGCGCTGCGCATGGCCCGGCTGCGGCTCGTCGCCGAGGAGGCGCCCGCCGGCCCCCTGCCGGTGGTGCTGGGGCCGGGCACGAGCGGCATCCTGCTCCACGAGGCCGTGGGCCACGGGCTGGAGGCGGACTTCAACCACAAGGGCACCTCCAAGTTCTCGGGGAGGATCGGCGAGAAGGTGGCCAGCTCTCTCTGCACCGTGGTGGACGATCCCGGGCTCCCGTCGGACCGCGGAGCCATCAACGTGGACGACGAGGGCTGCCCCTCGAAGCGCACGGTGCTGATCGAGGACGGCGTGCTGCGCAGCTACATGCACGACCGTCTCAGCGCCCGCGTCATGGACGTGGCGCCCACGGGCAACGGCCGCCGCGAGTCCTTTCGCCATCACCCGCTGCCGCGCATGACCAACACCTACCTGCTGCCGGGCGAGAGCGAGCCCGGGGAGATCCTCGCCTCGGTGAAGCGCGGTCTCTACGCCAAGCACTTCAGCGGCGGGCAGGTGGACATCGCGCGCGGGGATTTCGTGTTCGACGTGACCGAGGGCTACCTCATCGAGAACGGCAAGGTGGGCCCGCCCGTGAAGGGCGCGACGCTCATCGGCAACGGTCCCGAGGTGATGGGCCGCGTCTCCATGGTGGGCGACGACCTCACGATATCGCCCGGCATGTGGAGCTGCGGCAAGCGGGGCCAGCGGGTGCCCGCCAACGTGGGGCTGCCCCACGTGAAGATCGACAGCATCACCGTGGGCGGCACTAGCACGGGAGGTGGACGATGAACCGGCTCGACCTGGCCCGCCGCGTTCTCGCCGCCGCGAAACGCGCCGGCGCCGACCAGGCGGACCTGCGCCTGGAGGCCGGACGCGAGCTCACCGTGCAGGTGCGCATGGGCGAGCTGGAGGTGCTGAAGCAGGCCGAGCGCGGCGCGCTGAGCCTGCGCGTGTTCGTCGATCGTCGCAAGGCGGTGGTGAGCAGCACCGAGCTGGAGCCCGAACTGTGCGAGGCCATGGCCGCCGAGGCGGTGGCGCTGGCCCGCCACTGCGAACCGGACGACCAGCACCGCCTGCCCGAACCCGAGCGCTACGCCACGCGCTTCCCCGAACTCGATCTCCACGACGCCGAGCCCGGCCCCGACGCCGCCGCCGGGATCGTGCTGGCCCGCGAGGCCGAGGCCGCGGCCCTGGACGCCGACGCGCGCATCGACAACAGCCAGGGCGCGGGCTACGCCAGCGGCGATCACGAACTCGTGTACGTCACGAGCAACGGCTTCGAGCACTCCCGGCGCGGCAGCAGCCACAGCCTGTCGATGATGCCCGTCGCCACCGACTCGCGGGGCGAGCGGGTCACGGAGGGCTGGGCGCGCCGCGCCCGTCACTTCGCCGAGCTCGTCGCGCCCGCCGAACTGGGCGCGGAGGCCGCCCGTCGCGTGCTACGTCGCCTGGACGCCCGCATGGCGCCCACGGGCCGCTTCCCCGTGATCTTCGAGCCGCGCATGGCCGCGCGAATGGCGGGCATGCTCTTCGGCTGCCTGAGCGGCGACGCCGTGCGCCGGGAGCGGAGCTACCTCGCCGGCCGCCTGGGCACGCGCGTGGGCTCCGAACTTCTCACCCTCATCGACGATCCCCTGCGCTCCCGCGGCCTGGGCAGTCGCGCCTGCGACGGCGAGGGCCTCGCCAGCGAACGCCTCGAACTGGTGGCGGCGGGCGTCCTCGCGCATCACGCCACGGACGTCGAGAGCGCGCGGCGCCTGGAGCTGCCCGCCACCGGGCACGGCCGCTGGGGCGGCGGCGTCGTCGCGAGCAATCTTCACTTCGCGGCGGGATCCGTTCCCGCGCTCGAGATCCTCGGAGGCGTGGAGGCGGGGCTCCTCGTCACCGGCATGATGGGCGGCGGCTTCCAGGCGGCCAGCGGCCACTGGTCGCAGGGCTGTCTCGGTCTGTGGATCGAGAAGGGACAGGTCGCCTATCCCGTGCGGGAGGTCACCGTGGCCGGCTCCTTCGACGAGGTGCTGGGCGCCGTCGACGCGGTGGGCGACGATCTCGACTTCACCCTCGGCGCCGTCACCTCGCCCACGCTGCGGGTGTCGGAGATGGCCGTGGCGGGTGGGGAGGCCGGGGTATCATGATGCGCTGGTCGCTGCTCGGTCCGCTCCATCCCTACCGCGGCGGCATCGCCCACTACGGCGCGCTGCTGGCGAAGGAGCTCGCGCGCGAGGACGAGGTGGCTCCGATCAACTTCCGCCGCCTCTATCCGAAGCTGCTGTTTCCCGGCAAGACCCAGTACGACGAGAGCGCGAGTCCGCTGGCCCTGCCCGCGCCGCGGCTGCTGGGCAGCCTCGATCCGCCGAGCTGGGGGAGGACGGCGGGGGCCGTGAACGCCGCCGCGCCCGACGCGGTGCTGTGCCACTGGTGGCACCCGTTCTTCGGCCCGGCCTACGGCGGCGTGTTGCGCAGGGTGGGACGCCGCTCGCCGGATTGCGCGCGGCTGCTGCTCTGCCACAACGTCCTGCCCCACGAGCGGAGCCGGGTGGATCTGCTTCTGGCCGGCCGCGTCTTCCCCGCCACGGACGGATTCCTGGTGCACAGCGAGAGCGACGCCGAGCGCCTGCGGGAGATCCTGCCGCACGCCCTGATGCGCGTGCATCCCCATCCCCGCTACGACGCCTTCGGCGACGACGCTCCCACCCGCGAGGAGGCCCGCGAGGCCCTCGGCGTGGAGGCCGACGAGAAGGTGGCCCTGTTCTTCGGCTACGTCCGCGCCTACAAGGGCCTCGATCTCGCCCTGCGGGCGCTGGCCGCGAGCCGCGAGTCCAAGCTGCGCCTGTTCGTGGTGGGGGAGTTCTACGAGGACCGAGGTCCTTACGACGCTCTCATCGAGGAGCTGAACCTGAACGACCGCGTGCGTGTAGTGGATCGCTACGTCGCCAACGAGGAGGTGGCGGGCTACTTCCAGGCCGCCGACCTCGTGCTGCAGCCCTATCGCAGCGCCACCCAGAGCGGCATCGCCCAGATCGCCTTCGCC
Source organism: uncultured bacterium (assembly GCA_964399495.1). GTDB lineage: Bacteria > Krumholzibacteriota > Krumholzibacteriia > JACNKJ01 > JACNKJ01 > CAYNQX01. Next base: position 109,579 of record CAYNQX010000002.1, read on the forward strand.
TTCGGCAAGCCGGTGCTGGCCACGGCGGTGGGCGGCCTGCCCGAACAGATCGAGGACGGCGTGAGCGGCCTGCTCGTACCGCCCGGCGACCACGAGGCGCTGGCGCGGGCCACCGACCGCTTCTTCGCGGAGCCCGAGCTCAGGGACACCCTGAGCCGCGGAATCGCGGACGCGGCCGAGCGCTTCAGCTGGCGCGCGCTGGCCGGGAGCCTGCGCGCCCTGGCCGCTGAAGCGCGGGAAAGGAAGGCCGCGCGATGAAGCGCTCGGCCTTTCCGCCTTCGCCCTTGCCCGCGCTGCTGCCCGAGCGTACGGCCCATCCCGGGCTGGCGCTCTCGGTCTTCGTCGCGCTCAGCCTGGCGGTGGGCATGGCCTGGACGCCGAGGCAGCTCCTGCCCGCGACGGCCGGGGCGCTGATCTACCTGTTCCTGCCGTCACCCGTCTTCCGCTCCTGGCGGGCGCCGCTGGCATTCCTGCCGCTGCTGCTCCTGCTGCCGCTGTTTCACGTGCTGGACTGGGTGGGGCCGTCAGAGGGCAGGCTCATGCCCTGGCGCTACGACGCCACCGGCTGGAGCCGCGGCCTGCAGCTCACCCTGCGCCTGAGCCTCTGGATCCTCATCTCCGCGCGCAGCCTCGAGCGCCTGCATCCCGCGGCGCTCCTGTCGCGGCTGCCCCGGAACCCGCGCCTTGCCCGCCGCCTGCTCGCGCCGCTGCTCGCCCTCTCCTGGCTGGAGCTCGTGCTGCGCGAGGCCTGGCTGCTCGAGCGGGGCTGGCGTGCGCGCGGCGGCATCGGCGCTCGGGGCGGCGGATTGCGCGGCGCCCACTGGCCCTCGCTCATATTGCCGCTGTTCCGCAACGTGCTGGCGCGGGGCGATACCCTTGCCGAGGCTCTCACCCTGCGCCGTTTCCCCGAGCGCTGGGCCGGCGCCCCGCGGGGCGCGCCCGGGGCGGGCGACCTGCTGCCCTTCGTGGGCGCCGTGATCCTGCTGCTGATCACGATCTGGATGCGGGAGGGGGGCGCGTGACCGTCTACCGTCTGGTGCTCGCCTACGACGGCACGGATTTCCACGGCTGGCAGAAGCAGACCACGGATCGCAGCGTGCAGGGGGAGCTGGAGCGCGCGCTGGCGATCCTGGACCGACGCCCGGTCAAGGTGCACGGCGCCGGGCGCACCGACGCCGGCGTGCACGCGCTGGGGCAGTGCGCCTCCTTCGCGCTCGAGAACCCCCGACCGGCGCGTCGCCTGCTGGGCAACCTGAGGGGGCTGCTGCCGGACGACATCACGCCGATCGAGATCCACGAGGCGCCGTCGGACTTCAACGCGCGCTTCTCGGCGACCGGCCGCTTCTACCTGTACCGGCTCGGACGCGTGCACTGCGCGCCCCTGCGGCGACTGCGATGGGAGTTGCCGATGCCGGTCGATCCCGAACGCATGCGCGCGGCGTTGCCCGTGCTGGCGGCGGCCGACGATTTCCGCGCCTTCTGCACGCGGGAGGGGGCGGCCAAGGGCACCCATTGCCGCATCCGGGAGCTCGAGCTGCTGGAACCCGAGCCGGGGGAGCTCCAGTTGCGCGTCGGCGCCGATCGATTCCTGCACAACATGGTGCGCATCATCACGGGCACGCTGGTGGAGATCGGCAAGGGGCGCTGGGAACCCGAGCGGATGGCGGAGGTTCTCGCTTCCGGCGACCGCACCCTGGCCGGCCTGACGGCGCCGCCCCACGGTCTGTTCCTGAGGCGCGTTGTGTATCCCGAACGTTTCCTCGGCGGCGAGGCGCCGGGTCTGGACTGACGGAGGGGGCGTGCCTATACTGCCCGCGTCGAGGCGCGGGCCATCGTTCGATTCCACGAAATGAGGGCAATGAAGTTCTTCATCGATACCGCCAACATCGAGCAGATCCGACTGGCGACGGCCATGGGCGTGCTCGACGGCGTCACCACCAATCCCAGCCTGGTGGCCCGGGAGGAGGGGACGGCCGAGGAGATCTACCGGGAGATCTGCTCCATCGTGCCGGGGCCGGTGAGCGCCGAGGTGATGGCCCCGGACGCCGAGGGGATGATCGCCGAGGGTCGCGAGCTGAAGAAGATCGCGGACAACATCGTGATCAAGGTGCCCATTACCCTCGAGGGGCTGCGCGCGATCAAGGCCTTCGCCGCCGACGGCATCGAGACCAACGCCACGCTCTGCTTCTCGCCGAACCAGGCGCTGCTGGTCGCCAAGGCGGGCGCGACCTACGTGAGCCCCTTCGTGGGGCGGCTGGACGACGTCGGGCAGGAGGGCATGGACCTGATCGCCGACATCGTCCAGATCTACCGGAACTACAGCTTCACCACCGAGGTGCTCGTGGCGTCGATTCGCCATCCGATGCACGTGGCGGAGGCCGCCCGACTCGGGGCCGACGTCGCGACGATTCCCTACCCGGTGATCGAGCAGCTCGTCGGCCACCCGCTCACGGACGGCGGCATCGAGCGATTCCTGGCCGACTGGCGGGCCAAGCAGGGGGAGTGACGGATGACCGATCCCTACGGCAAGACCAGCGGACGCTGGATTCCCATTCTCACGGGGCTGCTCACGGGCCTCTCCATCGCCGCCCTGGCGATGGTGCTGTTCATCGTGCTCAAGGCGCCGGAGTTCCTGCGCAAGGAGGCCCAGGACCTGCTCCTGGAGCAGTTCGCCTCGCTCCGCATCGAGTCGGCCGATCCCGGCGCGTCGAACCTGCCCGTCGGCTACTGGGACGTGGAGGCCGGCCGCCGCAACGCCATCGTCACGGCCACGGAGAAGGTGGCGCCGGCCGTGGTGTCGGTGCAGGTGACGCAGCTTCAGCGCTACGTGGCTCGCCCGCGCTCCATCCTCGAGTACTTCGACATGTTCGGCCGCCCGCGCGTGTACGAGCAGGAGGTGCCGGGCCAGGGCAGCGGCGTCCTGGTGAGCCCCTACGGACGCGTGGTCACCAACAACCACGTCGTGGAGGGCGCGCACCGGATCCAGGTGACCCTGAGCGACGGCCGCAGCTTCCCCGCCCGCCTGCTGGACACCAGCAAGAAGCACGACATCGCGCTGCTCCAGGTGGAACTGGGCGAGGGGCAGCTTCTGCCCTACGCGGAGCTGGGCGACAGCGACGAGCTGCTGCTCGGCGAGTGGGTGATCGCGATCGGCAGCCCCTTCGGTTTCCAGCTCAACGACATCCGGCCCAGCGTGACCGTGGGCGTGGTGAGCGCCGTGCATCGCGACGTGCGCGCCGGCGGCGAGGGGCTCTACTCCGACATGATCCAGACCGATGCGGCCATCAACCCGGGCAACAGCGGCGGGCCCCTGGTGAACAGCGAGGGCCAGGTGGTGGGCATCAACACGCTCATCTTCACCAAGGACGGCGGCAGCCTGGGCATCGGCTTCGCGCGGCCCATCAACAAGGTGACCTGGGTGCTGAACGAGTTCGAGCGCTACGGGCAGGTGCGCGACACCTGGGCCGGCTTCGAGGCGATGGACCTCAAGCCCTTCCACGTGGTGCACTACGGATTGCAGGTGCGCAGCGGCATCTTCGTCACCACCGTGTTCCGCGGCGGCCCCGCCCATGCCGCGGGGCTGGAGCCCGGGGACGTGGTGACCTCGATCAACGGCCAGGCCGTGCGCAACGTGGAGGAGGGCAACCGCCTCTTCTTCCGCTACGAGGTGGGGGACGAGGTCGTCCTCGTCGTGAATCGAGAGGGCGAGGAGATCGAGCTGCCCGTGCGGCTCGAGGCCTACAAGGACGAGTAACCGGAAAGGACGCCGACGTGATCGAGCGCTACACCCGCCCCGAGATGGGCGCCATCTGGACCGAGGAAGCCAAGCTCGAGCGCTGGCTCGAGATCGAGATTCTCGCCTGCGAGGCCCAGGCCGAGCTGGGCCGCATCCCCGAGGAGGCCGCGAAGGAGATTCGCGCTCGCGCGGCCTTCGAAGTGAGTCGGGTGGAGGAGATCGAGGAGGTCACGAACCACGACGTGATCGCCTTCCTCACCAACGTCGCCGAGCACGTGGGCGAGAGCAGCCGCTACGTGCACCTGGGCATGACCAGCAGCGACATCCTCGACACGGGCCTGGCCATGGCCATGCGCGACGCGGGGAACCTATTGCTCGCGGACATCGAGCGAATGATCGAGGTGCTGAAGAAGCAGGCGCTGGCCTACAAGAGGGTGCCCTGCATCGGCCGCAGCCACGGCATCCACGCCGAGCCCACCACCTTCGGGCTGAAGTGCCTGCTCTGGTACGAGGAGATGCGGCGCAACCGTCGGCGTCTGAAGGCCGCCGTGAAGACGATCTCCGTGGGGCAGGTCTCCGGCGCGGTCGGAACCTTCGCGCATCTCGACCCTGCCGTGGAGGAGATGGTGTGCGCCAAGCTCGACCTGGAGCCCGCGAGCGTGTCGACCCAGGTTCTGCAGCGCGACCGTCACGCCGAGTACATGACCACGCTGGCCGTCATCGCCAGCAGCCTCGACCGCATCGCCACCGAGCTGCGCAACCTGCAGCGCACGGACATCCTGGAGATCGAGGAGCCCTTCACCAAGGGCCAGAAGGGCTCGAGCGCCATGCCTCACAAGCGCAACCCCATCACCAGCGAGCGGGTGGCCGGCCTCGCCCGCGTGCTGCGCGGCAATGCGATGGCGGCGCTGGAGAACGTGGCGCTGTGGCACGAGCGGGACATCACCCACAGCTCGGTGGAGCGCGTGATCATTCCCGACTCCACGATTCTGCTGAACTACATGTTCCACAAGTTCATCCCGGTGCTCGACGGGCTGCTCGTCTACCCCGAGAACATGATGGCCAACATCGAACGCACGGGCGGGCTGGTGTTCAGCCAGGTGCTGCTGCTCGCGCTGGCCGAGACCGGCCTCAGCCGCGAAGACGCCTACGCCGCCGTGCAGCAAGCCGCCATGGGCATCTGGAACAGCGAGAAGCAGTTCATGGACTCGGTGCTGGAGAGCGAGGTCATCGTCGAAGCACTGGGCCAAGATCGCGTGCGCGCTTGCTTCGACCTGAATCACCAGCTCCGGAACGTCGATGCGATCTTCGAACGTGTGCTGGGATGAATGCCGTATTCGAAAACTATCGCTGGTAAGCTGCGCGGAGCATGAGCTAGGCTTCGCGCATCCGAACCCCACCAAACACTTACTCGGAGGTTATCGATGCGTAAAGTCGCGCTTGCCTTGATCGCGCTGCTCCTGATGAGCGGCACCGCCCTGGCCCTGGACATGGACTCCAAGTCCTTCTACGCCCATGGTCTGTTCTCTCTGCCCACGGGCAGCTTCGGCGATGTGGCCGGAAACGGTTTCGGTGGAGGAGTCGGCATGACTGTTCCTCACAACGATTAGATGAACTTCCGCGGAGAAGTGGGCTACGTAATGTACGGTGGTCAGGATTTCGGCGACGCGAGTTGGAGCTACAGCCAGATCCCCATCATTGTCTTGGCCGAGTATCACTTCGACGCTGACAGCCCGTTTTATGGTGTGGGTGGACTCGGCATGTACATGATGCGATGGACCTGGGAGCACGAGACTCAGGACAATACAACACACTCCAGCTCGGATATCGGTCTCACCTTCGGGGGCGGCTACGATGTCAACGAGCAGTTCAAGCTCGAAGGTCGACTCACAACCGCCAATGGCAACAACCAGCTCTGGATCTGCGGCGTCTACCACTTCTAGATCCGCTTTGACAGGAATGGCCTGAAGAGGCTATCTTCCGGGTACAGCGAATTGAAGCCAGCGAGGTCGTGGCCTTGCGGAGGCTTGATGCAAACGGCCCTCCCCAGATGGGAGGGCCGTCACATTTGTGCCCGTGACTTGCATCGGAGATGAGCGATCGATCGGGCGCCTGCGAGTGCTCGCCTTGCGAGCTCGAGGTGAAGCCCGACGACGCTCACCGGAGCAGGTGTATCTTCCGGCTCAGGACATCGTCCACGGTCTTCAGCCGCAGCAGATAGACCCCCGACGCGAGCTCCTCGCCGTTCCGGTCCCTTCCGTCCCAGCTCACGCTCAGCTCGCCGGCGTCGCAGCGGGCGTCGATAAGACGGGCGACCTCGCGGCCGTCCGGGGAGTGCACCGTCAGAAGCGCGTGGCCCGCGCTCGGCAGTCCGAAGGAAACTTCGGTGCGCGGGTTGAAGGGGTTCGGGTGGTTCTGCTTCAGGTAGACCCGCTCCGGCGGCAGCGGCGGCGTGGCCGGCGTGCCGCCGCCGACGCTCACCGTGATCATCTCCTGGCTGCTCGGCTGGATATCCACCGCGACGTAGACGACGGCGTGCGCGCCGCTGCCGTCCACCTGCACGATCGTGCCGGGTCCGTCCACCTCGTAGCCCTGGCCGGCATGGACCAGGTGGAAACGCAGCAGGCCGTGCTCGAAGCGCTCGTTGAAGTTGTTGGTGAGCTGGCAGGCCACGCTGGAGGCCAGGCCGTCGTTGGCCGGGATGTACATCGCGCGCAGCTTCTCGCCGTAGCTGCCCGATGAGAGCGTCGCCTGCGGATCCAGCGTTCCGCCGCTCACGCGGGTGAGGCGGAAGGAGCGGCCGCCGTCGCAGGTCTTCGCGGTGCCGAGCACGTAGGGGTGGTTGTTCAGGTTGCCCTGGTTTCCGTGGGTGTGTCCGTAGAGCATCATGTCGACGCCGAGCGCGTTCGCGTTCAGCTCGCCCTGGAAGTCGTAGTGATAGAACAGCACGTGCGCCGGGCTGCTCGAGGTCGACAGCGTGGTCGAGAGCCAGCTCATCTGATCGTCGGTGAAGCTCTCGGCGCCGTAGATCTCCTCGCGCCAGGAGTCGTAGTTGTCGTAGGCCTCCAGGCCGATGAAGCGGACGTCGCCCAGCGTGAAGGTGTAGTCCTGAGTGCGCGCGGGCGCGCCGGGCGGCGGGTCGTTCGCGCGACCCCAGCCGTAGAAGCGCCACCAGTCCCTGCGCGCCGTGCCGTCCGGCGGCGCCGTCCACACCCAGCCGCCCAGGTCGTGATTGCCGCCCACCAGGTAGACGGGCACCGTGAGCTCGCCCAGCAGGTTCTTCGAGCGCGTGTAGCAGCGGGCGTAGAGGTAGTCCTCCAGCTCGCCCTCGTTCACGAGGTCGCCCGTGTGCATGGCGAAGGCCGGGTTGATGATGTTGATGTCGTCGATCACCGCGCGCAGGTCGAGGATCTCCGTGGAGTCGGGCACCTCGCCGGTCTCGCCCACATAGGCGTGGGTGGGCAGGTGGGAGTCGGTGAAGTGGACGAAGTAGTAGTCCGTGGGCTCGCCCTTCACCACGCGCACTGCGTTGTGGCTGCGGTCCTGCTCGCCGTCGGCCCACACGTTCAGGTCGTAGAGCTCGTCGATCTCGACGATCGCCGGCAGGCGCGCCTGGAGCGTCCACCAGAGGGTGGCGGGGTCGTAGAGGGTCGACTCGAGGGTCAGGGGGATCGTCTTGGCGCCGTGGGTCAGCGTGGCCGTCCATTCGGCGGTGGCCGGGTCGGCCTCGCACTCGATCGCCAGCAGCTCGCCGGGCTCCACGATGGCCGGCACGTTCAGGATCGGCCGCTGGATGATGCTCAGCGTGTCGCCGGTGGCGTAGATCGGCCCCTCGTAGGTCTGCGCGAAGGCGTAGTGGAGCGAGTCGCCCACGTTCATGGTGAAGGCGGCCCAGTCGTCGGTGTAGCCGGGCGTGTCGGCCACCAGGCTCCAGTCGCCGGCCGGCAGCGTCACGTGTCCCGAGGTCCCTTCCGTCAGGCTCATGCTGAGGTAGGGGTCGCCCGAACCGTCGCTCAGCAGCACGTCGCTCATCAGCCAGGCATAGGGTTCCGGCGTGTAGGCGATCTCCACCGTGAGCGTGCCGGTGGGCGTGCCCAGCCGCTCGTGGATCTCCTTCACCACCGCGCCCACGCCGCCTTCGGCCACGATCAGGTGGCGGACGTAGGTGACGGGCACGCCCGGGGGCAGGTCGACCACGGTCAGCGTGAGGTCGGACCAGTCGCCGCCGTGTTCGCCCGCCATGTTGCCCAGGGAGTCGGCGTAGCCGATCGCGGAGTAGCCGTCGCTGGCCGCGAGCCAGGCGCTTGATGTCAGTGATGGCGGGTCCCAGCCGTAGCCCGGCAGGAAGGGCTGGGCGCCGCTCCAGTAGAAGGCGTCGCCCAGGTCGTAGTTGGACAGGGTGGCGGGAACGTCGTTGATCATGGTCGTGCGGATCTCGAGGGAGCTCGCGCCGTCGGCGAGACGGTACTCGGTCTCGATGCGCAGCGAGGATTGCTGAGAGTCGACGCCGGTGGCGAGCACCCGCGCGGTGCCGCCGGCGCCGCTGTCGATGATGCTCACGGTGTCGTACAGGGCCTGGCGCGGCCAGTCGTCCTCGAGGTAGAGGTACTGCTCGCCGATCAGGTCGCGGCCGAAAGAGCGCGTGCCGATGTCCAGCACGTTGCCGCCGGTGACGGCGGACTGCCCGCCGTGGCCGGGCCCGCCGATGACGGCGCGCAGGAGGTCGTTCTCCATGACGATGTCGCCCACCTGACCGGTGGCGGCGGAACCCGTGAGCAGGGTGTCGCCCGCCGCGGCCCAGCGGGCGGAGGTGGCGGAGAGAGCGGGGGTGGCGACGAGAAGGCAGGCGAGGAAGACGATGAGTTGTTTCATGGGGGTATTGTATCACATGCGGCTCGAATACGACGAGGCCCCCGGGATGGGGAATCCCGGGGGCCTCGCGCGCAATCGAAAGCGGCTAGAGCGTGGGCCGCCAGAGGTAGTAGAGCCCCGGATCGAGCACGTAGTCGTCCAGGCGCGCCTCGAGGCGGGAGCCGGGGCGCAGGCGGTCGGCGAAGCCCTCCAGGCCCAGCTCGAGCATGTCCCAGAGGGGGCTGGGCAGCTTGTGGTCGACCACCTCCACGGTTTCCACGCCGGCGGCCTCGCGCAGCATCGCCAGCAGCTCCTGCTCGTAGCCGATGGCGTCGATGAGGTCGAGCTCCAGCGCCTGCCGCGCCGTGTAGATGCGGCCGTCGGCCAGCTCGCGGACGTGGTTTTCCTCCATTCCGCGGCCCGCCATGACGGCGCCGACGAAGGAGTCGTAGGCGTCGTCCACGATGCCCTGGATGATCGCGCGGTGTTCGTCGCTCATGGGCTTGCCGGGGTTGAGCAGATCCTTGTTGGGGCCGCTGGTGAGGGTGACCAGCTCGATGCCCATCTTCTCGAAGAGCCCGGTGCCGTTCCAGGTCTGGATGATCACGCCGATCGACCCGGTGAGGCAGCTCGGGTGGGCGATGATCTTGTCGGCGCCCATGGCGATGTAGAAGCCGCCGCTGGCCGCCAGGCCGTTCATGCGGGCGACGACCGGCTTGCCCGTTTCCTCGCGGAAGCGGCGCAGCTCGTGAAAGATCACGTCGGAGGGGTCGACCGCGCCGCCGGGGGAGTCGATCTCCAGCAGCAGGCCGTCGATCTTGCTGCTGCTGCGGGCGTGGCTCAGCAGCATCTCCACGCTCTCGGGCAGGGAGAGCTTGGTGACGCCGAGCATGTTCTCGTCCGCCTCGGCGCTGATAACGCCCACCACCGGCACGCGCAGGAAGGTGGCCTCCGCCGCGTCGTCGCCGAAGGCGAGCTCGTCCGTGGCGCTGCCGCCGCCGGCGGCGACCTCGCCGCTGCTGCCCATGGCGCTCACCAGCACCATGCAGCCGCCCGCCTGCAGCGCCATGAATCCCAGGATCACCAGGATCGCGAGGACGTGGAAGATGCTCTGTATCGTCTTGTGGGCGTCCATGGATTCCCCTCGTGCTTTAGAGATGGGGCCCGCTCGGCACGGGCGGATCGCGGCTCCGGATAAAGGTCTGGACTTTCCGGAGGACTTGCCTAGTATATGGGCTTTCCCGGCTCAGGCTACCTTTAATTCCAGCCCAATCAGGCGGTCATCCCATGGAAGCGGTGATCGAAGTCACCCGGCTTGACGAAGCCGAGCTGTCCCGGATTCTTTCCGAAAACACACTCATGCTCAAGCCCGGCGAGGCCCGCAAGGTGGCCGAGCTCCTCGGCCGCGAGCCCACGCTCACCGAGCTCACCCTGTTCGACACCATGTGGAGCGAGCACTGCTCCTACAAGAGCAGCCGCGCCTACCTGAAGCGCTTCCTGCCCACCGAGGGGCCGGACGTGGTTCTCGGCCCGGTGGAGGACGCCGGCGTGGTGCGCCTGGGCGAGGCCGACGGCAAGAGCTGGTGCCTCGTGCTCAGCCACGAGAGCCACAACCACCCCAGCCAGGTGCTGCCCTTCGAGGGGGCGGCCACCGGCATCGGCGGCATCGTGCGGGACGTGTACTGCATGGGCGCCGAGGTGGTGGGCGTGCTCGACCCGTTGCGCTTCGGCGATCCCCACGGCAAGAGCGCCGCTCGTAGTAGGGAGATCATGGCCGGCGTGGTGGACGGCATCTGGCACTACGGCAACGCGCTCGGCGTGCCCAACCTGGGCGGCGACCTGGTGTTCCACCCGGGCTACGACGACAACTGCCTCGTGAACGTGGTGGCGCTGGGCCTCGTGCCCGAGGACGCGATCGTCCGCAGCCGCGTTCCGAAGGAGGCCGCCGACGAGCCCTACGACTTCATCCTGGTGGGCAAGCCCACCGACGAGTCCGGCTTCGGCGGCGCGGCCTTCGCGAGCGTGATCCTGGACGAGGACGTGGAGAACCGCGGCGCCGTGCAGGTGCCCGATCCCTTCCTCAAGCGCGTGCTCTCCCAGGCCAACAAGACCGTGCTGGCGCTGGCCCGCGACGAGGGCGTGCCGATCGGCTTCAAGGACCTCGGCGCCGGCGGCATCGCCTGCGTCTCCAGCGAACTGGCCGAGGCCGGCGGCTTCGGCATGCGGGTGTGGCTCGACCGGGTCTCCGTGTCCGACGAGCGCCTGGCCAGCCGGGTCATCGCCTGCAGCGAGACCCAGGAGCGCTACGGTCTCGCGGTTCCCAAGACCTTCAGCGAGAAGGTGCTGAAGATCTACAACGAGGACTTCGAGCTGCCCCACGTGTACCGTGGCGCCTGCGCGCGGGTCGTGGGGGAGGTCACCCAGGACGGCCGCTACACGCTGACCCGCGGCGAGGACGTGCTCTGCGACGCCAAGGTGGAGGTGGTGACCAGCGGCATCGCCTACGACCGCGAGAGCAAGCCGGCGCCCCGCGACATCCCGGCGCCCGAGCGGGACGCGAGCCGCGACCTCTCATTGGACCTTCTCACTTTGTTGGCAGATCCTAATCTCTGCGACCGCAGCTATCTCTACCAGCACTACGACGGCGAGGTGCAGGGCCACGCCTGCCTGCGTCCCGGCGAGGGCGACGCGGGCGTGAGCGCCCCCTTCTCGGGCAGCCCGCTGGGCTTCGCGGTGACCTGCGACGGCAATCCCTGGTACGGCGAGCGCGATCCCTACCGCGGCGCCGTGCTGGCCGTCTGCGAGAGCGTGCGCAACCTGGCCTGCCAGGGCGCCTGGCCCCTGGCGCTGACCGACTGCCTCAACTACGGCAACCCCGAGAAACCCGAGCCCTTCGGCGCCTTCGCCGACGGCGTGCGCGGCATCGGCGATGCCTGCCGCGGCATCGGCCGCATGGCCGAGGACGATGCCGGCGAGACCTCCGAGCATCCGATTCCAGTGATCAGCGGCAATGTGAGTTTCTACAACGAGAGCGCGGCGGGCACCGCGATTCCGCCCAGCCCCATCGTGTCGCTGGCCGGCCGCGTGCCGGACGTGAGCAAGGTGCCCGGCCAGCAGCTGGGGGGCGCGGGGAATTCCGTCTACCTGCTGGGCGCGCGACGTGACGAGATGGGCGGCGGCGCCTACCATCGCGTGATCCTGGGTTCGGCCGGCGGCGCGCTGCCCGCGGCGGACTTCGGCCGCACGCGGGCCGAATCCCTGGCGGTGCTCGAGGCGGTGTCGGCGGGCATCGTTCGCGCGGCCCACGACATCGGCGAGGGCGGCCTGGCCGTCTGCGCCGCCGAGATGATGCTGGGTCGGCGCCCCGGAGCGCTGGGCCTGGGCCTCGACCTCGACCTGCCGGCCGGCGATATCGACGCCGCGGCGAACCTGTTCGGCGAGAGCGGCGGTTTCCTGCTGGAACTCGATCCGGCGGCCGCCGCCGGGTTCGAGACCGGCTGCGAGACCAGAGGCATCGCCTGTGTCCGCCTCGGCGAGGTGACCGCCGACGGCGCGCTGCGGCTCTCCATCGAGGGCGACCTGAGAATCCACTCGAGTCTCGCGGATCTGCGGAAGGCCTGGGAAAGCACCCTCCCCGCACTCTTCCCGGCGGGAGCCGATGCGAAGGGAGGTGGCGCATGAGCAGGAAGATGCGCGCCGCGGTGCTGCAGTTTCCCGGCGTCAACTGCGAATACGAGTCGGCCCGCGCCCTGGAGACAGCGGGCGCCGAGGCCGAGATCCTGCGCTGGAACGAGGCGCCCGAGCGTCTCGCCGGGTTCGACCTGTTCCTGTTGCCCGGCGGCTTCAGCTATCAGGACCGCATCCGGGCCGGCGCCGTGGCCGCCAAGGAGATGATTCTCGATGGCCTCCACGCCGAGGCGAGCCGGGGCAAGCCGGTGCTCGGCATCTGCAACGGCGCCCAGGTGCTGGTGGAGGCGGGGTTCGTGCCCGCCCGCGGCGGCGAAGCGGCCGTCGACCTGGCGCTGGCCCCCAACCGCATGCCGGGCCGCGAGGGCTACTTCACGGACTGGTGCCACCTCACCATCGAGAAGGCGGGACCCTGCTGGCTTTCCGATCTCGCGGGCCAGGTGCTGCCGGTGCCCTTCGCCCATGGCGAGGGCCGCTTCACCAGCCGGCGCGAGGGACTCATGGACGATCTGGCCGCGGCGGGGCAGATCGTGCTGCGCTACGCCGGCCCCGGGGGCGAAGCCCCGGGCGGCTGGCCGCGGAACCCCAACGGCAGCGCCCTGGACGCCGCGGCGCTGTGCAACGAGGCGGGCAACGTGGTGGCGATGATGCCCCACCCCGAGCGCTGCGCCTGGCTCGGCCAGGTGCCGGAGATGATCGAGGGGCCATGGGGAGAGAAGCGCCGGGAGGCCGCGGGGAACTGGGAAGCGCTCCAGGCCGCCGGTCCCGGCATGGCGATCTTCGAGGCGATGGTAACGGCCGCCTCGAAGAGGGCCGAGGAGGCGAACCATGCGTCGTGATCTGGTGGTCGAGCTGAAGACGGTGGACCTCGTGCGGGAGACCGCCTGGATCGCCCTCACCGAGCAGATGGGCTGGGAGGGCACGCTCTCCGGCCTGCGCCGCTACGATCTCTGGCGCTTCGAGGGCGAGGTCGCCGGCGGCGACGCGGACGCCTTCGAGGCGGGCCTCGCCTCGGAGCTGGAGCGCAGCTCCGCCTACTACAATCCGAACAAGGAGAACCGCCGCTTCCTGGCCGAGGGCCGGCTGGACGACGGCCATGTGCTGGTGGTGAACGAGGCTGTGGATGCCCCGGGAGAGGACGTGCAGGGCGAGGCCTGGCGCGCGCTGCTCTGGGTCACCGACGAGGGCGGCGATCGCGCCGCCCAGCGCCGCCGCAGCGCCGCTCGCCTGGCCGAAGGCGGCGTGGAGCTGAGCGACCTCAGGAGCGGGACCCTCTGGGAGCTGATGCTCCGGGCGCCCGACATCGACACGGCCCGCGGCTACGTGGCCGGACTGGCCCTCTCCCGCGGACGTCACGAGGGGCTCCTGCTGAATCCCCACTACCAGGAGGGGCGCCTGCTGGAGATCCTCACCGAGACGGAGGCGAGCAGCCGAGAGGGAGGCGGGCAGTGATCGAGCACGAGGATCGTCCCCGTGAGGAGTGCGGCGTCATCGGCGTGTTCGGCAACGAACAGGCCGCCGAGCTCTGCTACCTGGGTCTCTACGCGCTCCAGCATCGCGGGCAGGAGTCCAGCGGCATCACCGCGAGCGACGGCACCTACATGCGCAGCCGCATCGGCATGGGCCTGGTGGGGGACGTCTTCAACGAGACCAACCTCGCCGAGCTGGGCGGGCACCTGGCGATCGGGCACAACCGCTACTCGACCACGGGTCGGGTGAGCCTGGTGAACGCGCAGCCGATCGTGGTGGACTGCAAGGCGGGCCGCCTGGCCATCGCGCACAACGGCAACATCACGAACGCCGTCGACCTGCGCGACGACATGGAGGAGCAGGGGCACATCTTCCAGTCCACCAGCGACAGCGAGCTGGTGCTGCACCGCATCGCCCGCTCCCAGCGGGAGGGCCTGCGCGCGATGATCGCCGAGGCCGTCGACGGCCTCGAGGGCGCCTACTCCCTGCTGATCGAGGCCAAGGATCGCCTGTTCGCCTACCGCGATCCCCACGGGTTCCGTCCGCTCTGCGTGGGCCGGCTCGGGGACACCTGGCTGGTGGCGAGCGAGAGCTGCGCCTTCGACATCGTGGGCGGGCAGTACCTGCGCGACGTCGTGCCGGGCGAGCTGATCATGGTCGACGAGCATGGGCTCCACAGCACCATGGTGCGCAGCGCGAGCGAGATGTCCCGCTGCATCTTCGAGTTCGTCTACTTCGCGCGGCCCGACAGCATCGTGTTCGAGGAGAACGTCGACAAGGTGCGGCGCAAGCTGGGCAAGCAGCTCGCGCGGGAGCACGCGGTGGAGGCCGACTTCGTCATCTCGGTGCCGGACTCCAGCAACAGCGCCGCGCTGGGCTACAGCCTCGAGAGCGGCATCCGCTTCGAGTTCGGGCTGATACGCAACCACTACGTGGGCCGCACGTTCATCAGCCCGAAGCAGAGCGTCCGCGACTCGGGCGTGCTGATAAAGTACAACCCCGTGCGGGGCGTGCTGCGGGGCAAGCGGGTGATCGTGGTGGACGACTCCATCGTGCGCGGCTCCACCATGCGCAAGCTGGTGAGGCTGCTCCGGGACGCGGGGGTCAAGGAGGTGCACCTGCGCATCAGCTCCCCGCCGATCAGCCATCCCTGCTACTACGGCATCGACATGCCCACCAAGGAGGAGCTGATCCGCAACCGCTACGACGTCGAGGGAATCCGCGACTTCCTGGGCGTCGACACCCTGGCCTATCTCTCCCTGGAGGGCATGCTGTCCTGCGCCAAGAGCCCCGAGGGCTTCTGCACGGCCTGCTTCAGCGGGGACTACCCGGTGTCGGTGGGGGACTGGGACGGGAAGAATCGCATGGACAGGGACCGATAGCGGGTGGACTTGCGGCGGCGGGAATCGCATGTTACAGTTCCGCCGCCCCGAACCGCCCCTCGATTCCGAGCGGCTCCCGGGCCGCCCCGATCGGGCTGAACGAATGATCAAGAGGAGATCCTGAGTACCATGATGAGACGATGGCTACTGCTCGCCTTGACCCTTCCGCTGCTGCTGGTCTCCACCGGCTGTCTCCGTTCGGTGGAGCTGAACTCCGACGACGCCCTCGAGGCGTCCGACCACCACGGCAATATCCGTATCGAGGACAAGCGCGGCGTCATCTACATCGCCCAGTCCATCGACGAGACGGAAGAGGGCAACTATCTGCTCCAGATGGTCAAGGTGATCGACGACGGCGTCCTCGACTACCAGCAGGAATACACGCTGGCGCGCGCCGATGTCGTCTCCATTCGCTTCTACGAGAACAATCGCTGGGTGGTGGGGTTCATGCTGACGGGGATGTCGCTCTTCATGGTGTGGCTCTACTACAAGATCAATACCAGCGTGTTCGACTGATGCGCGCCCTCGTCCTCGGCGCCGGACTTCAGGGTAGCGCCGCGGCTCACGATCTGGCCACGCACGGTGGAGCGGAGTCCCTGCTCCTGGTCGACGCGAACCCCTCGGCCCTCGAACGCTGTGTCGCGCAGCTTCCATCGCTCCAGAACGAACACGTGACGACGCGCGTCGCCGACCTCACCGCCACGGCGGTCCTGGACGAGCTCATGGCCGGCCACGACGTCTGCTTCAGCGCTCTCCCCTACTTCATCAACCTGCCCGTCGCCGAGGCCTGCGCCCGCGCGGGGGTGCACTACGTGGACCTGGGGGGCAACACCGACATCGTCCGCCGCACCCTCAAGCTGGATCCGCTGGCCCGCGCCAGCGGCGCCAGCCTGGTGCCCGATTGCGGCCTCGCGCCCGGACTGGCAGCCACGGTGGTGATGGACGCCATCGACGGCCTCACCGAGGTCGAGGCCGTGCGCATCCGCGTGGGCGGGCTGCCCCAGGAGCCGCGTCCGCCGCTGGACTACAGCCTGTTCTTCTCGATCCACGGCCTCATCAACGAGTACCTGGGCGAGGCGATCATCCTGCGGGACGGAGAGATCGCCACGGTGCCCACGCTCGAGGACGTGGAGAGTCTCGAGTTCCCCGAGCCGGTGGGTCTCTGCGAGGCCTTCAGCACTCTGGGGGGCACCAGCACCATGCCCTGGACCCTGCAGGGCCGCGTCCGCAATCTCGACTACAAGACCGTCCGCTATCCCGGCCACGTGGAGAAGATTCGCCTGCTGCGGGACCTCGGATTCTTCGGCGAAGAGGCTCTGAACCTGCCCGGCGAGCACGAGTCCACCATTCCGCCCCGCGCGATCTCGTCGGAGCTGTTGCGCCGCGCGCTGGAGCCGGAGAACGGCGAGTCGGTGCCGGACCTCGTCGTGTTCCGCGTCGAGGCGGAGGGCGTGAGCGAGAGCGGTCCCGTGATGCGGCGCTACGAGATGATCGACCGCCTCGACCCGGACACCGGCCTGTCGGCCATGCGGCGCACCACGGCCTTTCCCGCCGCGGTGGTGCTGCAGCTCCTGGCCGCCGGCGAGGGCGCCGGCCCGGGGGCGCACTCCCTGGAGAACGCCGTCCCCTCGGGCCGCGTGCTCGAGGAACTGGCGCGCCGGGGGGTCGTGATCTCCCGCGAAGAATCGCCTCGGTGAAGTTCCGTCCCGCTTCGCTTCGCCTTCGGCTCAGAGGCGCTCGACCGGAACTTCACCTCGTCCCACCACTCACCCAGATCGAATCTCGCTCCTCGAAGCGCCAGGGCCAGGTTGCGGCCTCTCCGGCGTAGTCCACGCCGATCCGCGGACCCGTTACGACCTCGGCGTCGGCCAGGGGCTCGCCCTCCTCGAGTCGGAGTTCGGGGTGGGGCATCGCAAGGCCGTCATGGGATCGATCGAGGGCCAGGGCGGCGCAGAGCCTTCCCGGACCGCGGGCCCAGTCCCGTTCGGGGCGTCCTCCCCGCAGCTCGGCCATCGACTCGTGGCCCTCGAGGGGCTGGCCCGCGCGCAGGAGCACGGCGGCGGCCCGGCCTTCGGGCTCGCAGACCAGGTTGAGGCAGTGGTGCATGCCGTAGATCAGGTAGACGTAGCTGCGGCCGGGAGGGCCGAACATGACGCGATTGCGCGGGGTCGGGCCCATGCGGGCGTGACTGGCCGGGTCGTCCTCGCCGGCGTAGGCCTCGGTTTCCACGATGCGCAGGACCAGGCGGTGCCCGTCCAGGATCCGGACGAGATGGCGGCCCAGGAGATCCCTGGCCACGGCAATCACGGGGCGCTCGAAGAAGGCGGGAGCGAGCGCCCGGGTCATGAGGTCTGGGGTCTCCGCCGCCGTCGTCGTCGACGCGAGCGGCGTCCGCGTCCACCGAACTCCAGGGGCGGCACCTCGAGGCCGCGGGCTTCCATGTCGAGGGCGAACAGGCGATGGGCCTCCTCGAAGTAGGGCTTGTTGCGGAAGAAACCCGGCACCGGCTGGCCTTCGCGGCAGAGACCCAGCCGCCGCTGGCTGATGGCGATGAGGAACAGCCGCTCGTTGTCCCGCCGCGCGACGCCGAGGTGCGTCGTGATGGGCTTGAGATAGCGATAGGCGAGGCGGCCGCTGTCCACGCGTCCGCCGGCCTCCTCGTTCAGATTGCCGAGCGCGCCGATCATCGGATAGGCGAGGAGCATGGCCAGCAGGAAGGCGTTGCTGAACACCTCGCCCTCGGCCACGCGGCGATCGAGGATCTCCAGGCGCTTCCAGGCCAGGGGCAGCTCGTCGCCCTCGGCGAAGCGGGGCAGGATCTCGTCGGAGCTGGGCAGGAGCACGGGGAGCACGCCGCTCTCCTGCATCAGTCGCAGGCTCGGCAGCGCGGCCCCGCCGCGGAGGTCGCGGTAGAACTCCTCGAGGATGCGCGCCTTGCTGCACTCCTGCAGGCTCTCGCGGTGGCGGTCGATCGCCTCCCAGGTCTCCTCGTCGATCTCGAAGTCGATCCTGCCCGCGTGTCGGAGGGCCCGGATCATGCGGACGGGGTCGGAGGCGAAGCGCAGGTCGGGGTTGCCGATGGTGCGGATCCGGCGCGCTTCGAGGTCGTCGAGGCCGCCCACGTAGTCGATCACGCTGAAGTCGGCGATGTCGTAGAAGAGGCCGTTGATGGTCAGGTCGCGGCGCATGGCGTCCTCGGCCGGGCTGCCGTAGCGCTGATCGGCGAACTCCAGCAGGTGCCGGCCGCGGTCGTTGTAGCGGCGCTTGGATCGTCGGGGTGGAGCTGCCGGCTCCACCGGGGAGATATCCTCGACCTCGTCTTCGGTCTCGTCGTCGTCATCGTCATCGTCATCATCGTTGGGCGCGGCGCCCACCAGCAGGTCCGCTTCCTCCTCGAGGCGGGCCTCTTCTTCGAGCGTGTCCTGATCGGTGGGGAGCTCGCCGCCGTTCTCGTCCTCCTCGTCGAGGGCCCGGAAGGTGGCGACCTCCATCACCTTGTGGCGGCCGAACATCACGTGGACGATGGGAAAGCGCCGCCCGATCACGCGGCTGTTGCGGAACAGATCGAGGATCTGCTCGGGCGTGGCGTCGGTGCCGATGTCGAAGTCCTTGGGCTCGCGGCCCAGGAGCAGGTCGCGGACGCCGCCGCCCACCATGTAGCCCAGGAAGCCGTTGCGGTGGAGACGGTAGAGCACCTTGAGGGCGTCCGGGTCGATATGCTGGCGCGAGATGTTGTGCTCGCTGCGGGGCAGGACCCGCGCATCCGGTGGGGCAGGCATTCATCCTCCGGTGTCGGACGGCTGGTGGGTACAGCTACGCCAAACGGCGAAGCCGACGGCGTGGGGCGCCGTCCGTTTCTGATCCGGTGGGAGTGGGACGCGCATTGTAGCCGATCCGTGCCCCGCGGACCAGCAGGGAATGGGGATCAGGGTTCGAGCAGGACGAAGCGGGAGTCGGGGACGATCGCCTCGACCTCGGCCGGCGCCTCGCTGAACAGCTCCCTCTGCGGGAAGGCGGCGCGGATCCGGGCGACGAGGATCTCGAGGTCGGCGTCGCCTTCGAGGAAGTCGAGCGCGTCGGCGTCCACGATCAGCACGCGCTCGCTGGGGCGGGAGTCGATCCACTCCTCGTAGTAGCGATTCAGGCGGGCCAGATAGTCCACGGGAATGCTGGACTCGTAGTCCCGGCCGCGCTGGCGGATGTTGGAGAGCAGGCCGTCGAGGTCGCGCCGCAGGTAGACGACCAGATCCGGCGGACGCAGCAGGGCCAGCACCTGCTCGTAGAGCTTGAGATAGGTGGCCCATTCGCCGGCGCCCATCTTGTCCATCTCGTGCAGGTTCCGTGCGAAGATCAACGCGTCCTCGTGGATGGAGCGGTCCTGGATGGCGCTCTCGCGGCGCTCCTCGATGAGGCGGTGGTCTTCGAGACGATGGGTGAGGAAGTAGAGCTGGAGCGAGAAGGCCCAGCGCTCCATGTCGCCGTAGAAGTCGGCGAGGAAGGGGTTGTCGTCGACGCGCTCGAAGTAGCTGCGCCAGCCGAGGCGTCGGCTGAGGAGACGGCTGACCGTGGTCTTGCCCGCGCCGATGTTCCCGGCCAGGACCATGTGAAAGAAATCGGACACGGAGCCTCCTCGCTGCTGCTCTGCCTTGGTTAACAGAGCGGGCTCTCCGGCGCAAGGGCTTGAGGGGGGAAGCTCTCTCTGGTATAAAGCTCCCTCGCGTTTCCGCCCAGCCAGGCAGCCGATCCGAGGTGACCGTGTTCGATCCCGAGATTCCCGAAAGCCAGCCAGGACCCTTCGACTGGGAAGCGATCTTCGGCCGCAGCGCTCCGGTGGAGCTGGAGCTCGGCATCGGCAAGGGACGCTTTCTGCTCGAGTCGGCGCGGGCCCATCCCGACACCGATTTCGTGGGCGTGGAGCTGTCGCGGAAGTGGTTCCGGGACGGCAAGCGCCGCATCATGAAGGATCCGCCGCGGAACCTGCGGCTCCTGAACACCGAGGCCATGGACTTCCTCTCGCGCAAGGTGCCGGGCGCCAGCCTCGTCGCCCTGCACGTCTACCACCCCGATCCCTGGCCCAAGAAGCGCCATCACAAGCGGCGGCTGCTCCAGCGGCCCTTCCTCGATCAGGCGGCGAGAGTGCTCCTGCCCGGCGGAGAACTGAGAATCACCACCGACCATCTGGAGTACAGCGAGGCGATCGCAGAGGTTCTCGAAGGCGCGGCGGGCTTCGAGCCGCTGACCTGGGACGAGGAACTGCCGAACACCCACTTCGAGGCCAAGTATCTCAAGGAGGGGCGCGCGATCTACCGCTTCCGTCTCAGGCGGGAGGGCGCGTGATGAGCCGTCGCCCCTGGCACGACCTCCCTCTGCCCCCGATCCGATCCGAGCTCGCCTACCCTGGGGATCCCGAGAGCTTCCACGTGGAGGAGATCCCCCTGTACGAGCCCTGTGGCGAGGGCGAACACCTCTACCTGAAAATCGAGAAGCGGGGCATCGACACGCCGGCGCTGGTGAACCTGCTGTCGCGGTCGCTGGGAGTTCCCACCGGAGCGATCGGCTGGGCCGGTCGCAAGGACCGCCACGCCACCTCGCGCCAGTGGATCTCCCTGCCCCGGCAGGGCGTGGAGCAGCGCATGGCCGAGTTCTCCGATCCGGCCGTCACCGTGCTTGAGAGCCGGCCCCATCGCAACAAGCTGAGGATGGGCCACCTGCGCGGCAACCGCTTCCGCCTTCTCCTCCGGGGCGAGGCGGACATCGAAGCGCTGCGCGGGATCCTGGAGGGCGTGCGCACCCGGGGGATGCCCAATTACTTCGGCCCCCAGCGCTTCGGCCGACAGGGAGACAACCACCTGCGCGGCCGCGAACTCCTGGAGAGCGGCCGGCGCGGTCGCGGTCGTGAGGCGCGCTTCCTCCACAGCGCGTTCCAGAGCGCTCTGTTCAACAGGGTCTGCGCCGAGCGGGCCGGCATGGAATGGGAACTCCTGACCGGCGACCTGGCCTGGATCCACGCCAAGGGGGCCGTGTTCCGCGTGGAGGACCCGGAGGCCGAGCGCGCGCGCGGCGAAGCACTCGAGATCAGCCCCAGCGGCCCCATGCCGGGCAAGAAGATGATGGAACCCGCCGCCGAGGCGGGCGAGCTGGAGGCGCGTCTCATGGAGGAGGAGGGCTGGTCGGCCGGGTTCGCGGGGGAGCTGCGCGGCGGCAGGCGCCCACTGCGCGTGCCGGTCGAGGCTCTCACCCTGGAGCCCGCGCCCGGGGGCTGCAGCCTCGGTTGCGTTCTTCCCTCGGGCAGCTACGCCTCGGTGCTGCTCGCACTCCTGGGTGTCCGGGCCCCGGAGTCCTCCACCCCCGACCTCGCCGACGCCAAGGAGTGAGATCGTGCCCCATCTGAAGATCCGCACCCGCACCCGCGCGACCGAGCTCTTCGAGCGCCTGGCCCCCTTTACCGAGCAGGACGCCCTCGGCACCCACAAGCTGCTGGACCGATTCATCGATCACGCCGGCGAGCAGGTCCTGCTGGAGCTCCTGGTGGCGGAGGGCGGCTCTCGCCCCCGGCACTTCTTCGCGGCGGTGAAGGAGCGCGACGGGATCCTGGTTCTCCGCTGTTTCCCGTTGACCGATCCCGAGAAGACGGACGGCGTGCGCCGCCTGCTGGCCAGGACGGCGGCGAGGATTCTCGACCTCTGCGAGGACGCCGAGATGGCGGGAGGCACCCTCGACGGCGAGATGGAATCCCTGGCCCTCGAGAGCGACTCGGGCGAGGCGCCCGCCTAGCCGAATCCGATCATGTTCCGGAATACGTGGCCGGCGATGCTGGGGTTCTCCTGCAGGCGCCGGAGCGAGTAGGCGTACCACTCGCGTCCGTAGGGCAGGTAGACCCTGAGCGGATGGCCCTCGGCCCGGAGACGGTCGCGCAGGGCCTCCTGCACGCCCAGCAGCATCTGGAACTCGTAGTGCTCGGGCCCGAGCCCGCGCCGGGCGATGAGCAGCTTCACATCGTCGATCAACACCGCGTCGTGAGTGGCGATGCCCACGTAGCTGCCGCCGTCGAACATCGCCTCCAGGAGTCGCAGGTAGTTGCGGTTGATCTCCTCGTGGCCTTGAATCGCCACGCTCTCCGGCTCCACGTAGATCCCCTTGCAGAGACGGTAGTCGGGCCTGAGCTCGGCCATGGCGGCCACGTCGGCCTCGCTGCGATGCAGGTAGGCCTGCAGCACGATGCCGACCCCGTCGAACTCCTCGCGCAGCGCGCGGAACACGTCGAGGGTGGCGTCCGTGCAGCCGCTGTCCTCCATGTCGATGCGCACCTTGCCGTCGATCTCGGTCGCCCGGCGGACGATCCCGCGCATGCGCTCCAGGCAGGCGGCGGGGTCTTCCAGGAGGCCGAGCTGGCTCAGCTTGATGGAGACGTTGCGGTCCACTCCGGCTTCCGCCTGGAGGTCGAGCAGCTCCAGGTACTCGTCGGCGGCGGCCTGGGCCAGTTCGGGGCGGTCGCTGTGCTCGCCCAGGATGTCCATGGTGCTGCCCATCTTCCGCGCGGCCAGAGCCCTGGCCACCTCGACGACCTCGTCGAACGCCTCGCCGGCGATGTAGCGGCGGGACACCCTGCGGACGATGGGGCGGGGCACGGCCGGGAGCATACCGGCCAGGAGGCGGTCGAAGAGGGAGGGCATGACGTCCTTTCCGCGGCTCGAGGTGGGGGGTAAGTCAGGGCATAGTAGAAACGTGACTATGGGTGGTCAAGGGGTGTCCAGGGTGAGGTCCGGCGGGGACTCGTATGATAGATCTTGCAGATATTCGGAGCGGTTGCTAGAATCTGCATCCTCAGAACCGGGGGAGAATATGGCTAACGAGAGCATCATGATCGTCGAGGATGATCAGAGTACCCTTCTCATGCTCAGCAACAGCGTTGAGAAAGCCGGGTACAACGTCCTCATCGGCGAAACTGGCGAGCAGGCCCTCGCGATCGCGCGCGAGGAAAGACCCGATCTCATCGTCCTCGATCTGCTGCTGCCGGACGGCAACGGCCTGGACGTGTGCAAGTCCCTGCGCGCCAGCAACGACACCCAGGGTATTCCCATCATCATGGTGACCGCACTGGGCGAACAGAGCGACAAGGTCTACGGACTCGATGTCGGCGCCGACGACTACATGGTCAAGCCGGTCGACGTTCCCGAGCTCCTGGCCCGGATCCGAGCTCTGTTCCGCCGCCGTCAGCGCGTCGGCGAGAACGGCAATCGCTCGATCATCGAAGTCGACGGATTCACGGTGCTGCCCGAGCATCTCAGCGTCAGCAAGGGCGAACAGTCCGTGCAGCTCACGGCCCTCGAGTTCAAGCTTCTCTATCAGCTCGCGGCGAAGCCCAAGGAGGCGTTCAGCCGCACGGACCTGCAGGAGCAGGTCTGGGGGACCGGTCACGGAAACACGGAGCGCGCGGTGGACGTGCTGGTGAACCGTCTGAGAAGCAAGCTGGAGAGCCTGCCCGGCGGCGATAAGATCGTGAAGACCGTCAGGGGGATCGGCTACCGCTTCAGCGCCTAGATCGAATACCGCGCAACGCTCCGCGTAAACCGGAGCCCGAACTCCGCGCCATCAGTTGCCCGCCGTCGTGTTCGTAGATGGCGGGTTTTTTCATGCCCGCGTGCTTCGACCCGCGGGAAATCCCCCTCTCCCCGGCTCCACCGAGCCGTTTCCGGAAGTCCAGAGGGAAAAACGGGTTGCATGAGACGTCCCCATTCAACATTATCCGAAGGGAGTATCGAAGCCGGATGAAGATGGCCGAAGCCCGACCCTTGACATCGACGGGGGGCAGATGCTATCCACATTCCCCAGGGATAGCTGCAAGCTCCAGTATCTCAAGGTCTTCGCCATCTCCTGCCACCGTCCGGAGCCCACAACACCTTAAGCGAGGTTGCCATGAAGCACGGTTTGCCGATGTGGGGTATCGCCCTGGTATGCGTCCTGGGCGTGGGATTCCTGGGGGCCTGTGACGAGAACACGGGTGGCGTGGCGCCGCCCGACCTGACACCGATCATCGAATCGGTGGAACTCACGCCCAACGTGGACTCGGGTTCGCCGGTCGCGCTCGAGGACGACGGCGGCCGGCTGGCCATCGCCTACACGAGCCTGTTCGAGGGATCCGGGGACATCTACCGTCTCGTGATCACCGATTCCGGCGGAGGCTACTACGACAGCTTCGAGCTCATCGAAGAGTATCCGAACGAGAACGACACCACCATCCACTATCCGCGTCCGGATCATGCCCAGTACACGCAGATCGGCAGCTACGAGGTGGAGGGCGACACGGGCGACTTCCCGAGCGATCCCGGCAACGTCTACTTCGCCGGTCCGCGCCACCTGACCTTCGATCCGATCAGCGACCGGATCTTCTATTCCATGGGCTACAACCTGATCTCGCAGATCGCATCCACCGTGGCTCCGCTCGACGCGGGCGGCGGCCACACCGGCGAGATCGTCAACAGCTACGACGCCTCCCTCGAGGATCACTCGAGCTCCTCCGGCCGCGCTCCCATCTGGGAGTTCTGGTACACGAAGAGGATGCCCATCGACGAGTGGTCCTTCACCGGCGGCAATCACGCCACCGTCTCGCCCGTGATGTTCGGCAGCCAATGGCTGGCCTATGCCGACACGCTCCTCGAGAGCTACGACCGCGACGGCGACTACGAGATCGGCGAGGATCCGATCGGCGAGATCGAGGTGCTCGCCGGCGAGCCGAGCGACTTCGCTCCCGGCTACGAGGGCGTGGATGACGACGACGACAGCGGCGTCGACCTGTTCGACCCCGAGATCGTGGCCATCCTGGAGGACTCGCCCGCCGAATACAGCTACGCCTGGATGCTGCAGAACTATCTGCCGGCCTGGGACGACGACGAGGACGGCCTCATCGACGAGGACCGCGAAGACTTCATCGACAACGACCTCGACGGCGAGATCAACGAGGACCCGCCCGAGGATCCCATCGACAACGATGGCGACGGCGAATTCAACGAAGACCCCATCGACGGCTTCGACAATGACGACGATGGCCTGATCGACGAGGACCCGCCCGAAGACCCCATCGACGACGACGGCGATGGATCCTTCGACGAGGATGGTCCCGACTCTCTGGACAACGACGGTGATGGCCGCTTCGACGAGGACGCCGAGGGCGACATGAACGGGGACGGATTCCCCGGTGAGCCCGGCGACGACGACGAAGACGGCTTTGCGGACGAATCGGACCCCGAGGTGAAGCATTCCAACCTCAGGGCCCTGAATCAGGAAGACTACGATCCCGTTCTGGATGACGACGAAGACGGAATCTCCGATGAGGACTCCGACTACGCCAGGGACGGGCTCTGGGTTGTAAAAATAGGCGCGGATGGGCTCCCCGACGAAACGGCGGACCCCATCACCCTGACCAACGACGGGGGACGTCAGCCTTTCTTCAACCCGGTGGGAAGCGATTTGCTCTACGTGAGCGACGGAGACATCCATCGCATGACGCTGGAATTCTCCGCGGACGACGTCACGGTGCTCGGCAGCGAGAACCTGACGAGTACGGCAGACGTGCTCGAGGCCTTCCCGGCCTATGATGACGCTGGACAGCGCATCGTATTCTCGAGCAGTCAACACGGATCCGCCGATATCTTCATCCGCCAGGCAAGCGGTTCGCTGGAACGCGTGACCAACAGTCTCGGCCAGGAACTCTATCCGCGCTTCACGCCGGACGGCAGCCAGCTTCTCTACGAGGGCTGGCTCTATCCGGACGGGAACCGAAGAGTGATGATCACGGTGGAGGAACTGCCCTAGTCCGCGGGGGCCTCCGGTCGGAGGCCCCACGCCGCCTTCCCCCGGTGCGAAGCCGCACTCGGCGCGGCTGACCGTTCCCTCGCGCAACAGCGTGAAGGGTTATTCATGCAACGTGAAATTTTCGTGCACGCCGGCGCCAACGAGGTGGGCGTGGCCATCGTGGAGAACCACGAGCTGGTCGAATACCTCGTCGAGCGCGGCGAGAGCAAGCACATCGTCGGCGACGTCTACAAGGGCGTCGTCAAGGCGGTGTTGCCCGGCATCCAGGCGGCGTTCGTGGACATCGGCCAGGAGAAGGCCGGCTTCCTCCACGTCTCGGATCTCGCCTGGGGCGAGGGCGCGGAGCGCTTCAAGGACCTCGAGAGCGACGACGAGGGCGACGGCGGCCGTGGCGGGCGCGGCGGCCGCGGAGGCGGCCGGGGGCGCAGGGAGCCGTCCAGCTATCCGCCCATCGAGAGCCTGGTCAAGAAGGGCTCGGAGGTGGTGGTGCAGGTCACCAAGGAGCCCATCGGCACCAAGGGGCCGCGCCTGACCACCCAGGTTTCGCTGCCGGGCAAGTTCTGCGTCGTCATGCCCGACCTCGACTACATCGGCGTGAGCCGCAAGATCCTCGACCGCGGCGAGCGCGGGCGCCTGAAGAAGATCGTCCAGAAGTGCCGGCCCAAGGGCTACGCGGTCATCGTGCGCACGGCGGGCGAGCGCGTGGAGGAGGAGCAGCTCATCGAGGACATCACCTCGCTCCACGAGCGCCACGAGGAGATTCGCGAGAAGGCCAAGGGCCGCAAGGCGCCTTCCCTGCTCCGGGAGGAGGTGGGGCTCGTCACCGGACTCGTCCGGGACGTGTTCAACGAGGAGGTGAAGCGCCTGCTCGTCGACAACGAGGAGGAGCACGACAACCTGGTGAACTACGTGCGCACCTTCGCGCCCGACCTCGAGAACCGGGTGCTCTACTATCGCGAGGAGCTGCCGATCTTCGACGCCTTCGGCATCCGCAGCGAGCTGGAGAAGAGCCTGCAGCGTCAGGTCTGGCTCAAGCGGGGCGGCTCCCTGGTGTTCGACCACACCGAGGCGCTCACCGCCATCGACGTGAACACCGGCAAATACGTGGGCCGCAAGAACCAGGCGGACACGATCTTCCAGACCAACCTGCTCGCCGCCCGCGAGGTGCCCCGCCAGCTCCGGCTCCGCGACATCGGCGGCATCATCGTGATCGACTTCATCGACATGGAGCGCGAAGACGACAAGCGGAAGGTCTACAACGAACTCAAGCGGGCGATCCGGCAGGATCGGGCGCGCACGAAGGTGTTCGACATCAGCCCCCTGGGCCTGGTGGAGATGAGCCGCAAGCGCGTGCGACCGGCCCTGCTCCAGGTGTTCAGCGAGGATTGCCCCTACTGCGAGGGGCGGGGGCATATCCTGTCGGTGGAGAGCCTCACCAACAAGCTGGAGAACACCCTGCGCCGCATCGCCACCCGCTGCCGCGAGCGGAAGTACCAGATCAGGATCAACCCGATCCTGGCCCACTTCATCCGTCAGAGCCGGATGGACGTGTTCACGGAGATCCAGGGGACCCACGGCGTCGAGC
Organism: uncultured bacterium; assembly: GCA_964399495.1. Classification (GTDB taxonomy): domain Bacteria; phylum Krumholzibacteriota; class Krumholzibacteriia; order JACNKJ01; family JACNKJ01; genus CAYNQX01. The sequence continues at coordinate 137,102 of CAYNQX010000002.1, forward strand.
TGCACTTGCTCGACGATCCAAGATTACACCGTGAGCAGAATGAAATCACCGCCCTGGAGACGGGCAGGGATCTGGTGGCGGCCGTGAGCCGATAAGCCGCGTTCATGGCGGAAATTCCGCCGCCCCCCTTGACAGTGGGGGCCAAGTTTAGTACTTGTAACGCTTTGTATGCTACAGCCTCAGGAGGAACGGCCGTGTACGCACTGGTCAAGCTGGCCGGCAAGCAGTTCAAGGTGAGTACCGATCAGGTGCTCAAGGTCCCCTATACGGGGGGCGAAGTCGGTCAGTCTATTGAAATGAATGATGTTATGGCCGTTGGTGAAGGCGACGACATGAAGCTCGGCAGCCCCTTCGTTGAGGGCGCCAGCGTCAAGGCGGAGGTCCTGGCCCACGGCATGGGCCGGAAGATCGTCGTGTTCAAGAAGAAGCGGCGCAAGAAGTATCGCCGCAACAAGGGCCACCGCCAGGCCTACACGGAGATCAAGATCACGAGCATCGCCTAGGGCGAGTCCCGGTAGGCCAAGAGGAGGAATCAGCCATGGCACATAAGAAAGGCGTCGGCAGCTCTCGGAACGGACGCGACAGCAACCCCCAGTACCTGGGCGTGAAGCGCTACGCGGGACAGACCGTCAGCGCCGGTTCGATCCTGGTCCGGCAGCGGGGCACCCACATCATTCCCGGCACCAACGTGGGACGCGGCGGCGACGACACGCTCTTCGCCCTGATCGACGGTACCGTGGAGTTCGCGCGCAAGGGCAAGAACCGCAAGATCGTCAACATCCTGCCCGCCACCGCCTAGTTGCGCCAGAGATATCGGAATGAACGGCGGACCTGCACGGTCCGCCGTTTTCCTTTGGACCCCACTCGGGGCCGGGCGCCGATCGCCCGGAAGGTCTGAAAGTCGTTGCAAAGATAATCATGTGGCCATAGGATGAACTCCCGGGCAATCCTGCCCGGTTTTTCGTTTTCCACCGATGGGGGCGCTGTGAGCCGTTCACGGAAGACCAAGTACATCTTCGTGATGGGGGGCGTGGTCTCCTCTCTGGGCAAGGGCATCGCCGCATCCTCGCTGGGCTCGCTGCTCAAGCAGCGCGGGCTCAAGGTGACGATGCTCAAGTTCGATCCCTACCTCAACGTCGACCCGGGCACCATGAGCCCGTTCCAGCACGGGGAGGTGTTCGTCACCGACGACGGCGCCGAGACCGATCTGGACCTCGGCCACTACGAGCGCTTCCTCGATCAGAACCTGGGCCGCCCCAACAACGTCACGGCCGGCCAGATCTACGACGCCATCCTCACCAAGGAACGGCGCGGCGATTTCCTGGGCCGCACCGTGCAGGTGGTGCCCCACGTCACGAACGAGATCAAGAGCCGCGTTCTGGCGCTGGCCGAGGCCGATCCCGAGCTGGACGTGGTCATCACCGAGATCGGCGGCACCGTGGGCGATATCGAGGGCCTGCCCTTCCTCGAGTCGATCCGACAGTTCGCCTTCGACATGGGCCGCGAGAACTGCCTCTACGTGCACCTGACCCTGGTGCCCTACATCGGCGCCGCCCACGAGATCAAGACCAAGCCCACCCAGCACAGCGTCAAGGATCTGCGCGAGATCGGCATCCAGCCGGACATCCTGGTCTGCCGCACCGAGCGTCCGCTCCTGGACGACGTGAAGGAGAAGATCGCGCTGTTCTGCAACGTGGCCGCGCCCGACGTCATCGAGGCCCGGGACGTGGAGTCCATCTACGAGGTGCCCCTGCGCCTGCACGCCGAGGGGCTCGACCAGCGGGTCGTCGAGAAGCTGGGCCTGGACGACACGCCGGCCCCCGACCCGGGCGACTGGGAGCGCTTCGTGCGCGGCGTCCTGGGCGCGGAGCGCTCGGTGACGATCGGCATCGCCGGCAAGTACGTGGACCACCTGGACAGCTACAAGAGCATCATCGAGTCGTTCATCCACGCGGGCGAGGCCAACGACGTCCGCGTGGAGATACGCTGGATCGACAGCGAGCGCCTGGACGAGGACACCGTCGCCGGCGAGCTGGAGGGCCTCGACGGCCTGCTCGTGCCCGGCGGCTTCGGCCACCGCGGCGTGTCGGGAAAGATCGCGGCCATCAAGCTGGCGCGGGAGAAGGGGCTGCCGTTCCTGGGCATCTGCCTCGGGCTCCAGGCCGCCGTGATCGAGGTGGCCCGCAACCTGGCCGGGATGCCGGGCGCGGACAGCACCGAGTTCGATCCCCAGAGTCCCTCGCCGGTGATCTGCCTCATGGAGGAGCAGAAGGGCATGGTGCAGATGGGCGGCACGATGCGTCTCGGCGCCTACCCCTGCGAGCTCGCCGACGGCAGCCTCGCGCGGGAGTGCTACGACGAGGAGGCCATCTCCGAACGTCACCGCCATCGCTACGAGGTGAACAACGGCTTTCGCGACAAGCTGGAGAAGTCGGGGCTCGTGTTCTCCGGACTCTCCCCCGACGGCACCCTCGTCGAGATGGTGGAGCTGCCGGATCACCCCTTCTTCATCGCCTGCCAGTTCCATCCCGAGCTGAAGAGCCGGCCCCGGCGTCCGCATCCCCTGTTCCGGGCGCTGGTGGCGGCGGCCCGCAAGCATCGCCACGGCGAGGTGAAGGTGTCATGAGGCGCTCCTCCCTCGGCAGCGCGGAGGTGGGCGATGTCCTACCCTGAGCCCGGCGGAGAGCTTCGCGAGCGCCTGGCGGCGGTGCGCCTGATCGTCTTCGACGTCGACGGCGTGCTCACCGACGGCACCCTGGGGGGCGGCGAGCCCCGCAGTCGCCGATGGAACGTGAAGGACGGATTCGGCGTGTTCCTGGCTCGCAGGAGCGGCATCACCCTGGCCCTGTGCAGCGGCAACGACCACCCGGAAATCCGCGAGCGCGCGGAGCGGCTGCAGCTCTCCGCGATGCGGCTGGGGCGCCTGGACAAGGGCGAGGCAGTGACAGAACTGCTCCAGGAGATCGGGCTCGGCGAAGGCGAGGCCCTGTTCGTCGGCGACGACATCTTCGACCTGCCCGGCATGGCCGCGGCCGGACTCGGCGCCGCGCCGGCCGACGCGGCTTCGGAAGTGCTGGCGCGCGTCGACTGGCGTCTTTCCTCCCGCGGCGGGCACGGCGCGGGCCGGGAGGCGATCGAAGGCGTTCTCCGATCACGCGGCGAGTGGGATGCCGTGGTCGAACCCTTCCTGCAGGCGACCCGCGACTGAGGGCCGGAGCGAGGGCGATGCGCTGGCGCGCGTCCACGAGCTCTTCACGCAGGCGCCCGATCCCATCCAGATCCAGGACAGGCCGAGGGTGTATCCACCCTAACTGCAATGACTGCAACCAATTGGCTTGTCATTCCAGTCTGTCGCCCCGATTCCTCGTAATATCCCTTGACTTCTCGTGATTTCCGGAAACTCCCGGTTGCTACTGGCATATGGATTGCTTGACAACTTTTCCCCCGGACCCTACTATCCCTGAAGACGATTCGATTGAACGTTCGTAAATTGCTGCCAATAAAGGGAATGTGACTCCAATGGCTCCGGTGGCCCCCGGCAACGAATCGATGACGAGAGCGCGAGGCGACAAGGGTTTCGTCGCTTTCGGTCTGGTGTTGATCATGTCGGCGTCACTGCTCCTCGGCTGCGCCGAGGAGAGCGCGGGGCCCCGCCTGGAGAGGCCCGGCAAGGTTCCGGACCAGGTGATCTGGGACTTCACCACCACCGATTCGGACTCGGGTCAGCTCGTCTGGATCTTCCGCGCCGACCAGGCCCTGGTGTTCCAGAAGAGCAAGCGGATCGAGTCCGTCGGCGTCCAGGTGGAGATGTACGGCGAGGACGGCGTACTCGGCTCCACCCTCATCGCGGATTCCGGCCTCATCGACCGCCGCAGCGGCGCCATGACGGCCACGGGCAACGTCCACGTGGTGAGCCGCGAGAACTACGAGCTGGAGACGGAGATCCTGCACTGGGACCGCGATCGGGAGCTCTTCCACACCGAGGCCTACGTCGAGGTGCGGCAGGGCGAGAACCTGTACAGCGGCTGGGAGATGGAGTGCGACCAGAACCTCGACCGTCTCCAGATCAAGAGGGAGCCCAAGGGCGTCATCGTGAGCGACGAGGAGGGCGACATTGAGTGAGCGGAATCAGGCGGAGCTGCGCGGCGAGGGCCTGGTGAAGACCTACGGCCGGCGGCGCGTGGTGGACGGGGTCTCCCTCGATCTGAAACAGGGGGAGGTCGTGGGCCTGCTCGGTCCCAACGGAGCGGGCAAGACCACCACCTTCTACATGATCGTCGGCCTCATCCGCCCCGACCAGGGCCAGGTGTTCCTGGACGACAAGCCCATCCACTCCCTTCCCATGTACAAGAGGGCACGACTCGGCCTCGGCTACCTCAGCCAGGAAGCCTCGGTATTCCGCCGCATGACGGTGGAGGACAATCTGAAATCGATCCTTGAGACCCTCGACATTACGGCCGATGAAAGAGGTGAGAGGATGGAGCGGCTCCTGGAGGAGCTGCGCGTCGGACACCTCCGCAAGAGCTATGGACACCAGCTCAGCGGAGGCGAGCGCCGGCGCGTGGAGATCGCCAGGGCGCTCACGACGCAGCCGCGCTTCATCCTGCTGGACGAGCCCTTCGCGGGCATCGATCCCATCGCGGTGGGGGACGTGCAGGCGATCGTCAGCCAGCTCAAGGAGATGGGACTCGGGATCCTGATCACGGACCACAACGTGCGGGAAACGCTGACCATCACGGACCGCGCCTACATCCTCTTCGAGGGGGAAATCATTCGGGCCGGCACCGCCCAGGAACTGGTGCAGGACGAGAAGGCGCGACAGGTGTACCTGGGACAGAGCTTCAACCTGTAGTAGAGAAGGACGCATCCGATGGAAATGAAGATCCAACTGAAGCTGGCCCAGAAGCAGCAACTGGTGATGACGCCCCGCCTCCAGCAGGCGCTGCGGCTCCTCCAGTTGCCGACGCTCGAGCTCGAGCAGGAGCTGAAGATGGAGGTGCAGTCCAACCCTCTCCTCGAGATCGAGGAGGAGGAGGAGGACCTCGACCGCCTTCAGAGCGAACGCAGCGACGAGCCCCAGGCGGGCAACCTCGACAACTGGGACGACGTCTTCAGCGACGGCTTCGACATGCAGTACCGGGAGCAGGAGGAGCTTCCCGAGGAGTTCGTGGAGCGCGTGCCCGTGAGCCGTCAGTCCGCGAGCGAGAATCTCCTGCGGCAGCTGCGGATGTCCGTGGCCGGCGACGAACTCCAGACCATCGGCGAGTACATCATCGGCAGCCTCGACGACCGCGGCTTCCTGACCGTCGGTCTCGAGGAGATCCAGAACGTGTTCCAGGTGGGCGAGGCCCGCGCGCTGGAGGCTCTCCAGTGCGTCCAGAGTCTCGATCCCCCGGGCATCGCCGCCCGCGACCTGCCCGAGTGCCTGCTCCTGCAGTTGAAGGCCAAGGGGATGGAGGACAGCCTCGTGGCCGTCATCATCCGCGACTACTTCAAGGAGCTGATGCAGCGCAAGTACCAGGAGATCGCCCGCAAGCTCAAGCTCGGCGTGGAGGATATCCAGGAGGCCGCTCACGCCATCGGCGAGCTCGACCCGAAGCCCGGCCTGGAGCTCTCCAGCGAGGAGCCCCAGTACATCATTCCCGATCTCGTGGTGGAAGAGGTGGACGGCGAGTACGTCATCTACCTGAACGACCGGCATCTGCCGCGCCTGCGCATCGCCGAGAGCTACAAGGAGTACATCAGCTCAGACTCCAAGGACACCAAGGAGTACGTGCAGGGCAAGTTGAACCAGGCCCAGTGGCTGATCCGCACCGTCGAGCAGCGACGGGCGACCATGGTGAAGGTGATGGCCGCCATCATCGAGGAGCAGCACGAGTTCTTCGACAAGGGCCCCCAGGCCCTGCGGCCGCTGACCCTGCAGCAGGTGGCCAGCAAGATCGGCATGCACGAGTCCACCGTGAGCCGCGTCACCAACAACAAGGCCGTGCAGACGCCCCGCGGCATCTTCCGCCTGAAGTACTTCTTCTCGTCGTCGCTCAGCACGGAGGACGGCGAAGAGGTGAGCGCCAAGGCCGCCAAGAATCGTATCGAGGAGATCGTCTCCAAGGAGAACTCCAAGAAGCCCCTCAGCGATCAGAAGATCGCCGACATCCTGCGCGAGGAGGGGCTCAAGATCGCCCGCCGCACCGTGGCTAAATACCGGGAGCAGCTGGGCATCCTGCCCGCTCGCCTGCGCAAGGAGTTTTAGTCCCTTGCCCATGCGAGAGGGCGCTGCTATGGTGAATATGAGGCCCGCGTCATTCCCCTGTGGGCCACCTTACGGGAGGCGTATTTGCCCGAGAGCATCCTGCAGCGCAGTCGGTACTTGCCAGAATTCCTATCGTGTTTCACCCCCGGCTTTCGGTCGGGTTTTCTTTTGCTCTGAAAGGAGTGGATGATGCAGATTACCGTCACCGCCAAGAAGATGGACCTCACCCCCGCCATCCGCAGCTACGCCGAGGAGAAGATCGGCCGCTTGGAGAAGTACTTCGACGGTATTATGGAAGCGCACATCCTGCTGAGAGTCGAGCGACATCGACACATCGCCGAGGCCACGCTCCACGCCGCCCACGCCGATTTCACGGGCAAGGAGAACAACGAAGACCTCTACGCGGCGATCGATCGTCTCTCGGACAAGCTCGAGGCCCAGGTTCGCAAGTACAAGACCCGCAGCATGAAGAGCCGTCGCGGTCGCGGCCGCGCCGCCGCGAGCATCGAGGCGATGAAGGACATGGGCACCATCACCTACTTCGGCGAGGTCATCACCGAGACCGAAGAGGATCTGCCCCTGGTCAAGGAGAAGTTCATCCACCTCGATCAGCTGGAAGCTTCCGAGGCGATCAGCCGCATGGAGGTGCACGGCGACAATTTCTGGGTGTACGCCGACAAGGAGCACGGCGACCTCTGCGTGGTCTACCGCCGCAAGGTGGGGGGCTACGGCCTGATCCGCTCCGAGGATTAGCGAGGCCGGCGTGGAGATCGTCAATCGCAGCCTTCCCGTCGAGAAGTTCTTCCAGGAGGCCGCCGAGCTGCTCGAACTGCAGCTCGGCGGCGAATCCGTGGTGTCCGCGACGGACATCACCGTGCCCGAGCTGAACCGGCCGGGATTCGTCCTCACGGGATTCACGGAGAAGTACCAGTCCAAGCGGGTGCAGATTCTCGGCGGCGCCGAGTTCAGCTACCTGGAGCGGCTCCCGGCCAAGGTGCGCGACTCCGCGATCGGGCATCTGTTCACCAAGCCGACGCCCTGCTTCGTCGTGACCCGCGGCCAGGAGCCGATGCCGGAACTGCTCGCGCTCTGCGCCGAGAAGGGCGTTCCGCTGCTCCGCACCAACATGAGCACCACTCCCTTCATACGGGCGCTGAACGCCTACCTGGAGGACTTCTTCTCGCCGCGGGGCAACGTCCACGGTTCGCTCGCCGACGTCTACGGCGTCGGCCTGCTCTTCACGGGCCCCAGCGGCATCGGCAAGAGCGAGATCGTCCTCGATCTGGTGGAGCGCGGCCACCGGCTCGTGGCCGACGACGTCGTGCAGCTGCTGCGCCGGGGCGACACGCTCATCGGCCGCGGCAACGACTTCCTCAAGCACTTCATGGAGATCCGCGGCGTGGGCGTGGTGGACGTGCGCGAGATGTTCGGCATCCGCGCCATCCGCGTGCAGAAGCGGATCGAGGTGGAGGTGCGCCTCGAGCGCTGGCAGGAGGGCAAGCACTACGACCGGGTGGGGCTGGAGTACGAGACCAGCGCCATCCTCGGCGTGCCGATTCCCCACGTGGTCCTGCCGATCGTGCCGGGGAAGAACGTCACGGTGATCGCCGAGACCATCGCCATGAACCACATGCTGAAGGTCTACGGACTCAGCCCGGCCGAGCGCTTCAACCGGCAGATCATGGAGGATCTGGCCCGCCAGAACGAGGCCCGCGTGTTCCACTACCTCCAGGACGACGAGGAGTGAGGAAAGGCGCTTGACTTGAGCCCTGCCGGGCCGGACAATCCCGCCTCGATACCCGGCCCCGGAGCGCGAAATGATCCCGGCACTCATCGTCTGTCATGGCCAGCTCGGCCAGGCCTTCCAGGAGGCCCTGGCGGGAATCTACGGCGAACTCGACGGCATCGAGTCCCTGTCCAACGACGGCCTCTCGGCCGCGGCCCTGGAAGAGGCCGTGATCGAGCGCATCGAGGCCATGGGCGGGCGGGGCGTGATCTTCACCGACTACTTCGGGGGGAGCTGCGCCACGGCCTGCCTGGGACAGCTGTCGAAGTGGCCCGGTCTGTACCTGGTCAGCGGCGTGAACCTGCCGACCCTGCTCTACTACCTGGCGCATCGCCTTGAGCTGGAGCCGGAGGCCCTGGTGCGCGGCATCGTCCATCGGGGACAGAACTCGGTGCGCGAACTGCTGCCTCCCGGACTCTAGCGAATCGACGAGGGACGAGGGGCGCAGTGGACCTGCATCTGGACGACCGCCTCCTGCACGGACGCATCCTGCACGGCTGGGGAACCCGGCTGACGCCGAGCCGATACGTGCTCGTCTCGGAGCGACTGGTCGACGAGGCCGCGCGGGAGTCGTACCGGATGGGCGCGGAGAGCGCGGGCGCGGAACTGCTCTGCCTGCGCAGCGGCGAGGACGCGCCGCCCGAGCCGCGATCCGGGGAGTTCTGGCTCACCGACGCGCCGGAGACCGCGCTCTGGTTGCGCCAGTGCGGAGTGGCCGTGGAGCGACTGCTGCTGATCGGCCTGCGCGACGCCGAGGGACGCGAGTTGCCCGGCGACTACCGCGTGAGCGCGTCGCATCTGTCCGGCCTGAAGCGGCTGGAGGAGCTGGGCGTCGCGGTGCTGCTGCAGCCCTTCCCCACGGAAGCGCCGCGAGTCCTGGCCGACGTCCTGAACATCGACTGAAGGAACGGAACAGAGAAGCATGTCGACACTCATCCTGGGCATCCACAACCACCAGCCGGTGGGCAACTTCGATCACGTGATCGCGGACGCGCACGAGCGCGCCTACCTGCCCTACCTGGAGACCCTCGAACGTCACCCGAACGTGCGCTGCGCGGTGCACGTGTCCGGCCCGCTCTACGAGTGGCACAAGCGCCAGACGCCGGAATACCTCGAGCGCCTGGCCGCCCTCGTGACCCGCGGTCAGGTGGAGATGGTGGGCGGCGGTTTCTGGGAGCCGATCCTGGCGGTGCTGCCCGAGCGCGACCAGCACGCCCAGATCGAGAAGATGTGCCTCGAGCTGGAGTCCCGCTTCGGCAGGCGTCCGCGCGGACTCTGGCTGGCCGAGCGGATCTGGGAGCCCCATCTGCCGCGGATCCTGGCCGAGCACGGCCTCGACTGGGTGGCCCTCGACGACGGCCACTTCGTCTCCACCGGTTTCACGCCGGAGCAGCTGCGGGGCTATTACCTCACCGAGGAGGGCGGGCAGCCCCTGGCCGTCTTCCCCATTTCCATGCGCCTGCGCTATCTCGTGCCCTTCCACCCCGTGGAAAAGGTCACGGCGCACCTGGCCTCCCTCGACGACGGCCTCGGCGTGCTCATGGACGACGGCGAGAAGTTCGGCGTCTGGAGCTCCACGAATCAGCTCTGCTACGGCGAAGGCTATCTGGAGCGCCTGTTCGCGGCTCTGGAGCGGGATCCCGAGATCTCACTCGGCGGCTTCTCCGACTACCTCGACGGGCACGCCCCCCTGGGCACCGCCTACCTGCCCACGGCCAGCTATACCGAGATGGGGGAGTGGGCCCTGCCGGCCTCGGCGCAGGCGCGCGTCCATCAGCTCGGGGCCCTGGCCAAGGACACCGACCCGGCGCTGGAGCCCTTCGTGCGCGGCGGCTTCTGGCGGAACTTCTTCGTGAAGTACGAGGAGAGCCACTGGATGCACAAGCGCATGCTCTGGACCGGCCGCAACATCGCCCGGGCGGCCGCCGCCGGCGCCGACGCCGCGGTCGTGGCCGAAGCCGAGGACCTGATGCGGCAGGCCCAGTGCAACTGCGGCTACTGGCACGGCCTCTTCGGCGGCCTCTACCTGCCGCACCTGCGCCAGGCGATCTTCGAGCGCCTGGTGAAGGCCGACACGCTGCTGCCCGCTCCCGACTACGAGCTGACGCGCGAGGACATCGACCTGGACGGCGCCGACGAGCTCATCTGGAAGAGCCCCGTCGCCCGCCTGTTCATCAAGCCGCGTGGCGGCGTCGTGCGGGAGCTCGACTACCTGGAACGTCCCTTCCCCTTCAGCAACGTCCTGAGCCGGCGCGAGGAGACCTACCACGAGCAGCTCCGCGAGCTGGCGCGCAAGGGCGCCGAGCGGGAGGGTGAGGGCGAGGGCGCCAAGAGCATCCACGAGATCGTCACCGCCAAGGAGGAGGGGCTCGAGGACTACCTGGTCTACGATCCCCATCCGCGCGCGAGCCTGGAGGAGAGGCTCTACCCCGCCGACGCCGAGGAGCTCTCCTACTGCCGGGGCTGGCTGGACTTCTCGACCCTGGAGTTCGACGTCGACGCGCCGGCCGACCCGTCGGGCGAGCTCCGTCTGACCGCGAGCACGGAGTTCGAGCCGGGACGGAGCCTGACCCTCGAGAAGCGTCTGCGTTGGGAAGACGACGGGCGCGCCCTCGCCGTCGAGCTGCATCTCGCCTACGCCGGCGCCGGCCGGCTCCAGGCGCGTTTCGCCTCGGGGTGGAACATCAACCTTCTGGCGCCCGACGCGCCGGACCGCCGGGTGCTCGTGGACGGCGAGCCCGCCGCGGATCCCATCCTCCGCAGCGCGGGGAGCGAGCGGGGAGACCGTCTGGAGTTCCGGGACGAGTGGAGCGGTGTGAGCATCGCCCTTGCCGGGAACGATCTGTCGTTTTATCGTGAGCCGATCGAAACCGTCAGCCTGTCGGAGGCCGGTTTCGAGCGCGTCTATCAGGGCTCATGGCTCTGCGCCGGCCTCGGAGTCGATCTGGCCGACGGAGACTCGGCCTGCCTCCGATACCGCGTGGAACTGTCTCCGGCTGGATAGCCGGACTAGGAAGGAGCGGTCTTGCAAGAGCGGGAACTGGACGTCGTCAACGCCAAGGGTCTTCACCTGCGTGCGGCCAGCGAACTGGTGAAGCTCACCAGCTCGATGGAGTGCAAGGTCTCCCTGTCGAACGGGGTGATCGAGGTGGACGGCAAGAGCATCCTCGGCGTCGCCGCGCTCGGCGCGGCCAACGGCACCCGCGTGCGGGTGCGCTGCGAAGGCGAGGGCGAGGCGAACTCGCTAGAGCAGATCGCCGACCTCTTCGCGCGGGGATTCTACGAGGATGCGACCTGAGCCTCCCGCATCCCGTCGTCTCCAGGGAAGGCCCGGAGCTCCGGGCATCGCCAGGGGAGCAGTGCTGGTCTACGATCAGCAGTTGCCCACCAGTGCGCCCAGGAAGATCACCAAGGCCAAGGTCGCCTCTGAGCTCAAGCGGCTGAACGCCGCGCTGAAGGCCACCGAGACGGAGATCCTCCAGGCCCGCCAGCGGGTGAGCCAGGAGCTGGGCGAGGACCACGCCCGCATCTTCGACGCCCACCGCTTCATCCTTATCGACGAGATGCTCACCGAACAGGCGCGCGAGATCATCCGCGACGGCTGGTGCGCCGAGACCGCCTACGCGGAGGCCTGCCAGCGGATCGTGCGCTCCTTCCAGAGTCTCGAGGGCGGCGGCCTGCCCGATCGCAGCGGCGACCTCCTCGACGTCGAGCGCCGCGTCCTGGCGCAGCTCCACGGCCGGAAGGGCGGGGGTTTCCGGAACCTCACCGAGCCGGTGGTGGTGGTGGCCCGGGACATCAGTCCCTCGGACACGGCCACCATGAACCGGAAGAAGGTGCTGGGCTTCATCACCGAGCGGGGCGGCGAGACCAGCCACTCGGTGATCCTGGGCCGCAGCCTCGGGATTCCGGTGGTCGTGGGCGCCGACGGCCTCCTGGAGCACGTGCAGAACGGCGACCAGATCATGCTGGACGGCCACACGGGCCAGCTGGTGCTGCACCCGGACGACCAGGCCCAGGTGCAGTTCGACCGTCTGCGCGAGGCCTACGAGGAGCTCGAGCGCCAGAGCCTCCGCTACAAGGACTACCCCGCCGAGACCCGCGACGGCCGCCAGATCGAGCTGCTGGCCAACATCGAGCTTCCCGAAGAGGTGCCGGTGGCCGTGGAGCACGGTGCCGCCGGCGTGGGCCTGTTCCGCACGGAGTACCTGTTCCTGACCCAGGCCGAGTTCCCCGACGAGAAGGCCCAGACGAGGGCCTACACCAAGGTATTGAAGGGTCTGGCGCCCGATCCCGTGATCATCCGCAGCATGGACCTGGGCGGCGAAAAGGTGACGGCCGCGATGGGCTTTCCCAAGGAGGACAACCCCTCCCTCGGCTGGCGCGGCATCCGCTACGCGCTGGGCCGGGAGGACCTGTTCCGCACCCAGCTCCGGGCGATCCTCCGCGCCGGCGTTCACGGCAACCTGCGCCTGATGGTGCCGATGGTCTCGCAGGTGGAGGAGATCCGCGAGGTGAAGCGGCTCCTGGCCGAGGTGAGCGCGGAGCTGAAGGCCGAAGGTCTGCCCTGCGTGGAGCAGTATCAGCTCGGCGTGATGGTGGAGACCCCGAGCGCGGTGGTGATCGCCCATCTCCTGGCCAAGGAGGTGGACTTCTTCAGCATCGGCACCAACGATCTGATCCAGTACTCCCTGGCCATCGATCGCGACAACCGCTACGTGCAGCATCTCTACGAGCCCTTCCACCCGGCGATCCTGCGCCAGATCAAACGCACCGTGAAGGCGGGCAAGGACGGCGGCTGCTGGGTGGGGATCTGCGGCGAGCTGCCGGAGGATCCCCTGTTCGCGATACTCCTCATCGGCCTGGGCCTCGACGAGATCAGCGTGAATCCCTACCGGATTCCCGAGCTCAAGCGGATCATCCGCAACATCACCCACGACCAGGCCAAGAACCTCGTGAAGAGCGCATGGAGCTACGCGACCGCCACCGAGATCCGGCGCAACGTGGCGCGCCTGGCGATTCGCAAGTTCCCCGAACTCGAGGAATCCCTGCGCGGTCCGGGGAGCGCGAAATGACGGACGACCGGACCATGCGCCTCGACGACGTCTCCGCCCTGGCGGCCGCGGATCCCGGCGGCATGCTGGCGAAGCTGGCGGCGTTCCCTGGCATGCTGAAGCGGGCGCGCCGGGAGAATCTGCCCGCCGCCTGGCCGGCCGAGGCGGTCGCAGCGCCCCGCCGTCTCCTGGTGGGGGGCATGGGCGGCAGCGCCATCGCCGGCGACGTACTGGCCGGCCTCTATACGGCGCTCGGTGCTCCGGTCGAGGTGAGTCCGGTGCGCGACTACCGTCTGCCTCCGGCCCGGCCCGGCGACCGCCTCGTCCTGTGCAGCTACTCGGGCAACACCGAGGAGGTACTGAGCCTCTACGGCCAGGCGCGCGACGCGCGCATCGAGCCGATCCTGGTGAGCGCCGGCGGCCGCCTGGGCGAACTCGGCGACGCGGAGGGGCTGACTCGATTCGACCTGCCTCCGGGCTATCCGCCGCGCTCGGCGTTTCCCGCGCTGCTGGGCCGGCTCCTGGCCGTCGGCGAGGGTCTGGGGCTGCACGATTCCGAGGACGAGGCCCTCGACGCCACGCTGGCCGCGCTCGATGAGGTCGTCGACCGCTGCGCCCCGGAGCGTCCCCTCGAAAGTAATCCCGCCAAGGCCCTGGCCCTGCGGCTGGGCGACGCGCACCCCGTCTTCTGCTCCATGGCGCCCGCCTACGACGCGATCGGTCTCCGCCTGCGCTGCCAGGTCGAGGAGAACGCGGAGCGCGCGGCGTTCAGCCGGTCGCTGCCGGAGCTGCATCACAACAGCTGGGTGCCCTGGGCGGGCGACGACGCTCCCGGCCTGGCCGTCTGGATCGGAGCCGAGGACGCCCACTCCCGCGTCCTGCTGAGGCGGCGACTGAGCGACGAGATCCTGGCCGAGAAGGGCGAGAAGGCCCTCTCGATCGAGGCCTCCGGGCAGGCGCTGTTCACGCGGCTGTTGACAACCGTCCTTCTTGGGGACTACATGAGCGTCTACCACGCTCTGATGAGAGGGTTGGACCCGACCCCCGTGACGCCGCTGGGCGCCATGAAAGAGCGCCTCGCCGACCTGCAGGAGCATTCATGAGCTTGACCGCGATCATCCCGGCGGCGGGTGTCGGCACCCGCCTGCGTCCGCACACCCACAGCACTCCCAAGGCGCTGCTGCCCGTGGCGGGCAAGCCCGTGCTGGCCCATATCCTCGACCAGATCGTGGCCGTGGGCGTGGACCGCGTCGTCCTGGTGCTCGGCTATCACGGCGACCAGATCGCCGAGTGGGTGGCCGGCGCCTATCCCGATCTCGCCCTGGACAGCGTCCATCAGGCCGAACGCCTCGGGCTCGGTCACGCGATCTTCCAGGCCCTCGAACAGGCCAAGGGGGGCGCGGGCATCCGGGAGGGACGCGGTCTGATCGTGCTGGGCGACACCATCGTCCAGGCCGACTTCGAAGGCCTCCTGGCCTCCCCGGGGCACGCCATGGGCGTGAAGGAGGTGCCCGACCCCAGACGCTTCGGCGTGGCGGTGACCGAGGGCGACCGCATCGTCGACCTGGAGGAGAAGCCCACCGAGCCGCGGAGCAACCTGGCCCTGGTGGGGCTCTACGCCTTCCGCGACCTGGGCGTGCTGCACGAGGGACTGCGCCGGCTCATCGATGAGGATCGGAAGACCCGCGGCGAGTACCAGCTCACCGACGCCCTCCAGTGGATGATCGACAGCGGCGAGCACCTTTCGCCCTTCGGTATCGAGGGCTGGTTCGACGTGGGCAAGGAGGAGACCTGGCTCGAGACCAACAGCGCGCTCCTCGGTGGCGACGACGCCCCCGCCGCGAAGAACGGGGTGGTGTTGCACCAGCCGGTGCACGTGCCCGCGTCGGCGGAACTCTCCGGTTGCGAGCTCGGCCCCAACGTGAGCCTCGGAGAGGATGTGCGAATCCACGACTCCCGCATCGAGAATTCGGTTGTCGGTTCGGCCTCCGTCGTGACAGATTCCCGGGTCAGGGACTCGCTCATCGGAGCCCATTGCCGGGTCGACCATTTCCGTGGCCGCCTCAACCTCGGCGACCACAGTACTGCCAGCGGCGAATCCGCCGATAACTAGCCGGAGGATCAACGTGTCCGAGCGTCATCTCTTCACTTCGGAGTCCGTGACCGACGGTCATCCCGACAAGGTCGCCGACCAGATCTCCGACTGCATCCTGGACTCCGTCCTGGCGCGCGAGGCGATCGAGGGCGGCGACGTCGCCTCGGCCCGCGTGGCCTGCGAGACCCTGGTCACCACCGGCCTGGCCGTGGTGGCGGGTGAGATGCGGACGGGCGTCTGGGTGGATATCCCCCAGATCGTGCGCGAGACCATCCGCCAGATCGGCTACACGAGCTCCGACATGGGCTTCGACAGCCACACCTGCGCCGTGATGACCACCATCGACAAGCAGTCGGCGCACATCGCGCAGGGCGTGGACACCGGCGGCGCGGGCGACCAGGGCATGATGTTCGGCTACGCCACCAACGAGACCGCGAACCTGATGCCGCTGCCGATCACGCTGGCGCACAAGCTCACCCGCCGGCTCGCCGACCTGCGCCGGGCCGGGGAGCTGCCGATGGCGCGTCCCGACGGCAAGAGCCAGGTGACGGTGGAGTACGACGGCGGGAAGCCCGTGCGCATCGACACGGTGGTCGTGTCGATCCAGCACGCCGAGGCCTGGGACATCGACACGCTCCGCTCGGAGGTGGAGTCCAAGGTGATCCGGCCGGTGATGGCCGAGAGCGGCGTGGACCACGACGGCTACAACGCGCACATCAACCCCACGGGCTGCTTCGTGATCGGCGGCCCCCAGGGCGACTGCGGCCTCACCGGCCGCAAGATCATCGTGGATACCTACGGCGGCAAGGGCAGTCACGGAGGCGGCGCGTTCAGCGGCAAGGACCCGAGCAAGGTCGACCGCTCCGCGTCCTACATGGCGCGCTACATCGCGAAGAACGTCGTCGCCGCCGGCCTGGCCGACCAGGCCGAGGTGCAGCTCGCCTACGCCATCGGCGTGGCGGACCCCGTGAGCGTCATGGTGGACAGCTTCGGCAGCGGCAAGATGCCCGACGCGGACATCACCGCCGCCGTGCGGGAGGTCTTCTCCCTGCAGCCGCGCCAGATCATCGATCACCTGGACCTGCTTCGGCCCCAGTACCAGCGCACCGCCGCCTTCGGCCACTTCGGCCGCGAGGGCGAGGGCTTCCGCTGGGAGGACACCGACCTGGCCGACGATCTCAAGAGCCATTTCAATCTGTAGAGAAACGAGGAGAGCGACATGAGTACTCAGACCCGCTACAAGGTGGCCGACCTGGCCCTGGCCGCCGCCGGCCGCAAGCGCATCGAGTGGGCCGAGAGCCGCATGCCCGTGATGATGCACCTGCGCGAGAAGTTCGCGAAGACCCGTCCCTTCGAGGGCCACCTCATCGCGGGCTGCCTGCACGTCACCAAGGAGACCGCCGTCCTGGTGGAGACTCTGATCGCCGCCGGCGCCAAGGTGGCCTGGTCGGGCTGCAACCCGCTTTCCACCAACGACGAGGTGGCCGCGGCCCTGGCCGCGAACGACGTGCCGATCTACGCCTGGCACGGCATGAACACCGAGGAGTTCTACTGGGCCATCGACCAGTGCCTGGAGTCCGATCCCACCCTGACCCTCGACGACGGCGCCGACCTGATCTTCACGGCCCACAAGCGCTTCCCCGAGCTCTGCGACCGCGTGCACGGCGGCACCGAGGAGACGACCACGGGCGTGCACCGCCTGCGCGCCATGGCCGCCGACGGCAAGCTGCGCTATCCGGTGGTGGCCGTGAACGACGCCGTCACCAAGTGGGACTTCGACAACGTCTACGGCACCGGCCAGTCGAGCATCGACGGCATCCTGCGCGCCACCAGCATCCTGCTCGCCGGCAAGAAGTTCGTCGTGGCGGGCTACGGCCACTGCGGCCGCGGCGTCGCCATGCGCGCCCGCGGCATGGGCGCCCAGGTGTACGTGACCGAGGTCAAGCCCACCGCCGCGCTGAAGGCCACCCTCGAGGGCTTCGAGGTGCTCACCATGGACGAGGCCGCGAAGATCGGCGACGTGTTCATCACCGCCACCGGCATGAAGGACATCATCGTCGACCGCCACTTCGCCTCCATGAAGGACGGCGCCGTGGTGTGCAACACCGGCCACTACGACTGCGAGCTCAACCTCGAGCAGCTCGGCGAGCTGGCGGACGGGGATCCCGAGGAGATCCGCGCCAACAACGAGCGCTACGACCTGCCGGGCGGCAACCGGATCTTCGTGCTGGCCAAGGGCCGTCTCGTGAACCTGGCGGCGGCCGAGGGGCACCCGTCGGAGGTCATGGACATGTCCTTCGCCAACCAGTTCATGAGCCTGCTCTGGATGTCCAGGGACGGCAAGAACATGGAGAAGACGGTCCACGACATCACCGAGGAGCAGGACGAGGAGATCGGCGCCCTGAAGCTGCGCACGCTCGGCCTTGCGATCGACAAGCTGACGCCCGAGCAGATCGCCTACGCCGACGACTACTCCGCGGGCACCTAGGAGCGGCGACGCGTGCCGATGCTGCCGGCGTGGCTGCTCGTGGGGCTGGGAGGCTTTCTCGGTTCCGTGCTGCGCTACGGGATCGGCGGTCTGATCCAGCGCTTGGCGCCGTCCGAACAGTACTTCTTCATGGGAACCCTGGGCGTGAACGTCCTGGGTTCCTTCTTTATCGGGCTACTCGGCGGCCTCGCCGAGAGCCGGGGGCTTCTCGGCCTCGAGGCGAGAATGCTGCTGCTGGTAGGGCTCCTCGGCGGCTTCACCACCTTTTCCGCCTTCAGCTACCAGACCCTGCAGCTCGCGCGCGGCGGGCAGTGGGGGCTGGCCGCACTGAACGTGACGGCCCAGCTCCTACTCGGCCTGGTGGCGGTGTGGTTCGGCTGGTATCTGGGGAGCTCGGGAAGGCTGCACATCGGTTGATTTCACCGTGATGCCCTGAGCCCCTGGCGGAGCGAATGCTCTCGGAAAGCGCCTCACGTCCGTGCGAAGCGTCCGAGAGCATTCGCGGAGCACCTTAGCGGGAAGCCCGCACCAGCAGCGCCAATCCCACGACAAGGAACACGATGTCGCCCACCCAGGCCGCGAGCAGGGGCGGGAGCATGTGATTGTGCCCCAGGGAGAGGCCGAGGCGGAGAAAGATCAGGTAGACGAAGGCGATGCCCACGGTGAGCCCGAAGCCGGCGGCCATCGAGATGCGCCGTTTCGAGGCGCTGAGCGCGGCGCCCAGCATCACGATCACCAGGTTGGCCCAGGGGAAGCTGGCCTTCACGTGGAGGTCGACCCAGAGCCTGTCGGCGTCCTCGCCGGAGCGGGTCTGCGTGAGGATATAGGTGCGCAGCTCGCGGTAGTCCATGGCCTCGGGCTTCTTCTCCTCGCTGCTGAAGTCCTCGGGTTTCTCCCTGAGCGTCTCCATGTCGAGGTTCTCGAAGTGGAAGCTGCCGGACTCGGGGCGCTCCTGTCCGTCGCCGGCGGGCAACAGGTGCCGGTTGCCCTCCACCAGGCGCCAGTGGTTCCCGTTCCAGAAGGCGTGGCGGGCGACGGTGTACTCGCGCAGTCGACTGCCGTCGTAGCGCAGCAGCACGAGGTTCTCGAAACGCTGCTGGGTGACGTAGTAGGTCTCCGCCCAGTAGATCGTGCCGTCCGCGCCGATCTTGTGCACGAGGCGCCTCACGGCGCGGTCCGCGCGGGGCTCCTGGCGCAGCTCGTACTTCTGCAGCTCCTCCAGAGCGAGGTTGCTGCGGGTGACGATGCGGTCGTTGAAGTAGTAGCTGCCGATGCTCACGAGAATGCCCAGCACGAAGATCGGCATGAGGAAGCGGGGCAGGGGCACGCCGGCCGCCAGCGCGGCGGTGAGTTCGTTGTCGCGCGAGAGGCGCCCCAGGCTGAACAGGCTGGCCAGCAGCATGGCGATGGGCAGGATCAGCACCAGGATGTAGGGCATCTTGTACAGGTAGAGCTTCGCGATCACCAGGGCCGGCGTGTCCTTGTCGATGTAGTCGCCCAGCTTCTCGAAGAAATCGATGACGATGAAGATCACCAGGAAGGCCAGCAGGCCGATGCCCAGCGCCACGAGGAACTGACGGATGAGGTAACGGTCGAGCTTCCTCATGCGTCCCGCCTCTTCCGGAAGGCCGCCTCGCGCTTGCGTTCGCGCCAGTCCACCAGACGCATGACCAGGGGGAAGGGGCGCGATTCGCGGTTCGTGCGCACCAGCATCCACGCACCGAAGGCGACCAGCAGGATGTTCGCGGCCCACATGGCGAGCCAGGGGGCGAGCAGTTGCCGGTCGGCCAGCTCCTCGCCGCTCACCAGGAACACGTAGTACATGGTGAACAGCAGGATGCTGAAGGTGATGCCCCAGCCCATGCCGCTGCGCCCGGTCTTGATCGCCACGGGCGCGCCGAGCAGGATGAAGACGATGCAGGCGAAGGGGATCGAATACTTCTTGTGGATCTCCACCTGGTAGCGCCGGATCTTCCGCTCCATGGACTTCCGACTCAGCAGCAGGTTGGAGATGCTGCGGAGCGTGTTCTCCTCCTCCTGGATCCGCGCCGCCGCGCGGCGGCTGTCCGCGCCGGAGTCGGCGGGCAGTCCCTTCCGGTGCAGATAGTCCTTTCGCCTGTCCGGGTCGAGGAGCGCGAGCGACTTGTCGAGCTGCTTCTTCGCCTCGCCGCCCAGGCGCGCGTCGAGGCGGTTCACCTCCTCGCCGTTGCGGCGGATCTTGTCGTTCATCATCGCGACCGACATCTCGCGGTCGCCGCGGTGGTCGTGGTCGCGACGCTGAAGGTTGCGGTCGATGTCGCGCAGCAGGATGTCCATGCGCTCGAACACCGTCACCTGGAGAAGCGCCGATTCGTCGAGCTCCACGTCGAACTGCTCGCCCTCGCGAAGACCCAGCTTGAGCAGGTCGCTGGCGTCGTCGCGCTGGAATCCCGCCTGGCGCGCGCTGATGACCGTGGGATTCTTGCCGCGGTCCTCCTTGAAGATGAGCAGGTCGCTCAGGCGGCCGCTGACCTCGTCCTTCTCCTGCACGTAGAGCGTGTAGCCCGGGATCGACTCGATGAAGCGCCTGGCCTTGATGTCGAGCGCCGGTTTCTTCGAGCGCACGGCCATGAGCAGGTTCTTCAGGCGGTGGTTGCTCTCGGGCAGGACGAAGTTGTTGAACACGAACATGAAGATCGTCAGGGCGAGCGCGCCCATGAGCGGCGCGGCGACGATCCGGTAGAGGCTGATCCCGCCGGAGCGCATGGCGGTGATCTCGTTTTCGGCGACCATCTGGGAGAATGCCATCATCGTGGAGACGAGAACGGCCATTGGAATGGTTAATGCAAAAATATGCCCGAGGCTGAGAACGACCAGCTCCAGCACCACCTTGGCCGAGACCTTGTTGACCAGGAACAGCTCCATGAAGGAGTACAGGATATCGATCACGAAGATGAAGGTCAGCACGGAGAGGCCGAGCAGGAAGGGTCCCACATGGTTGCGGAGGATGTAGCGATCCGCCAGCCTCATCGGTTACCTCTTTTAGTGACAACAAGTTAACTGGAAGGGCGAGTGTACTTTACCCCTGCGCTCCCCGACAAGGGAATAATGGGGCGCCCCTGCGGTTGGTTCCAGGTTTCCTGAAGCCGGCCGACGTGAGTCGAAAGCAGCCAGCGCCGAAGGCGTGAGGTCCTCGGGCTCGGCCTGTCCACTTTCGTGGACCGGGCCGTCCTCGCAAGGGGACGCTGTGGCTCCGTGTGCCCCCTCGTTCGAGCATCGCGATACCGAGGACCCGTCGTCGATGAGCCGTTTGCACACTCGCCTTCGTAGCGCCCTCGTCGCGCGCCGTCCCGGCGCCCGCGGCCGCGGGTCCGTGGCGGCTGTCCTTCTCCTCGTCGGTCTCGCCCTGCTGCCCACGATCCCCGCCCGCGCCGACCTGCTCCCTGAACCCTCCGTGCCGCCCTACGGGCTCTACCGCGACTGGCTGGACGCAACCCGCCACCAGCCCGAGGGCTGGATTCCCGGCCTGCACGACCGCCACTGGTTGCCCCCCGAGAGCGTCCCTCGCGGCTGGGGTGAGTACTGGGTCGACGAACTGCGTCTGATGCCGGAGGTGGGACTCGTCCTGTGGATCCGGCGGCCGGCCATCCTGGACCAGTTCCGGACCCTCTCGGCGGGAGAAGACCCTTACGCCGACCAGCTCTTCCGCGAGTGGCCGGAGGCGGTGTGGCGCGACGTGGTTCCCTGGGAGCGCTGGTTCGAACAGACCCTGCGGGACGAGCGCCTGGCCCTGGTGCGCGCATCGGTGAAGAAGACCCAGGGCGAACTCGCCGCCGAGCAGGCGCGCGGCTCGCTGATCGACCTCGACGTGCCCGTGCACTTTCCCAAGAGCGTGGAGCGCGTGCTGGGGCGGGGCGAGAAGAGCAACATCACGGTGACCGGCCGCGAGACCATCACCTTCAGCGGCGAGAGCACCCGCCACAGCGCGTTCGCCCGCCGCTTCGACGAGTCGGGCAAGGGGCAGCCGCTCTTCCCGCGCCTGGAGATGAAGCAGGAGCTGAAGGTCAAGCTGAGCGGTACCGTGGGCGAGAAGGTCCACGTGGAGGTGGAGAACAACAGCCAGGCCATCGGCGACGCGGCCAACCGGATCCGGATCCGCTACGAGGGCGACGAGGACGAGGTGGTGGAGCTCGTCGAGATGGGCGACACGCAGCTCAGCCTGCCCAGCTCCGGCCTCATCAGCTACTCCACCCAGAACAAGGGCCTGTTCGGCGTGAAGATGAAGGGCCACCTGGGCCCCCTGGAGGTGACGGCCATCGCCTCGAAGCAGGAGGCCGAGGTATCGAGCAAGACCTTCAGCAACTCCGGCCAGGATATCCAGTCGGACTTCAAGCGGGACATCGACTTCATCGCCAACCAGTTCTTCTTCCTGGACGATCCCAGCGGCGAGAACTTCTACAACTACAAGGTCGACTGGGGCCGGCTCGAGGTCTACATCTCCAACGGCACCGTGCCGCCCACCACCAACGACAACGCGGTGAACTACTTCCGCGCCCTGGCCTACACGGACACGGGCAACGACGGCCTCGCCGACGACATCCTGGAGCAGGATCCGCAGGTGCAGCCCTTCCGACGCCTGCAGGAGGGGGAGTTCAGCTACTACGAGGACGCCAACACCGACTTCTACATTCTCAAGCTCAACTCGCCGATCCAGGAAACCGAGCAGCTCGCCGTCAGCTATCTCGGCCGGGGACCGAACGAGACCGAGCTCCAGGTCGGCGACAGTTTCGTCGGCCAGGGCGACTACTGGTCCGATGACGCAGCCACGCTGAATCTCGAGCTGATCAAGCCCGACCCCTTCCGGCCCGATGATCCCACCTGGTTCTACATGCTGCGCAACGTCTATCGCCTCGGCGGCCGGAACCTGGACTTCGGCAGCCTGAAGGTGGAGATCGAGAGGGTGAGCACGTCGCTGGATCCCACGCACCCCGAGGGCACCACCACGCCCTACCTGCGCTTCTTCGGCCTCGACCAGTTCACCGGCCAGGAGATGCAGGTGTTCAAGCCCGACAACAGCATCGACCGCAGCGCCGTGGTGGTGGCAGACGGCCTGCTGCTCTTCCCCTACTTCCAGCCCTTCAATCCGCCGGAGGAACTGGTCTGCGAGTGGACCAGCAGCCTCGTCGACAGCACCTGCGAGTCGCTGGAGCCGGATGACCTCAATCCGGAGATCTACACCACGGACCGCGAGACCATCCTCCACAATCCAGTGCTCTACAACCGCTTCCTGATTCGCTACGAGAGCGCCACGGTGGCCAGCCGCTTCAACCTGAACGCCTTCGACATTCTCGAGGGGAGCGAGGTGGTGACGCTCGACGGGAGGACCCTGGAGAAGGGGAAGGACTACTCCATCGACTACTTCAGCGGCGAGGTGCAGCTGCTGGGCGCCACGGCGGCGGAGCTGAACCCCGCCAGCAACCTCCAGGTGACCTATCAGTACAAGCCCTTCATCGGCGGCGGCAAGAGCAGCCTGCTGGGCATGCACGGCATCTACCGTCTGGGCGAGAAGAACCACCTGGCCAGCTCCTGGCTCTACGAGTCCAAGCACAGCGGCTCCCGCAGGCCGCGACTGGGGGAGGAGTCCACGCGCAACGTCGTGGGCAACCTGCTCGCGAACTTCAGCGCCAATCCCGAATTCCTCACCCGCGCCGCCAACCTGCTGCCCCTGGTGGACACCGACGCGCTCAGCACGGCCAGCCTCTCGGGCGAGCTGGCGGTGAGCTTTCCCAACCCCAACATCGACGACGTGGCCTACCTGGACGACATGGAGGGCGCCGAGGACGCCGACGAGCTGGGGATCGGCCGCACGCAGTGGGTCTGGGCCAGCGAGCCCGCGGACGTCATCAAGGTGCCCGGCGGCGCGGATATCCCGGTCGAGCCCGCGAACCGGGCCCGCGACTTCTACTGGTTCCACCCCCAGAACACGACGCGGCGTTCGGACTTCAACCTGAACCTTCCGGAGCAGGAGGCTCAGGAGGTGGTGGACATCCTCCAGCTCTCCGTGCCGGTGAACCTCAGCGAGAACCAGCTCTCGGCCTTCTCGCGCCTCACGGACACCGACACCCACAACCGAAACCTGGGCAACGGCATCTGGGCCGGCCTCATGCGCGGCTTCCCCGGCCAGGGGCTCGATCTCACCGAGGCGGAGTACCTCGAGATCTGGGTGAACGACTTCCAGCAGGAGGTCGGCCAC
This sequence comes from uncultured bacterium, assembly GCA_964399495.1. Taxonomy (GTDB): domain Bacteria; phylum Krumholzibacteriota; class Krumholzibacteriia; order JACNKJ01; family JACNKJ01; genus CAYNQX01. The sequence continues at coordinate 161,007 of CAYNQX010000002.1, forward strand.
CGCGTCGGCCGCCTGCACTTCGACATGGGCACCATCGACGAGGACTTCTGGAATCCCGAAGACAACGAGGAGGACACGGAGGATCCCGAGAAGCTGGGCCTGTTCGACGAGCTCACGATGGACACCGGCCTCGACGGCAAGTTCAACTCCGCGGAGGCGGTCGACACGCTGTTCCCCAGTCCCTACCGCACCGTCAGCGACCCCGCCGGCGACGATCTCGACGCCGGTCTCCGGGACGACGGCTACGGCAACTCCTACTTCCGCGCCAACGGCATGGAGGGCAACCGCCGCCTCGACACCGAAGACCTGAACGGCGACGGCGACCTCGACCAGGCCAACAGCTACTTCACCTTCTCCGTGGACCTGGCCGACTCGGCCTTCATCGACATGGTGGACGAGGTCAACGACGAGACCGGCTCGAATCCCTCGGGCAAGAAGGCCTGGCGCCTCTACCGCCTGAATCTGGACGACGCCCGCGTCATCACGGAGGGCATGAGCGATCCCGACTGGAGCCGCATCCGCTACTTCCGCTTCTGGGTGGAGGGGATGAACCATCCCAACCAGGACGCGACCAACCCCTTCAACCGCCTCGAGATCGCGAGCATCAAGCTGGTGGGCAACCGCTGGAAGTCCCACGGCATCCAGGAGGCGGCCTCGGGACTCACGCTGCCGCCCTCGGGCCTCGGCGCGGGCGAGGACCTGCGGGTCGAGGTGATCAATTCGAAGGACAACAACAACTTCACCTGGCCCTACGGCTCGGAGATCGACCCCGACACCGGCCTGCCCGAACGGGAGCAGGCGCTCAACGTGGTCTACGACCAGGTGCAGCCGGGGCACCAGGCGGTGATCCGCAAGGACTACCAGGACCTGAACCTCACCGGCTACCGCGTGCTGTCCTTCTACATCCACCCGGACGCGGACACGGTCGGCCAGGACCTCTTCCTGCGCGCCGCCCAGGACAGCTCGGAGTACTACGAGTGGCGCTTCAGGCCCACCGTCGCTGGCTGGTCGGAGGTGAGCCTGAATCTTCAGGACTGGACCGATCTCAAGCTCGTGAGCGACGCCGACACCGTCAGCGCCCAGGTGGTCGACGCCAAGGTGTCCGGACGCACGTACACGCTCTCGCGCATCGGCAACCCGGATCTCTCGCGCGTGCGCAGCATCTACTTCGGCGTCGTGAACGACGAACCCGACGAGAACCTCACCGGCGAAACCTGGCTCAACGACCTGCGGGTGTCGGGGGTCAAGCGGGCCACCGGCTTCGCGGGCAAGCTCAACGCATCGCTCAGCATGGCCGGCGTGGTGAACCTGAACTTCATCCTGCAGGAGCAGGACGCGGAGTTCCGCGGCCTGCGGGCCACGACGGGCCAGGGCAGCCACACGCGCAACTGGAGCGTCACCGGCCGTACCGCGCTGCAGCACTTCATTCCCATGTGGGGCTACAAGCTGCCGATCTCGGGCAGCTACGGCCGGAACCTCAGCCTGCCCAAGTACCAGCTCAGCAGCGACGTGGAGCTGGACGACGCCCATCGCGAGGAGCAGAAGAGCACCTCGACCTCCCAGCAGATCAGCGGCAACCTCAGCCGCACGCCCTCGCAGAACATCATCGGCAGGATCCTGCTGGACAAGCTGAAGCTCGCGGGCTCCGTGAGCCAGAGCAAGAGCCGCGGTCCCCTGGGAATCGACCTGCGCGAGCAGCTCAGCTACAACATCTCCTACGACACGCAGTTCAAGGACCGCAGGCTGAACCTGCCCTTCGGGGCGCGCCTGCGCTGGCTGCCCAACAGCCTGAGGATGAAGAGCGACGTGAAGCGCAGCCGCTCGGAGAGCTGGAAGACGAGCGGCGGGAACTACGTGCACGACCCCGTGAATCGCACGGGCAGGCTCACCAACAGCGCCACGATCCCTTGGCACTTCTTCGATTCGTTCAAGACGGACTTCAGCATCAACGACAGTCGCGAGCTCCAGCACCCGGACGCCGATGTCCTGAAGGTCTTCGGCAAGAAGCTCAACATCGGTTTCCAGATGTCCCAGGGGCAGACCCTGCGCATCGACTACACGCTGCCCTTCATCCGCCGCTTCCGGCCCAAGGTCTCGTTCAACAGCAACTACGGTCAGAGCTCCCAGAACGTCACCCTGGGCGGTTCGAACCTGTCCAGCGGCAGCCGGAACCTGACCAACGGCAACTCGCTGTCCACCAACTACAATTTCCAGGTGGGCAAGTGGTTCTCGGCGCTCGGCGGAGAGAGGCTCAAGGGCTTCCAGGCCCGCCATGCCCCCGACGAAACCGAGATCCGCGTGCCGGACGGCCGCAGCATCCCGAAGCAGAGGGCGCGGCGCCTGCTGGTGCCGGTGGATCCCCTGCGCGGCCCGGATCCCCGCATGAAGAAGCGGCGCACCCGCCGCTGGTTCGACGACGAGCTCGAGGTGGTCGTGCCCGAGGCCGCCGCCGTGACCGACAGCACGGCCGGCAAGGTGGATCCGATGTCGATCGTCTGGTTCGCCCTCGACGTGCTCTCCGATCTGAAGCCCCTCAAGGTGGACCTGCGCCGGGACGCGAGCACCCAGTTCAACCACACCCACGGCTCTCCGGAGCTCCTCTACCGGCTCGGCTTCAGCGAGGACCCGAAACTGCCGGGCACCGAGGGCGGGCAGGAGGTGGAGCGCAAGAGCGTGGACCTGTTCACGGAGATGCGCACGCTGAAGCTGGCCACGGGCGTGACGATCGCGGACAACGTCTCTGTGAGCACGAACTTCGACTGGTCCCGGAACATGCGCCAGCAGAACACCAGCCACTCGCTCACCACCATCCGCAAGTGGCCCAACGTGAGCGTGGACTTCAGCGGCGTCGAGAAGTGGCCGATCTGGGGCAACCTGTTCGAGACCAGTTCCTTCGGCTTCAGCTACGGCAAGGACATGACGATCCGCGAGAACCTCAGCATCGGCACCCGCGACCGGGACGAGGGCATCAACCTCTCGCCGCGCTGGTCGATGACCTGGGCCAACAAGATGCAGACCACGCTCTCGGGCAGCTACGGCCGCAACGACCGGATCCAGAACACGAGCCACACCCGCGACAGCCGCCTGAGTCTGGACGCGAGCTGGAACCACAACCTCTCCGCGCCCAACGGCCTCAATATCCCCGGCCTGCGTGGGCTCCGGTTCTCCAGCCGCATGGACCTGACCGCCAAGATCGGCCTGCAGCGGCTCCGGAGCGTGCGCATCGCCGCGCAGGGCATCGAGACGCCCCAGGGCGGCTCCACCCGCCTGTCGATCTCCCCGGGCGCCAGCTACCAGTTCACCGAGAAGCTGCGCGGCTCGGCCAACATCACATACAGCCGGACCAGTCAGGAGCTGGACAGCGACGTGGTGAGCAGCCTCCGGCTCGATCTGCGGACGACTTTCGTCTTTTAAGGGGGCTCGGGCATTTTCCTCCGCGCTTCGCCCTGCCGCACTACAGCCTGAGGACTCGGTTCCGAGGCGCGCTCCGAAAAACGCCCTCGCCTGCGGCGGGCCTATTCCCACCAAATTCAACGTGTTTGGGTGAATTCGGCCTTGCAGCAGGTCATCGATTGGACTATGGTATCCCGGCAAGTGGGTGACTCTGCCCACTTTTTTCTTTGTACTCTCCCTGGGTAGGCAACGGTATGCGCGAGGGCCTGGAGAGGCTGCTGGCGGAGGAGATCCGCCAGGAAGGTTTCGAGTTGTACCACTGGCACTTGCGGCCGGCGGGCAAGCGTCGCGTGTTGCAGATCTACCTTCATGGCGAGGGGGGTGTGGGCCTCGACGATTGCGCCCGCGTCAGCCGGAGGCTGGGGCTTGCGATCGACGAGGCCGAGGCGGTCGAGGGCAGCTACGTGCTCGAGGTCTCCTCGCCCGGTCTGGACCGGGCGCTCTACACCGCGCGCCACTACGAGCTCGTCCTGGAGCAGCGAATCCGGTTGCTCCACCGCGGCGAGGAGGACAGGACCCTGGAGGGAGTGCTGCTGGCCGTCGAGGAGGGCCACATCCGTCTCGAAACCGGAGACGGAGTGGAGCGCCTCGACCTCGAGCAGATCGACAAGGCCCGCGTCGTGCCGGAAATCAAGATCCGCAAGGACTGAGGCGGGACGCAGACGGAGGATGAAACGATGAGCGAAGGCTTCCTGGAGGCCCTGCAGCAGATCGCGCGAGAGCGCAAGGTCGACCGCGACGTGCTCATGGACACGCTGGCCATGGGCCTGCGTTCCGCGGTGCGGCGCAAGCACGGGTCAGAGGCCAACGTGGACGTGAGCTTCGATGCCGACGACGGCATCGAGATCCACCTCGTCATGGACGTCGTCACGGAGGAGGCCCTGGAGAACGAGGACCAGGAGCTCACCGTCGAGGAGGCCCGCGAGTACATCGACGACCCCGAGGTGGGGGACCAGATCCGGATTCCGCTGGAAGTCAAGGAGTTCGGCCGCAACGCGATCCTCACCGCCAAGCAGGTGCTGGTGCAGGGCGTTCGCGAGGCCGAGCGGGAGCGGATCTTCAACGAATACAGCAAGCGCGTGGGCGAGGTGATCAGCGGCACCGTGCAGCAGGTCGACCGGGGCAACATCCTGGTGAACCTGGGGCGCGCCGAGGCCCTGCTTCCCTACCGCGAGCAGATCCGGCGCGAGCGCTGGCATCAGGGCGAGACCGTGCGCGGTCTCGTGCTCGAGGTGCAGCGGGAGTCCCGCGGCCCCCAGATCATCATGAGCCGCACCCACCCCGATTTCCTGCTGCGTCTCTTCGAGCAGGAGATCCCCGAGGTCTACGAGGGCCTCGTCGAGGTGAAGGCGATCGCCCGCGAGCCGGGCTGGCGCTCCAAGGTGGCGGTGTTCTCCAAGGACGACCGCGTCGATGCCGTGGGCGCCTGCGTCGGCATGAAGGGCGCGCGCGTCATGGCCATCGTCAAGGAGCTCAGCGGCGAGCGCATCGACATCGTGCCCTGGGACAGCGACGTCCACTCCTTCGTTTCGCGCGCGCTCTCGCCCGCTCAGGTCACCTCCCTCAGGGTGGCGGACTGGGACGAGAACGCCCTCGAGGTGATCGTCGCGGAGGACCAGCTCTCCCTGGCCATCGGCCGCGAGGGACAGAACGTGCGGCTCGCCGCCAAGCTCACCGGCTGGAAGATCGACCTGGTCACCAGCGAGCTGCTGCGCCTGCGCACGGAGGCGGACGAGCAGGTCACCATGGAACTGTCGGCCATCGAGGGCCTGACGCCCCGACTGGTGGAAACGCTCCAGAGCGCCGGTTACGGCACGGTTCCGGAGCTGGCGGCGGCGAACGCCGAGGATCTGGAGAAGATCGAGGGCGTCGGGGCCAAGACCGCCGAGAAGATCCTCGAGCGGGCCGACGCGGCCGCCGAGGAGCTGGCGAATGCCCGGGACGAGTTCATCGAGACCCGTCGCCGCGAGCTCGAGGAAGAGCGCCGCGAGTCCGGAGGGGCCTCCCTCTTCGACGAGTCGAAGTTCGGTGAGGATGAGGAGGACTCCGAGTCCTCCACCGAGTCCGGCGACGAGCCGGTGATCGATCCCTTCGCGGGCGCGCCCTCCGAGGACGAGGAGTCCGAGGAAGAGGCGGCCGAAGAAGTGGAAGCCGCGGCCGAGGAAGCCGTGGAAACGGAATCCGCGGGAGAGCCCGCGGACGAGGCCGAGCCCGAGGAGGCCGAGGCGGAAGCCGAGACTCCGGAGCCGGCCGCCCCTGGCGACACCGAGCCGCGGAGCTGAGGTGTCCGAGGACGAGGCGCTGATCGGTGCGGTATTGCCCTATCTGCACCTGGCGCGACGAGGCGGCATGCTGGCCCTTGGCCACAAGGCCGTCAAGCAGAGCATGAGCCGAGGGCATTGTCGCCTGGTGCTCATGGCGAGGGACGCGGGAGCGTCCCTGCGCCGGCTCGAGACGGGAAAGATCCCGGTGCTCGAACTGGCGGATCGAGCCACCCTGGGCGCTTGGGTGGGTCGAAGTGAACTGGCCATCCTGGGATTCACGAATCCCGATCTGGCCGCGGGGGTTCTGACGAAGATCGCGGAACTGCGCTCGTCCTAGAACTCCGGCAGGGTCCCAACGGAGGTTGAGTTGGCGAAAAGGATCTATCAAGTCGCAAAAACCCTCGGCGTGAAGGGCGTGGAGATCGTGCATTTTCTCCGCGACCAGGGTTTTGACGCGAAGAGCCACATGTCTCCGGTCAGCCCCGAGATGCAGACGGCCATCGACGCCAAGTACAAGCCCGCCGAGGACGCCGCGGCCAAGAAGGCCGTGAAGAAGACGGCCAAGAAAGCGACGAAGAAGACCGCCAAGAAAGCGGTGAAGAAGGTCGCCAAGAAGGCCGTGAAGAAGGTGACCAAGAAGGCCGCGAAGAAGGTCGAGGACGCCGTCGAGACGCCCGAGGTGGCCGTGAGCCCGGAGAGCGCCTCCGAAACCGCGGCCGTGGCCACGGCTCCGGCACCGGCCGAGGCGCCGGTGGCCGAGGCGGCCGCCGAGGTCGAAACCCCGGCCGCCGCGCCCGACAAGAAGGGCGTTCAGGTGGTCAAGAAGGCCGAGCAGGAGGCGGCCGCCGCCAAGGCCGCGGCCGAGAAGGCCGAGGCCGACGCCGAGAGGGCGGAGTCCGGCGAGGAAGAGGTTCCGGAGCCGGCCCCCGAGGAGAAGCCTCGCGTCATCCGCTACGCGCCCGGCATGGAACCCGGCGCTCCCGACCGCGACACCCTGCTCAAGAACCGCGGCGCCCGCTCGGGCCAGTACAGCGCCCAGGGCCTCCATCACTCCGGCGGCTCCCGCCCAGGTGGTCGTCCGGGCGGCCCTCGCCCCGGCGGTCCCCGCCCCGGCGGCCCCGGCGGTCCCGGCGGCGGCGACATGGGAATGCCCCCGAGCACCGACGCGGGTCCCGGCCGCGGCCGCAAGCGCGGCAAGAAAAAGGGCCCCGAGCGCGACGCGCAGGAGATCAAGCGCAGCGTTCGCCAGACCATGGCGAACATCGGCAGCCGCAAGGGCAAGAAGCAGCGCCGACGCGTCGGCGCGCCCGTGCTCACGGCCGAGGAGCGCACGGAGGTGGCGGAGAGCAAGCTCCGCATCCTGCCGTTCTCGACCCTGGCCGAGCTGGCCAACGCCATGAAGGTGCCCGAGAACGAGCTCATCGCGAGCTGCATGAAGAACGGCCTCATGGTGACGATGAACCAGCGCCTGGAGCGCGAGGACATCGAGCTGATCGCCAGCGAGTACGAGTTCGAGATCGAGTTCATCAGCGAGTTCGAGGAGATCGGCGACGACGAGCCCGAGATCGAGATCCCCGACGACGCCTTCGAGGAGCGCGCGCCGGTGGTGACCGTCATGGGTCACGTCGATCACGGCAAGACGAAGCTCCTGGACTACATCCGCGAGGCCAACGTCGCCGACGGCGAGGCCGGCGCCATCACCCAGCACATCGGCGCCTACTCGGTGTCGATGCCGGGCGGACTCATCACCTTCCTCGATACGCCGGGTCACGAGGCCTTCACGGCCATGCGCGCCCGCGGTACCTCGGTCACCGACCTGGTGATCCTGATCGTGGCCGCCGACGACGGCGTCATGCCCCAGACGGTGGAGGCGATCGACCACGCCAAGGCGGCCAAGGTGCCGATCATCGTGGCCATCAACAAGATGGACCTGCCCGCGGCCAACCCCGATCGCGTGAAGCAGGAGCTGCTGCAGCACGGCCTCACGGCCGAGGACTTCGGCGGCGACATCGTCACCGTGCCGATCTCCGCCAAGAACGGCGACGGCGTGGACAAGCTGCTCGAGATGGTGCTGCTGCAGGCCGAGATGCTCGAGCTCAAGGGCGCCCCGGACGTGCCCGCCAAGGGCATCGTGGTCGAGGCGCGCAAGGACGCCGGCCGCGGCGTCGTGTTCACCGTGCTCGTGCAGCAGGGAACGCTGAAGGTCGGAATGCCCTTCGACGTGGGTCTCCACTTCGGAACCGTGCGCGCCCTGGTGAACGAGTGGGGCGAGCGCGTCGACGAGGCTGGACCCGCCATTCCGGTGGAGGTCCTCGGCGCGGGCAACGTGCCCGAGGCCGGCGACACCTTCATGGAAGCCGAGTCCGAGGTGAAGGCCCGCGAGATCTCCGTGAAGCGTCAGCAGCTCCGTCGCGAGCAGGAGATCCGCTACCAGCGCCGCATGACCCTGGACGACCTCTACAGCCAGATCAGCAAGGGCGAGGTGCACGAGCTCAAGCTGGTGCTGAAGGGCGACGTGGCGGGTTCGGTCGAGGCGATGGCCGACAGCTTCTCGAAGCTCTCCACCGACGAGGTGAAGGTGGCGATCGTCCACAAGTCCGTGGGCACCGTGAACGAGAGCGACGTCCTGCTGGCCGCCGCGTCCGAGGCCATCATCATCGGCTTCCATGTGCGGCCGGCGGTGACGGTGCGCGACCTCGCCAAGCGGGAGCAGGTGGAGATTCGCACCTACGACATCATCTACGAGGCGGTCGAGGAGATCAAACAGGCCATGGGCGGACTGCTCAGCCCGGAGATCAAGGAGATCGTCACCGGCTCCGCCGAGGTGCGGCAGGTGTTCCGCGTTCCGAAGATCGGCGTCATCGCCGGTTGCCACGTGCAGGACGGCACCATCGAGCGCAGCGCCCAGATTCGAGTGATCCGGGAGGGCGTGGTCATCGGGACGCGCGGCATCCACAGCCTCAAGCGCTTCAAGGATGACGTGAGCAAGGTCGAGTCCGGCTTCGAGTGCGGCATCGGCCTGGTCGATTTCCAGGACCTCAAGGAGGGCGACGTCCTCGAGGCGTTCACCACCGAGGAGATCGCCCGCAGCCTCTAGTGTCGTGAACACGACACCGGCCCGCTGCGGCCCCGAGGCCGGCCAGGAGGTGGGCCCTGCGCGTTCTCGTGATGACCGTCGACCTGGCCCTGCCGGGTTGCCGCAGCCTCAAGGCGCGGCGTTCCGTCCTCGAGTCGCTCAAGGCGCGCCTGCGCCGAGATCTCAACCTATCGGTCAGCGAGGTGGAGCCGCGGAACGTCCACGACCGGGCGCGCCTCGGCATCGCCGCGGTGGTGGACGGCCGGGCCCAGGGCGACGCCCAGTACGAACGGATCCTGGCGCTGCTGGAGCGGGAACGCGGAGCCGTCCTCATCGACGAAGAGAAGGAGTACTGGTGAGCCATGGGTAGTCACTACAAGCGTCGCATCGAAAACCACATCCTGGAGATCCTCACCGACCTGCTCGCTCGCGAGGTGCGCGATCCCCGCGCCGAGGACGTCGTGGTGACCGCCGTCAGCCTCAACGAGGACAGCTCCGTGGCCCGAGTGTTCTACATGGGGGGCACGGGCAACGTGCAGCACGGCCTGGACAAGGCCTCCAAGTTCCTGCGGGGCGAGGTGGGCCGCTTCCTGAAGATGCGTACCGCCCCGGAACTGCGCTTCGAGGAGGACCACAGCCTCGATCGCTACAACCGCATCGAATCGGTGCTCGACGAGAATCCCCCGCTGCCGGTGGCCGAGGAGGCCGAGGACGGCGGCGACGAAGGCGAGGGCTCCTGAGATGGCCCGCCTCGTTCTCGTGGACAAGCCCGAAGGCCCCACCAGCCACGACGTCGTGAGCACCCTGCGCCGCACCCTCGGCGTGAAGAAGGCCGGCCACTGCGGCACCCTCGACCCCATGGCCACCGGCCTGCTGCTCATCCTCACCGGGCCGGCGACCCGCCTGGCCGAGGTGTTCAAGGACCACGACAAGGTCTACCGCGGCACCGTGCGCTTCGGCGCGGCCACGGACACCGACGACCGCCAGGGCAAGACCATCGGCAAGCTGGACGCGTTCACCCTCGACGCCGAAGCGGTGGACGCCGCGCTCGCGCAGCTCGCGACGCGCAAGAGCCAGCGTCCGCCCGCCTACTCCGCCATCAAGAAGGGCGGCGTGCCTCTGTACAAGCTCGCGCGATCGGGCAAACTCGACGCCGACGCGAGCGCCGCGCTGCCCGAGCGCCCGGTCACGATCCATCGCCTCGAACGTCTGTCCATGACCGACAGGGAGATCGAGATCGAGCTCCACTGCAGCGCCGGCACCTATGTGCGGGCCCTGGCCCGAGACCTCGGCGAGCTGCTGGGCATACCCGCCCATCTCTCCGCGCTCAGGCGGACCCGCTCGGGTCCCTTCGACGTGGAGGACGCGGTGGATTCCGATCGGCTGCTCTGGGAGGACAGCAGCGATCCCCTGGGCATGGATCTCGGCACGGCCCTGGCCTCCATGCTCCCCGCGGCGGTCGCCACCGAGGACTACGGCCGACGCCTGCCCTTCGGCACGCAGCCGGAGCCGGACGATCTCGTCCTCGAGGGCGAGATGCCGCCGCTCGGCAGCTGGGTGCGCGTGCTCGACCCCGGCGGCGAGCTGAAGGCGCTCGCCAAGGTCGAGATTTCCGAAGACGGCGAGGCCGGCGAACCCCGGCTGCGCCTGCGCCGCAGCCTCGCGGGGTAGCGGGCATGCGGGTCTACCGTGATCTCGATGAACTCGCGGCCGCCGGCCCGAAGCGGCGTTCGGTAACGGTGGGCGTCTTCGACGGCGTGCACCGGGGGCACCTGCGCATCATCGAAGCCACGCGCATGGCGGCCGGTCGCCAGGAGCTGGACGCCTCCCTGGCGCTCACCTTCCGGACCCATCCCCTGGCCCTCGTCGCGCCGGAGCGCGCACCGAAACTGATCCTCGACCTCGACGAGCGAATCGCGGCCCTGGCAGCCACCGGCCTCGACGAACTCCTGATCCTTCCCTTCGACGAAACGCTGGCCGCCACGCCCTATCCGGCCTTCACCCGCGACCTGCTGGTGGAGGCTCTGGGCATGGAGCAGCTCGTGGCGGGCTACGACTTCCACCTGGGTCGCGGCCGCGCGGGCAACGCGGAGGCCATGGCCGCACTGGGCGAGAGCCTCGGCTTCCGCGTCGAGGTGGTGACGCCCTGCTACCAGGGCGGGCGGATCATCAGCAGCACGCGCATCCGCGACGACCTGCGCGCGGGTCGCCTGGACGCCGTCGCCGAGGCCCTGGGCCGTCCCTACACGCTCGGCGCCATGGTGGAGAGCGGCGAGGGCCGCGGCGCGGGGCTGGGCTTTCCCACCGCCAACCTCACGCCGCCCGGCGACGAGAAGCTCCTGCCGCCTCCCGGCGTGTATCTGGTGGCCGCCGAAGTGGAGGGGGAGCGAAGTTTCGGCCTCATGAATCTCGGCTGGGCGCCCACGCTCAAGGGGCGGTTCACCCCGGAGATTCACCTGCTCGACCGCAGTGTGAACCTGCAGGGTCGATACCTGCAATGTGAAGTATTGCAATGGATTAGGGCCGAAAAGCGGTTCTCCGGCGTCGACGCCCTGCGCGAGGCCATCGCCGCCGATGTCGACGAGGCCAGGCGCCGGATCCGGGAGATCGAGACCGCCGGTTCCTGATCCGGACCGAATTGCCTGCAGCCCGGCCCCTTTACAGCCGAAGAACTCTGTGCTACTTTGCCGCATTCATTGGCGGGTGCCATGCGCCTGCCGCCATCGCGACGACTCAATGTACCTGGGAGGTATATGACGATGGCGCTCGAGTCCGATATCAAGAAAGATATCATAGAGAAGTTCCGCCTCCACGAGGCGGACTCAGGCTCCGCGGAAGTTCAGATCGCTCTCCTCACCGAGCGGATCAACCAGCTTACCGAGCACTTCAAGATCCACAAGAAGGACCATCACTCAAGGCGCGGCCTCATGAAGCTTGTGGGTCGCCGTCGCCGTCTTCTCGATTACCTCAAGAAGAACAAGCTGGAGACCTACCGCGAGCTGATCCAGACGCTCGGTCTGCGCCGCTAGGCGAAGACCGTCTGGATGTCGAGAAGGGCACCGAGGGTCGGTGCCCGCTCCGCCGCAAAGGCGGGGGCGAGGAGGAAGGCCCTCCTCGGCCATTCCATCCCGGTCCGATCCCGGACCCTGGAGGTATAATGCAGAAAGTCAGTCTAGAACTGTCGGGGCAGGAGTATGCCCTCGAAACGGGTCAGGTGGCCAAGCAGGCCAGCTCCGTCATCGTCCGCCACGGCGAGACCATGGTGCTGGTCACCGCGGTCTCCTCGAAGCACAGCGATCCCGACAGGCCCTTCTTCCCTCTCTTCGTGGAGTACCGCGAGAAGAAGTACGCCGCCGGCATGATCCCGGGCGGCTACTTCAAGCGTGAGGCTCGCCCCTCCGAGAAGGAAACCCTCAATTGCCGTCTGGTGGACCGTCCCATCCGTCCCCTCTTCCCCGACGGCTACATGGCCGAAACCCAGATCGTCGCCACGGTCATCAGCTACGACCAGGAGCACGAGCCGGACATCATGGCCATCACCGGCGCCAGCGCCGCGCTGAACCTCTCCGACATCCCCTTCGGCGACGTCCTTTCCGGCGTTCGCGTGGGCAAGATCGACGGCGAGTTCAAGGTCAACCCGAGCCTCGACGACCTCGAGGAGAGCAGCATCAACCTGGTCGTGGCCGCCACGGACACCGCCATCCTCATGGTGGAGGGCGAGGCCGACGAGGTCTCCGAGGACGAGATGATCGCCGCGATCGCCTTCGCCCACGAGAACATCCGCGCCATGAACGCGAAGCAGCGCGAGCTCTTCGAGATGGTGGGCACTCCCGAGAAGCGCAGCTTCGAGGCGCCGCAGATGCCCGAGGGTATCCTGGAGCGCGTGGAGGCCGACTTCGGCTCCGAGATCGACAGCACGGGCCGCAACCCCCGCAAGCTCGAGCGCTACGCGAAGCTCGACGAGGTGAAGGCGCGCGTGAAGGAGGCCCTCGCGGAGGACTTCCCCGAGCAGGATCGCTGGATCGGCGAGGCCTTCGGCAAGGTCGAGAAGAAGGCGATGCGCAAGATGATCCTCGACGAGCAGCTGCGCGCCGACGGCCGCGGCCTCGACGAGGTTCGCGACATCACCATCGATCCCGGCTTCCTGCCCCGCGCCCACGGCTCGTCGCTGTTCACCCGCGGCGAGACCCAGACCCTGGTGGCCACCACCCTGGGCACCAGCCGGGACGAGCAGCGGATCGACGGCATCGAGGGCGAGTACTTCAAGCGCTTCATGCTGCACTACAACTTCCCCGGCTTCAGCGTCGGCGAGGTGGGCCGCTTCTTCACGGGCCGCCGCGAGGTGGGCCACGGCAACCTGGCCGAGCGCGCCATCCGTCCGCTGATCCCGAGCGAGGACGACTTCCCCTACACGGTCCGTCTGGTGAGCGACGTCACGGAGTCCAACGGCTCCAGCTCCATGGCTTCGGTCTGCGGCGGCAGTCTGGCGCTCATGGACGCCGGCGTGCCGATGAAGGGACACGTGGCCGGCGTGGCCATGGGCCTCATCACCGACGGCGAGCGCTTCCGGATCCTGACGGACATCCAGGGTCTCGAGGATCACCTCGGCGACATGGACTTCAAGGTGGCCGGCACCAGGGCCGGTATCACCACCTTCCAGCTGGACACCAAGATCGAGGGCCTGCCCGAGCAGGTGATGCGCGACGCCCTGGCTCAGGCCCATGCCGCGCGCATGCACATCCTCGACAAGATGGAGGCCGTGCTGCCCCAGGCTCGCCCCGAGGTGAGCCGCCACGCCCCGAAGATCACGTCCGTGAAGATCAACCCCGATCGGATCCGCGACGTCATCGGCAAGGGCGGCGCCACGATTCGCCGCATCCAGGAGGAGACCGGCGCCACCATCGAGGTGGAGGACGACGGCACCGTCAAGATCGCGGCCGTGAACGGCGAGAGCTCCGACTCGGCCATCGAGTGGATCAACTACCTGACGGCCGAGGCCGAGGTGAACAAGGTCTACGATGGCAAGGTGAAGACCATCACCAAGTTCGGCGCCTTCGTCGAGATCCTGCCCGGCACCGACGGCCTGCTGCACATCTCGGAGATCGATCACAAGCGGATCGAGCGTGTCGAGGACGTGTTCCAGGTGGGCGATTCGGTCCAGGTGAAAGTGGTGGACATCGATAGCGCGGGCAAGATCCGGCTCAGCCGCAAGGTGCTGCTGGAAACCGCGACCAGTTAGGAGCACATGAACACCGTCCACATTTCACGTGGCGAAGATATCAGCAAGGTGACCCTGCCCGGCGGGGTCACCTTGCTTAGTCAAAAGGTTCCCGACGCCCTCTCGGTGGCGCTCGGGGTCTGGGTGCGCAGCGGCAGCCGGGACGAAGCGCCCGAGCAGCACGGCATCACCCATTTCATCGAGCACATGGCGTTCAAGGGCACCGAGAAGCGCAGCGCGCTCGACATCGCCCTGGCCATGGACCGCATCGGCGGTCAGCTCGACGCCTTCACCACCAAGGAACTCACCTGTTTCACCGCGCGGGTGCTGGCCGAGTACTTCGACACCGCCCTGGACGTGGTGTCCGACATGCTCCTGTCGCCTTCGCTCGACGCCGAGCTGATCGAGACGGAGAAGCAGGTCGTGTTCGAGGAGATCCGGAACGTCTTCGACGACCCGGACGACCTCATCCACGAGCTCGCCGGCGCCGAGATCTTCGGGTCCCATCCCATGGGCCGCTCGATCCTCGGCACCGAGGCCTCCGTGGGCTCCTTCACGAGCGATGGCCTGCGCGGTTTCCTCGCCGACCACTACACCGCCGGCAACATGGTGGTGTCCGTGGTCGGGCCTCTCGATCACGAAGAGGTGCGCAGGCGCGTGGAGTCCTGGTTCAAGGTGCGCCCCGGTTCGAATCACGCCCGCGTCGCCCTGGACGTGCCCGAGGCGGTGTCGGGCGCGCGGGTGGTGAGCCGTGATCTCCAGCAGCAGCATCTCTGGCTCGGGCGCAAGGCGCTCAGCATCGCCCATCCCGACCGCTACGCGCTGCTGGTGCTGAACACCCTGCTCGGCGGCAGCATGAGCAGCCGCCTGTTCCAGGCGATCCGTGAACGGGCCGGCCTGGCCTACAGCGTATTCAGCTTCACCGATTTCGCGACGGACACGGGACTGCTCGGCACCTACATGGCCGTCTCGCCCTCGCGCGCCGAGGAGGCGATCCGTCTCACTCTCGACGAGTTCGTCTCCCTGATCCAGGCGGGCTGTCCCGCGGCCGAGGTCGAGGATACGAAGATGCAGCTCAAGGGCAACCTGCTGCTGGCCATGGAGAGCATCGGCGCGCGCATGAACCGACTCGCGCGCAACGAGCTCAACGAGGGCCGCTTCATCGGCGTCGAGGAACTGGTGGCGCGCGTGGAGGCCGTGAGCGTCGACGACGTGGTCAGGCTCGCGGAGGAGTTCCTCGCGCCCGACCGGCTGACCCTCGTGAGCATCGGACCCAACCCCGCCACCGGACCCTTCTGATGTCCGCACCCGTCCTGAGCAGCAACGCCGAACGACTTCTGGTGGATGCCGGGCTCGTCGGTGATCGCGAATCCCTCGGCACCCTTCTCGCGGAGATCGCCGCGGCTCGTCCCGATCTGCGGCTCTCGGTCTGCGGCGATCGCGAGACCATGGTCGACGGCGTCGACACGATCGTCCTGCCGGATGGCGACGAGACCGTGGGGCTGCAGGATGCCCACGCGGCCGGCCGGCTGCAGGGGGCGATGGTGCTCAGCGCGCGCGAACGTATCCTCGGCTGGGCGCGTCGCGCCGAACTGGCCGCGCTCGCTCCCTCGATGGGACGTCCGCTCGCCGAGCAGCTCAGCGCGCCCGAGCTCGTCCTCAGCGACGCGGCGGCCGTGCTGCTGCGCGCGCGGAGGCAGAGGGAGGGCCGCCCCTTCCTCGTCGGCGTGAACGGAATCGACCGCGCGGGCAAGACGGAGTTCGCATCGCGCCTCTCCGACCGACTCGAGGCGCTCGGCTTCCGCATCTCGCGTGTGGCGCTCGCGGATTTCACGGCGGAGAAGAAGGAGCGCAGGGCGAAGGGCTACGCCGAGGCCGACGGACTGTTCCGCAAACACTACGCGATGGAACGGCTGCGCGAGCAACTGCTGTCGCCGATGCAGCAGTGTCGCGAGCTGCCTTTGCAGATTCAGTACGACGTCTACGACCTCTCGCGCGAACGCGTCGCGGAGAAACGGAACCTGCTTCTCGAGCGCGACAGCATGGTGATGCTCGAAGGTCCCTATCTTTTTCAGGGTGATCTTTTTTCTTTCTTCGACTTCCGTATCTACCTCGTCAGCGACTTCGAGCGCGCGATCGAGCTCGCTCTCGGCGATCTCGAAGGGAAGAAAAGAGAGAAGCGCCTGCGCGAATTCCAGCGCGTCGAACTTGCGGCACAATCGCTCTACCTCAAGCAGGACGCGCCCTGGAAGAGGGCCCACCTTGTTTTGCGCGGCATCAACACCGACGCTCCCGTCGTCGAACGCGCGTCTTTCGATCTCGGTCTCGGCGATTTTCAGGTCGGCGCGCGCGACTGAATCGTGCTCCGAGCGCTTCGTTCCGTTCAGAAAAAACGCAGGCGCGCAGATATTTTCCCTTTACAAATTTTCGCAGCTTCCGATATCCCTTTCGACGGAGCGTGATGCAATCAGCTCCACTGAGCAATCCGCTTTGCCTGCCTAGGAGGGTACACATGGCTGTTAAGAAGGTCGCTCGTAAGAAGGCGGCGAAAAAGACCACCAAGAAGGCGGTCCGTAAGAAGGCGGCCAAGAAGGCCGTGAAGAAGAAGGCCGCCAAGAAGACTGCGAGGAAGGCCGTCCGCAAGACTGCCAAGAAAGCAGTGAAGAAGAAGGCCGCCAAGAAGAAGACCGCCAAGAAGGCGGTGAAGAAGAAGGCTGCCAAGAAGAAGACTGCGAAGAAGGCCGTCCGCAAGAAGGCCGCGAAGAAGGCGGCGAAGAAGAAGGCGGCGAAGAAGAAGACCGCGAAGAAGAAGGCCGCGAAGAAGGCGGTGAAGAAGAAGAAGGTCGTCAAGAAGAAGGCCGCCAAGAAGGCCGTGAAGAAGAAGGCCGCGAAGAAAGCGGTGAAGAAGAAGGCGGCCAAGAAGAAGACCGCCAAGAAGGCCGTGAAGAAGAAGGCCGTCCGTCGGAAGGCCGCCAAGAAGACCACGCGCAGGAAGAAGTAAGCGAGGTCTCTTCGGAACGCGCACGGGAAGAGCTTCGGCTCTTCCCGTGTTTTTTTGTCCCCCGCCCGGGGGCCTCGCCACGGGCCCTTCCTTCCCCATTGCATTGATCCCAGCCTGTGCTAGACTGCCGGACCGTCCCGCGCCGGAACACGCCTCCGGGAGGATGCGTTCCTGCTCGAGCGGACGGTCATGCGGGCGACCCGGTCGAGGAACTGGCCCGCGACGAGAGTCGCAGTGAACTGGCAACTTGAATTCTGGAGACGGGAAGCGATGCAGAAGGTGAGAATCGCCCAGATCGGCGAACATGACGGCCGCGAGGTCACACTCGAGGGCTGGCTCTACAACAAGCGCGGCAGCAAGAAAATCCATTTCCTGCAGATCCGCGACGGCTCCGGTCTCATCCAGGCCGTGGCCGCCAAGGCCGACATCGGCGAGGAGCGTTTCGCCGCCGCCGACGAGCTCACGCAGGAGACCTGCCTGCGCGTCACCGGTACCGTCCGCGCCGACGAACGCGCGCCGGGCGGCTACGAGATGATCATGGCCGATTTCGAGGTGGTGTCGCCCAGCGTCGACTACCCGATCACCCCCAAGGAGCACGGCGTGGACTTCCTGCTCGAGCGGCGTCACCTCTGGCTGCGCAGCAGCAAGCAGCACGCGATCCTCACGGTGCGCGGCAGCCTGATCGCCGCGATCCACGAGTTCATGCGCGCCGAGGGTTTCCTCCACGTCGACGCCCCCGTGTTCACGCCGAGCTCCGTGGAGGGCACGACCACGCTGTTCTCGGTGGACTACTACGGCGACAAGGCCTACCTGACCCAGAGCGGCCAGCTCTACATGGAGGCCGCCGCCGCGGCCTTCGGCAAGGTCTACTGCTTCGGGCCCGCCTTCCGCGCCGAGAAGAGCAAGACGCGGCGCCATCTCACCGAGTTCTGGATGATGGAGCCGGAGATGGCCTTCGCCGATCTCGACGACGTGCTCGACGTGAGCGAACGCATGCTCGAGTTCTGCGTCGCCCGCATGCTCGAGCAGCATCGCGACATCCTGGAGGGCGTGCTCGAGCGCGACTGCTCCAGCCTGGAGGCGGTGAAGGCGCCCTTCCCGCGCGTGCACTACGACGACGCGGTGAAGATGCTCCAGGCCGACGGCCGCGAGTTCGAGTGGGGCGACGACTTCGGCGCCGACGACGAGACCTTTCTCTCCTCGAGCTACGACCGTCCCATCTTCATCCATCGTTTCCCCGCCGCCATCAAGGCCTTCTACATGGCGCCGGATCCCGAGGATGAGCGCTGCAGTCTCTCCGTGGACTGCATCGCCCCGGAGGGCTACGGCGAGATCATCGGCGGCGGGCAGCGCGCCGACGACCTCGAGTTCCTCGAGAAGCGCATCCAAGAGCACGGGCTGGATTCCGCGCCCTACGAGTGGTATCTCGATCTCCGTCGCTACGGCAGCTTCCCGCACAGCGGCTTCGGCATCGGCTTCGAGCGCACGCTGGCCTGGATCACCGGTCGGAAGCACATCCGCGAATGCATTCCCTTCCCGCGGATGATGACCCGCATCACGCCCTAGGGGCACGAGGAGCCGCATGTCGCGACCCACCGTCCTCATCATGCTCGCCATGACGTTGCTCCTCGGCGCGCCCGGCGCGCATGCCGAGGAGGATCTGCGCTTCTTCCGCCAGCTCCACTCCGACGGCCTCCACGAGGTGGCCGCCTCCCAGATGGAGTCCTTTCTCGCGCGCAATCCCAGGCACGGCGATCGACCGGAGATGGCCTACCTGCTCGGCCGGAGCTACGAGGCCCTGGGCCAGGCGGGACCCATGCTCCGCTGGCTCGACGAGTTCGTAGTCGCAATGCCCGCCGATCCCCGCGCCTGTCCCGCGCTCTACGACGCCGCCCTGGCCGGCGCGCGCGCCGGATTGCTGGCCGAATCCGAACCTCTCGTAGAGCGCCTGCTGCGCGACTACCCCGACTGCGCGCAGCACGATGCGGCCATCCTCCTCGCGGCGCGGATCAAGCGCGGGCGCGGGGACACCGCCGCCGCGCTGCAGATGTTGAGCTACCTGGTGGAGAGCGCCGGGGAGAACGAACTCCTGGGCCGCGCCCTGTACGAACGGGCGGGGATCAAGGGCGAACGGGACGCGGCCGCGGCGATACCCGATCTCGAACAGCTCAAGGCGAGCCTGCCCCGCCATCCCCTCGCGGGTTTCGCGGCCCTGCAGCTCGCCGAACAGGCGTTGGAGCAGGGCAGGGCGGACGCGGCCCTGGCCGAGCTCGACTGGACCATCGACAACTTCGACGAGGCCGAGCTCTCCTCGCGCGCGCTCGAAACCCGTTCGCGCCTCCTCGAGGCGGAAGCCCGTCCGAAGGCCGCCGCCCGCGATCTCGAGGAACTGCGGAAGCGCCATCCCGAACGGGCGCGCGAACTGGGAACCCTGCCGCGAGAGGTCGTCCTGCTGGCCGCCGCCGGGGAGGGCAAGCGGGCCGTGGAACGCGCCATGGAGCATCAGGCGGAATCCGGCGAGAGCGCCGAGAGTTTCGCGCTCCTCGGCGAGGCGCTCGAGTCGGCGGAGCGCGCCGCGCAGGCCGCCGAAGCCTGGCGGCGCTGCGCCGAGTTCGATCCCGTCGGCCCCACCGGGCTGCGCGCGCTGGATCGGACCTTCCGCCTCGCGATCGCCGCCGACGACGAGACCGCCGTGGCCACCGCCGCCGGTCGCCTCCTCGCCAGGCTGCCGGACGCGGACGCCCGCGCGGAGCTGCTCATCGATCTCGGCGACTTCCACGCGCGCGCCGAACGCCCCGACCCGGCGCGCCGGGCCTGGGAGCGAGTGGAGACCGAGGCCTCCGGCAGCGGCCTTCTGCCCGAGGCGCTCTTCCGTCTGGCGCGCCTCGCGGAGGGCGGCGGCGAATGGCGCCGCGCGGCGGCCCACTACGATCGTCTCCGGCTCGAGTTCGGCGCGAGCGGCCGCGGCATCGAGGCCCAGGGCCGGCGCGACGCGCTGGGTCGCTACTACGGAGCGGATCCCGCCGCCGCCACCGAGAAGCTGCTCGCGATCCTGGAGGAGGAGCGACGGCAGGGCGAAGTGCGCGGACGCGATTTCCGCGTGGGCAAGGTGCTCCTGGAGGAGCTCAAGGACTTCCCCCGCGCCGCCGAGTACTTCAGCGAGCTCTCCGTGATCCAGTCCACGCTCGAAGGGCAGGGCTGGGCGCGGCTGCTGGCCGGCCGGGCCGCGCTGCGCGAGAAGGAGCGCCTCGTGCTGGCGGGGGACGCCGCCGCCGCGAAGACCTGGCGTGAGCGGGCGCTGAACGAACTCCAGCTCTGCAGAACGGCGGCCTCGCCGGAGATCGTCGCGGAGGCGGACTACGAACTCACCCTGCTGCGTCTCGACGAGCAGCCGGCCGGCCCCGATCGCCTGCCGATCCTGGACGCCTATCTCGCGAACCACGGAAATCGGCTCCAGGCCGCGCATATCCTGTACGAGCGGGGCGAGCTCTACCGGAACGAGCGCTGGACGGAGCCGCGCACCGCGCTGGAACGGGCCGTGGACGACCACGAGCGCGCGCTCGAGCTCGCCCCGGCGGGCGAGT
This sequence comes from uncultured bacterium, assembly GCA_964399495.1. Lineage (GTDB taxonomy): Bacteria > Krumholzibacteriota > Krumholzibacteriia > JACNKJ01 > JACNKJ01 > CAYNQX01. The sequence goes on from CAYNQX010000002.1 coordinate 181,603, forward strand.
GGGCCCTGAGGGCGCGACTGGGCGCCGGCCTGGCGGCTCTGGCTCTCGAGCAGCACGACCGCGCCGCGAGCCATTTCCGCAAGCTCATCGAGACGGCGCCCGGACGCTACGAGGGCGGCGAGGCGCGTTTCGGCCTGGGCCGGATCGAGGAGTCCCGCAAGCGATTCCGCAAGGCGCTCTCCCACTACCAGGCCTTCCTGGATGCGTCGCCCACGAGCCCGCGCCGCGCGCGCTGCCTCATCCACATCGGCGACTGCCACTACTTCCTGCGCGACTGGGACGGCGCCGAGGCGTCCTACGGCCAGCTCCTCGCGGAATACACCGATGGCGCACTGGTCGACGACGCCCGCTACCGCCTGGCCCTGACGGCCGAGCAGCGCGGCGAGGCGCTGGCCGCGCGCGACCAGCTCCAGGCGCTGCTGGCCTCCGGCGCTCCCCGCTTCCGCCGCGAGGCGGCCTGGCGGCTCGGCAAGGCCGCGGAGGCCGAAGGACGCACGGCCGAGGCCCTGGCCGCCCTGCGCGCCCTGCGCGACGAGGGCTGGACCGGCGCCCACGCGGCCCCGGGCGGTCTGCTCCTGGGTAGCCTGCTGCTCGAGCAGGGGCAGGGCTCCGAGGCCCGCGGTCACTACGATTCCCTGCTGGCCCGGGTGGACCTGGGCGACGAACGTCCCCGCGCCCGCGCCGAGCAGGTGCGCGCGATGCTGCTGGCCGGCGACTTCGAAGCCGCCGAGGCGAACTGGACGGCGATCGAGGCCGAGGGCGCCCTGGTGTCCGAGGAGGAGAGGGCTCGCGTGCTCCTGGCCTTCGGTCGCGAGCGCGCGGCCGCCGGCGAGGCCGCGGCGGCGCTCGCCCGCTTCGATCTCTGCCTTCAGCGACATCCGGGCAGCGAGGCCGCGCCCTGGGCGCTCTACGAGAGCGCACTGATCGCCGCGCGGGCGCGCGACTTCGACGCCGCGCTCGTCGGCTTCGAGGAACTCGCCCGCCGCTACCCCGAGAGCGGGGCGGCTCGCCGAGGAGCCGAGAAGGCCGGCGGCATCCTGTACAGCCAGGGCGACTTCGAGGCCGCGTCGACCCGCTTCGAGTGGGCGGTGGCGCGGACCGAGCAGCCGTCGGCGGATCTGCTCTACCACTCCGCGCTGGCCCTGGAGAAACGGGGCGACCCCCGCACCGCCCTGGAGCGCACCCAGCGTTTTCTCGCCCGCATGCCGGAGGACGAGCGCGTTCCCGAGGCGATGATGAAGATCGGCTACTACATGCAGGGTCTCGGTCAGTTCGAGCGCGCGATCCTGGCCTATCGCAACGCCGAGCTCTTCCAGGATCGCGAGGGCAAGGCCAGGCTCCACTTCTGGATCGGCGACTGCTTCCAGGCCATGGGCGAGCGGCAGGAGGCCCTGGCCGCCTTCCTCAAGGTCGGCTATCTCTACGGCGATCAGGGGCTCTGGGGCGTCACCTCGACGCTCAGGGCGGCGGCGCTCTACGAGGGCGGCGGCGACCTTGCCCAGGCGCGACAGCTCTTCGCGAAGGTCCTGGCGGGTCAGGGCCGGGATTCCGACTTCGGACGCACGGCCGCGGAGGCCCTCGAGCGCATCGACGCGCGCCTGAGCGGAGGGGGGACCGCCCCGTGACCGACCGGCTGGGGATCCGCGTCCACGGCGCGCGGGAAAACAACCTGCGCGGGATCGACGTCGAGATTCCCCGCTACGCCCTCACCGTGCTCACCGGCCCCAGCGGTTCCGGCAAGAGCAGCCTGGCCTTCGACACGCTCTACGCCGAGGGGCGACGGCGCTACGTGGAGAGCCTCTCCACCCAGGCGCGCCAGCTCTTCGGCGAGCTCAGCAAGCCCGACGTCGACGCCGTCGACGGCCTCAGCCCCACCGTCGCGGTGAACCAGCACAGCACCGCGGCCGGACCCCGCTCCACCGTGGGCACCCTCAGCGAGATCGGCAACTTCCTGCGCCTGCTCTTCGCGCGGGTGGGGGAACTCGAGGGCGGCGGCTACCTCATGGACGCCGACGCGATCGAAGACCGCCTCCTCGCGCTGCCCGAGGGCGCGCGCCTCACGCTGCTCGCGCCCGTGCTCGAGGAGCGCAAGGGCGCCCAGAAGCGTCTGCTCGACCGGCTCCGTCGCAGCGGGCTGGTGCGGATCCGTCTCAACGGCGAACTGATGGACCTCGACGACGAGCTGCGTCTCGAGAGCGGGCGCCGCAACAGCGTCGACGCCGTGGTCGACCGCATCAAGTGCGGGGCCAAGAGCGTCCGCCGCCTGAAGGGAAGCCTGGAGCTCGCGCTGAACCTCGGCGAGGGGAAGGTGCGCGCCCTGGTGGAACTGCCCGCCGAAGACGCAGACGCGGACGACGGCGGCAAGACGATCGCCGAGCGTAAAACCGACGAGTGGAACTTCGCCCTGGCGGCCCCGGGGCAGTCCGCGCTTCCCGAGGTGTCGCCCAGCCTCTTCTCCTTCAACAGCCGGCGGGGCGCCTGCCCGTCCTGCCAGGGTCTGGGCCGCATCCGGAGCCTGCGCGAGTCGCTGCTGATCGCCGACGAAACCCGCTCCCTGCGCGAGGGCGCCATCGCCTACCTGAAGGCCGCGCGGGGCGCCTGGCTCCTCGCCCAGATCGAGGCCCTCGGCGAGGTGCTGGGCTTCGATCTGGACACCCCCTGGCAGAAGATCCCCGAAGACGCCCGGCGCATGCTCCTGAACGGCAGCCGCAGGGGCGAGCTCGACATCCAGCTCAAGAGCCCGAAGGGGCGGATCCGCAAGACCTTCCCCGGCCTGATCCCCTATCTCCAGCGGCGCTACGAGGAGACCCACAGCGCCGGCGTGCGCAAGGGGATCGAGGCGCTCATGGGCGACGAGCGCTGCCCCGACTGCAAGGGCGGCCGCCTGGGGCCCGACGCCCTCAGGGTGAGCCTCGGCGGGCTGGACTTCGCACGCATCTCCGCCCTGCCTCTCAAGGCGCTGGGAGAGCACCTGGAATCGCTGCGGTTTCACGGGCCGCGGGCTGATGTGGCGGCCGAGATCCTGCCCGAGATCCTGCGGCGCCTCGACTTCCTGATGAGGGTCGGCCTCGGCTACCTCAGCCTCGACCGCGGCGCCTCCACGCTCTCGGGCGGCGAGCGGCAGCGTCTGGCCCTGGCCGAGCAGGTGGGGGCGGCGATGACGGGCGTCCTCTACGTGCTCGACGAGCCCTCGATCGGGCTGCACGTGCGCGACCACAAGGCGCTGCTGGGCACTCTGGAAGCGCTGCGGGATCGCGGCAACACGGTGCTCGTGGTGGAGCACGACCGGGAAACCATCGAGCGCGCCGACTGGATCATCGACCTCGGACCCGGCGCCGGCGAACACGGCGGCCAGGTGGTGGCGGTGGGGGACCTCGAGTCGATCCGCGCCAACCTCGACAGCCCCACCGGGCGGAGCCTGCGCGAATCGGCCTCGCCGCGGCGGCGCGTGCCGCGCGAAACGGAGATGGGCTGGATCGAGATCTCCGGCGCGGAGCAGCACAACCTGCGCGGGCTGGACGTCGCCTTTCCCCTGGGTCTGCTGACCTGCGTCACCGGCGTCTCGGGCAGCGGCAAGAGCACGCTGATCCACGACACGCTCTATCGGCATCTCGCCCGCGGGCGGGGTCTCGGCACCGCGGAGCCCGGCGCCTGCCGGAGCCTGCGCGGCGACGAGGAGGTGGGCGACGTGATCCACGTGGACCAGACGCCCATCGGCCGCTCCCCGCGCAGCAATCCCGCCACCTACTCGGGCGTCTGGAACGAGATCAGGAAGCTCTACGCCTCCCTGCCGGAGAGCAAGGTGCGGGGCTACGGGCCGGGACGCTTCAGCTTCAACGTGAAGGGCGGCCGCTGCGACAACTGCCAGGGGGACGGACAGCGCAAGGTGACCCTGCACTTTCTCCCCGCGGCCTACGTGCCCTGCGAGCAGTGCCGGGGGCGCCGCTTCAACCGGGAGACGCTGGAGATCCACTACCGCGGCCGCACCATCGCCGAGGTGCTGGAGATGACCATCGAGCGCGCCCGCGAGCACTTCGCCGAGATCCCGAAGATCGCCCGCGCCCTGGACTCGCTGACGGAAGTGGGCCTCGGCTATCTCCGCCTGGGGCAGAGCGCGCTCACCCTGTCCGGCGGCGAGGCCCAGCGGCTGAAGCTCGCGAAGGAGCTCTCGAAGCGGAGCCGCGGCCGCGCGCTGTACATTCTGGACGAGCCCAGCACGGGACTCCACTTCCAGGATGTCGAGACCTTGATGGCGATCCTCCAGCGCCTGGTTGACAAGGGGCACACAGTCATTATTATCGAGCACAACCCCGAGATCATCCGGGAGGCGGACTGGCTCATCGACCTGGGCCCCGAAGGGGGACCGGAAGGCGGTGATCTCCTGTTCGCCGGCCCGCCCTCACAGATCGTTACCTGCGAAAGAAGTCACACCGGCGTCATCCTGCGCGAGCTCGAGCGCAGCGGCGAGGACTGCCCCTGAGGGGCGTCCTCCATCGGGAGGTCGATCACGAGTAACGAACGCAAGACAGCTCTGCACGACTGGCACGTGGCCCAGGGCGGGAAGCTCGTCAACTTTCTCGGCTGGCAGCTGCCCGTGCAGTACAGCGGCCTTATCGACGAACACCGCGCCGTGCGCGCCGCCGCCGGCCTCTTCGACGTGAGTCACATGGGGGAGATCCTCATCGAGGGCTCGGCGGCGCTCGACGGCGTCCAGAGCCTCGTCACCAACGACTGCTCCAAGCTGAAGCCGGGCCAGATCCTCTACACGGTCGCCTGCCGCGAGGACGGCGGCGTGCTGGACGACCTGCTGGTCTACCGGCTCGCCGAGGAGCGTTTCCTCCTGGTGGTCAACGCCGTCAACACCGACAAGCTCGCGGCCTGGTGCCGCTCCAAGCTCGGGGATCTGGTGGATATCCGCGACGCCTCGGACGAGTTCAGCCAGATCGCCCTGCAGGGCCCGGCGAGCCGGGAGATCCTCGTCGAATCCCCGCTCTTCGCCGGCGAGGCCGAGCGCATCGCCGCCCTGCCCTTCTACGCCTTCTTCGAGATGGAGCTGGCCGGCGGCCGGGTGATCGTGAGCCGGACCGGCTACACGGGCGAGCTCGGTTACGAGGTGTACACGCCCGGCGGCCTGGCCACCGAGGTGGCCGAGAGCCTCATGGCGGCCGGCGAGAGCCGAGGCCTGAAGCCGGCGGGGCTCGGGGCCCGGGACACCCTGCGCTTCGAGGCCTCCTACTGCCTCTACGGCCACGAGCTGGACGAGGCCACCGATCCCTACGAGGCGGGTCTTTTCTGGCTTGTCAAACCGGGCAAGGGAGATTTCATTGGCCGGGAGGCGCTGCGCGCCCGCAAGGACGACCCGGAGGCCCGTCGCCTCGTCGGATTCTCCCTGCCGGGACGCAAGATCGCGCGTCAGGGCTACCCCGTCTTCTACGGGGACGAGCAGGTGGGAGTGGTGAGCAGCGGCAGCTTCGCGCCCAGCCTCGAACGCAGCCTGGGAATGGCCCTGGTGAAGCGCGCGGTGCGCAAGGAGCCCCTGCAGGTGGAGATCCGTGGTCAGCGTCACGACGTCGACACCGTGAAGTTGCCCTTTTACTCGCAGCCCGCCCTGCGTGCCTGAGCGCACCCGAGGCAGAAGGAGAGCTCAGTGAGCGACTACCCTTCGGAATATCGCTACACGAACGACCACGAGTGGATCGCTGTCGAGGGCGACACCGCGACGATCGGCATCACGGAGTACGCCCAGGGCGAGCTGGGGGACATCATCTACCTGGAGCTGCCCGAGGCGGGCACGCACATGAGCAAGGGCGACCCCTTCGGCACCGTCGAGGCCGTGAAGACCGTGGAAGAGGTCTACATACCGGTCACCGGCGAGGTGGTCGAGGTGAACGCGGCCCTCGAGGATCGGCCCGAACTCGTCAACGAGTCGGCCTTCGTCGACGGCTGGCTGGTGCGGATCAAGATGAGCGATCCCTCCGAGCTGGACGACCTGATGGACGACGAGGCCTACCTGGCCATGGTGGGTGAGTAAGATGCGCGGCTTCCTGCCCCATACCGACGACGAGATCCGGGCGATGCTCGAGACCGTCGGCGTCGGCGACATCGAGGACCTGTTCAGCACGGTGCCCGACTCCTGCCGCTTCGAGGGCGACCTCGACCTGGCGCCCGGCGAGAGCGAGCACGGCGTCGCCCGGCGCATGGACGAACTGGCCGGGGCCAACCGGCCGGCGGGCGCCCGTCTCAACTTCATGGGCGGCGGCGTCTACGATCGCGTGATCCCCTCGGTGATGGCGCACGTCCTGTCGCGTCCCGAATTCTACACCGCCTACACGCCCTATCAGCCCGAGGTCTCCCAGGGCACCCTGCAGGTGATCTTCGAATTCCAGACGCTCATGGCGCGGCTCACCGGCATGGAGGTGGCCAACGCCTCCCTGTACGACGGCGCCAGCGCCCTGGCCGAGGCCCTGCTCCTGGCGGGTTCGGCCACGCGGCGGGAGCTCTGCCTCCTGCCCGCCAGCCTGCAGCCCGAAGCCCGCAACGTGGCCGCGACCTATGGCGAGGGCCTGGGCTACCGCTTCACCTCCATCGACTGGGACGAGACCGGGCGCATGAATCTCGACGCGCTCCGTCACGGCCTGGAGTACGGGGAGAAGGTGGCGGCCGTGGCCGTGCAGCAGCCCAACCACTTCGGCGTCGTGGAGGACATCGCCGCCATCGCGCCGATCGTGCACGAGGCGGGCGCGCTGCTCATCGTGCACGTCGAGCCCGGCAGCCTCGCCTTGCTGGAGTCGCCGGGCGCGCAGGGCGCGGACATCGTCACCGGCGAGGGCCAGAGCTTCGGCCTGCCCATGAGTTTCGGCGGTCCCTACCTGGGCATCATCGGCGTCAGCAAGAAGCTGGTGCGCAAACTGCCGGGGCGCCTCGTGGGACGCACCACCGACGATCGCGGCGGCGAGGGCTACGTGCTCACGCTGCAGACGCGCGAGCAGCATATCCGGCGCGAGAAGGCCACGAGCAACATCTGCACGAACCAGGGTCTCATGGCGCTCGCCGCCACCGTCTACCTGTCGGCCCTGGGGGAGAGCGGACTGCGCGCGCTGGCCCGCGGCCTGGCCGATCGCGCCGGCACGCTGGCCACGGCCATCGAGGCCCTGCCCGGATACCGGCTGCCCCTGACGGGACCCATCTACCAGGAGTTCGTGGTGGAGGCGCCCGTGCCCGCCGCCGAGATCCTGACAGCCGGCGCCGAGCGCGGCATCGCGCCGGGGCTCGCGCTGGGGGCCGAGTTCCCCACGCTGGGCGAGCGCGCGCTGCTGGTGACCGTCTCGGAGAAGCACGACACGGCGGACCTGGACCGCTTCCTCGACTTCCTCAAGGAGTTCTCGGGATGAGCGCGACACTATTCCAGAAGAGCGTTGCCGGGCGGCCCGGTTTCGAGATTCCGGGCGGCGGACCCGTGGGCGGCGCGCGCCTGGCCGGCGTGGCGCGGCGCGAGGAGAGCATCGGCCTGCCCGCCCTGGGCGAGCTCGAGGTGCTGCGCCACTTCGTGGGCCTGTCGCAGCTGAACCACTCCATCGCGAAGGGCTTCTATCCCCTGGGCTCCTGCACCATGAAGTACAACCCGGTGCAGAACGAGCTGCTGGCCGCCGATCCCCGCTTCGCGGGCTGCCATCCCGGTCAGGACCCGGCCGAGGTGCAGGGCTGCCTGGGCCTCATGGCCGCGCTGGAGGAGGCGCTGGTGGCGATCACCGGCCTGCCCGCCTTCACGCTGCAGCCGGCCGCCGGCGCGCAGGGCGAATTTGTGGCCATGAAGATCGCGCTCGCCTATCACCGCGACCGGGGCGAGACGGGGCGCGACGTCGTCATCATTCCCGACAGCGCGCACGGCACCAACCCGGCGAGCGTCGCGATGGCGGGCATGACCTCCAAGACGATCGCCTCGGGCGACGACGGCCTGGTGCACCTGGACACGCTGAAGGAGGCCCTCGACGAGCGCGTCGCCGCGGTGATGCTCACCAACCCGAACACGCTCGGCCTCTTCGAGGCGGAGATCGAGCAGGTCGCCGAGGCCGTGCACGAGGCCGGGGCGCTGCTGTACATGGACGGGGCGAACATGAACGCCCTGGTGGGACGCGTGAAGCCGGGCGAGATCGGTTTCGACATGATGCATCTGAACCTGCACAAGACCTTCTCGACGCCCCACGGCGGCGGCGGCCCCGGCTCCGGGCCGGTGGGCGTGCGCGCCGACCTGGCCGAATACCTGCCCGGCCTGCGCGTGACCCGCGAGGGGGAGCGCCTCGCCGCGAGCGAGGCGCCGAAGAGCGTGGGCGATGTCCACGGCCGGCACGGCAACTTCGCGATGCTGCTGCGCGCCTACGCGTACATCCTCCGCTACGGCGGCGACGGCCTGCGCGACATCAGCGCCGGCGCGGTGCTGGCGGCCAACTACCTGCAGGCGCGTTTCCGCGAGATGCCCGGCTTCGACCTGCCCCAGAAGGGTCTCTGCATGCACGAGTTCGTGGCCAGCGGCAAGCCGCTGCGCGAGCACGGCGTGCGCACCATGGACGTCGCCAAGCGGCTCCTCGACTTCGGCATGCACGCGCCGACCATCTACTTTCCGCTCATCGTGCCCGAGGCGCTGATGGTCGAGCCGACGGAGACCGAGTCGAAGGACAGCCTGGACGAGTTCGTGGAAGTCATGAAGCGGATCCTGGCCGAGGCCGTCGAGGATCCCGAACGGCTCACGAGCGCGCCTCACGAGACGCCCGTGGGACGTCTCGACGAGGCCAAGGCGGCCAAGCACCTCGTGGTGGTGGAGCCGATGCCCGCGCCGCGATCCGCGGACCCGGACGAGGCGCCCCTCCCCGACGGCGTCGCCAGCTAGAATGGCCGCCCTGCCCCGGACCTGGCGACTCTTCCGGGACGGCGAGGCGGACGCCGCCACCAACATGGCCCGCGATCGGGCCCTTTTCGATGAACTCGAGCAAGTCGAGGAGAGCGAGGGCGCGCCCCTGCCCGCGCTGCGTCTCTATGGCTGGCGGCCCTGGGCCGTGTCCCTGGGCAAGCACCAGGATCCTGCGCGGTCGATCGACCTGCCGGCGCTTGAGCAGCGGGGCTACGACTGGGTGCTCCGGCCAACCGGCGGCCGGGCGGTGCTTCACGCCGAGGAGATCACCTACGCCTTCGCGGCGCCCCTGTCCGGCCCCTTCGGCGATGGCCTCAGCAGCACGCATCGCGGCATCGCCGGCGCTCTCGCGCGCTTCTACCGCAAGCTCGGACTGCCGGTGACCCTGACCCGGCCGGCGCCACCCACCGATCTTGATCCCCGCAGCCCCGCCCCCTGTTTCATCGCGCCGGGTCTGGCCGAGCTGGAGACGGGCGGGCGCAAGCTCGCGGGCTCGGCCCAGCGCCGCGGTCGCCGGGCGTTCCTGCAGCACGGCTCCCTACCTCTCGGCAGGGCGCACCTGGAACTGGCCGACCTTCTGCCTGTCGATCCATTGCGGAGGGAGCGCCTGCGCGAGGCGCTGGACGCCGGCGCGGTCGCGCTGGGCGAACTGTTGCCGGAACTGCCCGACCGCGCCGCCCTCGAGACGATGCTGGCGGATGCCTTCGCCGCAGAATTTGCTATCCGGTGGAGGGAGGTCCGATGGCCGACCTGACCGAACTCGGACCGAACCCGACGACGGAAACTCCGCTCCTGGAGATCCGCGATCTCACCGTGAAGGCGTCCGGCCCCACCGGCCCTCTTTGCCTGGTGGAGGAGGTCTCGTTCCGCGTGCGTCCGGGCGAGACGCTCTGTCTGGTGGGGGAATCGGGCTGCGGCAAGAGCCTCACGGCTCTGTCCATTCCCGGACTCCTGCCGAACGGCCTCACGCGGACCGCGGCCCGGCTGCGCTGGCGCGGCCGGGAGCTGGGCGAGATGGGCGAGCCCGCGCTGCGCGCCCTGCGCGGCGATGAGATCGGCTTCATCTTTCAGGAGCCGATGAGCAGCCTGAATCCCGTGCTGAACGTCGGCACGCAGATCGCCGAGGTGCTCACCGCGCACCGGGGCATGGGTCGGGCAGCGGCGCGCGAGCGGGCCGGCGAGCTTCTGGCCGAGGTGGGCGTGCCCGGCGCGAGCTCGCGTCTGCGCAGCTTTCCCCACGAACTCAGCGGCGGACTGCGTCAGCGCGTGATGATCGCCATGGCCCTCGCCTGCGATCCGACGCTGCTCATCGCCGACGAACCCACGACCGCTCTGGACGTGAGCATCCAGGCCCAGGTGCTCGCCCTGCTCGACGATCTGCGCCGAACGCGCGATCTCGCCCTGCTGTTCATCACGCACGACCTGGGTGTCGTGGCCGAGCTGGGCCACAGGGTGCTGGTGATGTACGCGGGGCAGATCGTCGAGGAGGCGCCGGTGGCGGAGCTCTTCGCCACGCCCCGGCATCCCTACACGAAGGCTCTGCTGGCAAGCCTGCCCCGCATCGACCGCAAGGCGCCGATCGTGGGGATTCCCGGCTCGGTGCCGCCGGCCGGACGGGCGCCCACGGGTTGCCGTTTTCGCGACCGCTGTCCTCGGGCGCACCCGCCCTGCGCGGAGCCCCAGGCGCTTCGTCCGCTGGGCGGAGAGCGCTATCTCCGCTGCCGCCTGGAAGAGGAGGCCGCGTCATGACGGCCGATCTTCTCCTGCGCGTCGAGTCGCTGGAGCGGCGCTTCCCTCGCCGCCGATCGGGCGGCAGGGATTGGCTCCACGCACTACGGGGCGTCGACCTGGCCCTGGGCCGCGGGGAGATCCTGGGCGTGGCGGGAGAGTCCGGCTGCGGCAAAACCACCCTGGCGCGCTGCATTCTCGGGCTGGAGCGCCCCGACGCGGGTCGTATCCTCATCGACGGGCTGGATCCCGCCGGGCAGGGGCGCCTCGAGCTCAGGGCGCTCCGGCGGAAGGTGCAGATGGTCTTTCAGGATCCCTTCAGCTCCCTCAACCCGAGGATGCGGGTGGGGGAGATCGTCGGAGAGCCGCTGGCCGTACACCGACTGGCCTCGGGCGATGAGAGGCGTCGACGGGTGGGGGAGCTGCTGGAGCGGGTGGGAATCGACCCCGCGCTGGCCGGACGGCGACCCCGCGAGTTCTCCGGGGGGCAGCGCCAGCGGATCGGCATCGCCCGCGCGCTGGCCTGCGGCCCCGAACTCCTGGTGGCCGACGAGCCCGTGAGCGCCCTGGACGTTTCGGTGCAAGCCCAGATACTGAAACTACTTACGACGTTGCGCCGGGAGATGGGGTTGGGGATCCTCATCATCAGCCACGACCTGGCGGTGCTTCGCCAGCTCTGCGACAGGGTGGCGGTGATGTACCTGGGGGAGATCGTGGAGAAGGGGCCCTGCGAGGAGGTGCTGGAGAGCCCTCGGCATCCCTACACGCGGGCTCTCGTGGAGGCGGTGCCGCGCCCCGAGCCCGGTCGGACTCCGGGTTCGGGCCTGCTGGACGGGGAGCCCCCGGACGCCGTCTCGCTGCCCGAGGGCTGCGCGTTTCACCCCCGCTGCCCGGTGGCCGTGGAGGCTTGCGGGAGGGCTCCCTCTCCCGCCCTTGTCAGGACTGGGAAAAACGAGGTCCGATGCCCCCATGCTCCTGGAGAAATCGGTTGACTCAAGGTGTTGTCGCTCCCTACATTATCCTCGATCAGGTTGAACTTCCCCCAATCGTACGGCAAACCCTGTGGCTGCAGTTGACCAGCGCCGGGAGGCGTCTGCCGGGAGCTGCTGCTTTAATGTCGCAAGGTAGAGGTTTGCATGAAATGGGGGGCCTGAACGCCATGCATAAGGGGATCCGCATGACCGCTCGAGGTCTTTTCGCCGCCAGCTTACTCCTGTGTCTCCTACTGGTTCCCACGCTCGCTCTCGCGCAGCCCGGCACGATTCAAGGTGTTGTCGTGAGCGCGGAGACCGGTGAACCGCTCGGCTTCGCCAACGTGCAGGCCGAGGGAACCAACTTCGGTTCGATGACCCTGGAGGACGGCAGCTTCAAGTTCGTGGTGCCCGCGGGTACCTACACGCTTCTCGTCTCGTTCATCGGCTACGAGCAGGCCAAGCTCGAAGAGGTCGTCGTGGCCAGCGAGGAGGTGCGTGAACTCGAGTTCGAACTCGTTGCGAGCGTGGCCCTCGAGATGGAGACGATCATCGTGGAGGGCGAAGCGCCCGCGGTCGACGTGAAGAGCTCCTCGGTCGAGAAGAAGAAGGACTCGGAGGATCTGAAGGCCTTCGCCGTGGACAACGTCCAGGAGGCGATGGCGCTGGAGGCCGGCATCACCATGAAGGCGGGCGAGCTCTTCGTCCGCGGTGGCCGTTCCGGCGAGGTCTCGATGATGATCGACGGCGTGCCCGTGAACGATCCCCTCGGCGGCTCCGTGGCCGTGTCGAACGTGGCCGTCGCCGAGGCGGAGGCGGTCATCGGCGGCATGGACGCCGAATACGGCAACGCGCAGTCCGCGGTGTTCAACATCGTCACGCGCGAAGGCGGCAGCCAGTTCGCCGGCACGATGCGCTACACCACCGACGACTACGGCCGCCAGGACAAGACCTACACCAACTACGACCGCCTGTCCGTGGGCATCGGCGGTCCGCTGATCAACGACGACTTCCGCTGGTTCCTCTCGGCCCAGCTCGAGGGCTCCGACGGCGAGGACATCACCCTCGACCGTCGCGACCAGTGGTCTGCCCTCAACGGCTTCATCACCTTCCAGGACCGGGCGAACAGCAGCTTCAACCTGCAGAACAAGCTCACCTGGCGCGTGAACCCCGACCTCAAGTTCAACCTGGAGACCAACGCCAACTGGTCCAGCAACGACGGCTACGTCCACAACTGGAACCAGGAGGGCTACGTCAACCGCATGCACATCTTCGAGCGGCTCGAGCTGAGCGGCGAGACGGATGAGCAGGGCGAGCACTTCTACTTCGTGGTGCGAGGCACCCTGCCGGTGCGGCACGGACCCTGGTACGAGGAGATGTATCTGCCCAACAAGGAGCGCCAGCGGCAGGGCCTGCCCAGCTCCTTCCAGAAGGTGCTGATCAAGTACAAACCCTCCGGCGCCCAGCAGCCCGTCTACGAGGTCGCCGACGCCATGCTGGTGCGGAGCGCCTGGTCGGGCACCGAGTTCCTGGTGCTCACCGACGAGCTCTTCGACGGTTTCATGGACAGCCTGAGTCGCTGGAGCTACGTGCGCAACGACAGCTCCCAGACCTACTACAACTCCGCGGAGCACACGCCCACCAGCACCAACTTCAGCAACAGCGTGAAGTTCGTGGCGATTCACAACATCAGCGACAACGTGTTCTACAAGTTCGCGCTGACTCGCAACGCCTTCAACCGCCACCGCTCGGTGCAGGACAAGGAGCCCTGGGAGTATTCCACCGCGGGCCTTCCCGCCACGCTGCACAACGGCTCGACGGTGCGCAGCCTGGTGGGCGAGATCTACTACACCGATCCGAACAATCCCTATCTCGCCTCGGCCTACGACTACCCGACCTACTTCGATCGCCACTCCACGAGCTGGATCGCCAAGTTCGACCTCACCAGCAAGCGCTGGGCGGGTCACAAGGTGAAGACGGGCTTCATGGCGCAGTACAACGACATGGAGAACGAATTCCTCAGCTCGCCGGGTCGCACGCGACTGATCGTGGACGATCAGACCGGCCGCGTCCTGGGCGAGGCGCAGGGGCGCAGCGCGAACCTCTTCCACAACTTCGCGCCCCAGACCTCGTTCTACGTGCAGGATCGCTGGGAGTACAAGGGCATGGTCGTGAACATGGGGCTGCGCTACGACCTGTTCAGCCCCGGCAACGGCGTCGAGGTGCTGCTGCGGGCCGAGGGCGTCGACCCGACCATCGACCGCTACAAGCAGGCGCTGAGCCCGCGACTGGGCCTGGCCTTCCCGATCACCGACCGCGACGTGTTCCACTTCCACTACGGTCGCTTCATCCAGGCGCCCGCCAACAACTTCCTGTTCCAGACGCAGGACCCCAACGCGGGCGTCGGCACCCTGGGCAATCCCGATCTGAAGCCGGAGATCACCATCTCCTACCAGGCGGGCGTGAAGCACCAGTTCTCCGAGCACGTGGTGGGTGACTTCGCGATTTTCTACAAGGACATCTACGACCTGATCTCCTCGACGACCGCGCTGGACACGATCAGCGGCAACCAGTTCGGCCGCTACATCAACAGGGCCTACGCCTCCGCGCGCGGACTCGAGGTCACGCTGGCCCGTCAGTTCGCCGACAACTACGGCGGGCAGATCGCCTACACGTTCAGCTTCGCCGACGGCGTGGCCTCCGACGCCGAATTCGGCGCGACGAGCGCCGCCGGCCTGACCCATCTCCCCACCCGCGAGCTTCCTCTGGGCTGGGACGAGCGTCACTCGCTCTCCACCACGCTGCGTCTGGCGGATCCGGGCAGCTGGGGCGGGTCGATCATCTACAGCTTCGGATCCGGCTTCCCGTGGACACCGGCCTACCGGTACGTGAGGCGGCAGGACCCCGAACTGGAGAACTCGCGGCGACACCCCGCGACGCACAGTCTGTCGCTGCAGGCCGAGAAGTACTTCAACATCTGGGGCCAGGACCTCACGCTCTTCTTCGACGGAAGAAACCTTCTGGACCAGGATCAGATCTCTTCGCACGATCCAGGCATCTACCCAGGCCTTCGCTACGCTCAGAACGGCTACACCTTCTACCTCACCGAGACGGGGGAGTACGGCGGAGCCTATCTGACGGATCTCGACGGCGACGGCGAGGACGAATTCCATCCGGTGGACGATCCGCGGGTCTTCGGACCGCGTCGGATCTTCCGCATCGGTTTCGGCTTCGAGTTCTAGGCCGGATCCCGCGGACTGCAGCGGGATCGAGCGAATGAAAGGATCCATGCCATGACGGCACTGACGAAAGATCGCGGCGGGAGGAGCTCCAGGGCTCTTGTCGTCGGCCTGGCCCTCTGCCTGATGCTGTCCGCGGGGACCGCGTCCGCGCACAAGGACAAACCGGCCGGATTCCAGATTCAGGACATGGGCATCAACGCAGGGATGACCCTGGACGGCAACTTCGTCCACAACGTGGGCGAACTGCAGATGAACATCACCAACTTCGGCGTGTTCGGCTCCTATCCCTCGTGGGGTCTCGCCATGTCCGAAGCGCCCTCGGCCCAGTGGCCCGCCGGCAGCGGCGTGGAGTATCTGTGGGCGGCGGGCCTCTGGTGCGGCGCTCGCGTCTCGGGCATCCCCCGGGTTTCGACGAGCGACGCCGGCCAGTGGGAGTTCAAGCCCGGCATCGAGCCGATCTACACCGTGTACACCGGGTTCGAGGGCACGCGCGGCGGCAACCGCCTGCCCTCGCCGGCCGCCGATGACGACAACGACGGCGACATCGACGAGGATCCGCTCAACGGCTTCGACGACGATGGCGACGGCGCCATCGACGAGGACTACGCGGCCATCTCCAACCAGATGTTCAGCTGCACCTACCGGGACGATCTCCCGGAGAGCTTCGTCTCCTCGGCCGACCACCAGCCGCTGAACCTGTTCGTGAAGCAGGAGAGCTACCAGTGGGAGAACGACCGCGTGGACGATTTCGTAGGCGTGGAGTTCACCGTCTACAACATCGGCGAGCAGACGCTCGAGGACTTCTATCTGGGCTTCTTCGCCGACCCGGACGTCGGCGCGCGCAGCCTGCCCAACAACTACGAGGACGACCTCGTCGACGTGGTCGACGCCGTGGCTTGCGTCACCAAGGGATCCTTCCGGGTGCCGGTGCGCTTCGCGATGGGCGTGGCCTTCGACAGGGACGGCGATCCCGATGCCGACAGCCCGGCGCTGGGCCAGATCGGCATCATGTTCATGGGCCATACCACCGATCCGGCGAGCGTGAAGGCGCCGCCCCGCGTGACCCTGCGCTCCTGGCAGGCATTCAGCGGCAGCGCCTCCTTCGAGGACGGCGGCGACCCGACCAACGACGAGCAGCGCTACGCGCTCATGGATGCCGAGTCCAACGACAGGCCGCCCAACACCGAGCGCGACTACCGCATGCTGCTTTCGGCGGGTCCGTTCCTGGTCGAAGCCGGCGACAGCCTGTCGTTCCAGGTGGCCTTCGTTGTCGGTCTGGGTCGCGAGGGTCTGCTGGAGAACGCCGCTCAGGCGAAGCTCACCTACGACGGCAACTGGTTCAACCTCGACAACAACGTCAATTCGCCGCCGAACAACTGCGAGGAGACCCTGCTCTTCGATCCCCTCAACGACATCGAGTGGAGCGACCCCTGCGACAGCCTGGCGCCCCCGATCCTGGTGCCCAGGGGCGAGGAGAGGTGGGTCAACAACGACTGCCACGTGGAGGCCGAGGCCAACGCCCTGTGCAACCCCGGCGCGGTGGAGGAATCCGCGACCTGGTGGTGCACGGGTGCCGGTCCGCCCGACGGCAAGGAGACCCAGATCCACTGGCTCTACGGCTCACCGCCGCCGCCGCCCAATCTCAGGCTCTGGCCGACGGAGGGCAAGAACGTTCTGTTCTGGGACAACTTCAGCGAGATCGTGCCCGATGTCAGCGAGCTGGTTTACGACTTCGAGGGCTATCGCATCTGGCGCGCGGACAACTGGGACCGTCCCTACGGCTCCTCGGTGGAGAACGGCCCCAGCAGCGATCTCTGGATGCTGCTCGCGGAGTACGATCTGCCCAACGGTCTCGGCGCCGACACGGGTCTGGAGGGCATGCGCTACCAGCCCAACATCGACGCCAACCTGATGACCTTCTACACCGACGCGCTCATGTCGAATCCGGGGATCCAGACGTCACGGGATCTCCTGCCGCCGGTGGGCTACACCCTCGCCGACGCGGACACGGCGATCACCATCGCCAAGACCAACCTCGGGCTGCCCGGGGGGAAGGTCTACTACCGCTACGAGGACACGCGCGTGCACACCGGGATGCACTACTTCTACTCGGTCACGGCGATGGACCACCTGTACGTGAAGGACGAGACCGGCGTGCTCATCGGCTACGCCGAGGGGCTCAGCGGCGATCCGTCGAGCGGATTCGTCTACACGGTGCCCCAGAGCGAGAGCCAGGCGTCCTGGGACTACGATGTCGACAGGGTGTACGTCGTGCCCAACCCCGCGACGACGGAGTCCATGGCTCCCTGGTCGCTGCACTCCAACAACGACGATCCCACCGGCCTCAAGGTGGAGTTCCGCCACCTGCCGGCCACGCGGTGCCACATCCGCATCTACTCCCTGGCCGGCGACCTCGTGAACACGCTCGTGCACGACGAGACCGACGCGATCGCGGGCGGCGACTACGCCGCCACCGGCACGGAGACGTGGGATCTGGTGAGCCGCAACGGCCAGGACGTGGCCAGCGGCGTGTATCTGTTCTCGGTCGAGGCCGAAGGCTTCGAAACGAAGATCGGCAAGTTCGTAGTGATTCGCTGAGGCGCGGCCTCACCGATGGATTGACTGAAGGACCTTGCGGGAGGTTGAAAGTGAAACGCACAGCCCTGCTGGCACTGACCCTGATCCTGGTGGCGACCACCGCCCAGGCGCAGATCTTCGAGAAGGTGGGTACCTTCGGTGCCCAGTTCCTCAAGATCGGGCCCTCGGCGCGCGCCCTGGGAATGGGTGGCGGCTTCGTCGCCGTCGCGGACGACGCCAGCTCGACCTACTGGAACCCCGGCGGCCTCGTGGACGTGCCCGGAACGGCGCTCCACCTCGACCACCTCGAGTGGCCGGCGGACATCAAACTGGACTTCGCCTCCTACGTGTTCCGTACGCCCTATCTGCCGGGCGTCCTCGGTCTCACGGCCAGGGCGCTGACCATGGACCCCCAGATCGAGCGCACGATCTACCTGCCGGACGGCACGGGAAGGGAATTCGACGCGGGTGACATGAGCTTCGGCCTCACCTACGCGCAGTTCTTCACCGAGCGTTTCTCCACCGGCTTCACCGTGCACTTCATCCACATGGGGTTGGCCGAGAAGTCCGTCAACACGACGGCGTTCGACTTCGGCCTGGTCTACCGCATCGGCATCCGCGGCATGCGTCTGGGCATGGTCGTGCAGAACGCCGGCGGCGAGGTGGACTTCGACTCCCAGCCGGCGAAGATGCCGATCATGTTCAAGGTGGGCCTCTCGGCCGACGCGTTCGACTTCGGTCCGCATCACATGATCAGCGTGGTGGAGTTCAGCCATCCGCCGGACAACGCCGAGCGCGCGAACCTGGGCGTCGAGTACAGCTTCAACCGCTTCCTGTACCTGCGCACCGGTTACAACGCCGGCTACGACGCCAACGGCGTGACGGGCGGCTTCGGCCTGGAGATCAACACGAGCGAGCAGTCGAAGCTATTCATCGACTACGCATTCGAGGACCTGGCCTATCTCGGCAACGCCCATCGCTTCAGCGTGAGCTTCGCCTACTAGGATCGTCCTTTCCCCGCATGGTCCATGCCCCCGCTCTCCTTCGAGGCGGGGGCTCTTTTTCAGGAAGTGAGCGATGAAACCGAGTCGCAAAGAGAGGATCCAGGCCATCCGAGGAGCTCGGTTGCGCGTGGGGCTGCTCGTGCTCGCGATGCTCACGACACTCTTCGCGCCCGCCCGCAGCGCGACCTTGGTCGGGCGCGGCGACTTCAGCCTGTACGTCGAGACCTTCAGCCAGGCCGGAGCGGACGGCGACTCCCGCCTTCTCCTCATCGCCCAGCTGCCCGCGGAGGAGCTGAGCTGGCGAGAGGCCGGCGACAGCCTCGCGGCGCGGCTGAACTGCGCCTGGTCGCTCCACGCCCTCGGCGAGGAGTGCGCGAGCGTGGAGGAAGAACTCCGCCTGCGTCGCCCGCCCGGAAGCGGCGGGTCGAGCATTCTCTACATCCGCAGCCTCGATCTGCCCGCGGGCGAGTACCGCCTGGAGATGCGCTGCGAGGATCTCCAGCGCAAAGTGGGCGGGGTGTTCGGATTCCTGGGTCATCACCCCGAGGCGACCCTGAGCGATCTGGTGCGACTGCGCGACTTCACCCCGGGCGGCACGCTGACCGACCTGCTGTTCCATTCCGTCGATGCCGACGGCGGATCGACACGGCTCAATCCCGGCGGCCTGTTCATGCCCGGCGAGGGAGCGATGGAAGTGAGCGCGGAGTTCGTTCCGCCGCCGGCGGTGGATCCGGACGCGGAGCGCTTCTTCGGTCTGCGGCTGAGGATCCTGGACGACGATGGAAACCAGCACTTCGAGAAGAAGGGGGGCTGGAAATACGAGCGGGACCCGATGCCCCTGCGTTTCCGCCTGCCCATGGCCGGCCTGTCGACGGGCGACTACACGCTGGAGATGTCCCTTCACGGACCGAAGCTCGAGCCCCGCGTCTTCTCGCGACGCTTCACGATACTGAGAACCTTGAAACTAGATGACGAAGTGCTTGCGCGGAGGGCCATCGAGGCACAACTTTTCCTCGACACTCCAACCTACGAGAACTGGCTCGCCACTCCGCCCAGAGAACGCATGCTCATGATGGAGCGTTTCTGGCTGCGGCACGACGCGGATCCCTCCACCGAGGAGAACGAGATCTACACCGAGTTCCTGCATCGCTACGAGCTCGCGCAGTCTCGCTACACCGTCTTCGAGCCGGGGGCACTCAGCGACAGGGGCAGAATGCTGATCCGCTTCGGGGAGCCCGAGGATATCCAGTCCGAGGTGATGCCGCTCAACCGGACCGAGCTCAGCAACGCCCTGCGCGACCTCCACGGCGAGCAGGCGCTGGAGCCAGGCATCTCGCCCTTCGGCCGGGACCAGGCGGGCAACGAGGAGGACGTGCGGCGCGAATCCGAACTCGGTCGGGACATGGGCCGCATCGGCACCGGAACGGCATTGAACTTCGGGCAGGACAGCGAAGCGTTCGAGGTGTGGAGTTACGAGATGGGGGGCAAGCCGCTGCTGCCGGAGCACCGCCTTCACCTTCACGGCGTCGGCCTCAAGGTGATTTTCACGGACACGCACGGCTACGGCGACTACAGGCTCGTCTATCGTTCGGAGGACTTTGATTTTTGAGGGTTTGGGGGGGGATTCGAGTTGACACGCAACATGCCGGACCCTATAGTTGGACTCCCTTGAGTCCGTTTTCGAAACCCGCCAAGCCAATGCATTTGCAATAGCTTAGGGAAGTCCGTGTCGAGAAGCACACGGGGTGCATCGCGTCGCGGACCGCAAGTAACGCTCATTAAGGAGTAGGGATCGATGAACATCTGGAAGAGTCTCTCGCGGGCTGCCATCGCCTTCGGGATCCTGGCCATGCTGACCCTCACGCCCGCATTCGCCCAGGACACCGCCGAGACGCCCGAAGACGTCTCCGGGGGCACCTTCAGGATCTCCCCGGGCGCCGTGGCCGACTCCGACACCACGGGTCTAGCTCAAGCCTATGCCGACTTCTACTCCGAGGGCGGGTTCAACGCCTGGTTCCGGAACACACGCGTCGGTCGTTCCGGTGCCGGTGAGCTGTTCCTCGGCGGTGGTCCATTCATGTGGCCGCTGCTGGGTTGCATCGTCGTCGGTCTGGTGTTCATCCTCGAGCGTTTCTGGACACTGTCGCGGGCTCGCGTCAATACGCGCAAGCTCATGTACGGCATCCAGAAGTCCCTGCGCAGCGAGGGCGTGGACGCGGCGATCCGCACCTGCGAGCGCACTCGCGGCCCCATCGCGGCCATCCTGCATGCGGGTCTCCTCAAGACCTCCCGCGGGCCCCAGGCCGTGGAGAAGGCCATCGACACCGCGGGCGCCATCGAGATGGCGTTCCTCGAGAAGGGCCTGGCCGCCATCGCCGCCATCGTGAACGTGGCGCCGATGCTCGGCTTCCTCGGAACGGTGTCCGGCATGATCAGCGCGTTCGAGGCCATCGCCGCCTCCGATCAGGTGAGCGCGAAGCTCGTGGCGTCCGGTATCTCCGAGGCCCTCATCACCACGGCCAGCGGTCTGGTGATCGCCATCCCCACCAGCCTCTTCCACTCCTACTTCGTGGGACAGGTTGATCGCTTCATCGTCGAGATGGAGGAGACCAGCGCCGAGCTGATCAACGAGCTCACCGAGCTCGGTCTCTAGGACCACGGTCCTTCAAGGGGTACAGGCATGGGAATGCTGAAGAAACGGAAGAAGAAGGGCCCGCCGGAGATCTCGATGGCCTCCACGGCGGATATCTCCTTCCTGCTGCTGATCTTCTTCATCGTGAGTACGGTCTTCAACCTGGAGATGGGCTTGCCCCTCATCCTGCCCAGCGGGCAGAACGAGTCCGCGGCCCAGGTCAGCCGCAAGAACGTGCTGGAGATCAAGGCTCATTCCGACAACTCGATCACCGTCAAGGGCGTGCCCACCCAGCTGAACGACATCCGCCGGATGGTCCGCGAGGCTCAGGACGCCAACCCGAAGCTGATCGTCGTCATCCAGACGGCGCCGCAGGCCCAGTACGGCGTGATGATCGATATCCTCGACGAACTCAAGATGGCCAAGATCCGCAAGATCTCCATCAAGATGCTGAATACATAGGGAGGTGGGACGATGAATCTTGCAAAGACCGCGAAGGCCGCGCCGAGCATCCCCACCTCCTCGATGGGCGACATCGTCTTCCTGCTGCTGGTGTTCTTCATGACCACCACGATCTTCAAGCACGAGAACGGCCTCGAGGTCACGCTGCCTCGCGCCGAGGCCGCGAAGAAGCAGAAGACCGAGCAGCTGGCCCATGTGTGGGTGGATCAGAAGTCCCGCATCTCCATCAATGATCATTTGGTGTACACCTCGGATATCCAGCCCGTCATGAAGGCGCGGCTGGAGGGCAACCCGCTCATGATCGTCTCGTTCAAGGCGGACAACCGAGTGAAGTACGAGGTGATGAACTCGATCATGGAAGAGCTGAAGGCGATCAACGCCGTGCGCGTGGTCTTCTCCAGCGACATCGAATCCGGCGGACGCTAGGACGGAGCGAGCATGGTTATCACTGTCCAGCAGATGGTCAAGCGGGGCTACCCCAAGATCCTACGCTTTGCGCTCGCCGGTGCGGTCGTGATCATCGGTGTGGTCTTCACCTTCTCGCCGAAGTACGCGCCGAATCCCTACAAGCTTGAGGAGGAGGTGTTCGAGGTCGTCGAGATCCCCGACGACATCGAGATCCCGCCGCCGCCGCAAGAAGTGGAGATGCCCAAGGTGCCGGTGCAGATCGAGATCTCCGACGAGGCGTCGGACGAGGACACGATCGAGGACACCAGCTTCGACTTCACCGAGGACATCCCCATGCCGACGGCGGGGGACACCGGTGGCCCCAAGGTCTTCTACGCGTTCGACGAGCCGCCCACGCCGATCTACATGGCCCGTCCCAAGTATCCCGAGATGGCTCGCGAAGCGGAGATGGAGGGCGTCGTGCTCGTCCTGATCTTCGTGGACGAACGCGGAAACGTCTTCAACGTGAACGTGCTCCAGAGCACGGTGCCGCAGATCCTGGTGGACGAGGCCGTCGCGGCGGCCTGGCGCTGTCGCTTCAAGCCCGGCAAGCAGCGGCAGATGCCCGTGAAGACCACCATCAGCGTGCCCTTCCAGTTCACGGTGCGCCGCTGACCTGACGATGGCCGGCGCTCTCGACCGATGATTCGAGCTCCCCTGACGGGGAGCTTTTTTTTTGTCGCGTATCGCCGTTTCGGGTGTCATGATGGCGAGATGAGACGGGAAACCTCGGGGGGCCTGCCCCGTAGGCCGAGGAGTTTCAGCTGAAGGGGAGCCCGCCAATGATCCGTCGTCGACCTTCGATCCTCACCATCGTCCTCGCCTTGGCCCTGCTGCCCATGGCGGCTGCGGCCGTCGCGGCACCGCTGGGCCTCGACCAGTGCCTGGAGCTCGCCTACCGGCACTCCCCCGAACTGGCCAGCTCCCGTCAGCAGCTCATCTCCTCGCGGGCCGGTCTGCTCGCCGCCTACGGCAACTTCATGCCGAATCTCGGCAGCTCCGTGGGCTACAGCCATCAGTACGTCGGCCCCAAGCCGGCCAGCCTGCAGTACAACACGATCACCCAGGAGTTCTTCACCCTGGATCCCATCGAGAGCCGGGACTACGAGTACTACAACTTCAGTCTGAACGGGGACATCACCCTGTTCTCCGGCTTCTCCCGCTGGGCGAATCTCTCGAGTCAACGCTACACCCTCGCGGCCGGCGAGGCCGAGCTCGCGGGGACCCGTCACGGCGTCGAGAGCGCCGTCATCCAGGCCTACTACAATCTCGTGAAGGCCCAGCTACAGGTGCGGCAAGGCAAGAGCACCCTCAAGGCCAACCAGGAGCAGCACGACCAGGCCCGCCGCTCCTTCGCGATGGGGGCCGTGGCCCGCTCCGACACGCTCCGCAGCGGTGTGCGCCTCGCCGAGGCGCGTCTGGGCGTGCTGGAGGCGGAGAACGGCCGCGATCTGGCCAACGTGAACCTCGCGGTGCTGATCGGCATGGATCCCAAGGAGCCTCTCGAGCTGGAGTCCCCCCGACTCGAGGGCTTCGTGACGATCGACCGGGCCGCCTCGATCGCCGCGGCCTTGGCGACGCACCCCGATCTCCAGGCCGCGGCGCACCGCAGCGCGGCGGCCGGCGAGGGAGTGCGACAGGCGCGCGCCGGGCTCTGGCCCAGCGTGAACGCGAGCTACCGTTTCGGCTGGTCCGACCTCAACGCTCCGGACGAGCCCCTGGACGTCTTCCGTCAGGATTACACCTACACGCTCTCCCTCGGCGCGAACTGGAACATCTTCGATCGCTTCCAGACCAAGCGCGGCGTCCAGCAGGCCCGCGCCACCGCCCGCCAGCAGGAGTACAATCTCGACCTGCAGCGCCGCGGCGTCGTGCAGAGCGTCGAGAGCATCCTCGTGAACCTCGAGAACTCCCGCAAGCGCGTGGAGCTGGCCCGGGCCACGATCGTCCTGGCCGAGGAGGACCTGCGTCTCGCCCGCGAACGCTACCGGGTGGGGGCGGCGACGCTCCTCGATGTGACCGAGGCGGAGGTCTCCCTGATCCAGGGACGCTCCAGCGAGATCGACGGCGTCACCGGCTATCTGGGCGCTCTCGCGGAGCTGGAGCGCGTCACCGGCCTCTCCCCGACCCGCTGAATCGAGGATCCGTCGTGATCGAGATCAAGGCCCTCAGCAAGATCTACCAGGTCGGCGACAGCGAGGTGCGCGCTCTCGACGGCGTGGATCTCGACATCGCCCAGGGCGAGTACATCGCCATCATGGGGCCGTCGGGTTCGGGGAAGTCGACGCTGATGAACGTCATCGGCTGCCTCGACTCGCCCACGCAGGGCAGCTACCTGCTCGACGGGGAGCGCGTCTCCGAGATGGACGACGACGAACTCGCGCGCATCCGCAACCGCGAGATCGGCTTCGTCTTTCAAACCTTCAACCTGCTGCCGCGGGCCGACGTCTACCACAACGTCGAACTGCCCCTGATCTACGCCGGCCTCGGTGCCGAGGAGCGGCGCCGCCGCGTGGAGAAGGCGATCGGCGCCGTTTCGCTGGAGGACCGCAGCCGGCACCGTCCCAACGAGCTCTCCGGCGGCCAGCGCCAGCGCGTGGCGATAGCCAGGGCGCTCGTGAACGACCCCTCGATCCTCCTGGCCGACGAGCCCACGGGCAACCTGGACAGCCGCACGGGCGAGGAGATCATGGTCGTGATCGACGAACTCCACCGCGCGGGGCACACGGTGATTCTCGTCACGCACGAGCCCGACATCGCGGATCGCGCCCACCGCTGCATCCGTCTGCGCGACGGCCAGATCGCCAGCGACATCCGCAGCGCCTGAAAATCCCCCTGGACAGCTTGCCGACCTTCCACGATGCTGCGGTGGTGGGTTTCGCCCCGGCCCACCCCCAAGCACCGCGGGCCCCGGGCCCCTCGTGAAGCGAGCGTCGATGATCCCCCGATTCCGCCCGATCGTTCTGCTGTCCCTGCTCCTCGCGTCCCCGGCCGCCCACGCCTTTCCCGAGGATCTGCCGCGCGAGGTTCGCCTCGACCACAACCTCGCCCTGCCCGATTCCGGCGGCAGTCGCCTCGAGTTCCAGCTGAGGATTCCGGGTGAGAGGCTGGTGTTCCGCAGGGACGGCGATGAGTTCATGGCCGCCGTCAGGGTGGTGTGCAAGGCCCGTCGGCGCGGGGACGGACACGAGGAGAGCGTCCTCGTGCGAGCGTCCACCCGCAGCCCCCATTTCGCGGCGAGCCGGCGCCGCGGCCTCTTCCTGGAGCGCGAGTTCGCGATGCCCCTCGGCCCGGGAAGGTGGCAGATCGAGGTCCAGATCTATGCGCGCGGTCCCGAGCGGCCCTGGCAGAGGCGATTCGATCTCGAGGTGCCCGAGGCCCGCGCCGGCAGTCTGTTCCTGGAGGGCCCGCACTGGCCCATGATCGGCGGGGGAGACGACGGGGAGATCACGCCGCCCTTCCTGTTCCGCGACCCCTGGCGCCAGCCTCCCGAGCGTTCGCGTTTCGTGGACGGCGGCGCCGGCAGGATTCCGGTGGAATGCGCGCTCATGGGATGGAACGAGGAGCCGGCGACGATCGAGGTGATTCTCAGCCTCGAGGATCGCACGGGCAAGCTGGCCCACTATGACCGCCGCGAGCTGGAGCTCGGCGCCGGACGGATTCCCCTGCGCTGGCAGATTCCCGTCGGCCGGTTCGGAATGGGGGCCTACCTGCTCACGGTGAGCGCGCGCAGCGGGGAGTCGGAGCGGCAGGTGCGCGGTCGCCTCGATGTCGGCCTCACGCCCGCGGCTTTCGGCCGCAACTGGGACCGGACCAGGGAGCTCCTGCGTCCTCTGGCCGGTGGTGAGGAGTGGGAAGAACTCCGCGCCGCTCCCCGCGACCTCCGACTCGCCGCCTGGCGCGCCTTCTGGGATCGCCGCGACCCGAACGGGGCACTGCCGGGGAATCCCGAGCTGGAGATCTACTGCGAGCGCATCACCGAGAGCAACGCCCGCTTCGGCGGCGGACACCTGCCCGGCTACCTTAGCGATCGCGGCCAGGTGTACCTGGAGCACGGCCCGCCCGACCGCGTGGAAACCTACGAGGACACGCGCTACTTCCGCACGCTCGAGTACTGGCACTACGGAGGCCTGGGCCTGGTCTACATCTTCGAAGACCGGCACGGCGCCGGCGAGTACACCCTCTACAAGGTGACGAACTCCTGATGACCCCATTCCGCCGCGTCCTGCCGCTGCCGTTCCTCGTCGTCCTCCTGACCGCCTGCGGGGGCGGGGAACTGGACGAGGGGCGCTTCCGCAGCTACCTGAGCGAGGAGCCCGCGAATCTCGATCCGGCCTACGCCGTGGACAAGGCCTCGGGCAGTCTCACGTCGCTCATCTATCCGGGGCTGTTCCGCTTCACCCCCGAGGGCGAGCCCCGGCCCGACCTGGTGAAAGCGTGGTCGCGGGACGAGAGCGGCCTGAGCTACCGCTTCCTGCTGAACACGGACCGCCGTTTCGACGACGGCAGCCTCATCACGGCCGCCGACGTGCGCCGTTGCTTCCGTCGGCTGCTGGATCCGGACCATCCCTCCCCGCGCCGCTGGGTGCTGGAGAGGCTGCGGGGCGCCGAGGCCTTCCGAGAGGGCCTCTCGAGCGATCTGAGCGGCCTGGAGGCCCCGGACGACAGCACCCTCGTCATCACCCTCTCCGCTCCCTTCAGCCCCTTCACCGGCCTGCTGGCCATGCCCGCCACGCGGATCTACCCCGCCGGCGAAAAGGGCGCGCCCGCCCTATCGAACGGCCTGCCGGTCGCGGGAGGCCCATGGCGCATCAGCCGACGCGATCGCGGCGACCGGATACTGCTGGAGCGTCGCGATGAGCCCGCCTACGGGCCCGTAGGCGCCATCGACGAGCTGGAGCTGCGCATCATCCCCCAGCCCTTCACCGCCGTCGCCGAGTTCGAGGTGGGCAACCTCGACGTGCTCCGGGTGCCGCTGGCCGAGGCGGAGTATTGGCTGGAGGGGGAGTGGGCCGATCGGGTGATGCGCCAGGAGGAGCTGGTGGTCTCCTACATCGGCCTCAACGTGCGCAAGGCGCCCTTCGACGACCTGCGCGTGCGCCAGGCCCTGAACCACGCCATCGACGTGGAGGCCCTCATCCGCACCCTGCGGGTCCGCGCCGCGCGGAGGGCTCACGGTCCGGTGCCGCCCTCCCTGCGGGGCGAGGACCCGCCCGACCCCTACCGCTATCGACCCGAACGCGCCAGGGAGCTGCTGGCCGAGGCCGGCTACCCCGACGGCTTCGAGATGGAGATCTGGCAGAAGGAGAATCCCGAGGTGGGGCGCCTGCTCGAGGCCGTGCAGGCCTACCTGGCCGAGGTGGGGGTGCGGGTGCGCATCATCCAGCGCGACTGGGGGGCGTTCAAGGACGCCGTGAACAAGGGCAGCGCCGACGCCTTCTTCCTCGACTGGCTCGCGGACTATCCCGACGCCGAGAACTTCCTCGTGCCGCTGTTCCATTCGGCCAACCGCGGCGGCGGCGGCAACCGCTGCGGCTACGGGGAGCCCTACCTGGACATCCTCCTGGAGGAGCTCCAGTCGACGCCGGCCGGGACTCCGCGCGAGGCGCTCGTGGACCGCATCAACGAGAGCCTCTACCGGGAGGCGCCCTGGATCTGGCTCTGGCATCCGATCTCCCTGGAGGTGCTGCGGCCGGGCCTGTCGGGCTACCGTCCTCCCCTGATCTTCAACGGACAGGACTATCTGGAGCTGAGTCGAGATGCGGCGCTGGATACTCCGTAGGCTGCTGACGCTGGTGCCGGTGCTGCTGGGGGTGACCTTCCTCAGCTTCCTCCTGCTCTACGTGGTGCCCGGGGATCCCGTGCAGGCCGTGGCCGGCGAGCGCTACGACGAGGCGGTGCTGGCCGAGCTGCGCGAGGAGCTGCACCTCGACGACCCCCTGCTCCTGCGCTACGGCCGCTTCCTCGCGGGCCTCGTCCGCGGCGACCTCGGCGTGTCCTACGTGAGCCGCGAGCCGGTGAGCGAGGCGATCGCCGCCACCTTTCCCAACACCCTGCGCCTGGCCCTGGCCTCCATGCTGGTGGCTGTGGTGCTGGGGGTAGGCCTCGGGACGGCGGCCGCGGCTCGTCCGGGCTCCTGGCTCGACCGCATCGCCATGGTCCTGGCCTCCGCCGGCATCTCCGTGCCGGTGTTCTGGCTGGGCATGGTGCTGATCTTCCTGTTCTCGGTGAAGCTCCACTGGCTGCCGCCGTCGGGCTACGGCGAGGGGAGCCTGAGGCATCTCGTCCTGCCCGCCATCACCCTGGGCACCGCGTCGGCGGCCCTGATCGCGCGCATGACCCGCGCCTCCCTGCTGGAGGTGCTGGGGCAGGACTACATCCGCACCGCCCGGGCCAAAGGCCTGCATCCGGTCCGCGTCCTCATCGTGCACGGGCTACGCAACGCGCTGCTGCCGGTGGTGACGGTGGTGGGCAACGACTTCGGCAGCTACCTCAGCGGCTCGGTGCTCACCGAGATGATCTTCGCCTGGCCCGGGCTGGGGCGCTACACGCTCGAGGCGGTGGCCCGCCGCGACCTGCCGGCGCTCCAGGGCGCGATCCTGGTGATGGCGCTGGCCTTCGTCCTGGTGAACCTGCTCGTGGATCTCAGCTACGCCTGGATCGACCCCAGGACCCGTCGCGAGGGAGAGGTCTCCTGATGGCCGGCTGGAAGCGACACGGGGGATTCCTGGCGGGGGCCGTCCTGGTGACGCTGTTCGTGCTCGTGGCCCTCCTGGGGCCCTGGCTCGGCCTGGCCGATCCCCTGGCCGCCGATCCCGACCTCGCCCTCCGCGCGCCCGGCGGCGAACACCTGCTGGGCACCGACGCCGTCGGCCGCGACCTGGCCGCCCGCATCGTGTCCGGAGCGCGCCTGTCGCTGCTCGTGGGCCTGCTCTCGCGTCTGGTGGCCCTGGCCCTGGGCACCGCGGCCGGACTTCTGGCGGGCTACGTCGGCGGCTGGCTGGATACCGTCGTGATGCGCCTGGCCGACATGACCCTCGCCTTCCCCGCCCTGCTCCTGCTCATCGCCATCGTGGCCGCCTTCGGCCCCAGCCTCCTCACCCTGTTCCTTGCCCTGGGACTCCTGGGCTGGGCGCCCGTGGCCCGGGTGCTGCGCAGCCAGGTGCTGGCGCTGCGCAAGCAGGACTACGTCGAGGCCGCCCGGGCGATCGGGTGCAGCCGGCGGCGGATCCTGATCCGGCACCTGCTGCCGGCCTGCGGCTCCACGCTGCTCGTCCTGTTCAGCATGGGGATGGCCGGCGCCATCATCGCCGAGGGGAGCCTGAGCTTCCTGGGGCTCGGGGCCCAGCCGCCCCAGCCCAGCTGGGGCACCCTGATCCGGGACGGCTTCGGCTACCTGCGCAGCGCTCCCTGGCTCACCCTGATCCCCGGCCTCTGCATGGCCCTGGCCGTGCTGGGCTTCAACCTGCTGGGCGACGGTCTGCGGGACCTGCTCGATCCCAACCGCAGTGGCGGCGACTACGCGGGAGGCCTGTGATGACGCGAAGCTCCTTCGAGACGGCATGGCGCGAGCTCGCGCTGCGAGAGGGCCTGGATCCCCGGATCCACTTCTGGCGCTGGGAAGCCGACGCGAAGCGGCTCCTGGCCCGACCCGGACCCGCCCTCGCGGCCGCAGCCAAGTTCTTGGCCGCGCAGATGACCGGTTCGCCGGAACTGCTTCGCCTGGAGGAGCAGGAGACCCTGCTGGTGCAGGTGAGCCACACGGCGCTGCGTCGCGATCCCGCCCACGCCGCCGAGCAGGTGAGCCAGCTCCGGCTGGGCCAGGCGTTTCGCGTCTGGCACCGGGACGCCGCCGACGAGTGGTGTCTGGGCGCCGGCCCCGACGGCTACCCGGGCTGGGTCCGCGCCTGGCACCTGACGCCGGGAGAGTCGGCTCCGCCCGATCACGTGATCCACGCGCGCAGGGGGCAGGCCCTGAGCCGCCCCGACCGGGAGGCGGAGATCCTGCACGAGCTCTCCTTCGGCACCCTGCTGAGGGCCGCCGGCGCCGCCGAGGGCGGATACCTGCCCTGGCGCTTGCCGACGGGGGAGACCGCCTGGACGCGCCAGGCGGAGCTCGAGCCCTACCCGGGACCCGGGGCCACGGCCCGCGAACGGGTCGCGGCGAGAGGGCGACGCCTGCTCGGCACGCCCTACGAGTGGGGGGGCGGCACGAGCAGCGGCTTCGACTGCAGCGGATTCATGCAGATCCTGCTGGGTTCCGTGGGAATCGACCTGCCGCGAGACGCCGATCTGCAGGCGGCGAGCCTTGCCCCGCTGGATATCGAGGGGCCGCTGGAGAGGCCCACCGGGACGCTGCTGTTCTTCGGCGAGCCCCGGATCGACCATGTGGGCATGCTGGTTCGGGATCAGGACGAGGGACTCCTGCATGCCTCCGGTACGGTGAGAATCGAGAGTTTCGACAAGAAAAAGGCAGTTTCGGACCGGATTCCCGTGATCGCGGCGGACCCCTTTCCCCGGCCGGGGGAGTCGCGATGAGCCCGATCCCATGCGGGTTTCCGAGACACCCCCTCGATCCCGATCCGAACCGATTTCCCAGTGTTGCGGTATCTCTGATTCCAGTGGTTGTTTTCTATTGACAGCAAGGGGGGGTGGGGATACTTTGCGTCCGGTTTTCAAGGAAGGCGTTCTTGGCGTGCGGGGTCGGGTAACCGAGCTCCCACGCCAGGAACGGTTCCGGTCCGCGGGGCGCGCAACGAACGGGAGGCGCCTGGACAATTTGCGATTGAATTCTGTTTTTGTTCGGCTGGGGTTCCTGAGGGACCCTGTAAAAAACCCCATCAGGAGGTTGCTCGTGTCTCGAATGAATCGTGTGGTTATCTTGGTCGGACTGCTGCTGATGCTCATGAGCAGCGCCGCCATGGCATTCAACAGTGTCACCGCCAGCCCTGCCGTGCGTGTCGGCAGCTTGACCGGCGGCGACGGCTTCAATGGAAACTTCTACAACGACAGTAACGGTGCCTGGAAGTGGTACGGCAGGATCTTCCGTAACGCCGATCACGTCCGCGCGACCTGGGGCGGTTCCGGCCTCAACGGTGGATTGAACAACAGCGTCGGCTTCATCAAGAGCGAAGAGGGCTGGGGCGCGTACATGCTGCACCTGGAGAACGGTGAGGCCGGTATGAACGGTGAGTACAACCGCGTCACCGTGGGTTACGGTATTCCCGTGGCCGGCTTCGATCTCGGCCTCATCTACAACCGTCAGGGTGAGAAGGGCACGATGGGCGACACCGACTGGTCGGTCGTCTACAACACCTTCGGCCTCGGCGGCAGCTGGGACATGGACGATAACACGCTCGTCGATGGCGTCTTCCAGATGACCACGGGTGGCGTCGATGACGGCGACGACGACAGCGACGACGAAGAGATCAGCGAGATGCACTTCGGTGTTCGTGCGTTCTGGCAGTGGCGTGACGACGTGGCGCTCGTTCCCGCGTTCTGGTTCAATACCGGCACCGAGACCACGGGCGAGGTCGAGGACAAAGAGAGCTTCATGGGCCTCGGTCTGGCGTTCAACTACACCATCAACGAGGACAACGACCTCTGGGTGGGCGCCACTTACAAGAAGGATACCGATGAGCCCGATGGTGGCGACGAGGACACCACCACGACCATGCCGGGTCTGTTCGCGGCCGTCGAGCACGAGCTGACCGACATGTTCACCGTGCGCATGGGCGCCAGCAAGAACTTCGTGACCAAGAATGACGGCGCTGACGATGTCACCGAGACCACGAACTACCCCTATGGCTTCACCATGGGCATGGGCATGGGCCTCGGCGACTGGGTGATCGATCTGTCCCTGAACCAGGGTTGGCTCTACAACTTCGGTTACTGGATCCACGGCACCCCGGGCGGCACGCCCATCGCCAAGATCGAGACCAAGCTCTGGTTCTAAACCAGGCCTGAACCGAATCTTCGAACCCCGCCCGCAAGGGCGGGGTTTTTTTGTGCTCCCCGGTCGCCGCGCCTGGAACTTGCATGAGAGGCCGGACGGGCGTTTTCGGCGCCCGCGGAAGCATGGGGAAGGATCGGGAAGGCTTGTACTTCTTCTTCTACTATCCGGTCGGAGTGGAGCGTGATCGGGGGGTCGCCCCCTGGGTCACCTGGTTCCTGATGGCCCTGATGGCCGGCGTGTTCATCTACTTCCGCTTCGACCGCCTCAGCGCCCTGCTCGCCTGGGAGTGGTGGGTCTACTTCCCCCAGCAGCCATTGCGGCCCGGGCTCTTCCTCTCCGTCTTCAACCACGGCAGCTGGATGCACCTGCTGGGCAACCTGGTCTACCTGTGGACCTTCGGCCCGAGCATCGAGCGGGTGGCCGGGCCCTGGCGCTACCTGCTGGTGTTCCTGTTCCTCGGCATCTTCTCCAACCTGAGCCAGGGGCTGGTCTCCACCCATCTGATGCCCCAGTACGCTCACCTGGGCGTCGTGGGGGCCTCCGGAGCGCTCTCGGGGCTCATGGGGATGTTCCTCCTGCGTTTCCCCGCCGCGCGCATCCGCACGGCCTGGGTGATCTTCAGCCCGCTGCACGGGCTCGCGCGCAGCGGCATCCTGCCGATTCCCTCGCTCCTGGCCATCAGCGTCTGGATCCTGATGCAGCTCCTCCAGGTGGGGACGGTGGCCCTGGGCGGCCAGGACGGCACCGCCTACGGCGCGCACTTCGGCGGGCTGATCCTCGGAGTACTGGTCGGTCTGGGCTACGGTTATCCGAAACAGGGCAAGGTGTTCCGTCGGCGGCACCGGGTGACCCTGCGCCTGGCCCGCGGCGACTGGATGGGCGCCTACGAGGCCGTCCAGCCGCTGCTGGACTCCAGCAATCCCGAGGACCTGAGCATCGCCGCGCGGGTGACGCGGATCATCGGCGAGCCCAATGAGAGCCGCGACCTCTATCGCAAGGCCGTTCGCGCCGCCCTCGACCAGGACGACGACGTGGGCGCCGCGGAGGTCTACGCAGAGGCCCTCCGCATCTTCCCCGACCTGGCCTTCCTCGAGACGGCCCAGTACCGCCTGGCCCTGGCCCTGGACCGTCACGGGCAGTCCAGCGCGGCTCTGAGGGCCCTGGAGCTCTTCCTGGCGCTCTTCAGGAGCTCGGACAGGGTTCCGCTGGTCATGATCCGCGCGGCGCGCCTGGAGGAGGCCCAGGATCCCGACAGGGCCCGCGAGCTCTACCGGGAGCAGCTGGAGCGTTATCCGGATTCGCCCTACTGCAACCTCTCCCGCAAGGCGCTTCAGGCGCTCGCCTGAGGACGGCCCTCCGGGCATGCTCCTTGATTGGGGATCGGGGCGAGGAGAAGTCTGCGGCGGCCCGTCACCTCCCGGAAAGCCGCCCGGCGGGGGGAATTCGAATCTTGTTGCTAACTGCTTTATTCGCTGGTAAATTGCCGCCGGTTGACGATGATCGAAGCTCGACGTCCACGCCGTGGTCGGCGGTGTGCCATGTCCGATGAGCGAGGCGGCCCGCGTGCCGAACTGCTGAACGGCGGCGCCGAACGACTGCGGCCCGCGGATCTCCTGGCGGCGCTGCTGGCTCCGGGCGGGATCCCGCGGCCCGCCGATCTCGGCGAGAAGCTGCTGGGCCGCTTCGGGGGTCTCCCCGCGCTCGGCGTGGCGGATCCGGAGGAACTCCTGGCCTGCCGCGAGGTGGGGCCGGCCAGCGCGGCGCGGCTCATCGCCTGCTTCGAGCTCGGGCGTCAGACCGCCAGGGCGAAGCTGGCCGACCACCCTGTGATCGGTCGGCCGGAAGACGCGGCCGCGCTGCTCGCGCCGCGAATGGGCGGGCTCCGGCAGGAGCAGTTCCGCGTGCTCCTGCTCGACAGCAAGCACCGGGTGCAGCGAGACGTGCTCGTGGCCATGGGCGGTCTCAACGCGGCGGTGGTGCATCCGCGGGAAGTGCTGCGCCCGGCGATCCTCTGCGCCGCCGCGGCGCTGGTGATGGTTCACAACCATCCCTCCGGCGATCCGGAGCCCAGCGAAGAGGACCTGCGCCTCACCGCGCGCTTTTACGAGGCCTGCCGTCTGATGGGGATCGACCTTCTCGATCACATCATCCTCGGCGGCTCGGACTTCGTGAGTCTCAAGGAGCGGGGCCTGATGCCCTGATCCGACGATTGGAGAGAGACTTGTTCGGTAACATCGGTCGCTACTTCACCAACGACATCGCCATCGACCTGGGCACGGCCAACACCCTGGTCTTCGTCAAGGGCGAGGGGATCATCATCAACGAGCCCAGCGTGGTGGCGGTGAACGCCCACACGCGCAAGGTGCACGCCGTGGGCGCCGACGCGAAGCTGATGCTCGGCCGCACGCACCAGGACATCGAGGCGATCCGGCCCCTGAAGGACGGCGTCATCGCCGATTTCGCCATCACCGAGGTGATGCTGCGCGCGTTCATCCAGAAGGCCAAGAAGCGGCGCAGCTTCATCCGGCCCCGCATCATCATCTGCGTGCCCTCAGGGATAACCGAGGTGGAGAAACGAGCGGTGCGCGACTCGGCGGAGCACGCGGGCGCCCGCGAGGTCTACCTGGTGAGCGAACCGATAGCCGCTGCCATCGGCGTTGGACTACCGGTCGACAAGCCCACCGGCAACATGATCGTGGACATCGGCGGCGGCACGAGCGAGATCGCGGTGATCGCGCTGAACGGCATCGTGGCCGACACCTCGATCCGCGTGGCGGGCGACGAGATGGACGAGGCGATCGTCAACTACGTCAAGCGCAAGTACAACCTGATGATCGGCCAGCAGACCGCCGAGACGATCAAGAAGCAGATCGGCAGCGCCCACCCCTCCGTGAAGAACATGACGATGGAGGTGAAGGGCCTGCATCTCGTGGACGGCCTGCCCAAGACCCTGCGCCTCTCCTCCGAGGAGGTGCGCGAGGCGCTCGAGGAGCCGCTCAGCGA
Organism: uncultured bacterium; assembly: GCA_964399495.1. Classification (GTDB taxonomy): domain Bacteria; phylum Krumholzibacteriota; class Krumholzibacteriia; order JACNKJ01; family JACNKJ01; genus CAYNQX01. The sequence continues at coordinate 216,529 of CAYNQX010000002.1, forward strand.
GATCGTGGAGGCGCTCAAGCACAGCCTGGAGCAGACGCCGCCGGAGCTCGCCGCGGACATCGTGGACCGCGGCATCGTGCTCACGGGCGGCGGCAGCCTGCTCAAGGGCATCGACGTGCGCCTGAAGGACGAGACCGCGCTGCCCATCAACCTCGTGGAGGACCCGCTCTCCTGCGTGGTGCTGGGCACGGGCAAGATTCTCGACAACATCGACGAGTACGAGCAGGTGATCATGCGGGGAAGCGAACGCTGAGATGGCGCTGCCCTCTTTCCTGCAGCGCCACCGCGACCGGGCCGTACTGATCGCCTGCGTCGCCCTCTCCCTCACCCTTCTCCGATTGCCCGACGACCTGCGCTTCACCATGGCTCGCGGCCTCGGCGCCTTCGTCTACGCGCCTTCGGACGGGGCCGTCTGGCTCGCCGCCCATCTGGATCGCCTGCAGGGCGAGAACGAGGCGCTGCGTGAGCGGCTCATGACCGTATCCGACGAGTGGCAGCGGGGCGAGGAGCATCGCAAGGAGGCGGCGCGCCTGCGTCGCCTGCTCGAGTTCCGCGAGCGGGAGAGCTATCGCTTCCTGCCCGCCGAGCTGCTCAGCTATCCCCTGAACTTCAGCGAGCGGAACCTTCTGCGCATCGATCGCGGCGAGCGCGACGGCGTGGCGATGGGCATGCCGGTGGTGAGCCCCGACGGCCTGCTCGGCACCGTGTTCGAGGTACACGAGCGGCACGCCGAGGTGCTGCTGCTGGCCAGCAAGGACTTCGCCGTGAGCTGCCGCGACCGGCGCAGCCGCGTCCTGGGAGTGCTGCGCTGGACGCCGCGCCTCGGCTTCCACGTGGACAGGATCGACCTCGACGAAGACGTGCGTCTCGGCGACCTCATCATGACCAGCGGCCTCGGCTCCCGCTTTCCCGAGGGCTTCCTGCTCGGATCGATCCGCGAGGTCAGCGAACCCCCGGGCGCGCTGCGACGCCGGATCCTGCTCGATCCTGCCGTGAGCCTGCAGCACCTCGAGGACGTCTTCGTGGTGACCGAGGTGAGCGAGACCGCCCCGGGCTTCCCGCTGCCCATCGAGGGCGAGCAGGACGAGGAGGCGACGCCATGAGGGAGAGTCGCTTCCAGTTCCTGCTGCTGCTCCTGGCCGCGCTGTTCCATCCCATCGTGGAGCGCTGGCTGCGGCCCTTCGGCCTGGTCGTGGACTATCCCTTCCTGCTCGTGTTCTGGATCTCACTGCGCCGCGGCCGGAGTCCGGGAACGTTCTACGGCTTCCTGCTGGGCCTGCTGCGCGACCTCGGCAACTTCGCCGTACTCGGCGCCAGCGCCCTCGGCTACGCCTTCGCCGGTTACCTGGTGGGCGACCTGCGCGAGAAGGTGGATCGCGAGAACCTCGGGATCCGTCTGGCGCTGCTGGTGGCGTCCTACCTGCTCGTCCAGGCCGTTGCCCTGCTTCCCCACAGCGGCTGGTCGCTCGGCACCGCTCTCTGGGCCTGGGTGCGCTACGCGCTGCCGGGCTCCCTGCTGAACGCCGGCGTCTACCTGCTCAGCCTCCTCGTGGTCCTGATTCTCAGGGAAGGGACGGCGTTGCTCCATGAGCCCGTGGAACGCTCGTAGCGAGGCGCCGGGGCAGGGGCGCGCGCGGCGCATCATCGCGCTGAGCGGCGTGCTCTTTCTGATTCTCGTGCTGCGTCTCTTCCATATCCAGGTGCTCTCCTCCGGCGGTTACCTGCGCCTCTCGCTGGACAACCAGTTCCGCGAACTGCGCATCGCCGCGCCCCGGGGGCTCATCCTCGACCGCAACGGCCGCGAACTGGCCAAGAACCTCGCGGCCTGCGAGGCGAGCCTGGCCACGCGCACGCTCGACCGTCACCCGCAGGTCGTGAAGGAGCTCGCCGCTCATCTGGATCGACCGGAGTCCGACCTGCGGACGCTCCTCGAACGCGCCCGCGAGGAGGGACGGCCCCGGGTCACCCTGGACAAGGATCTGGACAAGGAGCGCGTCCTCGCGCTGGAGGAGCGGATGACGGAGCTGCCCGGACTGCGCCTGCAGGACTGGGCGCGGCGCAGCTATCCCCGCGACGAACTGGCCGCCCACCTGCTCGGCTACGTGGGGGAGGTGCGCGAGGAGGAAGTGCAGCACGACCGCCGCGATCCGCGGGCCTACCGGCCGGGGGATCTCATCGGCCGCTCGGGCGTGGAGAACACCTACGAGAACTTCCTGCGCGGCGCGGACGGCAAGGAGATGATTCTCGTCAACGCGCGCGGCACCCATCTCGAAACGGTGCAGCTCCTGCCTCCCGAACCGGGGCACGATGTGGTGCTGACGCTCGACCTCCATCTTACCGCGCAGCTCGACAGCGCGCTGGCCTTCTGGGGCGCGGGCGCGGGACTCGTGATGAATGTCCACACCGGCGAGATCCTCGCCGCGGCCAGCCGTCCCGCCTTCGATCCCAACCTGCTCGTGGGAGGCATCCCCGAGCCGCTCTGGCGGGAGCTGGTGACCGACCCCGGCAAGCCGCTCTTCAACCGCGTCGCCAAGGCGGGCTACGCGCCGGGCAGCACCTTCAAGCCGCTGGTGGTGCTGAAGGGCCTGGAGGAGGGCGTGATCCGTCCCTCCACCCGCTTCCGTCCCTGCACGGGCGGGCTGCGGCTCGGCCGGCGCGTCTTCCACTGCTGGGAGCACGCGGGACACGGGAGCGTCGGCGCCGTGGGGGCCGTCGAGCAGAGTTGCGACGTCTACATGTATCAGCTCGGCGAGGAGCTGGGCATCGACCGCATCGCCGAGGTGTCGAGACGCTTCGGGCTCGGCAAGTCGACGGGCTCCGACCTCGACGACGAGGTGCGCGGCTTGATTCCCGACACCACGTGGTACGACGAACGCTTCGGCAAGGGACGCTGGTCGGTGGGCCATGTGTGGAACGTCTCGATCGGGCAGGGCGAGGTGCTGGTGAGCGTGCTGCAGATGGCACGCGTCTACGCTGCCCTCGCCAACGGCGGCTTCATGCCCTCGCCGCGGCTGCGTCATCACCTGGAGGATGGCGCCGGGGCCACGGTGATCCCCTTCTCGCCCAGCCGGGGCGAGCAGATGCAGATCCGGCCCGCCGTCCTGTCCACGGTGCGCGAGGGTCTCGAGAAGGTGCTCCACGGCAGGGAGGGCACCGCGCGCGGCAGCGCGCTGCCCGACTTCGATGCCGCGGGCAAGACCGGCACCGTGCAGAACCCCCACGGCACCGAGCATGCCTGGTTCTGCGGCTACGCGCCGGCGGACGATCCCGAGATCGCCATCGCGCTCATGGTGGAGCACGGCGAGCACGGCAGCGACATCGCGCCGATCTTCCGTCACCTCGTGGCCACCTGGTTCGACCTGGACGTGAGGCCCATCCGCAAGGGGCGCCGCTCCGAGAGCGAAGGAGGGGGCGAATGAAGCTGCAGGTGGGCGTCTTCGATCTCCACTTCCTGCTGCCCTGGCTCCTGATTCTCGGGGCCAGCCTGCTGATGCTCTACTCGGTGAGTTCGCCGCCGGGCGACTTCGAGCTCTCGGGCGAACGCGCGAGCTACGTGGTGAGCCGCGCGTTCTTCGACCGCCAGCTGCTCTGGGCGGGAATCGGGCTCCTGACGATGATCGCCAGCGCCATGATTCCCTTCCGCGTCTACAAGGACTACTTCGCCTATCTGCTCTACGGCGGCGGGCTGCTGCTGCTGGTGCTGCTGCTGGTGCTGCCGCCGCTCAGGGGCGAGACCCACCGCTGGCTGGTGATCGGCCCGGTGGGTCTGCAGCCCTCCGAGTTCTTCAAGGCGGTGATGATCCTGATGCTCGCGTCCTTCCTCGCCGGAAGGCGCGGAGACCCGAACCGCCTCTCCCAGGTGCTCATCACGCTGGGTATCGTGCTGCCGCCGACGCTGCTCGTGCTGCGGCAGCCCGACCTGGGCACCGCCCTCACCTTCATCTGGCTCATGTTTCCCATGCTGCTCTGGCGCGGGCTCTCCCTGCGTCGCCTGCTCATCATGGCGGCGCCGGTCCTCAGCGGCGCGATCGTGCTCTACGGCCAGACCGCGGCGGGCGAGGGGCTGGGTCCGGCCCACCTGGTCTGGGCGCTGTTCATGGTGGGCATGTTCCTGATGACCCTGCTCTATCCCGCGATGCCGCTGCTGGAGCGGATCGGCTTCTACCTGGCGAGCATCGGCGTGGGCCTGGCCGTGCCCCGCATCTGGGCCGCGCTGCTGCCCTACCAGCAGAAGCGGATCCTGGTGTTCTTCGATCCCGAGCTCGATCCCCTCGGCGCCGGCTACCAGATTTTCCAGTCGAAGGTGGCGATCGGCTCGGGCGGCCTGCTCGGACGCGGCTTCCTGCAGGGAACCCAGAAGGGGCTGGCCTTCCTGCCGGCGCGCCACACCGACTTCATCTTCTCGGTGGTGGGGGAGGAGTTCGGCTTCCTCGGCGCGCTGCTGCTGCTGGGGCTCTACGCCTGGCTCATCGTCCGGGGCTTCCAGGTGGCGGGGCGCGTGCGGCATCCCTTCGCCCAGCTCCTGGCGGTGGGAATCAGCTCCTACCTGCTGTTCCACGTGTTCGTGAACGTGGCGATGACCATCGGCCTGGCGCCCGTGACCGGCCTGCCGCTGCCCGGCATGAGCTTCGGGGGCAGCGTGCTCGTGGCCACCAGCTTCCTGCTCGGGCTGCAGATGAACATCGCCCGCAACTGGCGGCAGTACTGACCCGGCGCGGGCCGTCGCGCCCGCGAGGAGGATTCGCGTGTTTCCCGATCTGATCAAGCTGGGCCCGCTGACGCTTCACGCCTACGGCACCATGCTCGCGCTGAGCTTTCTCTTCGGCGTTCTGCTGGCGCGCAGGCGGGCGCCCGCGCTGGGGGTGTCCGCGCGGGACGTGATGGACCTGTTCCAGCTGATCGTGATCAGCGCCATCATCGGCGCGAGGATTCTCTTCGTGGTGTTCCACCTGGACGCCTACGAGGGGCAGTGGTGGCGCATGTTCTTTCTCTGGGAGGGCGGCCTCACCCTCTACGGCGGCATCCTGCTCTGCTTCCTGAGCGCCTGGCTGTTCCTGCGTCACCGTCGCGTGCCCTTTCTGCGCATGGCCGACGTGATGGCGCCGAGCCTGGGGCTCGGCATCCTGATCACGCGCATCGGCTGCTTCCTCAACGGCTGCTGCTACGGATTGCCCACGGAGCATCCGATCGGGATGTGCTTCCCCGAGGGCAGCGAGGCCGCGCGCACGGCGATGATTCTCGCCGGTGAGCATCTCCACGGCGGCGACTGCATAACGATCCATCCGGCGCAGATCTACTCCGCGCTGGGCGGGCTGGTGATTCTGGTCGCGCTGCTGCTGCTGGACCGCCGCCGGCCCTACGAGGGTTCCACCTTCACGGGTTTCCTCTTCCTCTACGGACTGCATCGCTTCACGGTGGACCAGTTCCGCTACTACGAGGACGCGATGACCGTCGCGGGGCTCAGCGTGAACCAGTGGCTGAGCATCGCCTTCCTCGTCAGCGCGGCGTCTCTGCATTTCAATCTGAGGCGACGAGCCGCCGGCGAGGGGGCTGCGTGATGCTGCGCCTGGCGCTGCTGGGGGATCCGGTATCCCACTCCCTCTCGCCCCGCTTCCAGAACGCGGCCCTCTCCGCTCTGGGGCTCGACGGCGAGTACGAGGCGATTCGCTGCCCGGCGGACGACCTGGAATCCCGTCTGACGCGTCTGGCCGAGGACGGCTATCGCGGCGTCAACCTGACCGTGCCCCTGAAGGAGAGAGCCCATGCGCTTCTGGCGGACAGGGCCGCCGCGATCGACGAGGCGGTGCTGCGCACGGGTGCCGTGAACACGTTGCGCCTGGAAGGCGATGGTCGCTGGACGCTCCACAACACCGATCCCGAGGGCTTCCGCGCGGCCGCCGAGCTTCTCGTCGGGGGCGCGCTGGAGGGCAGCCGGGTCCTGGTGCTGGGAGCCGGCGGCGCGGCGCGGGCCGTGGTGTTCGCCTGTCTCACGGCGGGCAGTGCCGAGGTGGCCCTGTGGAACCGGAGCGGCGATCGGCGGGACGCGCTCATCGCCGAGTTCCCCGGCGCCGGTGGCCGCCTGACGAAGGCGCGGCTCGAAGCGGGCCGCTGCCCTGCCGGCCACGATCTGATCGTGCAGGCCACGTCCCTGGGACTGCACGAGGACGACCCACTGCCGCCGCTCCCGTCTCCCGGCGACGGCGCGCGCGTCCTGGATCTGATCACCCACGAGACGCCCTGGCAGCGCCGCTGCGCGGAGCTCGGCCATCCGGTCGCCGACGGCCGGGAGATGCTTCTGGGGCAGGGGGCCGCGGCCTTCCGCCTGTGGACGGGGCGCGAGGCGCCGCTCGCGGCCATGCGCGCTGCCCTGGCCTGAGCCTCGCGGTTTCCCCGATCCCCTCATCCTCCTCGAATCGCCCGACCGTGGAGGTCTCCATGCGCCCCGCGCTGTCCCGCTTCGTCGCCGCCTGCTTTCCGAGTCTCTGCCACGCCTGCGGTGAGCCGCTCACCGACCCCGGCACCCTGCGCCGCGCGCCCCTGCTCTGCCCCGGCTGCCGGCGAAGGCTGCGACGCCGTCGGGCCTCTCTCGACCTGGCCCCCGGCCTGCGCCTGCTCTGGCCCTACACCGAATCCCGGGTGCTGATGTCCCTTCTCAAGGGCTGGAAGTACGGCGGCAGGGACGCGCCCCTCCAGGAGTTCCTCGTGGCGCTGACGGCGCGGCTCGTCGCCGAGTCGCCGCCCCGCCCCTGGCGCTTCCAGGCCGTCCCGATGCCCCTTCTGCGCCGCTGGGGGCGGGGATTCAACCAGAGCGAGCTGCTCGCCGCCGCCCTGGCCCGCCGGACGGGCGGCGGACGTCCCCTCTCGCTGCTGTCCCGGCCGATCTGGGGTGGACGCCAGGCGGGCCGCGGCCGCCACGAGCGGCGGGAGAGGGCGCTGGGGGAGTTCCGCAGGCGGCGGAATGTTCCCGCCGAGGGCACACTGATCCTGGTGGATGACGTCTGCACGACCGGAGCCACCCTGCTGGCCTGTCATCGAGCTCTGGGAGTGGAACGGGAGAGGAGGGTCCTGGCCCTAGTGCTGACGCGGATCGCGCCGCCCTCCCTCTCCCTTGACAGTTCGAATCCCCCCTGAGTAACTTGTGCCACGAGGAATCGCAGGCGGGGCACGAGCCCTGCATTTGCTCGCGGTCCGGTGCGCTCCGTCTCGTCGAGAGGCGCTCCGATCGTGATGCTGAGGCCCGAATCCAAGGATTGACCATGTTCTCGAAACTGTCCGTTCGCGACTTGGATGTGGCGGGAAAGAAGGTCTTCGTTCGCGTGGACTTCAACGTTCCCCTCAACGACCGACAGGAAGTCACCGACGACACCCGCATCCGCGCGGCTCTGGACACCTTGAAGCTGCTCGTCGAGAAGGGCGCGACCCTGATCCTCGGCAGCCACCTGGGGCGGCCCAAGGGAGAGTACGTGTTCGAGATGAGCCTCTCCCCGGTGGCCGACCGCCTGGCCGAGCTGGTGGACATTCCCGTGCGCTTCGCCCGCGACTGCGTGGGCGACGAGGTGCGCGAGGCCGTGGAGCAGCTGCGCGACGGCGACATCCTGCTGCTGGAGAATCTCCGCTTCCACGAAGGGGAGACCGGCAACGACCGCATCTTCGCAGAACAGCTGGCGGGCTTCGCCGACCTCTACGTCAACGACGCCTTCGGCACCGCCCATCGCGCGCACGCCTCCACGGAGGGCATGACGCGGCACTTCGAGTTCCGCGCCGCCGGCCTGCTGATGGAGCGGGAGCTCCAGTTCCTCGGCAACCTGCTCGCCGACCCCCAGCGACCGGCCTCGGCCCTGCTGGGCGGCGCGAAGCTCTCGACCAAGATTCCCGTCATCGAGAACCTGCTCGAACACCTGGACACGCTGATGATCGGCGGCGGCATGGCCTTCACCTTCTTCAAGGCGCTGGGGCTGAACGTCGGCGCGAGCCTGGTGGACGAGGGGATGCTCGAGACCGCGCTCACGACGATCCGCAACGCCAAGGAGAACAAGCGCGAGGTGCTGCTGCCGGTGGACGTGGTGGTGGCCCGCGAGATGACCGAGGACGCCGAGACCCAGGTGGTGCTGCCCACGGACATCCCCGAGGGCTGGATGGGCCTGGACATCGGGCCCAAGACCATCGATCTCTACAGCCAGGTCATCCAGGCCTCCAAGTCGGTGTTCTGGAACGGGCCGATGGGCGTGTTCGAGGTGTCCAAGTTCGCCAAGGGCACCTTCGATCTGGCCCAGGTGCTCGCCGAAGCCACCGGCCAGGGCGCCGTGACCGTGGTGGGCGGCGGCGATTCGGTGGCGGCCATCTCCGCGTCGAAACTCACCGATCGCTTCACCCACATCTCCACGGGCGGCGGGGCCAGCCTGGAGTTCATGGAAGGCAAGCCGCTTCCGGGCGTCGAAGCCCTCAGCGATGCCAAGGAGGCGATGGTTTGAAGGGCAGACAGCTTCTGATCGCGGGCAACTGGAAGATGAATCTCACCCCGAAGGAGTCGGCCGAACTCGCCGGTGCCGTCCTGTCGGGCCTGCCCGAGAAGAGCGAGGACGCAGACGTCGTCCTGGCGCCCACCTCCCTCGCCCTGTGCGATGTCGTGGAGACCGTGGGCGACGCCGCGGTGGGCGTGGCCGGGCAGGACATGAACGCCGAGCCCTCGGGCGCCTTCACGGGCGACATCGCAGCCCCGATGCTCCGCGCGGCCGGAGCGGGCTGGGTGATTCTCGGACACTCCGAGCGACGCCAGTACAACGGCGAGACCGATGCGGGCGTGGCCGTGAAGGCCCGCGCCGCCCTGAGAGCCGGACTGCTGCCGATTCTCTGCGTGGGGGAGACCCTGGAGGAACGGGAGGCCGGACGCGCCCTCGAGGTGGTTCTCGGCCAGGTGGACGGCGTTCTCGCCTCCCTGGGCGAGGAGGACCTGGAACTGATCACGCTGGCCTATGAGCCCGTCTGGGCCATCGGCACGGGGAAGGTGGCCTCGGTGGAGCAGGCGCAGGAGGTGCATGGAGCGATCCGTGAGCACCTGACGAAACGTCACGGCCAGGCCGTGGCGGACGTCATCAGGATTCTTTACGGCGGCAGCGTCAAACCGGACAACGTGGTGGGTTTGATGGGCCAGCCCGACATCGACGGGGCCCTGGTGGGCGGCGCCAGCCTGAAAGCGGACTCATTCCTGGCTCTGATTCCGCCTTTTCCGGCGTCTTGACAGGCCGGAAACAATTTGATAACTTGCGTTTTCCTTTCCGCGGTCCTGCGCGCACACCCGCGCCCGCACCATTGCGCTTCCCGTGAGGAGTAGGCCATGTTTGCCGTTTTGCTGACGCTGTTCATCCTGGTCAGCCTGGTTCTGATGATCGTCGTACTGATGCAGTCCAGCAAGGGCGGCGGGCTCGCCGGCGCCTTCGGCGGCGGCGGCAGCGACAGCTCCGTGATGGGTGGCCGCAGCGCGGCGACCTTCCTCGGCAAGCTGACGGTATGGCTGGCGGTCTCCTTCATGGCCCTGGCCCTCGTTCTGGCCATCATGTCGTCCCGCGTGGACAGCAACGAGCCCCGCGACGAGAGCATCATCGCGAAGCGGCAGCAGGAGGGCTCCCTGGACGTCTTCAACGTCGAGGAGAGCGGCTCCATCCTGGATCAGATCCAGACCGAGGGTTTCGAGGGCGGCGAGGACGCCGAGTCCACGACTCCGCCCGCCCCCGCCGATGAGCCCGCTCCGGAGGGAAACTAGACGACGCCCGGGTGGTGGAACTGGTAGACACGCTGTCTTGAGGGGGCAGTGAACGAAAGTTCGTGCGAGTTCGAATCTCGCCCCGGGCACCCAAGCCTCGAAGATTCAAAGAGATTGGAAATGAGAAACGGCGGCCGATGGCCGCCGTTTTTCGTGGTCGTTATCGGGTGTGGGTGTTCAGGCGCCGTCCACGCCGCCGTCGAGGTCGAGTTCCAGATCGTCGGCGGCCGCCCTGGCGATGCTCTCCAGGCCCTTCCGGGCCATGAGCTCGGACAGGCCTTCCAGATTCGCGCAGGCGTCCGGGTCGCTCTCGAAGAGCTCCTTCAGGCGGAGATGCTGCCGCCTGTAGGACTGATCGGCCTTCCGCTCCCACTGGGCCAGGCTGCGAACCAGGTTGCAGCGGCGGTGGAGGTCCTTCTCGAGGTCCGTCCGGTCTTCCGGCTCCTCGGGGGCATCGAGGAGACCCTTGATCTCCCAGGCCCTCATCTCGTTCCAGACCAGTTCCGCGATGATCAGCCCCTGCTCGCGGCGGAGCGCCTTCAGCGCGTCCCTGAGCTCTCGAGCCCTCTTGTCGTTGCGTTTGACGATTGCTGCGCGAGGCATAGGATCCCCTCCGATGGACGATGTCGTCCAGCCGGGCCGTATCCCATCCTGGGAAGGGCCCTGCGGTTCGAAAAGGGATCAGCAAGGATCGGGCCGGGGCCTGATTCCCTATCCTGTTCTAAATTGGCCATTCCTGGGTTTCCGTTTGGGGTCGACGGCGGAAAGGGTGTCCTCCGGGCGGCAGATTCAGCCCCTGGGCCACGCTTCCCGCTGGAGAAGACGCTCGTCGTCCAGCGCGTGGATCGCGATGCTCATTCGCCTCTCGTCCACGTCCAGAAGGCCGTAGGCGGCCTCCGAGCCCCTTGGACGCACCAGCGCTCCGGGACAGCAGATCCAGGCCCTCCCGTGGCGCTCGAGGCGCGGGCAGTGAATATGGCCGTGCAGGTAGAGCCCCTCGATCTCGCCGACCTCTCCCGGCGACCAGGGCTCGTGGCGCAGGTGAACCGGCAGGCCGTCCAGGCGGATCCGCCGGCGGGGCGGCAGCTCCGGCTGACCCGGAGCGTCCGTGTTGCCCATGACCGCGTGCACCGGCGCGATGGCGGCGAGCTCGGTCAGGAGGCGCGCGGGCCCCAGGTCTCCCAGGTGGAGGATGGCGTCGCAGCCGTCCAGTCGGTCGAAGAGGAGCGGGGGCAGGGTGCCGTGGCTGTCGGAGATGAGGGCGACGCGCATGGATCCTCACTGAGTGGGAGTGGAGCTTCTGGCTGGCGGGCGACGCCGGAGATGCTATATTGGCGCAAGGCCGCGATCAACCGGGAAGAGGTTTCCCTCGATCGCCTCATCTCCGAGGGAGGGTGTCATGAGCGAGAAACCCGACGTCACGGAAGCCGTCGACCCCCGCATCATCGAACTGGATGCCCGCCTCCGCGAGCTGGTTCGCAGGAAGTACCAGGAGCACTGGCGCCACAAGGACGGCCGGCCCATCGCGCAGGCGGAACTGAGCAAGTACAACGCGCTACAGGGCGAGATCAAGAACCTCTTCGACGAGATCCGTCTCCTCGACAAGAAATACCAGCTCCCGGTTTTCGAACTGCACGGGTAGCTCCGACATGGGCCATCGGGCTTCGCCTCGGCTCGCTTCGCTCGCCTCCGAGGCGCCCGAGTGACCCATGTCTCCGCAAGCATGTAAACAAGAACCCCCACCGCTGCCGGTGGGGGTTCCTCGTTTTCTGCTAGCGGAGGTGAGCGATCGTTCGGGCGCCTCGGAGGGCTCGCCTTGCGAGCTCGAAGTGAAGGCTCCGCGAATGCTCCCGAACGCTTCGCACGGACGTGAGGCGCTTTCCGGGAGCATTCGCTCCGCCGGGGGCGGCACAGCCGTGGCGGGTTCGTCCCCCCGGGGGGACATGAAAAACCCCCGCCGTTTCCGGCGGGGGCTTGAATTGCTAGCGGAGGTGGGCGATCGCTCGGGCGCCTCTGAGGGCTCGCTTCGCGAGTTCGAAGTGAAGCCCGACGACGCTCACCGGAGCGCTACCCCATGCGCCACGTATAGCCAATGCTGGCGCTCCAGATCCACTGGTTCTTCGAGGTGTCGAAGGCATCGATCCGCTTGAGCTCGAAGGGGGAGTAGGAGGCGCGGAAGTCCACGTTGATGCCGAACATCCGGTGGATGAAGAAGATGCCGCCGAGCCCCAGGTTGCCCGAGAGGAAGGTGTCGTTGGGCAGGTAGTAGCTGAGCTTTTCCGGTGCGGAGGGAGTGTCCTGATCATCGGGGAAGTCCGTCGGCACGTAGAGGTCGCCCGACATGTGGTAGCTCACCACGCCGGCGCCCAGGGCCCCGTACAGGTTGATGGTGTTGGCCCGGGCGCGCAGGAACACGTAGTCCATGTTCGCGCCGAAGCGAATGATGTGGTAGGTGGGGAAGTCGCCCGTCACCCAGTTCTGGAGATCCTCGGGGTCGTCGGGATTGGTGACGCCCGAGTAGCGGGTGAAGGTGGCCGCCGAGAGGTCGGCGCCGTTGTAGGTCATCACCAGATCCGCCGGCGTGTACTTGACGTAGCCCTCCAAGCCGAGCTTCGGGGCCAGCGCGGTGCGCATGCGGAGGCCGATGTCCAGGTTGCCCACGAAGCTCATCGTCATGCGATTGCGGTTCTGGAGAGGGTCGTTGAGTTCGAGCTCCGGATCCTGGAACTCGATGTCGAAGAGATCGCGCTGCCGGAAGCCCCAGTCGAGGCCCTGCACGGGGAACTCGTACTCCCTGAACTCCGCGAACTCGAAGTACTGGGTCGTGCCCAGCAGATCGATGGTGAGCTGATGGTTGCCCAGGAGGATTGCCTGAGCATCGCCTGCCGGGAAGCCGCCGAGGCCGATGAGAAATGTGCCGAGAAGACAGACGAACGTGACGAGCCGTTTCAGCATGGCCTTCGCTAACCTCCGAAATCACTGGGGCATGTCGTGGGAAGTCTCCGGTAAGCTAGTGGATCGGAGGGCGGCTTGTCAATGGTGGAGGAGTGGCTGAAAGGCTGGAACTGGGGTGTTTTCAAGGGATTTTCACGGAGCCGGCCCACCGGATCCCCGATTTCCGATCGGGAGCGGCCCGCCCCCTGCGGTTGTGGGTGAATTCTGGCCCGCCCATGGCCTATATTGACTCCTGTCAGCGTTCCTCACCCCGCCTTCCTGGAGGATTCCCATGAGCCGTGACGACCGACGCGAGCACCGGGAGCTCGTCGACCTGTGCACCGTGAACGACCCGGTGGAGGCGCAGGTCCTCGAGGGACTGCTCGCCGATCGCGAGATCCCCTGCGAAATCGTGACCTGGCACTCCACGCCCCTCGACGGCATCTTCGAGACCCAGAAGGGCCACGCCATGGTGAAGGTGTTCATCGATCACCTGGAGAGGGCTCAGGAGGTGCTCGCCGACTTCCGCGAGCAGGCCGAAGAGAGCGGCGACTGACCGACCCGCGCGTCACCAACCCACCACGAACCAGGGAGTGCCTTTCCGATGCCCACCCTTGCCTTCTTCTTCTGGGACCCCACCTTCATCCTGCTCATCCCCGCCATGGTGTTCGCCCTCTGGGCCCAGCATCGCGTGAAGAGCGCCTATGCGAACGGCCTCCAGCTGCCCTCGCGCTCGGGCCTGACCGGCCGCGAGGTCGCCGAGCGGATACTCGGCGCCAAGGGGCTGAGTCTCGAGATCAAGCCCACCGGTGGACAGCTCGACGACCACTACGATCCGCGCAACCGCAGCGTGAACCTGAGCCCGGCCGTCCACGAGGGGCGCAGCCTCGCCTCCCTGGCCATCGCCGCGCACGAGAGCGGCCACGCGCTGCAGCACGCCGGCGGCTGGTGGGCGCTGTCGCTGCGCAGCGCCATCGCGCCCGGGGCGAGCATCGTGAGCGGACTCGCGTTCCCGCTCTTCTTCGTGGGCTTCCTCTTCAGCTCGTTACGCGTGCTCATGGACGTGGGCATCCTGTTCTTCGCCGGCGCGGTGCTGTTTCACCTGATCACGCTGCCCGTGGAGTTCGACGCCAGCCGCCGCGCCATGGCCGAGCTGAAGGAGGGCGGCCATCTCCAGGTGGACGAGGTCGCCGGCGCCAAGCGGGTGCTCGACGCGGCCGCGCTCACCTACGTCGCCGCCGCCGCCGTGGCCGTGAGCCATCTGCTGAGGCTCCTGGTTCTGCGCGGCGCGAGAGACTGAACCCGAACACAACCACTCGGAGGAGAGAACATGCTGGCCTTCGTGACCATCGCCCCCACGGACAAGGGGAGCGAAAGCCTGAGCGAGTACGTGGCCGAGGTGCTCGATATCATCGATTCGAGCGGCGTGTCCTACCGCACCGGCCCCATGGGCACCACGCTGGAGGGGGAGTGGGACGAGGTGATGGACGTCGTCAAGCGCTGCCACTTCAAGATGCGCGAGCACTCGGGCCGCGTGGGCACCTTCATCAAGATCGACGACCGCGTGGACGCCACCGGCCGTCTCGACGGCAAGACCGCCTCCCTCGAGCAGCGGCTCGGCCGCGACCTCAAGAAGTAGACGGCGCGTGAACGCCCGACCGCCCGAGATCACCGTGGTGGCCGCCCTGCTCCTGCGCGGCGGCCGCTTCCTCATCGCGCGCCGTCCCGCCGACGATCCTCTCGGCCCCGTGTGGGAGTTCCCCGGCGGCAAGGTGGAACCCGGGGAGAGCCACGGGGCCGCCCTGGCCCGCGAGCTCGAGGAGGAACTGGGGATCCGCGCCGAGGTGGGTGAGGAGGTCGAGCGGGTGCGCCACGCCTACCCGCACCTCGTCGTGAACCTGCACTTCCTGCGCGTTCACGGTTTCGAGGGCGAGGTGCGGGGGCTCGACGGGCAGGAGTTCGCATGGGTCGCCCCGGAGCGGCTCGGCGACCACGAGTTCCCCGCCGCCGACGCGCGGCTCGTGGCGGGCCTGCCGGCGAGGGCCCGTCGCTGGTCGGAAGAATCCTAGACGATCCAGATAGATCAGAGGCGCTCGGACTCGAGGCCGGCGGTATCGCCGGGCAGGGAGTCATCGAGCTGTTCGAGGATCTCGAAGTAGCGGCGCAGGGGACTGCCCTCCAGGTGGAAGGGCTCGAACCAGAGCTCGCGCAGCCAGAAGGGATCGACCTTCCCGCCGATGAGCGCCGTGTAGAGCCGGCCGCCGAGGTTGCGGCCGATGGCGCGCGTCAGGGCCAGGTGGCGCGGTCCGTCGAGGCGGAAGAAGCGGGAGTCGAATCCGTCCACGCTGCCTTCGCGGAGATACTCGACCTCAGCGTCGAGATAGGCGAGCAGCAGCTCCGCCTGCAGGCGCCACTCGCCCTTCTGGCCGCGACCCTCTCTGAGCGTGCGGACGAGCGCGGGGCGGTCCTGGCTCTTGCGCAGGGGGTTGATGAGCTTCGAGCCCAGGAAGATGAGCGCGCTCGCGATGACGCGCAGGTAGAAGTCGTCGGCCAGGGTGCGGGGGCGTCCGCCGATGTCGCTGCAGCGGCCGTGAAGCACGCGCGCGGCCAGCTCGGCCAGGCGATTCTGGCCGGGCTCGGTCACCACCGCCAGGTCGCGGCCGCGCAGGTAGCAGTCTTCGCCCTGGGCGATGGAGGACTGCACCTGGGCCAGCTCCGCGTCCTCCCAGCCGGCCTCGGTGGCGATCTGCCGCGCGAAGTCCGTCTCGCCGAGCCAGTAGACCCGCGGCGAGGCGCGCTCCAGCAGCGGTATGTGGAGGAAGCGGGCGATCCGCTTGAGCGCCACATCCACCTCGTGGCCGAGATCCTCGCTGTGCTCGGCCGGATCCGGCGGGCCGGTGGGGAGATCGTGCTCGTCGCCGAAGTCGTGGAAGTTGATCCAGTACAGGTAGGACTGCAGCTTCACGAGCGGCGTGGCGCTCTGGATGCAGATGTCGTCGCCCTCCAGCAGCAGCACCTCGGGGCTGCCCCGCTCGCTCAGGCTCTGCCAGTAGAGCGGCTCCCGGTTCTGGAAGACGCGCAGGGGCGCGAGCGGCGGCAGGCCGGCGCGCTTCATCGCGCGGCCGATGGCGGCGGGCAGATGGGGTGTGGCCAGGTGGTAGTCGCCGTAGAGCACGAACAGCGGGCGCTCGGGCTCGCGCAGGCGCTGGGCGGCGATGAGGTCGGCGACCCTGCGGTCGCGTTCCTGGAGGGCGCGGTCGGCGCGGGTGGGCGTGGCGTTCAGGGCCAGCACAGGCAGGTCGTGATGGCGGCAGAAGTTCAGCAGCGTCTGCACCGGTTTCCAGGGAAAGTCCCAGAAGCGTTCCTCTTCGGCCAGCTGCGTGAACGCCGGGGCGGTGAGCTTGCCGGCGAGGAAGTCGTCGAGCTCGGGCTGGTACTCCGCCGGAATCATCTCGAGGGCCAGGCAGGGGGCGACGCCGCGGCGTCTGAGCCGACGGAGGAGGCGCAGGGCCGTGCGCTGGGACTGGGCGAGGCTGTGGTAGTCGCCGAGCAGGATCAGATCGGCCTCGGCCAGGCGCTTGCCAAGCTGGACGGGCCTGAGGCTCTGTCCGGTCCAGGCGGGAAAGCCGTTCTCGAAGCGCTCGAGGTAGCGCTGCAGGTGGGGCGGCGGTTCGTCGAGCATGGCGCGCAATCGACGCTCCAGGGCGCTCTGCATCTCTCGCTGCAGGCGGCGCCAGCGCTCGAAGTGGATCGTGCGATCCTCTGCGTTCCCGTGCTTTCGCATCCTTGCTCGACCTTTCGCGGCGATCGGACGCCGGGCGGCGTCCGTCATCGCGACTGCAAGAAGCGGGCACAGGCGCTCCAGGGGCTTTACAGGGCCGCGCCCCTCGCCTAGATTCGGGGGACCACGCGACACGAGGAGTGCCATGCGACTGAGTCCGACCAAGATCGAATACCTCGCCGAGAAGATCGTGCGCATCATGCGCGACGACGATCGCTTCGACTTCAACATCACCGAGGAGGAGTTGACGCGCGTCATCGAGTGGGAGTTCACCGAGGAACTCAAGATCGAGGACGATCTCGACGACGAGGTGGACAAGCTGCTCGAGCAGTACGAGCGCCAGATCCAGACCCAGGACCTCGACCAGATGATGCTCCGGCGCAAGCTGAAGAGCGAGCTGGCGCGCAAGCGGGGGTACACGCTATGAGGCTGAGCGAGGAGAGAATCGAGGTCATCGCCGGCCGCCTGGCCGACCGCTTCCTGGACGACGAGCTCATCGACATCACCATCACCGAGCGCGCCTTCCTCGACCTGCTCGAGGTGTGGATCACCCGCGATCTGGAGATCGAGGAGGAGATCAACGAGGCCGCCGTCGCGCGCCTGGAGAGCTACTCCCGCAAGATCGAACACGGCAGCTCCGAGTGGGAGACCTTGCTCGACCAGGCCAAGGAGGAGCTGGCCCGCGCACGCGGCTACGTGATCCGATGAGCGCGGACGCCGCCGGCCGCGACCTGGCGGGCAAGCGCGTGCTCGTCGCGATGAGCGGCGGCGTGGACTCGTCCGTGGCGGCAGCCCTGCTCGCCGAGCGGGGCGCCGAGGTGGTGGGCGCCACCTACAAGAACTTCTGCTTCACCGATTCCGACGAACTTCCCGGCCGCTCCTGCTGCAGCGTCGACGCCGTGGCCGACGCGCTCGCGGTGTGTCGATCTCTCGGAATCACGCACCGTGTAGTCGACGAAACCCAGCGCTTCCAGGACGAGGTCGTGGCCGACTTCGAGCGGGAGTACGCGAGCGGCCGCACTCCCAACCCCTGCGTGCGCTGCAACTCCGAGGTGCGCTTTCCGCGTCTGCTCGAGGAGGCCGTGGCCGCCGGCTTCGATTACGTGGCCACCGGCCACTACGCGCGGCTCGTGGAGACCGGCGGCGCGCTTCACCTGGCGCGCGGCCTCGACGAGGCGAAGGACCAGAGCTACTTTCTCGCGGCGATCCCACCCGAATCCTACGATCGCCTGCTCTTTCCCCTCGGGGAAATCGACAAGACCGAGACGCGCGCGATCGCCAGGCGCATCGGCCTGCACGTGCATGAGAAGCGGGAGAGCCAGGACGTCTGCTTTCTCGCCGGCGGCACGCTGCGCGACTACCTGGGTGAGCGCGGACTGCTGACGCCCGGTCCGATCCTGGACGCCGAGGGCCGCGTGCTCGGCGAGCATCCCGGCGCCGCGCTCTTCACGGTGGGGCAGCGCCACGGGCTCGGGGTGGCGGCGGGGCATCCGGTGTACGTGACGGCGATCGACATCGAGGCCGGCACGGTGACCGTGGGAGAGGAGGGCGCGCTGGCCGCGCGGGAAGTCGCGGGCCTCGGCGGCTGGGTGCATCCCACGCTGCTGGCCGGGCTGGAGGACGCGCCCCTGCAGGCGCGGATCCGGTATCGGCATGCAGGCGCGGCGGTGACCGCATGGCATCTTGATGGTGAAGGGCTCACCGTGCAACTCGCGGAGCCGGTGAAGGCCGCCGCGCCGGGGCAGAGCCTGGTGCTCTACGCCGGCGATCGGGTGGTGGCGTTCGCGACGATCTCCTCGGCGCGCTGAACGTCCCCCCGGGGGGACGGCTCGAAACACGAAACCCCCGCCGAGGCCGGCGGGGGTTTCGCTGTTCGTGGCCCTCACCGGAGCGTTACTTGAGAAGGACCAGTTTCTCCATGGCCATCGGCGCGCCGTCGACGCGGAGCTGCGCCAGGTAGACGCCGCCGGGCAGGTGCTCGGGGCGCCAGTCCAGCGTGACCGTGCCCTCGGCCTGCTCGGCGTCGATGAGCGTGTCGACGTGGCGGCCGTGGATGTCGAAGATCGCCACCGTCGTCCGGCCCGCCGCGGGCAGCGAGAAGCTGAGGCGGGTGGCCGGGTTGAAGGGGTTGGGATAGGCGTCCAGGCGCAGGGTCGCCGCCGGTGTGCCGGCCGCGAGGCCGTCGGTGTAGGCCAGGTCCACGAAAACGGGCAGGTGGTCGCTGGCATCGTGGATGGCGCTGGCCACCGCCGCGCTGACCACGCCGTTGGCGGGCGGGTCGGTGAGCGCGATGTTGAAGTGCTGTCCGTCGTTGCCGAAGGCCGTGTAGGTGTCGGTGAGCATGTCGAGGCCTTGGCCGTCGAGCATGTCGTCGTTGGCCAGGATGAAGTCGAAGCGGTCGTCGAGGCCGCCGTTGGCGCCGCCGCCGAACTGCGTCGTGCGGGGGCTCTGGGTGTGGACATCGGCGAAGCTCGCGTTCACGTGCCAGTTGCCCTCACGGTTGATCGGATCGAAGAGCTGACCGGGACCGGCCGAGCGCAGCAGGCCCCAGGCGGGCTCGCCGGAGTCGTAGATGTTGTAGTCGCCGGCCACGATGGCGTGGAGGTCGCTCGGCATGGCGTCGAGATGGGCGCGCAGCACCAGGCACTCCTGGTAGCGGCGGTTTTCGTTCGTGCTGCCCGAGCTGGCTTTCAGGTGCAGGGAGTAGAGGCGGAAGACCTCGCCCGAGGCGACGATCTCGAGGTCCCACCACTCGATGTCGCGCAGGGTGGTGTCGAGCCAGCCGGAGTCGGTCACCGTGACGCACTCGTCGCGGATGAACAGCGCGCGATCGGTGTCGTAGCTGTCGTGGTAGGGGCCGGCGGCCCACAGGCCCGGCTCCAGGGGCTCCAGCACGTTGCTCATGAAGTGGTTGACGCCGCTCGCGCCGATCATCTCCTGAACCACCAGGATGTCGGGGGCCACTTCGCCGATGATCGTGCGGAAGTGGGGGGCCCTCGACGTGCCCGTGCTGCCCGGGTAGTTGAGGATGTTGTAGTCCATGAGGCGCAGCTCGCCGGCGAGGGAGGGGCCCGCCAGAAGCTGTAGGGCGACGAGGACCGTCACGAGACGGAACGCGGAACGGATCATGGGAGGATTTTCCTTTCCAAAGGGGGCTCGGGGATCTAGGTATTATAGCATGATGTGCCGCCTAAGGAATATCCCCTATCTTCTCATCTTTGTGGCGCTTGCGCTGACCGTGAACTCCGTTGTCACCTGGGCGCAGCCGCCGGTGCACATGCAGTGCGAGCCCGCCGACAGCTTGCTGGGCGAGGAGATCCGCCAGATGGCCGCCGTGGCCCTGCGGGGCCTGCCGCCCGGGGAACTGCCCGCGGACCGCTCGCCCGTGCTCATCATGCTGGCGCCGGACCGGGACACCTTCCAGCGCTGGGCGAGAGGGCGGAGCCCCGAGTGGGCGGCGGGGATCGTGCTGGAGCCGGGGCGGACGATCCTGCTGGAGAAGAGCTACGTGCGCGACCTCGGCCAGGCCCGCGCCCTGGTGTGGCACGAGCTGGCCCACGTGCTCCTGGACCGGCGCCTGAGAGGTCGGCCCGTGCCGCGCTGGTTCCACGAGGGCTACGCCCAGGAGTTCGCCGCCGAGTGGGAGATGGGCACGCTCTGGCGTCTCTCCCGCGCGGCCTGGACCCGCAGCGCGATTCCCCTGGGCGACCTGGAGCGGAGCTTCCCCTATTCGGGCGCGCGGGCGCAGCTGGCCTACGCGGAGTCCCAGGCGGCGGTGCAGGAACTCAGGAAGGAGCCGGAGGCCTGGCTGCATCTGCTGGAGCTCCTGGACGGCGGCATGTCCTTCTCGGACGCCCTCCAGCGCAGCCGCGGCGAGGGGCTGGCCGCGTTCGCCCGCCGCTTCGACGAGGAGCTGATGCCCGGCTACCGGCGCTGGAGCCTGCTCTTCAGCACGGCGCCGCTGTTCTTTCTGATGATGCTGCTGTTCCTGGCGGCCGCGTGGCGGAGACGGAGGTTGCGCCTGCGCGAGGAGGCCCGCCTGGCCGCCCTCCACACCGGACGCCCGCCCGCGGAGGGGGAGCTCGAACAAAACGAGTGGATTACGAGAGGGTGGATTGACAGGCGCAGGCCGCGCTGATATATTGCGCTCCGGCTCGGAAAGGGCTGCCTTCCCGAGGCTGGCGCCATTGCGCCAAGGCCTTGGAAAATGGAGGACTAGCCTAATTGGTAAGGCAGCGGTCTTGAAAACCGCCGGGCTTTGCCCTTGGGGGTTCGAGTCCCTCGTCCTCCGCCTTACGGAGCTACACCTGGAGGGGTGACCGAGCTGGCTGAAGGTGCTCGCCTGCTAAGCGAGTGTGGGGCCAAAACCTCACCGAGGGTTCGAATCCCTCCCCCTCCGCCTGTGCGCCCATAGCTCAATTGGATAGAGCGCCTGACTACGGATCAGGAGGTTGGGGGTTCGAGTCCTCCTGGGCGTACC
>CAYNQX010000003.1:0-40010 GCA_964399495.1 uncultured bacterium
GCGGCGGTCGGCGGGGTCGCGCATCTCGCGCAGGCAGTCCGGGCAGGTGGCGCTGTCGGGAGTGATCTCCGCGCGCTGCTCGCCGCCGTGGCGGCTGCTCCGGATGCCGAACTCGCGCTCGCCCGTTGGCGTGAGCGGGGTCTCCTCCCGGGCGCTGATGACCACGAGCGGCGGCGCCTCGTTCTCGGTGCGGGCGAGGAAACAGGCGATCGCCTCGGCCGTGCCCTCCACCTCGACGAAGGCGCCCTGGGCGTCGTTGCCCACGAAGCCCGCGAGGCCGCAGCCGGTGGCCAGGCGATAGATCCAGGGACGGAAGCCCACGCCCTGCACGCGGCCGCGGAAGTCGAAGCGGCGGCGCAGGGGCCGGGACTCCTCCCGTGCCCGGCTCTGGGCGTTCTCGCTGCTGGCGCTCATTCGGAGAGTCGCTCCTGGCTGGGATCCCGGTGTCGCGGCGAATCCGGCAGGCGAGACGGACCTGTGCCGGACCCGGGAGTCCTCAATATAGTAAGCGGGACTAACCCGGACAATCCTTTGCAGGAGGGGCATTTCCGGCCCGTCGGCCTTTCGGGGCGGGTCGGGTTGACAGGGGGTGGGTCCGGGGCTATATTGGCCCGACATTGACGCGGGGTGGAGCAGTCCGGTAGCTCGTTGGGCTCATAACCCAAAGGTCACAGGTTCAAATCCTGTCCCCGCCACCTACAAAGCAGCCCGTTTCCAAGTGATTGGAGACGGGCTGTTTCCATTGAACCGATATCCACCCGGGTGGAACATGAGGTGCCCCCTTGAGCAAGGTGAGAGTCTACTGCGCCGTCTCCCTCGACGGATTCATCGCCGGGTCGAACGACGACCTCGCCTGGCTCGGCGAACCCGATCCGGAGCAGGCTTGCGACCCCGACACGATCGGAGTCGCGGCGTTCATGGAAGGGACCGGGGCGATGCTCATGGGCAGGCGAACCTACGACCAAGTGATGTCTTTCGACTGCGACTGGCCCTACGGATCCACGCCCGTGCTCGTCGCGACCTCGAGGCCTTTCACCGATGCGCCGACGACAGTTTCGGCCTGCCGCGGCGACATCGCGCAGATGTGCGAGCAGGCCCGCGAGGTGGCGGACGAGAAAGATGTCTATCTCGATGGCGGGAACGTCATCTCTCAGGCCCTCGAGGCGGACATCGTGGATGATCTGCTCCTGACCGTCGTGCCGGTGCTCCTCGGCCACGGTGTGCCGCTCTACCAGGGGGCACGGCTTCAGCGATTCGACGTGGAGAACCTGGGGCGGCTGGGGGAGATGCATCAGTTGAGGTTGCGAATCACGCCCTGACGGCGATGGAACCGCCATTCAGGGCCTGATCCTCACGTGGATTAGACCCGGCGACACTCACCGCTTCACGGTCATTCCGAGAGCCTCGCCGTCCTCGCGCCGGATCTGGATCACCTTGAACTCCCGCGGCGCGTTGCCGGTGGACATCCGGTCGGACAGGAGCATCGCCTGGCCCGGGAGCCCCACGGTGACGAGCCAGGCCTCCTCGGCCTCGTCCAGGACGATCTCCTCCACCGTCGCGCCGGACTTCGCGGCCTCCGGGTAGATCTCGTTCACGAAGTCCATCGCCCGATGGGCCGCTTCCTTGATGTCGATCATCTCGATTCCCCTTCCTCGGGGCGCCTTCTCTCATGGGATGGCGCCAACGGAAGGATAGCACCGGCCAGTCATCGAGGTATTCGGCCCCTTTCCCTCAACCCGAGGCTTCCGCGAGCTCCTCGAGCATGCTCAGCCGCGCCCGCGTGGCCAGCAGCGCGCCCCGCGCCATGGCCAGCTCGAATGCCGACCCACCGTCGGCGCGAACCTGCCTCACGTCGGCCCTCACCCGTTCGAGGTCGGCCCCCACCACCGAGATCGCCTCCGCCACGAACGCCCTGCGCCCCAGCGGCGGCAGCAGCTCGAGGAAACGCAGTCGCACGCGCAGGGGGTCGGCCGGGATTCCCGACACCGCAGCGTCGATGGGCGGCTCCAGCCCCGCCAGCAGAACGCGGCGGCCGGCGGCCGAGAGCGTGAGCGCCAGGGATTCGCGGCGCCCCCTCGCATCGGCGCGGGCAAGGATCAGCTTGCGCGTACGCAGCCGCTTCACGGCCGGGTAGACCGCGCCCGCGCTTCCGCTCCACTGCGCCGACAGGGACACCTCGATCCTGCGCCGCACCGCGTAGGCGGTGCAGGGTCCCTCCGTGCCGATCAGGCCCAGGATCACGGTCTCCAGCTCGCTCAGACGCCGCGCCGGCATGCGCCCCCCTTCCGTTTCGCGCCGCCCGGTTGACAGGGCGGCATCGCTTTTAGTACGATTCGCACTATACGAGAACCGGCCCGTCGGGTCAAGGCAAGGAGAGGGAGATGAAACGGAGGAACACAAAGGCGATCGGACACCCGTGGGCGAGGATCGCGGGATTGCTGTCGATGCTCGTCGCGACCGCTGCAGTCGCGGAGCCCCCCACCGTCCCGCTCGGCGACTTCGGCGGACGCCCCACCGTCGATCTGACGATCGGCGGGAAAGGCCCCTATGTTTTCATCCTCGACACCGGCGCCGGTGTCAGCGTGGTGGATCACGGACTCCGGAGGGAACTCGGACTGGTGGCCCTGGGCCGCACCGAGATCGGCAGCCCCGCCGGGGGCACGGTGCCGGCCGAGGCCCTGAAGCTGGAGAACACGGCGGTCGGCCCCATCGAGCTCGGCGACATCGACGCGCTGGCCATCGACCTGGCCGGCGTGATCGGCGGCGGTGACGCGCCCATCGGCGTACTCGCCACGAACGCTTTCACTCGAGGCAGCCTGACGGTCGACTTCTCCGCCAGGCGCCTGAGCCTGGCGAGCGAGTCCCTGCCGCCCGCGAACGGTGTCGACGTGTTCGACTACTGCTCGGCGGGCGGCAAGCCCTCCCTGACCCTCGAGGTCGAGGGCGAGCGCTTCTGCGTCAACCTGGACACCGGCTCACCGGCGCTCATCTCGCTGCCGCTCGCCGCAGCGGAGTCGCTGCCGCTGGCGAGTCCGCCGTCAGTGCGTGGCCAGGCGCGACTGGTCGGCGCCGAGGCGACGCTCTGGA
This sequence comes from uncultured bacterium, assembly GCA_964399495.1. Taxonomy (GTDB): domain Bacteria; phylum Krumholzibacteriota; class Krumholzibacteriia; order JACNKJ01; family JACNKJ01; genus CAYNQX01. The sequence goes on from CAYNQX010000003.1 coordinate 3,088, forward strand.
GCGCACCCCTCGAGGTCGACCTCCGCATCGGCGACATCGTGCTGCATCGACCCGAGCTCACCTTCATGGAGACCAAGGGCGACGGCAACCTGGGCCAGATGCTCCTGCGCAACATGATCCTCACCCTCGACCACGCGAACTCCAGGCTGACGCTCTACCCCGGCGAATCCGGCGCGGCCTCCGAGTCGGCGGCGGGCGAGACGCCGAGGCGGCGCATGATCGTCTCGAAGGGGCAGAAGCGCTACGGCGCGCGATTCGGGGGAATCGGGGGCGACGAACTCCCCGTGCTGGGCGTCGACGATGGGCTGCCCGCCGCCACCTGCGGGCTCCGCGCCGGCGACGTCATCCTGGCCATGAACGGCCGTCCGGTCCCTGAGCTGAGCAGGGACGAGCGCTTCTCGGCGCTGCGCGGCTCGCCGCTCGAGCTGAGGGTGCGACGAGGCGAGCGGGAGATCGATCTCACGCTGCGGCTCGATTAGTCGGTCGAATCGTCGTCGGACGGCACCACCAGGAAGGGCCGCATCACGCCGGCCCGGATCTGCGTGCGCCCGCAGAGGCTCGCCTTCCGTCCCTCCGCCTCGCGCAGAAACGCGGCGTACTCCGCGTTCATCGGCGCGCGTCCGAAACCCTCGGTGAACAGAAGGCTGAAGGGGATGTCCTCCTCGCCGGTGAGCGCGACGCCGATCTCCTTGCCGTGGAACTCCACCCAGTCCTCCGCGTCGATGGACGGCGCCACCAGGCCGTGGACGCCGAACTCGGCGCAGGCTTCCAGGGTGGCGAGATCCACCGCCTCGAAGGCGACGAGCAGCTTGCCGCCGTGTTCGGGTCCCGGCGTCTGCCCGCTTTCGAGCAGGCGGATCTCGCCGACGTTCTCGTGGCCGAAGCCGATCGCGCCGTTGAGGATTCCGCCCTCGCCCTCAATGACTGCATGCCGGTCGGTTTCCACCTCGGTCACGGTGCCGCGCAGGAAGCTGCGCAGCACGATCGGAGCGAGATCGTACTGAATCGTCACCGTGCCCTTGCGGGTGTCGATGGCCTTCAGCGTGCCGCTGCTGGGCGCGCGCAGCAGCGCTTTGCCCCCCGACAGGACGATGGGCGAGTCCAGCCCCGGCGCTTCCACGGCGCGCCGCTCGCCGCCGAACTCCCGCTGGGGCAGCAGGCGCTCGGCGATGCGCGCGACCGTCTCGTCGCGCTGGATGAAGTCGCCGATGTTGAACTGGAGGTGGCGACGGATGTGCCGCGGCTCGATGCCCAGTTCCTTCGACACGTCGAGCACCACCGGCTCGCGGCCGTAGTCCTGGATCTCGCGCAGGACGAGCAGCCCGCCCGGCTCGATCCGCATCAGATCGCCGCGCAGCGGGGACTTGCAGTAGTAGTCGCCGGCGAGTCCGCCCCCCACCTTGAGCACCTTCTGGTTCATGCTGATCCGGTCGCCCACCTTCACCATGAGGCCGGCGTCGATCTTCTCCTGGCTCAGGTTCTCCTGGTAGCCCACCATCCGCCTGAGATCGACGATGAACAGCCGCGGCGGCGTGAACACGTTCTCGCCGATCTTCGTCTCCGGCTCCACCGTGTCGCCGGGCGCCACGAAGATGTCGCCCGCGTAGGGCAGCGCGCGCCTCACGCGATAGGAACGCTGCTCCAGACGCGGCGCCACGCTCAACCCGGCGGAGTCGAGCGCGTCCGCTTCCTCGGCGAACTCCGGGAGTCCGCAGCGGGTCAGGGGAACGCCCAGCCAGTGCTCGCCGCGGCCGCGCGCGTCGAGGAGCAGGGCGCCGTCCGTGACCAGCTCCAGCTCGTCGCGGTTCTTCGTCACGCGAATGCCCTTGCCGCCCCGGATCGCGAAGTCGCCGCCCGCCGGCAGGTAGAGCACCTCACCGCCCTTCAGCTGGTAGCGCCGTCCGCTGGCGCGATCGTGGATCTCCAGCGCCACCGCGCCCGGTTTTACCGGACCGAGGGGCGCGACCACCTGGGCCAGATCCTCGAGGCACTCGGACTCGAACAGGGCAAGGGCCGCGTCGGGATCCTCCTTGGCGAGCACGCCGAGGTGCGGGCTCTTGAAGCGGCGATCGACGGCGACGCGGGTCAGCCCCGAGGGGAGGAAGCCGTCGACGAGCAGCCGCAACATGTCGTGTTTGCTGCGCGCGTGGGCGATCACGCCGCCCGTGCCGATGAGCAGGCCGATGTCCGACACCTGGAACAGGCTCGCGTGGTCCCGTCCCCAGAAGGCCTCCTCGAAAGGGTCGTAGTCCTCGCGCAGCTTCAGGCGGTCGAGAAAGCCCAGGTGCGCCACCTCGAAGTTGGTCTCGCGATGCTGGGCCCAGGCGAGGGCGGCGCCCTCGGTGGCCGCCGCGAGTTCGATGAGCGCCTCGCCCCGGGTCGCGGGCGGCCGCGTGGGATTGAGCACCTTGTTCGCGATGTAGTTGCGCACGGCGCGGGAGGGCATCGACTCGGGCAGGTGGCCCGCGATGCGCTCGTAGCCCGCCTCGGCGAGCACGTTGGCCAGCGAGAAGCTGGTGCCGATGTTGGCGGCCACGGTGCGGCGGAACTCGCCGAAGATCGTGGAGAAGATGTCCGTGGTCGCGCCGCCGATGTCCACCATGGCGATGTCCGCGCCGCTCTTCTCCGCGTAGAGCCGGAGCACCTGCTCGACGCCGGTCGGCGTGGGCAGGATGTCCCCGTCCGTCCAGTCGCGGATGCCGACGTAGCCCGGCGCGCGCTGCATCACGCTGTCCATGAACAGGCGCAGCACGCGGTCGCGGGCGGGGCCGGGGTTCACGTCGAGCAGGGTCGGCCGGATGTTGGGCTCCACGTGCACCTCGAAGCGCTCCCCGAGCGCGCCGCGCACGAAGTCGACGGCGCCGGGGTTGCCGCAGTAGACCAGGGGCAGCTTGTGCTCCTGCTCGAACTTGGGGCTGGGGCCGCCGAGGCTGAGGATCTCGGCGTGGCGCACGAGGCTGTCGATGTTGCCGCCGTCCACGCCGCCGGCCAGCAGGATCACGTCGGGGTGGAGGTCGCGGATCATGCGCATCTTGTGGATGACGGGGACACGATCGTCCACGGTGAAGGTCTTCAGGATGACGCCGCCCGCGGCGTGGGCCGTGAGCTTGGCCACCTTTCCCGTGTCCGTGGAGGTGAGGCCGAAGACGAGCATCTGCAGGCCGCCGCCCGCCGAGCTGGTGCTGAGGTAGGGAACGGCGGGCAGGCCGTCCTCGCCGAGCAGCCGCGCGCCGCTCTTCGCCTCGAGCTCGGCCACCGCCGCGCGCACGCCGACGCGCACGTCTTCGGTCGGCTTCTCCACCGTCGTGGGCGCCTCGGCCTCGGCCGCGAAGCGCCAGGCCTCGCCGTCCCGTTCCAGAAGGAGCGCCTTCGTCGTGGTGCTGCCGATGTCCGTGATCAGCATGTGCTGCGTGGATTTCGAACTCATGTCGCAGGCTCCTCGTTCGCGGGGGCCAGCCCGCGGTTCAGCATCTGCAGGAGATCCTCGATGTGCTCCTGAAGGGGCGACCAGGGGAAGTCCGGGTGGTGGCTGCGCAGGGCGATGAGCCCGTGCACGCTGCCCCAGATCAGCTGGAAGAGGGCCAGCGTCTCCGCCGGGATCATCTGGCCGGCGGCCTTGGCCTCCTCGATCTTCTCCAGCCAGGTGCCGTAGACCTTGTATACCGCCTCGCCGTGGCGCATGTGCAGCACCTCGTCGATGAGCGTCAGCTCGCTGGTGGAGAACCAGAGCTCGTAGTGCTGGGGATTCTCGAGCGCGAACTCCACGTAGGTGCGGATGATCTGGCTCAGGCTCTCGAAAGGCGACACCGGGCGCGCGTCGATGATCTCCTGGTAGCGCTGGTAGACACGGACGTAGCCGTCCTCGATGAGGTGCTGCATCAGGTCTTCCTTGCTCTCGAACAGCCGGTAGATCGTGGTCGGCGAGTACTCGATCTTCTCGGCGATCTTCCGCATGGAGACGTTCTCGACGCCGTTCTCCGCGAAGAGCTCCTCGGCGGCGCCGAGGACCTTCTGCTTCAGCGCGTCCCGCTCCCGCTGCCTGCGCTCCGTGATGCCCATGTCTCCTCGATTGCTCGTCAATGTAACATCGGTAATTTGAGTAACACTGTTACGCACATGGAGCATAACCCCACACAGGGGCATGAGTCAAATTCGGACTTGTAAACCCTGTAAAGGGGAGTGATCAGCGAACCAGAAGAGCAGGGACCGCACGATTGGAGAATCCGAACTGAGCGGGCGCCGGCCCTCCGCTCACTTCAGCAGGATCATCTTGCTCACGTCCGCGCCCGCCGGGCTCTCGAGCTTCGCCAGGTAGACGCCCGAGCCCAGCTCCTCGCCGTCGTCGCCCTTCCCGTCCCAGACGAGCTCGTGCTCGCCCGCGCCGAACTCGCGGTGGGCCAGCTCGGCCACGCGGCGGCCTTCGACGTCATGGATCGTGAGTCGCACGATCTGGTGGCGGTCCACGGTGAATCGGATCGTGGCCTTCGGGTTGAAGGGATTGGGGTGAACGCCGGCGATTCGAGAAGCGCCGACCGGCGTGTCCCCCACGCCGGTGGCCTCCACAACGATCTCCCCGCTCAGAAACACGCCCGTGTGGAAGCCGTTGCCGCCGATCTCGTAGGCGCTGCGGCTCAGGTCGAGGAGCGATCCGGAGGTGGGCGTGAGGGGCTGCAGGACGAAGAGCGAGATATCCACACCATCGTCGTGGACGCTGCCGTCGAGCACGATCTCGATGGAACTGCCGATATCGAACATGGCCTCGAGGTCGGTGTGGTCGTGGGTGGTGAAGGGGATGTCCAGGAAGCTGAAGGCGCCATCGCCGTTCTCGAAGTCGCCGGGCGTGTAGGTAAAGGTGAAGGTGCCGAACATCTGCGGCCCCTCCTGGAGGACGACGTTCTCGAGCGTGTAGGTCACGGTTTCCGCCTTGGCAACAGGTGCGGTCAGGCAGGCGACGATGACGAGACAGGGACGAATTCGGTTCCAGTGACTCATGGGACGCTCCGGGAAGTCGAACGGTTCAAAGGGGTATCGTTGACCCGACGCGATCTCGGGAGTCGATATTCTAACAGTCAATTGGCGGGATTTCACGCAACTTTTCAGATATTGCGACAACCAGGCTCGCGGAATCCCCCCGGGTGGATTCCGGGGCGAGCTAGTGACGCGCGTTGGAGAGCATCGTCTCGACGAAGCGTGAGCGGAGCTGGGAGCTGGCGAGCGCTTGCTTGAGCGGCGGCAGCTTGAGCACGACGCCCAGCACGGCCGCCAGCGCGCGGTGGCTCCGGAGCACGCGGTTGTCGAAGATCAGGTGCTCCAGCATGCCGCGCTCGATGGCCATCGTCACCGTGCGGGTGACCGAGTTCAGCGGGGTGATCACGCGTTCCTCGCGGGAGCGCAGCGTGATGTCGCCGCTGGCGCAGGCTCGCAGGCAGACGCCGCAGCCGAGGCAGAGATTCTCGTCGAGCACCGCCTTGAGCCGTTTCGGCTTCGCGGGATCGTTGGCCGACACCATCCCCATGGCCTCCACGGGGCAGGCCCGCGCGCACTTGCCGCAGCCGCCGCACTCCTCGTCGTCCACCACCGGAATGAAGTTGGTCGTGTGGACCGGCTGGAGTGAGCCGAAGCGCTTCTGCGCGAGCATCGCCTCGCAGCAGCAGCCGCAACAGTTGCAGATGAAGTTCACCCGCTGCCGCACGTTCTCGCCGAACTGCACCAGGCCGCGCCCGTAGGCCTCGTCCAGCAGATCGCGGCACTCCTCCTGCGCGATCCGCCGCGCGTGACCGTGCTTGATCAGCGACTCCGCCGAGCTGCCAAAGGTCATGCAGATCTCCATGGGCGCATCGCAGGCGCGGCCCATGTGCTCCATCTTGTGGCGGCAGTAGCAGAGCCCGATGCCGATGTGCGAGGCCGTCTCGATCACCTCGCTGGCGCGCTCGTGATCGAGCACGTGGATGGCGTTCTCGTTCGACAGCACCGGCTCCTGAACGAAGACGCGGCCGAGCTGGGTCTCGCCGTCGGTGAACAGGTGCTTGACGAAGTCCTCCTCGACGTTGAGATACTGATGGAATAGTTCGCTCAGCACCTTCTGGTCGAGGTCGTCGCGCACGCGCATGAGGGAGAACTCGAAGAAGCCGGCCATGGGCGGCGGCAGCGTGTACACCGACTCGCCGTTCCGCTCCACATCCACGAGCAGCGCCCGGCCGGCCATCGTCTCCAGCAGCTTGCGGGCCTCGGCGGGCTTCACCTTCCAGACCCGGGCCGCCTTCGCGGCCGTGAAGGGCTTGATCGGCAACAGCGAGATCAACTCGGCCTCGCGCTCGCTCATCATCATGGCGAGGATCTTGTTCAGGGTCGCCGACGGCGGCGCGCCCTGGGGAAAGCGGTTCAGCCGCTCGACGAGCTTGGCGTGGCCGGACTTGATGGTGCGGTGCGCCATGGTCTACCTGAGGATCGTGTACCGTTTCACGAGCCGATCATCTCCCACCCGGGCACGGATGAAGTAGACGCCCTGCGCAGCGGGGCGGCCGCTGTTGCTGTCGGTGCCGTTCCAGGTGAAGCCGTGCCGGCCCTCGGCGAGGTCCCCGAGGTAAAGTCTGTCGACACGCCGGCCCATGATATCGAACACCGCCAGGTCGATGGATTCAGAGAAGTCAGGCAGCGCCAACTCCACACGCACACCCGACGAGATCGCGTCGCTCAGCCGAAGCTCCGGACGCAGGGCCGAATTCGACTCGTCGACCGCCGTGACAGCCCCGGTGTGGTAGGTCAGATTGTCGATGGCGAAACGATGGCCGTCCGCGATCGCGCCGGGAGCGACTCCGAGCCGGATGCCGTAGTTCTGGCCCGCGTAGAGGTAGGTGCCGGTGATTTCGACGAGCACGGAGCCCGAGTTGTTGGCGGGATCATCGGTGCCCAGCGGCAGGCCGAATCCGGAACCGCCGATGATCGGGCCGACGCTGCCCGTGCTGAAGTCATGGATTCCGCCGTTCAGCACTGCTCCGTTGAGGTGAGGCTCGGTGGCGTTCGTGCCGTCCGCGTTCAGGAACTGGTAGTCCAGCGTGATGAAGTCGATCGTCATGTCGGTGAAGACCGTGAACTCGATGAAGAAGAACCAGAATTCGCCCGTCAGGTCAGGCTGCACCGCCAGCCGGTCCGCGTTCTCGGGGGCGCCATCCAGTTCGACGTAGCCCTCCTCGAAGTAGCTGATCGTGGAACTGGGAGTCGAGATCCCGTCGACGGTCCAGCCGATCCCCGTGAAGGATGTCGCGCCGTCCGTCGACGTGTGCCCGTCGAAGTTGGAACTCAGCACCACGGCGGCGCTGCCGACGGTGGTGATCGCCCCGATCAGGAGAACCGATGTCAGGATGGCCGAGATGCGATTCATGGCGTCTCCATTTGATACACAGGTTCGGCGTTGGGCCACAGCGACGATCGACTCGCGAGTCGTCGGCAGCGCGTTACTTGAGCAGGAGCATCCGCCTGGCCACCACCTGCTCGCCGTCGTCCAGCTTGTAGAAGTAGACGCCCGACCCGAGCGCTTCGCCGTCGCTATCGCGTCCGTCCCAGACGACCTCGTGCTGCCCGGCGCCGCGCGACTCGTCGAGCAGCGTGCGGATCCGCTTGCCGGTGATCGAGTAGACGGCCAGCTCGACTTCGCGCGGGCGATCGATCTCGAAGGCGATCGTGGTCTTCGGGTTGAAGGGATTCGGGTAGTTCTGATGCAGCGCGATCGGCGCGGGTTCGGGATTCTGCGCGGCGACCGCCAGCAGCACCGCCACCCACTCGGGGTGGTCGATGAACGGGTTGCGGTTGCCCTGGTGGGAGTACACGACGTCGTTGCGCGCGCGCTCGAGGTCGTCCACCGGGTCGTCGAGGTGCCACTGGAAGAGATCCGACACGAGGCCCATGTAGGCGACGGCCTCGTTGTTGCCGGTGGAGCTGGCGGCGATGAGGGCGCGGTCGTCGGTGAGGATCAGGTCCGGTTCCCAGGCGCCGGTGCCGCCGTGGTTGCCGCCCTCGTAGCGCACGTCCATGTAGAACTGGGCGCGGGCGATGTCGCCCCTGCGGCCGATCCAGGTTTCCCAGGTGCCGTAGGCGCCGTCCGAGCTCGTGCGCCAGTTGGAGTTGCCCGGATAGACGCCGCTCCCGCCGCCCTGGCCGTTGTTCACCATGGTGACCCGCTCGTAGCAACCGGTGTCGCAGGTGGCGAAGGAGCGGCTGCCGCGGTCGCTGTTGTAGCTGACGTTGCATAGGAACAGGTGATGGCAGTCAGTGAAGGGATAGTTGTAGCTGCCGTCGTCGGGAAAGCCGAATGTGCGCGGCCAGGAGTGCTCGCGGTTGTAGGGCCCGTTGCCCCCGCCGAACTTCGTGTAGCTCGTGTTCCGGTAGACGTCGATGATCTTGGCCGGGTCGTTCGGGTCCTCGTCGGCGGCCTCGAGGATGTCCCAGGTGTCGGTGCTGCCCGAGCTGTAGGGGAAGCGCTGGTGGTCGTCGATCACCTCGTGAAGGGTCGAACGAAGCGTGCCGGGAGTCGACGCGTCCACCGTGTCGTAGTAGCCGGGGGGCGGATCGGCATGGACCGACAGAGGCATGAACAGGAGCAGGAGAAACGAAATCGGAAGGGGCAAGGGATGCCGGCGCATCATCACCTCGATAGCGGGAGGATTGGTAAACGGTACCGAAGCGTTGGGACGAAACGGCGGTGTCAGTGACTCCCGGCATTATACCATGCCGGACCGTCGCGGCTCAAAAGGTCCCTGCCCGCGCGGGCGGAACTCAGTCCTGTCGGCCCGCCCAGAAATCCGAGGAATTGATCTTCTCGATCCTGTCGCGGAGCGTCTCTTCCGACCGGGCCTTCGGACCCATTCTACCCCAGACGTAGGGAAGAGAGTCGTCGGCCCCATGGGCGACAAGGTACTCCGCGCTCCGGATCCCGTTCACCTGCACGGCGCGCTGGAGGGGCGTAAGACCCTCGGCGTTTCGCGTATCGATATCCTCGGTTCCGGCCAGGAGCAGGTCGAGAATCGGCTTCGTGCCCTCTTCCCAGCGGGAGAGGGAGCGCTCCTCCGATCGGGAGGCGAAGTGGAGCGGGATGTCGCCGTCCTGGTCCCGCGCGTCCGGATCGGCGCCGGCCTCGATGAGGATCTCGAGCAGTTCGAGACTCCGCGTCACCGACACGGCGAGATGAACACAGGACCGGCCTTCGGCTTCACGGGCATCGAGATCCGCACCGCCCTCGATGAGCAATCGCAGCGCGGCGCGACCGGTATCGAAACCGGGACGAGCGTTCCATCCTCCGCCATAGATGTTGTCGTAGTCGATGTCCACCCGAGACATGAGCAGGGGAGCGAACAGCGCCGGATTCCCGGCCTCGGACCTGACGTCGGGACTCAGCCCCTCGGACAGCAAGGTTCCCAGTGCGCGGAGTCGACCGAAGCGCGCGGCGATGTACACCGCCGGCTTGCTGCAAGCCTCGGGGTCGGCGCCCGCCGTGAGCAGGCGAAGCGCCGCATCCTCGTTGCCGCGGACGAGCGCAACCTCGAGGGGAGGATGTCCCCAGTGGGTGAGGAGGTCGAGATCCCCCGCGCTCAGCATCTCTGTTTCGGAAGCGAGGTCGCTGCCCTCGTAGACCAGTCCGTGGAGAGGCCCGGCACCGAGCAGGGCGAGGGGGAACACCTTCCCGTCGACACCCATCGCCAGTTCATCGCCGTGGATGCCTTCGCCGAAGAACAGCAGGTTCCTCGGAACCTCCTTCGACCAGCGCGAAGCTCCGATGGAGTAGGTCCCCTGCTCGCGAACGAGCGTCTCCCCCTCCCCGAACACATGACGGTAGATGCCGCTGGGCTTGCCGGACCTCCGTCCCGCGAGATGGTGGTTGTGAACATAGACGATCGACCGACCGTCCTCGGCGACCACGAGGTAACGCGAACTCAGCCCCTCGAGTCCCAGCGGCCATTGCCCGGCCCAGCCCGAATCCATCATCGAGCCCAGGTAGACGGCCCTGCCGCCCTCGTCTTTCGTGTAGATCCGCTGGTGCGCCCGCCAGAAGGGTGAGCCGCTCACCTCCCGCAGGGAGTAGGCATCCGAAAGCTCCACCTTCCGCGTTTCGAGGCCGAGGCAACCCCCGAGCAGGGTCGCCACGAGAAGAACGAGGACGAGTCGGGAGAGACGGGCGACGAACATGATCCCCCTTCCGGACGGACCGGAGCGCGGGCGACCATCGCCTGACTCGTTGGGATGAGGTCGGGCCGGCGGCCGCCCTACTTGAGCAAGACTAGACGCCGGGACATCGCGTCGCCACCCAATTCGAACCGCGCGAGATAGATGCCCGTCGGCAGTTCACGACCTTCGGCGTCCCGCCCGTTCCAGACGAACTCGTGCCGCCCCGCCCCGAGGGGCCCGTCATGGAGAAGGGTCACCCGGCGCCCGCCGACATCGTGAACGCTCAACCGCGCTCGGTCCGCGTCCGCCGTGAGTTCGCAGGGAATCGTGGTGACGGGATTGAAGGGGTTCGGGTAGTTCACCAGCAGGCGCGCCGCGGCGGGCGTCGCCTCCGGCGCGGCGGTGACCGGCTGCGCGTAGAACACCTTCACGCAGGGTTCACCGGAGTTGCCCACGACGAGGTCGTCGAAGTGGTCGCCGTTGATGTCCCCGAAGGCGATGGCCGTGCCCACGCTCGGCGAGTCGTAGGTCCAGCTCGGCGTGGCGGCGAGCACGCCCGACTCGTTCAGGTAGATGTGCACCTTGCCGTCGGAGAAGTGGGTCTCGGCGAGGTCGGGATCGCCGTCGCGGTCGACGTCGTGGAAACGGATGTCGCTGTGGCCGTGATGGGGAGCGGAGCCGCTCCAGCCGAGCGACAGGGTACCCGCCGAGTTGAGGAAGAGCTGCGTGGGATCGTGACCGAGGGCGAGATCGGGCCAGCCGTTGTCGTCCACGTCCGCCCAGGCGACGCCCTTGTCGGAGTCCGCGTCACCCGTCGTCCAGACCGGATCCGCGCCGAAGGTGCCCGCCTCGTTGCGATAGACGCCGCTCTCGAAGTTCACCCACTTGGACACGGCCAGGTCGTCCCAGCCGTCGCCGTCCATGTCGGCCAGGGCGAGGAAGCCCTGCAGCGACTGCTCGGCCGAAGACCAGGCCGGCACGTTGCCCGGCACGCCGCTCGCGTCGTTCAGGAACACGTGGATCGGGCGGTGGGGATCGTACTGGTTGAAGCCCTGGTTCGCGGTGATGATGTCCGTGTCGCCGTCCTCGTCGAAGTCGGCGAGCAGCGCGTAGTTGTTCCACGCGCCGCCGGGCTCGGCGCTGTACCAGCCGGGCGAGGTCGAGGGGCCCGTCGGGCCGCCCCAGTAGATCACCGAGTGTGCCGAGGTGGAAGCGCCGTTGGCGGCGAAAACGTCCGGGTAGGCGTCGCCGTCGATGAAGCCCACCTGGATGTCGCCGGTGGACACCTGGTCCGTGGAGATCCAGCTCGGGTCGGCCTCGAGCTCCGTGCCCGTGTTGAAGTAGATCATGTTGAACCAGTCGTCGTAGGGCGGGTAGCTGTTCGAGTGGTAGCAGCCCACCACGACGTCCATCGCGCCGTCGCCGTTCATGTCGGCGACCTGGAGGCCGCCCACCTGCATGCGCAGGCTGTTCTGCCAGTCCGGCGCGCCGCCGTAGAGCACCTCGTCCCGATCGCTCATCACCAGGCCGTCCGTGGCGCTCGGCACCGGATGCACCTCGCGGAGGCCGTCGTCGCTGACCTCGCGAGGCGTCGTCTCGGCCACCGCCGAGGCGGCGATGAGCAGGAGCAACATCGAGAACGGAATCGAACGAGCGCGCATGGCGACCTCCCCGTCGGCGTCACCGCCGATTATACCACGACGGCGCTCAGTAGAGACTCTTGACGGTGCTCCAGCCGGTCTCCTCCGTCGGCACGCTGGCATCGCACACGGCGCCCACGTTGTCGAAGCCGGCCGTCCACTCCGCACCCACTTCCGACACGAACAGGCAGAGCTCGATGGTGTGGGTGCCGCAGGGCACGTTCACTTCCACGGTGGTCCAGTCGATGAACTCGGCCGGCGTGCTCTCGAGATGCATGATGCCGTCCACGCGGACCCGGACGAAGCCCGTGCCCACGGGCCCGATCTCCATGGCGAGCGTGTAGTCGAGCGAGATCAGGCAGGTCCCCTCGGGGTCGTCGCCGCAGTCGAAGACCTGGCTGAAGCAGCCCATGGCCCCCGTGAAGTCGCCGGAGGCGCGGATCTGCGCGAAGCCGTCGGGGTTGCCTCCCGCGGCCGGATAGAACATGCCGCCGATGGGCGGGGGCACGGCGGTCCAACCGACGCCGCCGGGGGTCTCGAAGTCGCCGTTGACGATCTGGGCCATGGCCGGGGCCGCCAGGATCAGCATCGCGAGGAGCAGAAGGAGTCGGAAACGCATGAGTTCCTCCAGTTGCGGGGGTTCGGAGCTGGAATCGGCGGGGTTGCCTCACCGGCCGGATGCACGATATCATAGATATTCCCATATCGCAACACGCGGAGAAGCCGGCCCCCATCGGGGACCGGCCTCCGCGGTTCATGTCTTTCGAGTGCTAGGCCAGGATATCGAGGGATTCGAAGCGAATGGCCGAGTCCGGCTCATCCCCCTTCACCGGCGCCGCGGCGGGTTCGCTAAGACCTTCGTAGATCGCGAGGTGCCTCTCGTAGGCCCTGCCCTTGCCCCGCGGTTCGGAGAGCTCGGGCGGCAGGGAGTTCCCCTCGATGGCCGCGCCCGTAACCTCGGCCTGCATCGCGCTCAGATCCTCGTGGAAGTTGATGCGCATGCGGAGGTCGGCCACGCCGTGGAATCGACCGGCCAGCAGATTACGCAGCGCACCGTGGGCGCGCGGTGTCGCGGGTGCGGCCGGCCCCACCTCGGGCTCGACCGTCGGTGTGACGGGTTCCGGCGCCACGGGGGCGGTCTCCGCGGCGGGCTTCGGCGTCGCCGTCGGCAGTGGGATCGGATTCAGGACCGTGCTCATTTCCATGGCGAATCTCCGGCTTGAAGGAGTCGTTCGGGTTTCCTCCCTGGAATCGACATGCCGCAGCTTTAACTTGAGCGAAGATCAACGACTTCGTGCTCGTTTGCGGGCTCTCCGGCCCGAGCAACTTGACCGGGCCACCGAATCACGGGATACTCCGGATCATCGATTCAATTCTCGATCCAGCGCGGGCGATCGGATGGCGCCCTCGCCAGACGATATCACCGCGACGCCCGGAGTCGGACGCGTGGGGATGGACCGGCGGGAGGAACATGACCATCAGGCGCTTAACCCTCCTCGCGACCCTGGCCCTTCTCATCTCTCCCCTCATCACGATGTCCGCCTCCGCGAAGGAGCGTCGGTGGCACCGCGCCCGCACGGCGCATTTCGTCTACTACTCATCGGCGAATCCGGACGACCTGCTCCACGCCGCGCGCGAACTGGAGAGGATGGCCGAGGTGGTCACCCTCTGGGGACTGGGCTCCGATGCGAAGGCGCGCGCCCGGGTGACGCTGATCGCACTGCCCGACAAGAAGAGCTGGAAGCCCCATATCCCGAAGGTCGACGGCAAGCGGCAGGAGATCGCGGGGTACGTCGTCGACACGCAGTTCGGCTACTGGATCGGCTTCGCGGAGCACGACCCGCGCGGGCAAGCGCTCGCCGCTCACGAATACTCCCACACGCTGGTGTCCGAGACCTTCCGCGATGCCCCTCTCTGCCTCAACGAGGGGCTCGCCGAGTACCTGAGCACGTTCTCCGCGAAGGGCTCCAAGGTGAGCTTCGGCGACGAGCTCCCCTGGCACAGCGCCGCGGTGAGGCACGGAAAGCTCTTCTCGTCCGAGGTGTTGTTCGGCATCGATCCCTCATCGGCGACCTACCGCAGCCGGGCGAAGGGACAGCAGACCTTCTATGCCGAGTCCTGGGCCCTGGTCCACTACCTCATGCAGAAGCGCGCCGACAGCCTCTTCGACTTCGCGCAGGCCTTCTCCGAGGAAAAGGGCGCGCGTCAGGCCTTCGAGGCGACCTACTCCTCCGAGAGCTGGGAGCAGCTCCCCGATCGGATCCACGACTACGTGGCGGACGGGAACCTGCGCGGCCGCGAGATCTCCTTCCGGAGTCCCTTCGAGGAGCTCGAGGTCGATCTGGTGCCCGTGAGCAAGGCCGAGGTCGATGCCCAGCTCGCCTACTGGCGCTCCAGCACGCTCGGCACCGACGAGAAGAGGACGGCGGAGATGCTCGACGGAGCCAGGGAGGACCCGTCGGCCGCGGCCCTCGTCCGCGCCGTCGACGGGCTCCTCGCGTTGCGCGGCCTCGACAACGACGCGGCGCTCGAGGCCTTCCGCGCCGCGGCCGCCGCGCCGGCGGACGCCGTCACGAGCCCTCTCGCACTGTCGATCGCGGGAACGGGGCTGCTCCAGCTCTCGATGCTCGATTCCGCGAAGAGCAAGGAGCTGCTGCGGGAGTCGATGGGCCTGTTGACGCGAAGCCTGTCCGGCGATCCCACCGACGCCCGCTGCATCGACACCTATCAGAAGGTGCGCGCGATGTGGGAGATGCGGGGTGCGAGCGAACGCGGCCAGGCGAAGCGGGAGAAGGTGAAGTCCGACCGCGGCAGGCTCATCGCCACGGGCAAGCTGCGCGCGGGAGCCGAGGCCATGCGGAAGCGGGACTTCGCGTCGGCGATCCGCTGGTTCGAGGAGGCGCGGGACAGGGCCGACGACGACGACGAGCTGCGCCAGACGGCCGAGACCGCGCTCCAGGAGGCTCACGCCGCGAAGAGCTACTCGGAGGGCCTCGCCGCGTTGAAGGCGGACAAACTCGAGCGCGCCCTGGAGTGCTTCGAGAAAACGGCGGCGCTCACGTCCGACGAAGAAGTGAAGTCCGGCGCCGAGCGCTACGCCGCGGAGCTTCGCGGAAGACTGGGCCGCTGACGGCGATTCCCGTGGCGCGGCTCCCGCGCGTCGGCTAGGCTGACGAGCGACTCCAGCCCGCGAGGGAGACCGTCATGACCCGTCTCGCCCCCGTCGCACTGCTGCTCCTCATCGCCACCGCTTCCGCCGCCCACCCGGCCCACGAGAACAGCGCGCTGAAGATCGATATCGAGCCCGGCGCGAATCCCTGGACCCACCTCGAACTCCTCGACGACCCCGCGGATTTCCAGTTCGCCCTCGTCGCCGACAACACCGGCGGCTCGCGTCCCGGCGTGTTCCTCGACGCCCTGGGCAAGATGGCCCTGCTGCGCCCCGAGTTCGTCATGTCGGTGGGCGACCTCATCGAGGGCTACACCGAGGACGAGGCCCAGCTCTCCTGCGAGTGGGACGAGTTCCAGGGCTTCTTCGACGGCTACGAGATCCCCTTCTTCTACGTGCCGGGCAACCACGACTACAGCAACCCGGTGATGGGCGAACTCTGGCGACATCGCTTCGGCCGCTCCTACTACCACTTCCGCTATCACGACGTGCTCTTTCTCTGCCTCAACAGCGAGGACGCCCTGATCACGTCCGAGGCCGGCAATCGGCGCCATGTCGGTGCGGCGCAGCTCGACTACTTCCGCAAGGTCCTCGCCGACAACGACGACGTGCGCTGGACGCTGGTGTTCCTGCACAAGCCGCTCTGGGTCTACGAGGAGGGCGACACCGAGGGCTGGCGCGCCTTCGAGGATCTGCTCGTCGATCGCGAGTACACCGTCTTCGCGGGGCACTTCCACACCTACACGAAGCACGTCCGGCGGGACCGTCGCTACATCGTGCTCGCCACCACCGGCGGTGTCAGCGGACTCGGCGGCCCCGACCGCGGGCAGTTCGACCACGTGACCTGGGTCACCATGACCGACGAGGGCCCCGTGCTCGCGAACCTGATGCTCGACGGCATCTGGCACGAGGACGTCTTCACCGCCGAGAGCGCGCGCCTGCTGGCGCAGCTCCGGGAGGTCGAGGCGAGCCCCGGCCTGACGGCGGCCGACGGCGGCCTGCTCTCCCCCGCCAGTTTTCGCCTGACCAATCAGGAGGACACGCCCCTGCGCGTCCGTGTGCGCGCCGAGCCCCAGCCGGCTCTGCCGGAGGGATGGGCGCTGAACGACTCCGTCTCGCCGAAGTCGATGGCGATCTTCCGCGTGCCCGTGGTTCCCGGCGCCGATGCGGCCACGGTCTCCTTCGATCTCGAGACAAGCCACGCGCCGGCCGAGCATCGCCCGCTCGCCTACGAGCATCGCCTGAACCTGGCGCTGGGAAGCATCCCGACGTTCCCCGCCGCGCCGGGAGGCGTGGTCGTGGACGGCGATCTCTCGGACTGGAAAGGCGCCGGGTTCCGCGCCCTGGAGTGGCGCGCCGTCGACGAGGAGACCGGACAGGCTCCCGTGCCGCCCGCGGGAGACCGGGCGGAGTTCGCGATCGGCCGCGCAGACACGATGCTCCACGTGGCGATCAGGATCCGGGACGACGACCTGGTTCCCCTCGGCCCCGAGAACGACAGATGGGAGCACGAATACGTCACGCTGCGCTTCGACCCGCGGCCCTTCACCAACCGCGCGCGGATCCTGCGCAACTACGATCGGGATCAGAGCTTCTACCTGACCCTCTCGCCCCGGCTGGAGGGCGTCGAACCGGAGGTCTGGCGCCGCCGAACCTTCCCGGAGTCGATGCGGGTGCGGCAGGCGGTGGACGGGGGCGGCTACGCCGTCGAGGTGGCCCTGCCGATCGCGCACCTGCTGGAGCGCGGCGGGCGGGAGACGCTGGAGGGCTTCAGCCTCAACGTGACCTCGGTGGACTGGGATCCCGCCACCGGCGAGTACCGATCGGAGGCCTGGCAGCCCGACTGGCATCGGGACGAGGCGGTGATCGGCGCCGGCAGCTTCCTGCTGGAGTAGCCTAGCCCTTCACGAGCGTGCGATAGCGGTTGCGGCGGTTCTCGAAGAGCTTGTCGCCCAGCTCCTTCACGCGCCACTCCTCGTAGGCGGAGAAGTTGCCCTCGTAGAAGCGCACCTTGCCCTCGCCCTCGAACACCAGCGTGTGGGTGCAGACGCGATCCAGGAAGAAGCGATCGTGGCTGATCGCCAGCACGCAGCCGGAGAAAGCGAGGATCGCCTCCTCCAGCATGCGGAGCGTGTTCACGTCGAGGTCGTTGGTGGGCTCGTCGAGCATGATCATGTTGCCGCCGGCCTTGAGCACCTTGGCCAGATGGCAGCGGTTGCGCTCGCCGCCGGAGAACTCGCTCGCCTTCTTCTGCTGGGAGGCGCCGCGGAATCCGAACTGCGCGAGGTACTTGCGAATCGGGACCCGCTGGAAACCGATGGCGATCTCCTCCTCGCCCTCGCCCACCTCCTCGATGAGCGTGCGGTCGCCCGCCAGCCCGGTGCGCTCCTGGTCGGCGTAGACCCGCTTCACCGAGGCGCCCACCTTGACCTCGCCGGAACCCGGCTCGAGCTCGCCGGCCACCAGCTTGAACAGGCTCGTCTTGCCCGCGCCGTTGGGGCCCACCAGGCCGATCACCGCGCCGCGGGGCACGTCGAAGGTCACGTCCTCGAACACGTTGCGGTCGTCGTAGCCGAAGGCCACGCCCTTGAACTCCACCACCTGCGTGCCGAGCTCGGGGCCGGGCGCGATGCGGATCGCCGCGTCGCCCTCGCCCCGCTGCGTCGAGCTCTCGCGCGCGACGAGCTGCTCGTACTCGCGCAGGCGCTCCTTGGCCAGCTCGTTCTGGTCGCCGCGGCTCATGCGGATCCACTCCAGCTCGCGGCGCAGGGCCTTGCCGCGCGGGGAGTCCTTCTTCTCGCCGGCCGCCAGCTTGGCGAGCTTCTGCTCGAGCCAGGAGCTGTAGTTGCCCTCCCAGGGAATGCCGTGGCCGCCCTCGAGCTCGAGGATCCAGCCGGTCACGTTGTCGAGGAAGTAGCGGTCGTGCGTGACGATGATCACCGTGCCGGGATACACCTTGAGCTGCTCCTCGAGCCAGTTCACGGTTTCGGCGTCGAGGTGGTTGGTGGGCTCGTCGAGCAGCAGCAGGTCGGGCTGCTCGAGCAACACCTTGCACAGGGCCACGCGGCGGCGCTCGCCGCCCGAGAGCGTGGAGACGAGGCGATCGTCGTCGGGCAGGCAGAGCGCGTCGCTGGCCAGGTTCACCTTCTGGTCGAGGTTCCAGCCGTCCACGGTGTCGATCTTGTCCTGCAGCTCGGCCATGCGGTTCATGGCCTTGTCCATGGCGTCGTCGTCGAGACCCTCGCCCATGCTCTCGGCGACGCGGTCGTACTCCTTCGTGAGGGTGAGGATCTCGCCGAAGGCGCTCTCGATGGTCTCGCGCACGGTGAGCGTCTCGTCGAGCTCGGGCTCCTGGGCCACCATGCCGGAGCGGAAGCCGGGCGTGATCTCCGCGTGGCCCTCGAACTCCTTCTCGAGGCCGGCCATGATGCGCAGCACGGTGGTCTTGCCCGAGCCGTTCTCGCCCACGATGCCGATCTTCGCGCCGGGGAAGAAGCTCAGGTTGATGCCCTTCAGCACCTGCTTCTGCCCGTAGGACTTGTTCACGCCGTGCATGTGAAAGATGAACTTCTCGGCCATGGATCCTGTCTCCTGGGGCATGGACCTCGCGATAGGGCGGCGAGGTTCGGGCGAATGGGTGGTGAGGGACTCCCGGACGGGGAGTCGACGGAGAATGCCCGATCGGGCCGGCGGGTCCAAGGGATTTCGTCGGTATCTAGACCGAGAGAGGGCCGACGATGGACAGATCGTCGTATCGCTCCGAGGCGAGGTCGATCTTTCTCACGTCCGCGGGAGGCAGCGAGCGGCCGTCGGCGTCGCCCCACCGCCGCAGCAGGGGCCGATCCACGCGCATTCCGGTACCGAGCACCTCGGCGCGCGTGCCGTCCGACAGCAGCACGTGGCCGCCCGGCGGGAAGAGCCCGAGCGTGCGGATCAATCCGCGCAAGGCGCCGGGATGGAAGGCCCCGACGTCGGCGATCATGATCTTGTAGGCGCGGGACACCGGCAGGGCCGGCTTGTAGGGACGCACCGCTGTGAGCGCCTCGAAGGCGTCGCAGGTCTGTATCAGCGCCGTGCCGTCTCCCTGCGACACCCAGCCGGACACCTTGGGATAGCCGTTCAGATCGTGACGCAGGTGATGTCCCCACGCGGCGCACACGACCAGCGGATCCCGCTCCTCCCCGGACATCAGGATCTTCGCGCCGACCTCCGAGTGGACGCGCATCGCGCGGGTCTCCTCGGGATCCAAGCACCCCGGCTTGAAGAGGATCTCGTCGGGCACCTGCGACTTGCCGATGTCGTGGAGCAGGCCCGCCGCGCCGATCTGGACGATCCGCTGCCGCGGCAGTCCGAGGTGACGTCCGAGCAGCATGGAGAGCACACCCACGCGCACGGAGTGACCGATCAGATAGCTGTCCGGGCTGGTGTAGCGCACGAGCTGCAGCAGATCCGTGGCGCCCCGTTCGGCGGCGGCCAGGAAGCGGTCGCTCGCCTCGCGAGCGCCGTCGAGGTTCGGCGGCGATCCGCCGTGAGCCCGGGCGTGCGCCTCCTCCACCACCGAGAAGAGAGCCTGGTAGACGCCCACCAGCGCCTTGGAGCCGAGCTCGCCCGGTACGACCTTGGGTTCGGCCGGCTTCCGGCTTTCGCCGAACCAGCCGTCCTCCATGTGACGCGGCGAGAGTTCGATGCGATCGATTCCCCGCTCCCTCAAGAGCTTTCGGGACACCGCGAGGCCGCCTTCGATCGGTTCGTCGAACTCCACGGCGATGCCGAACAACGCGGCGATCTGCTCGGCGCTCACGCCCTTCAGGAAGCGGAATCCTCCGCTGCCCAGGCGTTCGAGCAGGGACGTGATCTTGAGGCCGGCGATGGACGCCCCCAGGAGGATCTGCCCCTCGTGGATGAGTCGCCCCTCCACCGCGCCCAGAAACAGATCGAGTTCCGGCGCGACCTCGAACTCCCGCGCGACCCGCTGCTCGAGCTTCACCGCGCAATCCCGCACCTTGGCGTGCTCCTCGTAGTAGACACCACGATGGGTGATGCCCTGACCGAGCAGCGCGATGATGCCGTCGATGCGTGAGTTCACGATTCGCCCCCCTCCCGCATGGTCCAGGGACGATCCGCCGCGACACGGGCCGCCTCCCTGCGCGCCTCGGCCGGCCAGCCCGGGAGCAGGCCCTTCCGCCGCTCGTGCTGGATGGTGTCCAGGAGCTCGTCGGCGGGGCCCTCGGACGCGGGCGCAAGGGCGGCGATGGCCTGCGTGACCTCGGAGCGCCCCCGCTCGTTGCGGGGCAGACGCCCCAGTTCCCGTCGCGCCTGCTCGGCGGCCTCGACGGCCAGCAGCGGCGCGAGCTGGGGCGTGCCCTCGATCTCCAGCAGCAGGCGGTAGTAGTCCCGGCAGCTCTGCCGGAATCCGCCCTGCAGCTTGAGGATGGAAGCGTGAGGCTCGGCCACCGGCCGATCGAGGAGAGCGCGATGAAGCAGATTGCCCACGGCCTCGGCCCGCACGCTCCTGAGCAGCATCAGACAGATCGAGGTCATGCCCCGGCGCAGGGGTCGGAACAGATCCGGTTCGAACCAGCCCTCGATCAGCGACGGACAGGATTCGAAACGGGGAAGCACGCGCTCCCCGAGTTCGGAAGGCAGGTCGAGACAGACGCCGCGGCCGACACGGAACAGCTCGTCGAGCAGTTCGGGGCCGCCCCGGAGCACGAGATCCGCCGCGTGGGGCCACAGCTTCTCCAGGCCCGACGAATCGACGCCCGCGAGCAGTTCCGCCAGCACCCGCATCTGTGCGCGGGGGTCCTGGCGAAGAAGCCCGAGCAGGCGCGGCAGGAGGCGGTCCACCGCCTCGATCTCGGAGTTCACGATGAACCCCTCGAGGGCGGACAGCAGGATCTGGCTTTTCCTGAGATCGATCTTCCCGTCGAGGAGCCTGGCGATCTCCCGGTCGAGCACCTCGGGGTCCGTCCGGTCATCTTCCACCAGGAAACACTGCAGCAGGAAACCCAGCCACATTCCATGGTCGGGATCCCTCGGGTCGAAGGGGGCATCGGCCCCATCCAGGAAGCTCTGCAGTTGCGCCGCGTCGTCACCGCTCGACGGTTCCTGCGCTTGCCAGCCGTCGACCTCCACGAAGGAATCGGAGAGTTCGATCGCCGAAAGCCTGCAGGTGCTCCGCTCGAGGTCCTCGTCCGTCATCCGGGTCGGGGGCGCGCTCGTCGGATCGAGATCCGTGGCGACCTCGCCGGACTCGTGCATATCGGGGGCGCGGCTGAAGTCGCGGAGTCGCAGGTCGATCTCGGCCGGCAGGTCGCTGAGATCCGCCCGGCGCAGGCCGCCGAGACCCATGGCCTGTTTGCCGTTCTCCCTGAGCAGGGTCAGGAATCGGTGCAGCGTCTCGGCGTCGATGTCGCGCGGCATTCGCAGGGTTTCGATGCCGACGGCGAAGAGCAGCGGATAGAAGCGGCTGCGGCTCACGGATCGCGGCGAGTGCTCTCGCCCGCAGTGACACAGGCGGTCGCCGCCTCCGACCTCGATCTCCACCGTCTCGCCGGCATGGATCGACGCCAGAGCCCTGCGCCAGTCGCTCACGGTACCCTGAAATCTCATGTTGTCGGCGTCGTAGAGCGTGGCGACGGTGAGGAGCTGGTCCCATGCATTCAGGAGTGCATCATCGATAAAATCGACGGATCCCACCGGGTTCGACCCGGTGGTCTGATCAGTGAATCCGTCGCGATGATAGCTCAAAGCGCTTCGACCTTCCCTGTAATTGACACCGCTTCCACTCTGCCTCGGTCGACTCGGTGGATACGCAGGATTCAAAGCACTTTTCACACCATTCGTCCGATCGATATTTCCTACCCGCTCCCAGATCGCTCCTGTATGATGAAATGCGTCCACCATCAGCGAGGTCGGTGGTGACATGGGATTCCTGTCCGTCATCGGAGGAACGATCCTGGCTATCGCGGTCGCGATGAGCCAGGGCTGCGCGTCCGGTAAAGGAACCCCGCGGGGAGGGGACATGGGAGATCACGACGTCGAGCGCATCATGGGTGACGATTCCGGAGAGGGCACCGCCAGGTACGTGCGGCGACGCCTGGCCGAGCTGGCCGCCGAGGCGGATACCGTCATCGACCTGGCGTCCCGGGCCCACACCGATTCTCCCGACGACCGAAACGAGATCTATCGCGAGGCCTGGTGGGAACTGCACCTGCGCCTGGGCCAGGGATCCATCGGTCCGGCCACCTCGGCCGCGGCGCCGCTCCTGAACGAGAAGCAGACCCACCTCGCCGCGCGACTCGGGATCACCGACGAACTCCGCGACGCCTTCGAGTTCTCCGCCGGGCGCGAGCTGCCGGGACTCGGTGCGATCGGGCGCGATATCGAGAGCAGCGCGGCGCCCGTGTTCTGGGCAGGCGAGGCCGATGAAAGCTTACTGCTCGATATCCGGGCCCGGCTCGGAGACACGGGCGAGGCCACGGTGGAGCCGGCCCGCCGCTTCCCCGCCGCCTGCACCCGGACCGAGTTCGAGGAGGCCATGCATCGGCTGGCCTCGGAACTCGACCCCGAACTCGAGGTGGTCGCCACCGGTCGACTCCGGGTGATCCTGCGAACCCCCGACTGAGCGGAGGCCTGCGCGCGATCCCTGTGTCATTCCGTTGCACTTTCTTCCGTGCAATTCACCCGCCCATCCCGCGCTTCGGTTCCGTGAGCAGGACTGTCATCGCTATCTAACTCAATGACAAGAGCTTGCGCAGCCGTAACGATATGGCCGTGGCACAGTCCTTGCAATTCGGGAAATCGGACGAAGCGAATCCACCCCTCGCCCCCACCGAATGAGCGTCATGCACAAACTATCCGGAACCAACGACGGCCAGGCCCCGCCCCGGGCCTCGCGGGCCGAAGCTCCCGGCGAATCGACCTCGCTGCTCGAGATGACCTTCGGGGACATCATCGGCGAGAGCGAGAAACTCAGGGAGGTGATCGACATGGGCAAGCAGCTCGCCGGCGCCGCCCTCCCTTCGATTTTAATCCAGGGTGAAACGGGCACCGGCAAGGAGCTGTTCGCGCGCGCGCTCCACGACGCGGGAGCCAAGGGTGGCGCCACCGCCGAGCCCTTCGTGGAGATCAACTCCAGCGCCATCCCCGACTCCCTGCTGGAGACCGAACTCTTCGGCTACGAGAAGGGCGCCTTCACCGACGCCAGCAGCTCGAAGCAGGGGCTCCTGGAGGTCGCCAACGGCGGCAGCCTGTTCCTCGACGAGATCGGGAACATGAGCCTGAACCTGCAGGCCAAGCTGCTGAAGGTGCTCGAGGAGAAACGGTTCCGGCGACTGGGCGGCACCGAGGAGATCGAGGTGGGCGTGAAGATCATCGCGGCCACGAACACCGATCTCCAGGCCGCCATCCGCGACGGCTTCTTCCGCAGCGACCTCTACTACCGCCTCGCCATCGTCTCCATGCATCTGCCGCCCCTGCGGGAGCGGGATGATGACGTGATCCTGCTCGCCCGCCACTTCCTCGAGCAGTTCAGCGCCCAGCACGACCGCCCCGCCAAGAAGCTCTCGAAACGCACCGAGAAGCTGCTCAAGGCCTACGACTGGCCCGGCAACGTGCGCGAGCTGCGCAACGCCATGCAGCGCGCGGTCCTGCTGTCCAAGGAAGACACGATCCACCCCGATGACGTCTCCCTGGACGTGCGCTCCTACGTGTCCCTGAGCGACGCCCTGCCCGGCCGCATCACCGAGGCCGGCGGCGGTGCCGCGCCCGTGGACGACGACCTGGCGACCCTCCGCTTCGATCCCCTGGCCACCTCCCTCGACGAGATGGAGCGCCGGTTCATCGAACGGACCCTCAATGCCACCGGCTGGAACAAGAGCCGGTCGGCGACGATCCTGAAGATCTCCCGCCCGCGTCTGCTCCGAAAGCTCAAGGCACTCGGCATCGAGAAGGACGGAGGCGAGAAGTCTCCCGTCCGCTCTCCAGAAAACGAAGAGGCAAGATGAAGACGATCGATCACGAGAACCTGTCCCCGGACGCCATGATCCAGAGAATCGAGGAGCTCGCCGCGGACGAGGCCCATCGGGAGGCATTGGCCGCCGAACTGGAGCGGGTCACCGTCGAACTGGACACTCGCTTCGCCGAACTCAACGTGGCCGAGCCCTGCGAGGACGCCGACGACCTCGTCCGCATCGCCATGGCGGTGGCGGGCCAGCACGCGGCCGACAGCGATTGGGATCGCGCCTTCGATGTGTACGCGTCACTGCGTCGTCTCGGGCAGCGGGGTTTCACCTCGCCCAGCGTGGCCGAGGCCATGAAGCAGTGCGGACGTCTTCTGCGCCAGCGGGCGCGCTGGGACGAGGCCATGACGGTCTACCGGGTGGGACTGGAGATCAACGAGCGCCTCGGCGACCCGGACGGCATGGCCGAGATCGAGAACGTCCTGGCCATCACCAACTTCGAGAAGGGCGAATGGGACCGGACCGAGCGGCACTATCTCCGCGCTCTCGAGCTCATCACGACGGGCAACTCGGAGCTGCGCGCCAAGATCAACAACAACCTCGGCGCCCTGTACAACGCCCGCGGCGATTCCGACAACGCCATCAGCAGCTACCTGCGCAGCATCCCCGACTTTCACCGGGTGGACAACCGGCTCGGCCTGGCCCAGGCCTACCACAACCTCGGCATGAGCTTCTTCGCGAAGGAGGACTGGCCGCGGGCCGGCGAGCACTACGAGAAGAGCCTCGAGATCTCCCGCGGCCTCGACGTGCCGGACCTCTCCGCGCTGACCCGTCTGAACCTCGCCGAGCTGCATGTCCACAGCGGTGAGATCGCCCAGGCCGAGGCCTTCTGCAAGATGGCCATGGCGACCCTGGACGAGATCGACGACCGACTCGGCATGGCCGAAGCCCGCAAGATCATGGGCTGCATCGAAGGCCGAAAGCGCAACTGGGACGAAGCGGCCCAGCTCTTCGATCGCAGCATCGAGCTGAACGAGGAGTGCGCCTCGCCCCTCGGTCTCGCCGAGACCTACTTCGAGTTCGCGCGGGTGAGCAAGGAGGCCGGGCGCGCCGAGGAATCCCACCGGCTCCTGAACAAGAGCCTGGGGATCTTCGAGCAGCTCAAGGCCTCCAAGGAGATCGAGAGCGTCCAGATGGAGGTGGTGAAGCTCGAGCGCCTCTACCTGGAGGTCATCGAGGCGATGGGTACCGCCGTCGAGGACAAGGACACCTACACCATGGGTCACTCGAGCCGCGTGGCCTACTATGCGCTGCGCGTGGTGGAGGCGCTCGCCCTCGACCAGGACATGGCCCGCGCCATCGTCATCGCGGGCTATCTCCACGACGTCGGCAAGATCTACACGCCCGACGAGATCCTGAACAAGCCGGGCAAGCTCACCGAGGAGGAGTTCGACGAGATCAAGCGCCACCCGGAGCAGGGCGTGTCCTCGCTGAAGGGGATCCAGTTCCCCTGGCCGGTGAAGCAGTACATCCTCCACCACCACGAGCGCTACGACGGCGGCGGCTACCCCGCGGGGCTCGGCGGCGAGGAGATTCCCCTCGGCGCCCAGATCATCTCGATCGCGGACTTCTTCGACGCCATGACCACCACCCGCTCCTATAGAAAGGCCTGGAGCCAGGAGCAGACCCTGGACATCATCACCAAGAACCGCGGCGTCCTGTTCTCGCCCCGGATCGTGGACTGCTTCATGGAGCAGATCGAGAAGCGCCGCATCGAGGCCTGTCCCACCAAGCGCTTCCACATGCCCGAGCTGTGGAAGCAGTGCAAGCAGATGACGGCGGGGGTGGTCGAGAGCGAACAGTGTCACATTCCGTTATGACGCCAGCGGACAGTTCGAGGCGGTCCTCGCCGCCCCGGAAGCCGCCCACGCGCAGCAGATCAATTCTAAGCCGTTGGTGAATCGTCACCTACGGCTTTTTTCTCGGCTGTAACGTTTTCAGGCACCCCAGATGCAATAGCGGGGTCAGGTCACGGTCAATGTCACGAAACGAAGGAAGCAGGCTGACACCCCCGGCGGTACCGGGACAGCGGAAAGAGACCTCATGTTCACCAAGCGCGGCCTTCTCACCAGCATCTTCTTCCTCGTCTCGCTTTCGCTCGCTCTCCTCGTGGGTTGCAGCCAGGACGGCGGCCTCCTTGGAGTCACCGGCGATTCCGGCGGCCCGACGCCCCTGTCCATGCCCGGCGGCGACCGCGGCGGCCTCGGCAGCTTCGGTGATGTCAAGGGCGAGGGCGGCCTCACTCCGATCGAGGAGAACCCCACGAACGGCGCCTGGATCGGCACCCGCGGCGGCAGCGTCAACCTGGAGTTCGCGACTCTGGAGATCCCCGCCGGCGCGCTGACCGCTCACACCTACATCTCCATCGAGCGTGACGATCCGAGCCTGGCCACCGTCGAGTTCAGCCCCGACGGCCAGCAGTTCCTGGTGCCGGTCACCATCCGGATGTCCCTGGACGGCTTCATCGGCGACGGCCTGAACCTCGAAGACTACTGTGTCGCCCTCTACGACGAAGAGCTCGAGGACTGGGTCGAGCTGCCCAGCTACCTGGAGTTCGATGGCGACAACTACACCGTCTGGGCCAAGACCACCCACTTCTCCCGCTACGCCCTCTCCGACTAGACCCCCACGACCCTTCCTCCACCAAGACGAAGCCCTCCCCGCTGCCGCGGGGAGGGCTTTTCTCTTCACGCGCCGAAAGCCGCGGGTCAGGGCACGACCACCAGCTCGTCGGTGCCGTCGGTGGCGCTCACCCGCACCTGGTCGCCGGAGTTCGTGTCGCGCAGGATCATCGCGAAGCTGCCGTCGCCCGCGGCCCCGGCGCTGACGATACCGGCCGAGGTCAGGTTGGTGGCCGTCACGGTGGCGAAGGGAGCCACGGCGCCGGCCTCGCCCATCACGTTGGGATTCGTGCCGGCGTTGAGACCCGCGTCGCACTCCGCGATGCTCACGCCGTCGAAGTAGGCGGCAGGCATCGACGCCTCCAGGCCGGCCATGATCGCCGCCAGCTCGTCCGACGATCCCCCCGTCCTCTGGAAACCCCAGTGGAAGAGCACGACGGTGCCCTGCGCCGGAATCGTCACGT
Source organism: uncultured bacterium (assembly GCA_964399495.1). Lineage (GTDB taxonomy): Bacteria > Krumholzibacteriota > Krumholzibacteriia > JACNKJ01 > JACNKJ01 > CAYNQX01. Next base: position 30,163 of record CAYNQX010000003.1, read on the forward strand.
CGCGCCAGGAATAGGCCACGTTGTCGCCGCTCTTGTTCGGTTCGGCCCCCGGAAAGAAGAAGCCCACGGACGAGCTGTCGAAACCCCAGTGGGAGGCGAACCACTCGTCCTCCGCCGTGACTTCCGAATCCCCTGTGGAGGAGAAGTGGACATGATCGGTGCTCTCGTCGGATCCGAGATCGCCGTCGACCGTGACGTCCACCGTGATCTCCGCAGCGGAACTGTTCGTGAGGATCTCCGCGTAGCGCACGAAGGAGAGCTGCTCGGGCACGAAGATCTTGCGGGTGACCTCGAGTCCCGGAACGCCCAGGTCGAGAACGGGACCGAGGGCGACCTCGCGGCCGTCCTCGATCCGCGTATCCGGCCCGCCGGGAACCATGTTGGGGAAGCCGGCGCCGTCAACGTTCAGCTCGAACATGATGTCGTAGGCTTCGTGGGTGCCGTCGTAGATCGCACCGTCCCTCATGATGTCCCAGAACTCGGTGCGGCCGTCGACGAGCGAGTAGTTGAAGAACTGGAGCGTGGTCGCGACATCGGGCGGATCGACGGTCACGATGCCGCTCGTCGCCGCCAGGCTGTAGGCGCCGCCCGAGTAGTCCGCGACGTCCCCGCCCAGTTCGGCGAGCAGAACATCCAGCACCGCATCGGGGTCGGTGAGATCGGTGCCGGCGCCCGCCAGGGCCACCCGCGCGTCGGCGGTGAGGGTGACGATCTCCTCGCGCGCGAAGTCGTCGAGATGGCGGCCGCCGGGGGGACCCGCCACGAGATCGACCAACCGGGCCACGCCGTCGCTGACGGGATCCACAAGCAGATCGTCCGGCGCGGCCAGCAGGGCGAGGTAGTGCCGCTCGCCCACCACCGCCTCGAGGCCGAGCCACGTGTCGGTCGCGTCGAGATCCGTCGACACCGTGAAGCCGCCCTCGGAGTCGGTGAGCGTCGCCATGAGGGCGGTCACGGGGCGGCCATTGATGTCCAGGGCGTGCAGCAGCACGAGAACTCCGGCCCCGACCGCGCCATCCGCCAGCATCACCGTGCCTTCATAGGAGTGGGCATGGCCGCTGCCGGGCGGGCCCTGCGGCCCCGGGTCACCCGCGCAGCTCCCCATCGCCAGCAGCGCGGCGACGAGGACAAGGGTTCGCGCTACCCGTTTCGGCATGGTCTTCCTCCCGGCATTCATCGAGGGCGGAGGGGACGAGCCCCTTCTCGATGAAATTCCCCCTCGGTCGATCGGATGTCTCGGATTGCGGCGCACAGTATTCCCCCGGCCGCGCGGAATAACAACGTCAAAACTCGCGAACCGCGCCAGTGGACGATGTTTCGGGAGTCCCGCAGCATGAAAAACCCTCCCCGCGGCAGGAACGGGGAGGGTTCGATCGGGGGTCGTCCGGGATCCGGGTCAGTGCTTGAATTCGATCTTCTCGATGCGCCGCCAGCGCAGGTAGTAGGGGTCGTCGTCGCCCCGGTCGAACACCATCAAGCCGTCGTTGCTGTCGGTGGTGTCCTGGCTGTCCTCGAGCCACAGCTCCTCGCCGCCGGTCAGCACCACGCGGCTCTCGTGGCGGCCCGGCTCGATGACGCTCACCAGCTCGAAGGGGATGTTGTACTCGATGTCCCGCGAGTTGCCGTTCAGGATCTCCCAGCTCTCCGACTCGTCGAGATCGAAGACGATGCGTCCCTCGCGCCGTTCGCCGCCCTTGTCGGTGATCACGCCCTGGAGGAAACCGCTCTTGTAGTCCTTGTAGGCCCGGCCGCTGCTCTTGCTGTCGGTGAAATCCAGCCTGTCGAAGTCGTTCCAGAACACCACCACGCGCCCGTAGCGCGCGTCCTCCACCATGATGCCCCGGTTGTCGCTGTTCACGTCGTTGCTGCCGCGCAGGCGGAAGCTGCGGCCGTCGGCGAGCACGACCTCGCAGCCCCGGCTCCCGCGTCGCTCGATGGAGGCGATGCTCCCCATGGGAATCGAGATGTCGCCGTCCTCGGTGTCGCCGTCCAGCTCGTCGCTGCTCAGGCACTCCTCCTTGTCCCACTGGATGAAGCCCTCGTACTCGCCGTCGCGGGTGGTGAGCTTGCCGTGGAGGCGGGTCGCGCCGGGGTCGGCCTTGCGAGGCGCGGGCATGAAGCGGATGCTGTCGATGCGATTCCAGCGCAGATCGATATCGCCCAGGGACTCGTCGCTCACGCGGATCGTGGCGCCCACGTCGTTGGCGTAGCCCGACACCTCGTAGCGCTCGCCGCTCTTCATGATGAGGCGGGCCGAGTTGGATCCCTGCACCTGGATCTCCGCGATGTCGCCGAAGCGGGAGATGAAGATGCGCGAGGAGGAGCCGCCCCAGTCGTCGGACTCCACGTTCACCCGGATCCCGAAGATCTTCACGACCTTCTTGCCCTTGCGGCTGCGGCGATCGTCCCGGTCGACCTCATCGAGGTAGGGCAGGTCCTCCTTGCTCGAGTGGAACAGATCGTCCCAGAACGCCTCCTCGTCCGTGTTCCAGCGCAGGAATCCCTTGTACTCCTTGCCGGATTCGGTGATGACCTCGCCGTAGATGAAGCCGTGGTTGTCCTGCTTCGCCAGAGCCGTACCGGCCGCGCCCAGGGTGAGCGCGATCAGCAGGGCCGCCAGGATCAGGTTCTTCGCATTGCGCATGGGGCTCTCCTTTTCAGCTAGTAGATCGCCCGGCGGCCGGCGGGTGCCGGGTCGCCCGTGGTATCGGTTTCGCCGCCGAGCACCCGCTGGGCGCGCAGGTCGGCCTGTTCCCGGTCGAGGGCGTAGTCGAAGCCCCCTTCGGCCGGGCTGAGGTTGTCCATCTCGAGCAGATCGAGAATCTCGTACATCTTGCGTTGGTAGCGGCTGTCGGCCCTGAGCAGATCGAGAGCGAGAACCAGGAACTCGGCGTCGTTCATGGAGCCGGATTCGGAGGCGAGCCGCACCTCGATGGGCTGTTCGCCGGAGGGGAGCGCCAGTCGCTCGGGAGGGAGCTCCTCGCTGCGGATTCCCGCGCCCAGGGTGACGCCGATGGCCAGCACGGCCAGCATGGCGGCGGCCTGGGCCCAGCCCGGAAGACGGCTCCAGCGTGAGCGGTTCACGCCCGGCGTGGCGGGCTGAAGCTTCTCGCCTTCCAGGGGCAACGCGTCGAGCCGGTCCTGGAAAGCGCGGGCCGCCTGGAAGAAACGACGGCAGTCGGGGCAATCCAGCAGGTGATCCATCACGGCGACCTGCTCGTGAAGGTCGGCCTCCCCATCCAGGAGCGCCGAGATCTGAAGTTCGTGGAGTTCGCAGCCGTTCATGCGTCCACCTCCCCGGTGGCGACCCGGGCGCCGGCCCGGGGTCGGTAGTCTTCGAGTCGTTTCATCAGTGTCTTGCGGGCGCGAAACACATCCACCTTCACCTTGCTCACGCTGCATCCCGTCTCCGCGGCGATCCGGGCGTAGGGCCATCGCTGCAGGGCCCCCAGTTCGAAGGCCCGGCGCTGGTGCGGCGGCAGGCGATCCAGCTCGCGGCGCAGCGCCATGTCCAGATCCATGACCCGTTCGTCGGACTCCCCGCCGATCGCGGCCCCCGGCAGCGTCTCGAGCTGGAGCCCCTCGCCCATCTCGCTCTCGCTCCGCACGCGCCCCCGCTTGCGCAGGTGATTCACGAGCAGGTTGTGGGCGGTGCTGAGCAGGTAGCTCCGCAGCTTGCCCGGGTCGCGCAGCCGGCCCTCGGCCTTCATGGCGCGGGTGAAGGTCTCCTGGCAGAGATCCTCCACCTCCTCCCTGCTGGAAAGCCGCTTCTGGAGATAGCCCCGCACCACGCCGCCGTGGCGTCGGTAGGCGAATGTCCAGGTTTCGCTCATCGAGGTGTTCCTTCGGGGTGAGGCCATGTTCGTCACGAGGAGTATGACTGCTCAGGCCGGAATAGGTTACAGTGGATTTGCGGCGGGAGCCACGAAACCGGCGTGTGGATTCGGCGTAGGTTTCCGGTCCCCCAGACCGACCCGAGGAGGAGAATCGTGACGGAGAAGCAGTGGATTCCCAGGCAGACGATCATCGATACCCTCGGCGGGGCCCTCGAGAGCGCCGACTACGTGCTCGCGGCCGCTCTCGGCGGCAGCGACGCCAGCGGCCGCACCGACGAGTACTCGGACATCGACCTGATGACCCTGGTCGAGGACGATCGCGTGGAGGACGTGTTCGTGCTCGTCCGAGAGGCCCTGGAGAGTCTCTCCCCCGTGGACCTCAGCTTCCGCCTGCCCGAGCCGGCCTGGCACGGCTTCTCCCAGGAGTTCTACCGCCTGGCGAACGCCGATCCCAACCACCTGGTGGACTTCGCCGCCATCAAGGTCAGCACCCCGCCCGAGAAGCGTTTCCAGGAGCCCGAGCGCCACGGCGAGGCCATCGTGCTCTTCGATCGCGACGGCCACCTGGCCGACCCGCCGCAGCTCGACTGGGACACGCACCTCGAAAACGTGCGGCGTCGACTCGACACCCTGAAGGTGAACTTCGAGCTGTTCCAGCCCCTGGTGAGTCGCGGTGTGTTCCGCGGTCACGGCGCCGAGGCCGCGGCCACCTACTACGCCATGACCCTGCGGCCCCTCATCGAGCTGCTGCGCATGCGGCACTGCCCCGAGCGCTTCGACTACGGCCCCCGCTATCTCGACCGCGACCTGCCCGCCGAGGATCGCAAGCTCATGGAGCGCCTCGCCTATCCGCGGGATGCCGAGGAGCTGGAACGGTTCCGCCGGGAGGCGGTGGCGCGATTCCGCGAGGAGATCGCGGCGTTCGACGCCGGCGACTGGCGCATCGCGGCTCGCTGACGCGACCGCCCGCGGACGAATCCCCCTTGAGCCCGCGCGGCGTCGCGGCTACCATTCCACGCTCGCCCCTTGCGAATCGAGCTCCCCGGGAGGATACGATGTCCACACCCCTCTGGACCCCCTCGCCCGAGCGCGCCCAGGCCACGCAGATGCGGGCCTTCATGGAGCGCACGGGCCACGCCGACTACGACGCCCTCCACGACTGGTCCGTGACCGAGCCCGAGGCCTTCTGGCGCGAGCTCTGGAGCTTCTGCGGCGTGGTCGGCGAACCCGGAGCCACGGTGCTGGAGGACGGCCACCGCCTGCCCGGCGCCCGCTGGTTCCCCGAGGCCCGTCTCAACTTCGCGGAGAACCTGCTGAGGCGAAACGACGACGCGCCCGCCATCGTGCTGAGGCGCGAGGACGGCCACCGGCGCGAGATCAGCTTCGCCGAGCTCCGGGAGCAGGTGGGCAAGCTCCAGCGCGCCTTCAAGGCCGCGGGGCTCGTGCCCGGCGATCGCGTGGCGGCCTTCATCCCCAATATCCCCGAGGCGATCGTGGCCGCGTTGGCCGTGGCCAGCCTCGGCGGCATCTGGTCTTCCGCCTCGCCGGATTTCGGAGCCCAGGGCGTGCTCGATCGATTCGGCCAGATCGAGCCCAAGTTCCTGATCGTGGCCGACGGCCACCTCTACAAGGGCAAGGTGTTCAGCTCCGAGGAGAAGCTCACCGAGGTGCTGGCCGGCCTGCCCGGCCTCGAGCGGACGCTGATCGTCCACGACACCGGCGGCACCGAGCCCGGCGCGATTCCCGGCGCCGAGGATTTCCACGCCTTCATGGAGAGCGCCCCCGAGGGCGACATCGAGTTCCCGCGCTTCCCCTTCGACCAGCCGCTCTACATCCTGTTCAGCTCGGGCACCACCGGTCGGCCCAAGTGCATCACCCACGGCGCGGGCGGAACGCTGCTGCAGCATCTCAAGGAGCATCGTCTGCACAGCGACATCCGCGAAGACGATCGCTTCTTCTACTTCACCACCACGGGCTGGATGATGTGGAACTGGCTCGTCACCGGCCTGGCCAGCGGCGCGACGGTGGTGCTGTACGACGGCAGCCCCTTCCACCCCGCGCCCTCGGTGCTCTGGGACATGGCCGCCGAGGAGCGGCTCACGCTGTTCGGCACCAGCGCCAAGTACATCGACGCCTGCAAGAAGGCGGGCCTGAAACCCGCCGAGACCCACGACCTGTCGGCCCTGCGCACCCTCTGCTCCACCGGCTCGCCCCTGCTGCCGGAGTCGTTCGACTACGTCTACTCGGACATCAAGAACGACGTCCAGCTCGCCAGCATCGCCGGGGGCACCGACATCGTCTCCTGCTTCATGCTGGGCAATCCGGTGCTGCCCGTCTGGCGGGGCGAGATCCAGTGCCGCGGTCTGGGGATGAAGGTGGAGGTGTACGACGACGACGCGCGCCCGCTCGCGGGCGAGCCGGGCGAACTGGTGTGCTCGGCCCCCGCGCCCTCGATGCCGGTCGGCTTCTGGGGCGACACGGACGGCGGCCGCTACCGCGCCGCCTACTTCGAGCACTTCCCCGGAGTCTGGCGCCACGGCGATCTCGTGGAGCTGACCGAGCACGGGGGCATCGTCATCTACGGCCGCAGCGACGCCACGCTGAATCCCGGCGGCGTCCGGATCGGCACGGCGGAGATCTACCGTCAGGTGGAGCAGTTCGACGAGGTCGAGGAAGCGATCGTCGTGGGTCAGACCTGGCGGGGCGATCAGCGTGTGGTGCTGTTCCTGCGCCTGCGGGAGGGCCTCGATCTGGACGAGGCACTGATCGGCCGCATCCGCGCGCGGGTTCGGGAGGGCGCCACGCCGCGGCACGTACCGTCGGTGGTCGCGCAGGTGGCGGATATCCCGCGCACCCGCAGCGGCAAGATCTCGGAGATCGCCGTCCGCGACGTCATCCATGGACGAGCGGTGAAGAACACGGAAGCGCTGGCGAATCCGGAAGCCCTCGAGCTGTTCAGCGACCGTCCTGAACTCTCCTGACGGCCTCGCCGCACGGCTGGCACCCGCTGTGTTCCGCTAGCGGAGATGAACGATCGCTCGGGCGCCTCCGAGGGCTCGCCTCGCGAGCTCGAAGTGAAGCCCGGCGGCGCTCAGGGAAGCGCCGGCTCCTCTTCCCGCTCTCCCTTGCGCGCCGCGAGCTGATGGAACTGGGTCAGGCCGAAGTGCTCGCGCAGCACCACATCGGCGAGCACGAGTTCCCGGCGCGCCTCCTTGAGCTGCTCGAGCACGTCGCTCTCGAGGCTGCCGTCGGACAGGATCTCCCTGAGTATCATGCGGATGTTCTCGATGCGGGGCATCACCTCGGGCGAGGCCTCCGACGGAGTCAGCAGCGCCTGTCCGCTGAGGATGCCGACGTGGCGACCGCTGTTCTCGGCCACGCGCATGCCGTGATTCCCCACGATGATCTCCCGCAGCTCCTTGTCGTGCCCGCTGCTGCTGTGCTTGCGCACGCTGATGAAGCGGCGAAGCTGTCCGTCGCTCTCCGCGATCGAGAACTGGATCACGCAGTCGGTGATCTCCCCGATCTCGCGCGTCGCGTCGGCGAGGTCGCCCGCCATCGCGCTCGAGCGGTGGAGCAGCAGGCCCGTGGTGCCCACGTCGCGCAGCAGCGCGGCGAGCACCTCGATGCCGTCCGCCACCGAGCGGTTCTGGCCGGGCAGGGCGAAGAGATCGTCGAGGCTCTCCAGCATGAAGCGTCGCGCCGGGCGTTCCCGCAGCTTCTCGTCCATGACGTTCAGGAACTTCTCCATGTTCATGCCGCCGCGCGAGAAGGAGTCGAAGCCGAGCTGGCCGCTCTCGAGGGCCTCCCGCCAGTCGAAACCGATGCTGGCGGCCGCGGCCATGACATCCTCCACCTGCCGGTTGAAGATGGCGACGCGGCAGTTCTCCCCCTGCACCAGCCCCTCGTTGATGAAGTGGTAGGCGAGCACGGTCTTGCCCGTGCCCTGATAGCCGCTGACCAGGTTGAAGGAGCTGTCCCAGAATCCGCCTTCGAGCATGCGATCGAGGCCGCCGATGGCCGTGGCCACGCGCTCGCGCGGGCCGACGGGAACCCGCCGATTGCGCTGCACGTCCTCGGGACGCAGGCGGGGATACACCGTGACGCCGTCCTCGCCCAGCTCGAAGGGATGCAGGCCCGAGATATGGCTCTGCCCTCGCGTCTTGCGCACCTCGATGAAGCGTCCGTTGGCGCCGCCTCGGCCCGTCGGGCTGTTGGAGACGCGCAGGGAGGCGTCGACCAGGTACTCCTCGAAGGCGATGGTGGCGTCGTCCATCCGCTCGAGCTCCTTGACGAGGATCGCGTTGATCTCCTTCAGCTTGAGGAAGTTCAGGATCTCCGCCAGGTTCTCGCGCAGATCGGCCTCGGAGTGGGCCACGCGCTTGAAGTGGGTGATGCTGTCGATCACCAGACGCTTCACGCCCATCTCCTCGATGATGTTCTCCACCAGGTCGCTCTGTCCCGTGAAGCCCTCGAGGATCCGCTCCGGCGGGGTCCAGACCACGCGCAGCATGCCCTCCTTCTCCAGCTCGGCCAGGTCCATGCCCAGGCTCGCCGCCTCCTGGTAGATCTGCCGTGGAAACTCCTCGAAGGTGAGGATCAGGCCGGGTTCGCCGTACTCCACGATTCCCTGGTAGAGGGAGCGGATGGCGAAGGTCGTCTTGCCGCTGCCGGGAGGGCCTTCGATGAGCAGGCTGTTGCCGCGGACGATGCCGCCTTCGAGCAGGTGGTCCAGGCCGGCGATGCCGGTGGGCATGATGGTGTCGGGGGTAGTCATCTAGATCGATCCTCCACAGAAATGACAGCTTTCCCATTCGGGTTTCACGGGGGCAAGGCAATGACGGCAGTAGACCTTCTGCCACTCCCTCTCCAGGGGGTCGCCGCAACTGGGACAGCTGTCCCAGTTGGGCTCGACGGGCTTGCCGCAGCCGCCGCAGGTCTCCTTGAGGGTGGCGTGGCAGAAGGGACAGAGACTGAACTCCAGGCTCACCACGCGCTGGCAGCCGTGGCAGAGCTGTTCGCGGGGCGCGTCGGACAGGATCACGCGCTGGATCTCCTCGACGGTCGTCTCGCCGGCCAGCACGGCCCGCTTGGCGTAGTCGGCCATGAACAGCATTCCGCCGCGCTGCGCCGCGTAGCGGATGGCATAGGGCGAGGCCCGGTCGAGGATCAGCCGATGGATGTTCTCGTCGACGCGGAAGTACTCGTAGATCGCGTAGCGCCCCTGATAACCGGTGTGCCCGCAGCTCTCGCAGCCGGTGCCGTGCCACAGCTGCTCGTTCTCGGGATAGCCGAGAAGCGCTAGTTCGGCCTCGTTGGGCGTGTATCTCTCGACGCAGTCGGGACAGATGCGGCGCACGAGGCGCTGAGCCATGACGCCGCGCAGCGTGGCGGCGATCAGATGCGGCTGGGTGCCCATGTCCAACAGGCGGGTGATCACCTGACAGGCGTCGTTGGTGTGGATGGTGCTGAGCACCTTGTGCCCGGTGAGCGAGGCGCGGCAGGCGACCTCGATGGTGGCCAGGTCGCGCATCTCGCCGACGAGGATCACGTCGGGATCCTGCCTGAGCAGCGAACGCAATCCATCGGCGAAATCGAGGCCGATCTCCTCGTGGATCTGTGTCTGGGTCACGCCCTTCAGCGAGTACTCGATCGGATCTTCGAGCGTGCTGATGTTCAGGGACTCGCGGTTCAGGGCCCGCAGCGCGGCGTAGAGCGTGGTGGTCTTGCCGCTGCCCGTGGGGCCGGAGATCAGGTAGAAGCCCGTGGGCTTCTCGAGCACGTCGCCGAACGCCTCGCGCACCGCCGGCGGCATCCTCAGCTTATCGATATCAAGGAGCTCCATCCGCTTCTCCAGCAGGCGCATCACCACTTTCTCCCCGAACTGGGAAGGCAGCACGCTCACGCGCAGGTCGAAGAGCCGGTCGCCCGCTGTCATGGAGTAGCGACCGTCCTGCGGCAGGCGGTGCTCGGCGATGTTGAGATCGGAGAGGATCTTGATGCGGGAGACGA
>CAYNQX010000003.1:40110-43942 GCA_964399495.1 uncultured bacterium
GGCAGGCGGTGCTCGGCGATGTTGAGATCGGAGAGGATCTTGATGCGGGAGACGATGCCGGCCGACCTCTCGGCGGGCAGCGTGGCGACCTGACGCAGGATGCCGTCGAGGCGCAGCCGGACGTCCAGTCCCTCCTCGCCACACTCGAAGTGGATGTCCGTCGCCCCGCGCCGGGCCGCGTCCTGGACGATTCGGTCCACGACCTCGGAAGGGCTCTTTCCGGAGAGGCCTTCGATCCGCACGACATCCGGCGTCTCCCCGCGTGGCTCCGCGCGATCGGTATCGGCGGAGTCCGTGTCGGGCCGGGTTCCGGAATTCGTCAGCTGCTTCTCCAGCCTGTCGTACCAGGTTACGAGGGTTCGACGGATGTCGCTCTCGAGGGCCACCAGCGGCAGGATCTCGCGGCCGCAGGCCGCGGCGGCCGACTCCCGTGCGACGACGTCGCCGGGATCCGTGAAGGCCACCCGCAGCGCCTCGCCCTGCAGGTTCACGGGCAACATGCCATGGCGTTCCGCGAACCCGCGCGGCATCAGGGTCAGGGCTTCGGGGGAGTAGTCGACGGCCTCGAAGTCCAATGAAGGACAGAAATGATGATTCTCCAGAATCTGGAGCAGCTGCCGGCGACCGAAGATCCCATCGGCCAGGATCTGCTCTTCGAGGCTGCAACCGGCCTCGTCGGCCCGCGCGATGAGCTCCCGGATCGCGGACTCCTTGAGCAACTGCCGATGGCCGATCAACTCGGCGAGTTCGAATGGATGGCCGGTGTTCATCGATCCCCTCGATTCAGGCCAGAGCACACCCGGACCTCAGGCAAGGGCGGGCTTACGTCCAGGTCATCGGCAGTCAATGTCGCAATATTGAGGTCTTTCCTGAAGTTTCCGAGATCTGGAACTCCCTGCAAACACTTGCATTCGCAGGCCTGATGGATCATTTTGTCATCCGAAAGTCATCATTTCATCATCAACCGAGGAGCGACCATGCGCAAGACCATCGGCATCTTCGTGACCCTTCTCACCATCCTCGCCCTGGCCGGCGGCGCCTTCGCCGAGCCCCAGACCTTCGGCGAGGGCGTCAGCTCCCAGGAGACCATGCTGGTGAGCGAACTCCTGGCGAATCCCGACAAGTACGTCGGCGAGACGGTCCGAGTGCAGGGCACCGCCGTGGGCGTATGCTCCCACCGCGGCTGCTGGGTGAACATCGCCTCCGACAAGGAGGGCGACGTCGTGCGCGTGAAGGTGGTGGACGGCGTGATCGTCTTCCCCAAGGAGATCATGGGCGAGACGCTCATCGCCGAGGGCGTCTGGACCGCCAACAAGCTCGACCTGGAGACCACCAAGAAGGTCTGCGAGCATCGCGCCAAGGACGCCGGCGAGGAGTTCAAGCCCGAGTCCGTCACCGAGTGCATGACCCTCTACCAGATCAGCGGCACCGGCGCGGTGGTCGTCGAGAAGCCCGCCGAGGGCGACTCCGACAAGAGCTAGCGGCGGAGCAACATGAACACGTTTCGCAAGGTCTGCCGCTGGCTGCACCGAGAGCTGGGCTACCTCACGGTGGGGCTCACCCTGATCTACGCGATCAGCGGCCTCGCCGTGAACCACGCCCACCACTGGAACGCCAACTACAAGAACTCCCGCGAGGTGTCGGCGATCGAGCCGGTGGGCAGGGGCCTCACCACCGAGATCACGCCGCTCGTCCTGGAGCGCCTGGCGTTGCCCGCCGGTGAGGTGGTGAAGAACACCTGGCGAGCGGCGCCGGACGAGCTTCACGTGTTCGTCGAGGGCGCGAAGATCACGGTGGACCTGGACAGCGGCGAGGTGCTGCGCGAGGGCTTCGACCGACGCGCCTGGCTCTACGAGTTCAACTTCATGCACCTGAACAGCGGCAAGGGCTTCTGGACCTGGGTGGCCGACAGCTACGCGGTGATCCTGGCCCTGCTGGCCATCACCGGTATCTTCCTCACCCGCGGCCGCAAGGGCCTCATGGGACGCGGCGGCGTGCTGATGATCCTGGGGATACTGCTGCCGGTCGTCTACTGGCTCATGGGACAGATCCGCTGACGGGCATCCCCTCCCGGATCCGACATCAAAAAGCCCCGGCGCCTTCACGGTGCCGGGGCTGGCTCATGTCGAGTCCATCGGAGACGGATCAGCGCAGGCGCAGCACCCTGCCGTGGTGCTCCTCGACGGCGCCGCGCACCCGCATCAGGTACACGCCGGCGGGTACGGAGCGCCCGGACTGGTCGCGTCCGTCCCAGACCAGCGGCATCTCGCCGGCGGGAGCGTATCCGCGGCCCAGTTCCCGCACGAGGCGGCCCTGGGCGTCGTAGACCGCGGCCTCGAACTCGCCCGCCGCGCTCATGGCGAAGCTCAGGGTCGTGCGCTCGCGGAAGGGGTTGGGCCAGGCGGCGAGCGTGCGGGCGCCGTCCCAGGTGCCCGGCACGCCGGTGGAGGTGTACTCGTAGCAGAGGGCCACGAGATCCATGTCGGTGCCGTTCGCGTAGCTGTAGCCCGTGGTGAACAGGTCGCCGTCGTCGCTCAGGACGATGCCCTTGAGCTCGTCGGTGAGGCTGTCCGCGCCGTCCCAGGTGACGCTCCAGGACTCGTCTCCGTTCAGGATATCGTAGGAGACCACGGTGGCGTCCCAGGTGGAGTTGCCGCCGTCGGTGAATCCGGCCACCAGCATCTGGCCGCTCGGTCCCGGGACCGCGCAGTTGGCCAGATCGTACCAACCCATGGGTCCGTCCTTGAACGCGGACCAGAGCAGCTGCCCGTCGGCGACGGCGAAGCGCAGGGTCATCATGTCGCCGCCCGACACCCCCACCACGACGATGTTGCCCTCCTCGTCGAGCACCATCTCGCGGATGTCGTCCGCGACGCCGCCGTTGTCGTAGGTCTGGCTCCAGACCACGGCGCCGCCATTCGCCTCGTAGCGCTGCACCACCACGTCGAAGGAGTGGCCGCTGATCCAGGTGCGGTTGGCCATGATGACGTCGTCGTCGTCCGCCACGGCCAGCCAGCCCGCGATGTTCTCGTTGTTCACGGCGCCCGGCTCGCGACGGATCCAGAGCGTGTGACCGTCGGCGCCGTCCAGGGCGCAGGTCAGGTAGTCGGCGCTCTCGTCCGGATTGACGCTGACGCCGGTCATGATCATGTGCCCGGCGCCGTTCACGACGACGTCGTAGGCGCGGTCGTTGAACCCTTCGCCGTCGATGTGGGCCAGCCAGACCTGGCTGCCGTCGCTCGAGTCGAGGCGCATGGCGATCATGTCGTCGATGTTTGCGCCGGTGTGGGCGCGGCCCACGACGAAGGCGTCGCCGTCGGGCGCCGCGGCCACGGCGTAAGCCGTCTCGTGTTGATCACCTGCGGGAGCGTAGTGCGTTAACCAGAGAACCTCTCCGGTCTCACCGTCCAGCTTGAGGACGATGATATCGTCGCCGTGGCCTCAGCCCACGCAGCCGACGACGAATGCCGACAGGAGCAGGTCGCCGTAGCCGTCCCAGCACATCCCGGTGACGGCCATGTCGTTGGTGTCGAAGGCGGTCTGGCGCCGGTTCCACACGGTGGCGCCGGTGTCCTTGTCCATGCGGCGCACGATGATGTCGAGGCCGTCGACGCCGTCATGACTCAGGCCGGCGAGAATCAGGTCGCCGCCCTCGTGGGTGAGGGCCAGCAGACCCTCGTCGGTGTAAAACCCCCCGCCGTCGTAGGTCTGAGCCCACTTGAAATCAGGGGCGGCCGCCGCGACCATGGGGATCGCCAGCAGAACCAGGAAAAGCAATCGTGCCCTCATTCCCGTTCCTTCCGGATGCATGGGTGGCAAAGAATCCCGGCCC
>CAYNQX010000003.1:44042-88309 GCA_964399495.1 uncultured bacterium
TCATTCCGACCTCCCTCACCGCTCGTCGAGCGGAACGCGACGGTCATCTCGAGTCAGATGGGGGGAGACTTTCACAATTCGAAAATTCTGGCAAACAAAACCTGGAGCTCAGTGCTCGACCTTCACGGACCTGTCGAGCCACTTGGCGAGCATCGCCTTGAGTTCCCCGGCCTTGATGGGCTTCGTGAGGAAGTCGTCCATGCCCGACTCCAGCGCACGTTCGCGGTCCTCGTTCAGCGCGCTGGCGGTGACGGCCACGATCTTCGTGTCGCAGGCGGGTGGCTCGAGTTCGCGGATCCGGCGGGTGGCGGCGAAGCCGTCCATCTCGGGCATGTGACAGTCCATGAGGATCAGGTCGAAGCGCTCCTCGCGCATCGCCTCGACGGCCTCGACTCCGTTCGATACGAGCTTCGCGTCGAATCCCATGCGGTCCAGGAGCTTGGTGATGACGACCTGGTTGATGCGGTTGTCCTCCGCCACGAGAAGCCGTCCGTCGGGCCGACTCTCGTCGCTCTCGAAGACCAGTGGACCCAGGGACTTCAGTTCCTGCTCCGGCTTCCGGTCCAGATCGATGATCTCTTCCTCCGATACGGCGACCAGCGGCAGCCGGAACCAGAACGTGGAACCCTCGCCGACCCGGCTGTCGACTCCGATCTCGCCGCCCATGAGATGCACCAGTTGACGACAGATGGCCAGGCCGAGACCGGAGCCGCCGAAGATGCGGGAATCGGACTCGTCGGCCTGGGCGAAGGGCTCGAAGATATGCCCCAGGCGATCGGAGGGTATCCCGATGCCCGTGTCGCGGATCACGAAGCGAAGGAGCCCTCGCCCCTGTTCGTCGTCGCCCTCGGCGATGATCCGAACCATCACCATTCCCCGCTCGGTGAACTTCATGGCGTTCCCCGCGAGGTTGATCAGGATCTGCCGGATGCGTCCCTGATCCCCCCGCACGAAGCGGTGTACCGACTCCTCCACGGACATTTCGATGACGACGCCCTTCTCCTTGCCGCTCGGCTCGAAGATCCGCCGGACACCGTCCAGCATGGCGTGGAGATCGAACGGCTCATCTGCCAGCGCGAGTCGTCCGGACTCGACGCGGGAGAGGTCGAGGATCTCGTTGATGATCTCCAGGAGCTGTTCCGCGGAGTATTGAATCGACTTGCCGTATTCGAGCTGCTCCCCCGTCAGCTCGCCGTCGAGCAGCAGGGTGGTCATGCCGATGACGCCGTTCATCGGAGTCCGGATCTCGTGGCTCATGTTGGCCAGGAACCGGCTCTTCGCCTCGCTGGCCGCATCGGCCCTCAGCTTGGCCTTGATCAGCTCCACCTCGCGCTGCTGGATGGTGTCGAGCATCTCGTTGAAGGTGCGCGAGAGCTGGCCCGTCTCGTCGAGGGCCTCGTTGTCGACCCGCTCGTGGTAGTTCCGCTCGCGGGTCACCTTGTTGGCCACCGCCGCGAGGTTCGAGATGGGCGTGCTGATGAGTCGTTGCATCCGCTCACCGAAGACGATCGTGAGGACGAGCGTGGCCAGGGTGATGAGAGCGAGGAACAGGATCAGCTGGCTGCGGCGCTGGTGGAGTTCATGGATGCTGTAGGTGATCTGCAGCCAGCCGAGGAGCTCCTTCTCCCAGCGCACCGGCTGCAGGAGCTGAATGACCTCGTCCTGGAAACTGAGGTAGGGCGGATCGCCGCCCATTCCCCTCATGAGAACGAGTAGTTCCATGTCCGGCAGCTCGGGATTCTCGGTGATCACCCCGTTGTCCAGCTGCGACAGGATGCGCCCCTTCGCGTCGAACAGCAGCGCGGACTGGATGCCGCGAATGGGGCTGAGATCCTGCAGGGTCTCCCCCGCCACCTTGGCGTCGTCGAAGAGCAGGGACGCCGACGCGCTCTCGGCGATGACCTCGGCGAGGGAACTCAGACGCGCCCGCAGTTCGCGATGGTAGGCGTTGGTGTCGTAAGCCCAGAGAGCCACGCCGACGACGAGAAGCGCCGAGAGCGTGGAGGTGACCAGGATTCCCCACACCTTCCGACGGATCGGCATGTCACGGAAGGAGATCATCGAGCCTCCTCCTCGTACAGCTTCGCCAGGCGCAGCAGCCGGGAACTGAGACGCAGACCGCCGCGATTCACGGCGGCCCGGTTCACGGTGAAGCTCATGCGATCCTCGGCATCGAGTCCGAGATGGATCATGCCGCCCTGGGCATTGAACAGCTCTCCGTCGCCGAAGGTGAGAACTCCTTCGGTGTCGGCCAGGAACTCGACCAGTCCTTCCGCGTTGCCCCCGCCCGGTTCACCCTCGCAGGTATAGAGCAACTGGCAACCGCGCACCTGCGAAAGGGAGTCGAACGTTACGACCTCGAGGGTCCGGCCCTGGATCCTTTGTCCCCGCAGGGCGAAGAAGGCGGGCGTGCAGCAGTCGTCGCAGATCAGGCCGAGGCGGATCTCGCCGCCACTTGGCGGCAGGACCGCATCGGTCCATGAGACGAAGGTGGTGATCTTGAAAAGGATCGCCGCCTTCAGTTCCGGAATCCGACTCTCGTCGATGTTCCGGTCGGCGGCGCGCAGGGGCGCCCCGAAACCGGCCACGACAAGGATCATCAGTCCCAGCATCGCCCGAAAAAGATATCCTCGCACAGTGCTCATTCGACCTAGAACGCCCATTCGATTTCAGTGTAGAAGCCGCGCTCGATGCTCGTGATGCGGGGGGTGCTGCTGATACCCGCGAACTGGTGATGCGCGGAGTTCAGCAGGTTCTGCCCGGCCACGGTGAGACGCCAGTTCATGGAGGGACGCCAGCTCAACCGCAGGTCGAGTTCACTCCAGGCCGGCGTTTCCTCACGCGCGTCCTGGAGCTCGCCGACGTGACGGAACCAGGCGTCGATCTCCCAGCCCTCGGACGGGGAGACCTGGGCGCGCAGCGAGAACTGGTCGGCCGGGGAGGCCATGTACTGCAAGGCAGATCCCTCCGAGACGTAGAGCTTCTCGTCGTACTCGGCGTGGCTCCAGGCCGCATGCAGCCGCGTGTCGTTCCGAAGCTGCCAGGTCAGGGCCAGATCGCCGCCCACGTTGTCCCCCGCCAGTCCGTTCCGCACGTACATCGGGATCTGCATCACCGGCATGCCCAGGCGGGAATGGGGCCGGATCGCGCCGGCCAGGGACTCCCGCATGTCGGAGTAGCGGTGGACGAAGAGCGCGAGATCGCCATGCAGACGCTCGGTGAGCTCGGCGCGGCAACCCATCTCCCAGGCGGTCAGCTTCTCGGAATCCAGCTCCTCGTTGCCGACCAGGGAGAGCATCACGGGGAAGTCGGGATTCCAGGGCGTGCTGCCGGGAGGCATCGCGGCCAGGTCCATCCGCACGAAACGGTCGAAATGCGCCGGCGTGTGCAGCGCTCTGGAGGCGGCCCCCCAGAGGGTCCATGAGCGCGACGGCGTCCAGGCCAGCCGCAGATTCGGCTGCCACTGATCCGCAAGATTCTGGTGGGCCTCGTACTTGGTGCCCATCACGAGACGGAGACGCTCCGGAACCAGTGTGATCTCGTCCTGCAGGAAGCAGGACGTGTACTCCACCTCGTCCCCCCCCTGCGTGAACTGGAAGAAGGGCTGGAGGCCCTCGATCTGGCTCTCGTAGTAGCGCCAGGCCCAGCCCCAGACGAACGACTGGCGTTCGCCGAACGCGAACTGGTACTGCGCCTCCACGTCGAACACATCCATGCGCTCCTGGAAGAGATCGTCCAGACGGTCCCGGTAGGAGTAGGCGACATCGAAGTCGAAGCGCGAATCGTCGGCGAACAGGCGGGACCACTTGACGGTAAGGCTGGCCACGTCGAAGTCGACCTCGGAGGCCAGGGTCGATTGGTAGGGCGGCGTGTGGAGGGTCATCGGATACTCCGCCTCCAGGTCGCCGTGGAAGAAGTGACCGGAGAGCGAGAATCGCGAGGATTCGCTCGGATCCCAATACAGGCGGCCCGTCAACAGGCCGGAATCCCAGCCGTCGTAGGCCTCGGCGCCGTTTGCCAGCACGGCGCGGTCGTGACGCGCGAGGTCGACGTTCAGGTTGAGGTGAGCCTCACCCAGCGGCAGGGCCCCCGTGTCCGCGAACAGGCGGAACGGCTCCTCGTTGCCGGCCCGCACCGACACCCGGCGCGTGGCCTCGCTCTCGCGCGGGTCGCGGGTGATGATGTTGATCACCCCGTTGACGGCGTTGCTGCCCCAGATCGTCGCTCCGGGGCCGCGGATCACCTCGATCCGTTCGATCGACTCCAGGGGAACCTCCGCCGCCTCCCAGTAGGCGCCGCTGAACATGGGCGAGTAGACGCTGCGACCGTCGACGAGCACCTGCAGGTGATTCGCGAAGCGGCTGTTGAAGCCGCGGGTCGACACCGCCCACTTGTTCGCGTCCATGCGTGCCACCGTAAGTCCGGGTGCCAGGCGCAGCACCTCGGGAATGGATACCGCCCCGCAGCGGCGGATCTCCTCCGCAGTGATTACATGGATGGCGGCGGCGGCGGCCTGCGCCAGCTCGATTCTGCCTGAAACGGAGATCACCTCGATGGCGAGGAGTTCCTCCAGGCTGAAGTCGGTCAGATTCAGAGCTTTCTCCGGCTTCGCACCTGCCGTGTTCACCTGGAAAGGCGTCACGAGCAGGATCACTACGAGCGCGAGCCCACAGCGGGATGCGTGTCGAAAGGACATTGGTCTCTCCAGGTTGACAGGGTTCGGCCTATGGGACATCGAAGACGACCCAGAAAGATCATCGATCCTTCATTACGCTTTCTTTACATCCAACATCGCTTCCCGAGCAGAATCCGAAGCCCCCCTCGCCCGTAAACTACTCCTTACGTATCTGTTAACTGGATCAGGCCCGCACCGTCACCCTCCGGCATTTCTTGCGTCACCGCAATCTTTCTTGCTCGGCCGCCTCCGGGGCAACCTGGCGCCTACGGAAAAGAGGCCGGCGAACGCCGACCTCTCGAGAAAAGAACCGCTGATTCCGATGATCCTACTTGAGCAGGATGACCTGCTGCGTGCGGTCGATGCCGTCGCCCTTCAGCCGGATGAAGTAGGCGCCGCTGGCCGCGGGACGACCCAGGGCGTCCAATCCGTTCCAGGTGACCCCATGCTGTCCGGCCGGCATCCGGGCGGCGAGCAGGGAGCGAACCATACGGCCCTGCGCATCGAAGACGCCGAGCTTCGTGAAGCCGGGCTCGGCGAGCTCGAAGCGGATGGTGGTCTTCGGATTGAAGGGGTTCGGGAAGGGCCGCTCCAGCTTGACCTGGAAGGCCGGCAGATCGCCGCCGCCCGTGGCGTCGAAGACGCCGGCGATGCTGAAGTCGTCCACGCCCGCCTCGACGATGGAGCCGTTCACCTCGTCGCTGGCCACGAACTTCAACTGCACCTGGCCGGCCGACGCGAAGTAGGAGAACAGATCGAAGCTGTGGCTCTCCCAGGCATTGCTCGACACGAGGGTGTGCTCGAGGGCGGTCCAGTTGGCGCCGGCATCGTTGGACACGGAGACGTCCCAGTAGTCCTCGCCGGGATTGCTGCCCTGGTCGTTGGAGAACCAGCGCCAGTAGCTGAAGCTCACCTCCGTCGCGCCGGTGAGGTCGTAGACCGGGGAGAAGAGCGTCGTGGCGCCGGAGTCCACGTCGTTGTAGCCGATGGTCTCGCCGGCGCTGTGCTGACCGGTGACCCAGCAGTGCGTGCCGGCGGGGCTGTGATCGTCCTCGGGCTGCGCGGCCGTGCCCACGGGATCCACGCGCACCCAGATGCCGGTGGAGGCGTCGTCGGTCGCGTCGCCCACGCTCCAGCCGCGCTTCGCCTCCATGTCGTGCGTGAAGCTCTCCCCCACCTCGAAGTAGTGGAGCGCATCCGGGGCGTTGCGGGGGCTGGTGCCGTGACGTTCGCCGACGTCCGAGGCCGTGAGGTAGTATTCCACGATCGTGCCGTCGGCCTGACCCGGAATCATGGTCTCGTACTCGCCGCCGCCCGCGGGGCTCATCGTCAGTTCCTGGAAGGCGCCGCCGTTCAGGCGGAAGTTCAACACGACGCTCGCGGGATCGATCGCCGCGCCCTCGTAGCCGACCGGCGTGCCCACGACCTCGTAGTTGCCGCCCGGCGAGCTCACGAAGGGCAGCGCCTCGTGCATCCACTCGACGCCGCGCAGACCGGCGGACACCTGGATCATGTAGAGGGAGGGCCAGAGGTTGTCGTCGAAGAGCTGCTGGCGGCGGGAGTCCGGCGGCCAGAAGCCGTCGCTGGTGCTGCCGATCTCGTTGGTGAAGCCGAAGATCTTGTCGTGCTCGCTCTGGGCGCCGTAGTCCCAGTCGAAGGTGCCGCCGCAGACGTCGTAGAGCACGTCGCCGGGCTGACCGGGCGTGTAGCCGTTGAACTCCACCATGGCCGCGGCCATCTCCTGGAAGATGTCCTCGTCCGGCGTGTCGGCCGTCGTGTAGCCCCAGGGGTAGAGCGTCAGCTCGCTGTAGGTGTGCCAGCTCTGCCGCGTCACGAAGTCGTGGGCGTTGATGAAGGTCATCATCGCCTGGACCTCGGGCTCGCTGCCGGGCGAGGGACCGCGATAGGTCTCGCTGCTCGGACTGCCGCTGCTGCCCCAGTCGCAGCCCCACTCGTAGGGATAGTTGCGGTTCGGGTCGACGCCGTAGCTGCCGCCGTTGTTGCGGCGGTTCTTGCGCCACATGCCGCCGCCGTTGGGATTCGTCTGCTCGTTGTAGAGGAAGCCGTCGGGGTTCACGATCGGCACGAAGTAGATCTCGTTCTCGTCGACCAGGCTCACGATCTCGGGGTTGCCGGCGTAGTATTCCTGGCAGAGGTACTCGGCGAGCATCATCGGCATCTCGGCGGCCATGATCTCGCGGGCGTGGTGCATGCCGTCGAAGAGCACTTCGGGCTCGCCCGATTCGTCCACGTCGGGGTTGTCCGACACGCGGAAGGCCCAGAGGTCGTTGCCCTCGTGGCTCTGGCCCAGCGACCACTTGGCGCTGATGCAGTTGGGATAGGAGGCGCGGAGCTGGTCCATCCAGGCCACGTCCTCGGAGAAGGTGTGGTAGGCGCCGAAGTCGCCGCGGTTGCCGTTGCGCTCGGCGTAGAAGGCCTCGACGTCGCGGTGGGTCACATCGATCCTCGCGCCCCGCGACATGAAATCGCCCAGCTCGTCGACGGGGATCAGGAGGTCCACGAACTCGCCCTTGCGGCCGTAGATGATGTCCAGCGATCCGCGATTGTCGTCGATGTAGGCCTCATCGGCCGGGGAATCGAGCCAGTAACGCACCTGGGCGTGATGTTCGTAGGCGGCGGCGTTCGTGACGACGGCTCCCGCGACCAGCAGGAGCGCGCACACGAAGACGGTGGTCATGGGCATGCGGCGCACGACGGTCTCCTCTCTTGGGGTGACTGAAGTCTCCATTATAGCAGATGGGCGGATCGAGGTGACGGTTTTCCCGCTCAGGTCGCTTCCGGCTCGTGAGGTTCGGTGTGGACCATCACCTCGTAGACCTCCGGAAACGCCTCGCGTACCCGGCGGCTGAGCTCCTCGGCGATCTCGTGGCCGTCGTGGACGCTCAGGGTGGGCTCGACCTCGATATCCAGGTCGAGGGCCATCCGCTGGGCGTAGCTGCGGCCACGCAGCCGCCTGAGGGCGAGGACACCGGGCACGGCGGCGGCGAAGTCGCGGATCTCCTCCACGCGCTCCCCGCTCGGCGCGGTGTCCACGAGATCCCGGGCCGCCTGCCAGGCGATCTCCCCGCCCGCCTTCACGATGAACAGCGCGACGAACAGCGCGGCGGCCATGTCGGCCCAGTGGAGATGCGGGAAGAAGTAGTACAGCCCCACGCCGGCCAGCGCGCTCAGGGAGCTGAGCACGTCGCTCCGGTGGTGCGCGGCGTTGGCGATGAGGGTCGGCGACTGGATGCGAACGCCCACGCGCTTCGTGGCCCGGGCGAGCCCCTCCTTCACGAGGACGGAGGTCGCGGCGGCGGCGATGAGCCAGAGGCTGCGCTCCGGCAGGTGGCCGGCGCGATAGTCCGCCACCGCCTCGAAGGCCAGGAAGCCCGCCACGGCCACGAGTATCAGCCCGACGACGAAGGCCGCGAGGTCCTCGATCTTGCCGTGGCCGTAGGGATGCTCGTGATCCTCCGGCTGCCGTCCGAGCCGGAGCGCCACGAGGGTCACGAAATCCGTGACGAGGTCGGAGGCGCTGTGGATGCCGTCGGCCACCAAAGCCTGGCTGCGGCCGATCGCGCCGGCCGTCAACTTGGTGACGATGAGAAAGAGCTCGGCGACGATGCCGAGCCAGGTGACACGCTCACCGGCCCGTCTCTGATCGTGACCGGCGCCCATGTTCTCCTCTGGCGACACGCATGCTCCTTCGCTGAACCGGCCTCCGTGACCGGCCAGCCAGTCAAACACGGTGAAGCCACGCCGTCAAGATGCGCACCATCGGTGCGCGAGCGAGGACTTGCTCGGGCCGAACGCCCCTGAACCGGGTCCTCTTGGTGAAGTGAAGTGAGTCCGAGCCCCTAGCGCAGCATCGTCATCCGATGGGTGCTCGCCGCCCCCTCCACCTGGAGCTTGGCCAGGTAGACGCCGCTGGGCAGCTCGCGCCCGCGGGAGTCGAGGCCGTCGAACTCCAGGCTGTGGGGCCCGGCCTCGCGGCGATCGTCCGCGAGAACGCGGAGCAGGCGCCCACTGACGTCGTGCACGGTCAGGCGAACCCGCCCGGCCTCGGACAGCCTGAAGGCGATCCGGGTGGCCGGGTTGAAGGGGTTGGGGTGGTTCCCCACGAGCGCGGTCTCGAGGGCCGGGGCGCCGCCCACGGCCGTCGGGTCGAAGGCCACCTCGGTCTCGTTCTCCAGCAGCCAGTCGTCCGGGTCGAAGAGCAGGTCGAGAGGTTCGTCGGCGCCCATGGGCACGGTGAAGACCTGGCTCCACTGGTCGTTCTCCAGGCGAATGTCGATGTCCCCGGCCGGGGTGACGACGCGCAGGGGCACCGGCACCTCGAAGAGCCCGGCATTGCCCTGAACCTGGTCGAGCCGGACCTGCAGCGACCAGTTGCCCGGCCCGCCGGCCGCGGCCCAGGCCCACTCGTAGGCGGGCCGGTTCTCGCCGTAGACCCACTGGGCGAAGAACTGGGTGAGGTCGAGGCCCGTGTAGGCCTCGAGGTCGGCCTGCAGGTCGGTGGTGTGCGCGTTGCCGTAGAGGTGCTGCTGGTAGTAGTGGTTCACGGCTCCGAAGAAGTCGGCGTCGCCGAGCATGTAGCGGAGCATGTGCAGCACCCAGGCGCCCTTGCGGTACACCGTGCCGCTGAACCCGCCGGGATTGTTGTACACGGGACCGTCGAACTGGCCGTCGCCGGAGGTCTGGGTCATCCACTGGGTCAGCCCGGCCTGGCCGCCGGTCATCTCGAACCAGAGCGACTCGCCGTAGCTCGCGAAGCCCTCGTTGAGCCAGATGTTCTCCCAGTCGGCCAGGGTCACCGCGTTGCCGAACCACTGGTGCGCGAGCTCGTGCATGACGATGCGATCGTACCAGTGGCCGCCGCCCAGCAGGATGTCGCCGTAGCTGGTCATCGTCTGGTGCTCCATGGCGCCGGCCCAGGGGAAGACGGCGTGGCCGTATTTCTCGTCCTTGAAGGGGTACTCGCCGAAGAGGCTGTCCATGAGGGTCATCGTCAGGGGCGTGATGCTCAGGTCCTCCACGGAGTTGTCGAAGTTCTCCGGGTAGACGTAGTTCTCGATCGGCACCGTGTAGCCGCGCGTGCTCGTGAAGCTGTCGCTGTAGTGCTGATAGTTCGTGATGGCCAGCGCGATCAGGTAGGAGTTGATCAGGTAGTCGGTGCGCCAGTGCCAGGTGTGGGTGCCGTCGCCGTGGTCGGTGATGCCCTGCAGCAGGCCGGGTCCCGGAGCGGAGAACTCCACCGGCACGCGGTAGCGCACGTCGGCGGTGAATTTCTCGTCGGGGACGTCCTTGCAAGGCCACCAGTCGCGGGCGCCCTCGGGTTCGCTCAGGGTGGAGAGCAGGCTCACGCCGTCGTGGGTGCTCCAGTCGAAGCTGCCGAAGCCGGTGGGCACGGGGGTACCGTCGTAGTCCACCGCGATCGAGAACGGGTCGCCCGTGTTCAGGGTCGCGTTCAGGGTGATGGTGATCTGGTTGCTCGCGTGCGCGTGGGCGGCCTGCAAGCCGTCGTGGCGGGTTTCGAGCACGGTCATCGGGTCGCCGAAGTCCAGCACCACCGACGCGAGGCCGTCCACCGCGGCCTGGCAGTGGAACAGCACGGTGCCGGAGATGCTCTGGGCGACGAAGTCGGGCACGAAGAGGAGATCCGCGTCGAGGACGTCCCAGTCGTAGTCCCGCTGCGTGGGCGCGCGTCCCGCGAGCAGGCCGTGGCCGCCCTGGCAGAAATGGCCCTTGAGGTCGATCACCGGATCGTCGGGCCCGAAGTCGGGGATCGGACCGGCGGGGGCCGCGGCGAGAGGCGTCGCAAGGGCGATGAGGGCGGCGGCGAGAACGAGGGCGCTTCGGGTCATGGGGACGACTCCTTGGGCGTCATGGTGAAAAGGCCCCGGTGTCGGCCGCCGGGGTCCCTACAATGATAACACGCGGCGCGGGCAACGAAAAAGCCCCTCCCGCCATGGCGGGAGGGGCCGGAATGTCGCGTTGTTCCCCGCGCTTACTCCAGGGTGTACTCCTGGTCGCCGGTGATCAGATCCTGCGGCAGATCCAGGTGGTCCTTGTAGATCTGGCAGGCGGTCACGCTGATGCTGCCGCTCTGGAACAGGATGTTCAAGAAGTCCCCGAAGGCCATGCCGTTCTCGCAGGTCACCAGCACAGAGCTCTGCCGCGATCCGCTGGGCGAGTCGAACTGGAGAATGCTCATCAGGTAGACGCCGTCGGCGTTGCAGGCTTCCAGGATCACGTCGGCGTCGGGATCCGCTTCCTCGAGGTCGAGGAAGATGATCCGGTCGCCCTCCTGGTAGCCGCTGCCGCGGCTGGCGGTGACGCCCTCGACGGCCTCGTAGTTGGCGTAGAAGTCGGCCGGGCGGCGCTTCAGGGTGCCCTTGACCGTGCGCAGCAGGTGCTCGGTGTCGAAGGGCTTCACGACGAAGCCGTTGACGCCCGTGTCCAGGGCCTTGCCGATGTCCACGACGTCGTTGCGGGCCGTGACCATGAGCACCGGCAACTCGGCGATGCCCTTCTTCTCGCGGATGGCGGCGAGGACGGCGTGGCCGTCCATGTCGGGCATCATGATGTCGAGCAGGACGAGGTCGGGGTTCTGATCGACGGCGGTGATGCCCTGGGCGCCGTCCTCGGCGGTGATCACTTCGTAGCCCTCGATCTCGAGCAGGCTCTGGACCATTTCCAGGATGTCCGGCTCATCGTCGACGATGAGAATCTTGCGGCTGGTATCCTCACTCACTGGCGTGCCTCCTCGGATTGCTGCCCGCTTTGCGCTCGGCCTTCTTCTTCTTCTTCTGCCCTTCTCGGGCCACCGGCAACATGATGGTGAACCGGGACCCCTCGCCGAGCTTGCTCTCCACCCGGATCTCCGCGCGGTGGGCATCGACGATCTTCTTCACGATGGCCAAGCCGAGGCCGGTCCCGCCGTATTTACGCCGGATCGAACCGTCGCCTTGCCTGAACCTCTCAAAGATGTAGGGTAGAGCATCTTCCGCGATGCCGCAACCGCTGTCGGCCACAACGAGTCCCACACGTCGGGGGGCCTCCGAGACGTCCAGCGTGACGGTGATCTGGCCGCCCATCTCCGTGAATTTCCTCGCGTTGCCGATGAGGTTGCGTAGCGCCTGCTCGAGGAGATCCTCCTGGCCCACGACGAGGACCTCCTCCTCGGGAACGATGACGAGAAAGTTGATCCCCTTCTGCTCCATCACCGAGCCGAAACTCTGCTTGAGGTAGCGGAACAGCTTCGTGACGCGAATCTCCCCCTGGAAGATCTGCGTGGTGCGCTCCTCCATCTTTCCGTAGCGAAGCAGCTGGAGAATCAGCTCGTGGAGCCGCTCCTGGTTCCGCTTCATCACCCCCAGCGCCTTCCGCTGCTTCTCGGTGAGCTCGCCGAGGCGCTCCGAACTGAGCATCTCGTTGTAGCCCTGGATCGTCACCAGGGGCGTCTTCAGTTCGTGGGTGACGTTGCTGAGGAACTCGTCCTTCATCTTGTCGAGCTCGTGCAGCTCCTTGTTGGCCCGGTTCAGCTCGCGAATCTTGCCGCGCAGGTCCATCAGCAGGTGCGCGACCTGGTCCTCCTTGAAGGAGTAGAGCGTGCCCAGGATGCTGAAGATCAGCGCGAAGACGACCGGGTGCAGCAGGAAATAGAGCTGCCAGGGTTGCAGCTGAAGCAACCCTGGCAGCTGGGCCGGAGAAACCGGCATCTTCGCCAGGTAGAATCCCAGCAAAATGGAGAACACGGGAATGGGCAGGCCCCAGATCAGACCGAAGAGCATGTAGAGGTTGTGACGCGGATCGAAGCTCTTCCGATCCGTCATCGCCCTCAGAAACTCTCCGACCGTGCGTCGCCAGGCCATAACCCTGAATCCCCCCTAGTCCTTCGGCTCGGCGAAGATCCCCTTCTCGTGGGAGACGTTCAACTTCACCGACCCCACGGCCATCGTGGCGAACAGCGTGCCGTCGTGATGGATCTTGGCCGTGCGGGCGAACTGAACGCCGCCGGCCGCTTCGTAGTCCTCGAACACGGTCAGGTTCATCACCGGGCCGCTCTGCCCCTGATCCTTGAACTCCATGGCGTGGATCAGCCCCCCGTCGCCGAGGAAGACCTTGTAGCCGTCGTCGCTCGCGGAGGTGAGGTAGACCACGTCGCACTCCACGCCCTCGAGAGACTCGCTGCCCAGGGACTGAATCCGATAATCATCCAGATGGCGGAGGATGTGAAGCGGATCATTCTCCTCGCCGCCCCACATCTCCTCGAGCTCGTCGCCCGTCACCTCCTGCTTGCCCCGCGGGCTCACGACCCACGCCTTCTCGCGGGTGATGATCTGGGTCATGCTGCCGAAGGGCGTGTTGGTGTCCACGCGGATGCTCTCCTCGCCCTGGTAGCGGCTGCGGATGCTGAAGGTCAGCGGACCCATGCCCGTCTCGAGCATCGTGAAGTCGGTCTCGTGATCGCGGGTATTCACGGCGCTCAGGCTCTTCGCGCCGCCGAAGGCCTTCACCGCCCCGTCCATGAGCGAACGGCCCTCCGCGAGGGTTTCCGCGGTGGCCTCGGGCAGCTCGAACGCGAAGGCGGGCTCGGGAATGGTGATGTCGATCTCGTTCGGCTCTCCGTGGCCGAGTTCGCTCAGGGGCGCGTCGAAGTCCTCGGACTTGCCCACCACCAGAATCGCCATCTGGTCCGGATGGATGCGCGCGCGCGCCGCGGCGAGGATGTCCTCGGCGGTGACCGCGTCCACCTTGGCCAGGTAGGTGTCCAGGTAGTCCTGGGGCCGGCCGTGGAACTCGTAGGAGGCCTTGCGGCGCGCGATGGAGTAGGGACTCGAGAATTTGAAGACGAAGCTGTTCTTGAGTCCGTCCTTCGCGCGGCGAAGCTCCTCATCCGTCACGGGTTCCTCGCGCACGCGCTCGAGCTCCCCCACGATGAGGCGGATCGCCTCGACGGTGGACTCGCTCTTGGTGTCCACGCCCACGGTGAACGGCATCCGGTGGTGATTGCCGACGATCATCCAGGCCCACACGCCGTAGGCCAGCTCGTTCTGGCTGCGGACGATGCTGAACAGACGGCTGCTGAAGCCGCCGCCCAGGATCTGGTTGAGCACCTGAAGCGGGAACAGGTACTCGTCGTCCCAGCGGATACCCAGGTGACCCATGCGCACGTTCGACTGGTTCACGTCGTCCTTGCGGATGTAGTTCACGCTCATCGGCGTCTCGCTGAGCACCGGGGCCGGCGGGAAGTAGGTGTCGCCCTTGGCCCAGTCGCCGAAGATCGCCCCGAGCTTGGCGGCCATCTCGGCGGTGTCGAAGTCGCCGCCGGCCACCAGGATGATGTTGTTCGGGTGATAGAAGTACTCGTGGAACGCCGAGAGATCGCTCTGCTCGATGTTCGACAGCGTGTCGTACTCCGGGTGACGCGCGTAGGGACTGTCGGCGCCGTAGTAGAGCTTGGAGATCTCACGGCCGGCGATGCTCGACGCGTCGTCGTTGCGGCGGCTGATGCCCGTCTTCATCTGCGTCAGCGCCAGGTCGATCTTTTCCTGGGGGAAGGTCGGGTTGCGCAGGACGTCGGCGAAGATGGGCAGCACCTCGTCGAAGTTCTCCGTGAGGCAACGCATCGACGCGCTGGCGGAGACTTCGCGCATGCCGGTCTCCACGCTGGCGCCCATGTCCTCGAGGATCCGGTCGAGGTCGTCGCCGGGATAGGTCTCGGTGCCGCCGCTGCGCATCACCGTTCCCACCAGGTCGGCCAGGCCGGTCTTGGCGCCCGGCTCGTGGATCGAACCGGCGCGGATCATGGCGCCGATGCGGATCACGGGCAGATCGTGGTCCTCCACCAGGTAGAGCACCATGCCGTTGGGCAGCTCCTCGCGGGTGACCTCGGGCACCTGGAAGTCGCGCAGTTCGGGCAGGTTCTTCAGCACCTTGTCGTAGCGGCTCTTCTTGGCCAGAGCCTCACCGGGCAGCATCGCGCCCATGAGAAGCAGCAGCGCCAGGGTCATGCCCAGCAGGCGGAGGGCCGCGTCCCTTGAAATCGAAATCGTGTGGGTAGTCATCGTGTCCCTCCTCGCTAGCTGTCGTCGCCGTCAGCGGTCTCGATCACGGCGACGGTGCGGTTGTTCTGGTGGAAGATCTCGCCGGCGACGCGCTTCACGTCGTCCGCGGTCACGGCGTCGATCGCCTCGAGCTGGTGGAACAGCGCGCGCCAATCGCCCAGGATCATCTCGGCCCAGCAGAGCTGGCCGGCCATTCCGCCGTTGCCCTCGAGGCCCTGGATGAAGCCGGCGCGGGCGCGGGTCTTGTAGCCCTGGAGCTCCTCGTCGGTGATGCCCTGCTCGACGATCTTCGCGGCCTCATCGTAGATGGCCGCCTCGACGTCCGCCACGGCGATGTCCTTGTTGGGCACCGCGATGAAGGTGAGGAGCCCGGGATAGCGATCGCCGGGCAGGCCCTCGAAGCAGCCGGAGTAGACCGCGAGCTGTTCGTCCTTCACCAGGCGGGTGTAGATGCGGCTGGAGCGGCCCTGGCCCAGGATATCCGCCAGCGCGCCGATGGCCGGGCGGTCGGCGTGACGCGCCGCGGGAATGTGGTAGCCGATGAACATGAAGGGCTGGCTGTCCTCCACCAGGGTCACGCGCCTCTCGCCGAGCTGCTTCGGCTCCTCGGTGCGCACGGGCACCTGGCTGCCCGTCGGAATCTTGCTGAAGTACTTCTCGGCGAAACGGCGCATGTCCTTTTCGTAGACGTCGCCGACCACGGCGATCACCATGTTCTCGGCGCCGTACTGCTTCTCCCAGAACTCGAGCGCGTCGCGGCGACTCCAGAGTTCGATGTCGGAGCGGTGACCGATGGGCGGACGGCCGTAGGGGTGGCCCTTGTACGCGGTGGTGATCCACTCCTCGAAGAGACGGCCCTGGGGCTGGCTCTCGGTGCGCATGTTGCGCTCCTCGAGGATGATGCTCTTCTCCTTGTAGAATTCACGGAGAACCGGGTTGATGAAGCGGTCGCTCTCCATCAGACACCAGAGCTCGAGCTTGTTGGAGGGGAAGCTGTAGAAGTACTGGGTCGCGTCCCAGCTCGTCATGGCGTTCATGCCGACGCCGCCCTGCTCCTCCACCAGCTTGCCGAAGGCATTGGTGTCGACGAGCTTGTCGGTCTCATCCTGAATCGCGTCGAACTCGGCCTGCAGTTCGGCGACGCGGTCGGGGTCGGCCAGGTCGCCCTTGAGCATCTCGGCCTGGAGCTCGTCGAACACGTCGTCCATGCGATCGAGAGCCTTCAGCTCCTTCTTGATGTCCTTGCTGCCCAGCTCGTGGGTGCCCTTGAAGGCCATGTGCTCGAACATGTGGGCGATGCCCGTCCTGCCCGAGTCCTCGTCCACGCCACCGACGCCGACGTAGGTCCAGAACGAGAACACCGGAACGTCGTGGCGCTCCAGCAGCAGAATCTTCAAACCGTTGTCGAGGACGATCTCCTTGACCTCGTTCTCGAGATCCTCGTATCCGGCCATGGCCAGGCCGGCCGCGGATACGAACAGGAGCGTCAGGACGACCGCAGCGAACCGCCGCGTCGTGCTTCCCCGGAAGGACATTGGGAACCTCCGTATTGTCGTTGAGCGCTTGGGTATTTGTCTTCAAGTGATGGCAGGGAGGCAGGCTAGCACAGGGCCGGAACGGAAACAAATCGATTTGCCTGCTCCGCGGGATCGAGCTACTACGGGGACGAACGTTTCGGGTTCCATCCCATCGCGGTCCGTAGCTCCTTCCCCCTCATGAGCTTGTGCCGACTGAACGCTTGACAGGGATGTGCGGGATCTCGTAGGATATCTGATATCAGAACAAACGGTCCATCAATTCGGAATTACAACGCAATGGAGATTCCCATGCGGCTCAGCAACCGGCTCTTCCTCGGCGTCCTCTCCCTGTTCGTCCTCCTGGTGGCGCTGACCGCCGTCCTCGACATCGAGATGGCCTTCGAGCACTCCTTCGATACGCCCACCCACGGCTCCACCCTCGCGGACGCCACGGAGCTCTAGAGCGCAGTCCTTCGCGTAACCGGGGCTCAGGCGGGAATTTGCGTCTGCGCCTCTCTTGACGCGCCCCACCCTCTTTGGTATATTGCCGGCTCCAATTCCGGGGCCATACCTTGCCCTGTTTTCCCTAAGCTATGTGATAAGGGGAGTTTGTCATGTCGAAACGCTGTGCCTTGACCGGCAAGGGCCCCCGGTCCGGAAACAACGTCAGCCACGCGAAGAACCGCACCAAGCGCTGGTTCAAGCCCAACCTGCAGAAGAAGAAGGTCACCATCAACGGCGTGACCAAGCGGGTCTGGATCTCCACGCGGGCGCTGCGCACCCTGGACAAGCAGGGCTAGACGCAAGCAGGACGTTATCGAATACCGAGCGCCTCTCCTCCGGGAGGGGCGCTTTTTCGTGTTCCCTGTGGTCCACGCGAGAAGAGCAACCTGTACCATATCGTCCGCGGGAGAGCGCGGCCCACGATGACCGCGTGAACCGTCAACCTCATTTCCCCTTTGATCCCTTGGACTTAGGCCAGAGCCTGGATCTTGCTCCTTCCCGCGGTACGTCCCTTGCCATATCCGGGGCGAACGACGAGGGCCCGTCGACGAGAATCGACCGAACCATGAGAGCCATTCCAAGGAGACCTGATATGAAAAGCGGCAAGTTCCTCATGATCCTGATCGCCATCGCCATGATGGCCATCGGCAGCACCGGCTGCAACAGCCTCTTCGGCGGGTCCAACCCCGACGGCGAGGCCGATACCGGATACTACGACGACTCCTTCTACGGCGACACCGAACTCGACCTGAACGACCCCGACGGCGGCTACGACACCGCCGACGAGCAGCCCGCCTTCGGCGACGCCGAGTTCGCGGCGATGTTCGAGGAAGATCCCGACGTCGAGGACGCCACGGGCGACGACATCGACGTCATCGGCATGGAGAACGAGGCCGGCGCGCGGGTCTACTACCTGCGCCTGCTCTGGGGCCAGCTCCGCGGCAATCCCGACATCGACGAGGTCACCGACTGGGGCGGCTCCATCAGCGTGGACCGCGGCGGCATCGTGGTGCTGCGTCGCATCAAGTTCGAGAACCTCACCGACTGGGTCGTCTTCCCCCGCGAGGACGAGAAGGTGGTCGACCTCTACAGCGTCACCCGCCCCCACTACGACGGCCTGCTCCTGAAGGTCATCGACCCCACGCCCGACGATGCGACGGAGAACGCGCTGACCATCGACATGGGCCCGGCCCAGATCAGCATGCCCGTGGCCGACCTGGACGGCTACGAGAACGTCGTCGAAGTGGACGAGCTCGGCAACCAGATGAGCTTCCGCTCCCCGCAGATCCTCGACTGCCCGAACGGCTTCCTCCACGGCATCTGGGTGAAGCGGCAGCAGAGCGAGCGCGGCATCTTCCGCGGCGTCTACACCAGCTACGGCGGCGGCATCATCGGTCACGTGCGCGGCCACTGGGGCTTCAACGACGAAGGCGAGCGCGTGCTCAAGGGCAAGTACATCGATCGCGACGGCGGCTTCATCGGCCTGATGCGCGGCACCTGGACTCCCGACGAGAACGCTCCCCGCCCGGGCATCGGCAGCTTCGAGGGCGTCTGGTTCGACGAGAACGAAGAGCCCGGGGGAACGTTCGGCGGCCACTACCGGCGTGGGTTCCGGCGTGGCGGATTCTTCGGCGGACGGTGGGTGAGCGAGGAGTGCGGCCTGTAGCCCACGATTCTTCCCCGAGCAAAGGACGCCTCCCCCGGCCGGGGGAGGCGTTTTTTTCTACACGAAGTCGGGAGCGATCTCCTCGCTGCGGAAGAACAGCAGCGCGAGCAGACCGAGCCACAGGGGCACCATCACCGCGGCGATGGGCCCCGCCACCACCGTGACGGCCATGACGCCCATGATCAGCGTGAGCAGGGAGAAGTAGCGCAGCGGGGCGCTCGGGGTCTCCTGCGCCGCGCGCAGGCGCAGCCCCAGCATGATGAACACGACGCCGGTCACCAGCGAGAACGCCAGGTTGACCATGCTCATGCCCATGAAGGTCCAGATCGGCATGCCGCGGCCGATCAGCGGCGGCGGAGGCATGGACGGGCCGCCGTCCATCGCAATCACCGTGCTCCCGCGCGCGCCGAGCAGCGTGGCCGCGCCTCCGCCCAGGCCGAGGCCGAGAGTCACGTAGAGCAGCGAGAGCACGATCACCGCGGTGATGAGCCCGTCCGCCCGGCGGAAATCGAAGCGTTCGCGCAACAGCTTCCTGAGCCTGAGCAGCACGAAGGCGAACAGGCCGAACAGGATCAGGTTGACCGCCAGTATCGGCAGCCCGAAGCCCAGCATGGCGAGAGGGTGGTGGCCGCGCATGCCCACCAGCATGAACATCGCGCCGCCGCCGACGGAAACCAGCAGCGCGATGGCCAGGACAATGGCCGCCCAACCGGCGGATCGATAGCGGTTCTCGTTCATCGGCATCGCCTCCCCATTCAATTCGTACACGGCCATCTCCTCGTTCCGCGCGGCGGGATGTCGCCTAGACGAACTCCGCGCTCTCCTTGTTCTTCAGGAAGACCATCGCCATGATCACGCACCAGATGGGCACCAGCAGGGCGGCCAGGGGCGCGAGGAAGATCGTCGCCTCCAGGATGCCGACGATCAGCGTGACGTAGGCGAAGGCCTTCACGAGATCGCCCAGCTCCTCCTTCACGGCGAGCAGGCGCACGGCGATGATGATGTCGATCACGCCCGCGCCCAGCGCGAACACGGCGAAACTGCCCAGCACGAGAATCGTCATGGGCGTGGTCATCGCATCGACGCCGAGCCCCGTCGCCATCGCGAGGCCGTTCATGGCGAGCGTCAATACCTGATGCAGCACCACCCAGGCGATCGCCAGGTGGATCATCGTGTCGATGCCCTTGAAGTCGTAGCGCTCGTTCAGCAGCGCCTTGAAGCGCAGCAGCACGTAGATCGCGATCGCGGTGTAGAGCAGCCCCAGCAGGTCGGCGGGGCCGACCATGGGGCCGTGATGGTCGAACACGCGGACGCCGATGATCTTCTGGATGACGCCGAGGAAGATCATCAGGGGAAAGAGAACCGCCTGCACCAGGGCCAGCCAGCCCGCCAGGGCGTAGGGATTCCGCGTCGTCATTTCCATCCTTCCCTTCGCTACCATTCCGTCCTGCATCGGAACCTCCTCAGACGAAGTCCGGCGTGTACTCGAGAATATCCCCGGGCTGGCACTCCAGCTCGCGGCAGATCGCCTCCAGGGTGCTGAAGCGCACGCCCTTCACCTTGCCCGTCTTGAGCAGGGAGAGGTTGGTGATGGACACCCCCACCCGGCTCGAAAGCTCCGTGAGGGACATCTTCCGTTTCACCAGCATCAGATCGAGATTCACTTGGATAGCCATGCGGATATCATGGCGCATGGCATTACGATTGTCAATGATGTTTTTACGTTTTACGTAGATGTATATTCGCCATTCGTTGCAGGCTACCCGAGGATCCGGAGTCCCGAACCCTCGATTCCGGTATATAGCGACGCACTCCCCTATAGTTGACACGTGGAGTTGTCGTCATTAACCTGTCCCCCTTCCTCGACCTTCCGACTCGAACCCCGGGATTCAACGATGCCCAGACTCCTGAAACGCGTGTTCGGCGTGCTCGGCGGCCTGGTGGCCGCTCTCCTGCTGGCGGGCCTTGTCCTGTCCATCATCGGCGCCTCCATCAGCCGACGGACTTTCGAGATCGACGAGAGTGCGCTCCTCTCCGCCGTCGTCGCCGACGAGATCACCCTCGCGCGCGGCGCCCATCTGGCGAAGATCCTGAGCTGCACCGAGTGCCATGGCGAGGATCTCTCCGGCCTCGTGTACATCGACGCCCCGCCCTTCCGGGTGGTCGGCAGCAACCTCACCCCGGGCCGGGGCGGCGCGGGCGGCTCCTACTCCCCGCGCGACTGGGACCGCGCGATCCGCCACGGCGTCCTGTCCGACGGCCGCGCCGTCATCCCCGTGATGCCCTCGCAGCTCTACCATTCGCTCTCCGACGAGGACACGAACGCCCTCATCGCCTACCTGATGAGCCTGGATCCGGTCGACACCGAGCATCCGGATACCGCGCTGCGATTCCTGGGCAAGGTGCTGGTGGCGCTGCCCGCCCTCGACTACTCCGCCGCCGTGGCGGATCCCGGCTGGATCCGCTCCCCGGCGCCGCGGCCCGGCCCCACCGCGGAGTACGGACGCTACCTGGCCTCCGTGACCTGCGTGGACTGCCACGGCAAGGACCTCAGGGGCGCCCCCCATCCCGATCCGTCGGGCCCTCCCGGCCCCGACCTTCAGGCGGCGGGAAGCTGGACCCCGGAGCAGTTCGCCGCGGCGATGCGTTCGGGCCTCACGCCCGAGGGGAAGCACCTGAACACCCGGTACATGCCCTGGGCCTCGTCCTACACGCATCTCACCGACATGGAGCTGACGGCGCTGCAGGCGCACATCGCGGCCGAGACCGGGCGATAGCGGACATGAAGAAGCCCTCCGCGGGTGCGGAGGGCTCAAGAGTTCGGAACGATCGCCTATCCGAATCGATCAGTCGCCGGTCACCGACACGTTGTCCACGTAGAACGTGCCCGGCCCGTCGTTCCAGCTCGCGAAGCTGATGTGCGAGAGCTTGTCCGGCGTGCGCCCCTTCGTGAAGAAGGATTCCAGCTCGAAGGGCTCGCCGCCGTTCACGCTGATGGTGTAGAAGCCGTCGGGCACGTTCATCTCCAGCTCGATCTGGTGCCAGGCTTTCAGGTCGAGGTTCTCGGCGACGATCGTGCGCGCGTCCCACTT
This sequence comes from uncultured bacterium, assembly GCA_964399495.1. Lineage (GTDB taxonomy): Bacteria > Krumholzibacteriota > Krumholzibacteriia > JACNKJ01 > JACNKJ01 > CAYNQX01. The sequence goes on from CAYNQX010000003.1 coordinate 65,570, forward strand.
GTTCGAGCCCTCGCGGGCGAACAGGTTGATCTTGCCGGGCGTCTCGGCGTTCTCGAAGCCCAGGAAGACGAAGCGCTCCTTGCCGGTGCTGTTGGGGCCGCCCTTCTTGTCCTTGATGCGGCCCAGGAAGGCGAAGGCCGAACGGTTGTACTCGGCCAGCCCCGGCATGATCTCCTTCACGTAGATGTCGAAGCTCGCGGTGCCGAACACCTCGATGGGATCGGCCAGGCGGAAACTCAGGTAGGTGTTGAGCTCGGGGTGGCCCTTGACGATGGCCTTCTTCGTCTTGTTGCCGCCGATCCGCTTCGTGCTGAGCATCAGCAGCTTCGGGCCCTCCTCGCCGTCCTTGCGGCTCTCGTACCAGTCGAGGCCCTTGCCGTCCTTGCGCAGGGCCGCGCCGTTCTTGACGTTCTCGAAGTCGCCGCCGGGCACGAGTTCCTCGGCGACGGCCAGGGGAGCGAGCAGCGCGACGAGCGCGACCGTTATCAGCAGAGTGCGAATGCGAGACATGGGGGACGACCTCCGTACGCTCCGGTCGGACCACCCGGCCGGGAAGCGGCGATTATAGCAGTCTTCACGCCCGGGTCCAGACCCGGACGCCCTTTTCAGCGACCCTCGACGTGCAGCACGCGGGTCTTCCGTTTGAGCGTGCGCAGGGTCAGGTACACGACAAGCCCGCCCGCGACCGCCACCGCCCAGGGCCGGTTCAACACGAACTCGCCGGCCTCGATGGCGTCCATGGCGTGCCGCACCAGCGCCAGGCTCAGGATGATGGCGAAGAAGCCGGAGTACTCGCGACGCATCACCGTGCGCAGCGAAAAACTCAGATCGGCGCTCTCCCAGCGGCCGAAGCGCGGAAAGAAGGCGGGCGTGCGCGCGGCCCACTCCAGGTAGGGCGCGCCGAACTTCCCGCGCAGGAAGGCCTCCTCCCGGTACATGATCCGCTCATAATAGAAGGCGAGCAGCAGCACGGGCAGCAGCACGGCCCACCAGACCCCGGGGAAGGCGCAGATCGCCACGTAGGTGAGGCTGTTGCCGAAGTAGAGCGGATGGCGCACCACCGAGTAGATGCCCGTGCTGTTGAGAGTGCCGGCCACCTGGCGACCGGTGTTGCGCCCCGAGGTCGCTCCCGGCACGTAACCCACGGTGATGCAGCGGATCCAGAGCCCGGCGAAGGCCGCCGCGACGCAGAGCCCGCGGTAGATCAGCGCCCCGGTCTCCCCCATGGGGAAGCGTACCGAGGGCGCCGCCCAGAGGGCCGGCACCAGGATCGCCAGCAGCATCAGGGGCAGGTGGCCGCGCCAGCGGAACAGCCAATCGCCCTGGCGCTCGAATTCTTCTCGCAATGCCATGATCACCTCATTGTAACAATGCCAGCACCATGTCCGGTCGGCAGTCTAGCGGTAAGTCTGCGGATGGTCTACACTTCTACAACAGTCGCGGCAAGACGAAATCATGGATGAGACGGGGAAGGCGCCCGGATGGCGATGATGCAGCCCGATATGGTGGGCAGATCGATCTCCCACTACAAGGTCAAATCACTGCTCGGCAAGGGTGCCTGGGGCACCGTCTACCTGGCCGAGGACACCCGTCTGCGCCGCGATGTCGCCCTGAAATTCCTGGATGGTGGAACCGATCAGGCTTCGCGCTTCCTCAAGGAGGCCCGAGCGGCGGCGGCCGTTTCCCATCCCACCATCTGCACCATTCACGAGATCGACCAGGCCGAGGGCCGCACGTTCATCGCCATGGCCCACGTGGAGGGACGCACGCTTCGGCAGGCCCTCGATGAGGGACCGCTATCGGTGGATCTCGCCCTTGAGATCGCCGACCAGATCGCGGCCGGGCTCACCGAGGCGCACTCCCAGGGCGTCGTCCACCGGGACATCAAGCCGGCCAACGTGATGGTGACGCCCCAGGGCCGGGCGCAGATCATGGACTTCGGCCTGGCCAAGCTCACCGGCGAAACCCAGATCACGCGCGAGGGCACCCTGACGGGCACGCCCGCCTACATGTCGCCCGAACAGGTGCGCGGGGCCGACACCGACGCCCGCAGCGACCTCTGGTCCCTGGGCGCGCTCCTCCACGAACTGCTCACGGGCCGGCCCGCCTTCGATGGCGAACGCGTGGAGTCGGTGCTCTACCGGATCTGCCACGAGGATCCCGAGCCCCCCACCGCGCGGCGGGAAGGCCTTCCGCCCGAGCTCGACCGCATCGTCGGCCGCTGCCTGCGGCGCGACCCCACGCAGCGTTACCAGAGCGCCGAGGAGTTCCTCGCCGACATCCGCGACCTGCGCCGCGAGCTCGAAGGGCTCCCGAGCCTTCCGCGGCGGCGCGGAATCCGCCGGTTCCGGCGCGTGGCCCTGCCGCTGGCCGTCATCATCGCGGCGATGCTGCTCTCCGTCCTGCTGCCCGAAGCCACGAACTGGCTGCGCGACCGCCTCATGCCCGGCGGGCTGCCGAGCAGCAAGCACATCGCCGTGCTGCCCTTCACCACCCACGGCGGCGCGGCGGAAGACCGCACGCTCTGCGACGGCATCATGGAGTACCTCACGAGCATGCTCACCACCCTGGAGCAACCCGCGGGCGAACTCAGCCTCATCCCCAGCTCCGAGCTGCGCCGCGCCGGCGTGACGAGCGGCGAGGACGCCCGCCGGACCTTCGGTGCCAACCTGGCCATCACGGGCAACCTCCTGCGCGAGGCCGACCGCCTGCAGCTCGCGGTGAACCTGGTGGACACGCGGAACCTGAGGCAGATCGACTCCGAGGTGCTCGACGTGGAGATGGCCAGCGTGATGGGCCTCCAGACGGAGGTGCTCTCGCTGGTGGCGCGCATGCTCGGCGCCCTCGCGCCCGAGTCCGAGACGATCGCGAGCCGCGAGACGGAGTCGCCCCACGCCTATCTGCACTACCTGCTGGGACGCGGGGCGCTCATGCGCCATGACGACCCCGAACGGATCGAGGAGGCCCTCGTGGCCTTCGAGCGCGCGCTCGAGGGCGACGACGGCTACGCCCTCGCCCACGCAGGCATCGGCGAGGCCTGCTGGCGGATGTACGACCACGAGAAGAACCGCGACTGGGCGACGCGGGCCGTCGTCGCCAGCGAGCAGGCGCTCGATCTCGACCCCACGCTCCCCGAAGCCCACCTGACGCTGGGGCTCATCCATCGCGACACGGGTCGCCCCGCGCTGGCCGTCGTGGATTTCCGCAAGGTGCTGGAGCTGGCGCCGATGAACGTCGACGCCCACCGCGAACTGGGCACGGCCTACGCGTCCCTGGGCGAGGACGAAAAGGCGGAGGCCGCCTTCGTCGAGGCGGTCGACCTGCGCCCCAACTGTTGGTCAGGGCATCACAACCTGGGCCGTTACTACTGGCAACGGGGTCGCCTCGACGAGGCCGAAACGAGTTTCCGCCAGGTGATCGAGGTGACACCCGACAACTTCAACGGCTATAGCAACCTGGGTGGCCTGATGCTACAGCGCGGCCGCACCGACGAGGCGAGGAGCCTCTTCAAGCGGTCCCTGGAGATCGAACCCAGCTACGCCGCCCACTCCAATATGGGCACGCTGCTGTTCGAGGAGGGTGACTACGAGGCGGCCGCCGACCAGTACCGTCGGGCGCTCGCGATCTCCGATCGTGATCACCGTCTCTGGGGCAACCTGGCTTCCAGCTGCATGCGTCTGCCCGGCCCCGAGGCTTTCGAAGAAGCCGAACGGGCTTATCGCCGCGCCATCGATGCCGCCGAGACCCAGCGGCAGCTCAACCCGCGCGACCCTTTCCTGCTGTGCCGCCTCGCCGGCTACCACGCCCAGTTCGGTGACAGGGATCGAGCGCAGGCTCGGGAGATCCTGGCCGAGGCAGAGGCCCTGGCCCTCGGCAACGTGAACGTGCTCTTCCACATCGGTCAGGTCCACGAGCATCTCGGCGATCGCGACCAGGCCCTGGCCTTCATGAAGCGCGCCGGCGAGCTCGGCTACCCGCTGCAGCGCGTGGAATCCCTCTACACCATGCGGAAGCTCTGGGCCGATCCAAGATTCCAGGCCTTCCTGCTTCCCACCGAGAACAGAACCAATGACTGATATCCCCGACCCTAGGAGGTCTTGCTCATGAGAGCGATCCCAGCCCGCGACAAGGCGAACTACGACGTGAACATCACGAACCTCAAGAACTCGATGCGCATGGTCGTCAATCCCGGTGATACGATCACCTGGTTTACCACCGACGACACGGTGACGCTGATCTTCCCCACGGTCGCGCTCTTCGGCGAGATCAACTACTTGATCCTGCCGCACAGCCAGATGAGCCTGACCATCGCTCCCACTGCGAGTCCCGGGGAATACCCCTACGCGATCTACAACCACACGACGAACAAGCTGGAGGGCGACGGTACGGAGCCGCAAATCATCATCGTTTGAGCGTGAATCGGCGCTGCGACAGATTTATGCCATCGACCCGGTCAGTCGGCCGAGCCGCGCCTTGATTTTCGCGTCCGGATTCCCTAGGATGCACCCGTTCAAGACTTTGCGCCCCCGGAGTACCTCCGGGGGCCCCTTCCATGCACGAAAACCGGCAGAAGCAGAGGTCCAACGTGTCCGACAAGCAGCGGGATTTCGCAAACGCCCGTTCCATCCTGGCCACGGACTGCGGCTCCACCACCACCAAGGCGATCCTGATCGAACTGGTGGACGGGGAGTACCGGCAGACCTTCCGCGGCGAGGCTCCCACCACCGTGGAGGCGCCCTTCGAAGACGTCACCCGCGGCGTGCTCAACGCCGTGCTCGAGGTCGAGGAGCTGGCCCGCCAGAAGAATCCGAACCGCCAGATCCTCGACGGCGAAACCATCGTCACGGGTCAGGACGGCGATCGCGGCGTGGATATCTACATCTCCACCTCCAGCGCCGGCGGCGGCCTGCAGATGATGGTGGCCGGCGTGGTGAAGTCCATGACCGGCGAATCCGCCGAGCGCGCCGCGCTGGGCGCGGGCTCCATCGTGATGGACGTGCTGGCCAGCAACGACGGCCGCCTGCCCCACGAGAAGATCGCCCGCATCCGCCAGCTGCGGCCGGACATGATCCTGCTCTCCGGCGGCATCGACGGCGGCACCGTGAGCCACGTCGTGGAGCTGGCCGAGATCCTGCACGCGGCGAACCCCAAGCCCCGCCTGGGCATGAGCTACAAGCTCCCTGTGATCTACGCCGGCAACAAGGAGGCGCGGCAGACGATCTGGGAGACGCTGGGCGGCGTGACCGACCTGAAGGTCGTCGACAACATCCGCCCCGTGCTGGAACGCGAGAACCTGCAGCCCAGCCGCGACGAGATCCACGAGCTCTTCATGGAGCACGTGATGGCCCAGGCCCCCGGCTACAAGAAGCTGATGGACTGGACCGACGCGCCCATCATGCCCACGCCCGGAGCGGTGGGCGCCATCATCGAGACCGTGGCGCGCCAGGAGAACATCTCCGTGGTGGGCGTCGACATCGGCGGCGCCACCACCGACGTGTTCTCGGTGTTCGAGGGCATCTTCAACCGCACGGTGAGCGCGAACCTGGGCATGAGCTACAGCGTCTGCAACGTGCTGGCCGAGGCCACGCTGCCCAACGTGCTGCGCTGGGTGCCCATGGCCATGGACGAGGAAGAGCTGATGAACCGGATCGGCAACAAGATGATCCGGCCCACCACGATTCCCCAGGCGCTGGAGGAGCTGCAGATCGAGCAGGCGATCGCCCGCGAGGCGCTGCGCCTCTCCTTCGTGCAGCACAAGCAGTTCGCCGTGGGCCTCAAGGGCGTCCAGAAGGAGCGCACGATCTCCGACGCCTTCGACCAGAGCGGCTCCGGCGAGACCCTGGTGAACATGATGGACCTCGACCTGCTGGTCGGCTCCGGCGGCGTGCTCAGCCACGCGCCCCGCCGCCACCAGGCCGCGCGCATGATGATCGACTCCTTCCTGCCCGAGGGCATCACCCAGCTCGCCGTGGACTCCATCTTCATGATGCCCCAGCTCGGCGTGCTCTCCACGGTGAACGAGAAGGCCGCCACCGAGGTGTTCGAGAAGGACTGCCTCATCCACCTGGGCAGCTGCATCGCGCCGGTGGGCCCGGTGAAGGCCGGCCGCAAGATGATGGACATCGAGCTCACGATGCCCGGCGGCGAGAAGATCAACCGCGAGCTGACCCAGGGCGAGATGTTCACGCTGCCCGCCTCGCGCGAGGACAGCGTGAAGGCCGTCCTCAAGCCGGTCAAGGGCCTTGACCTCGGCGCCGGCAAGGGCCAGGAGCTCAGCACCGAGCTGCGCGGAGGCGTGGTCGGCCTGATCTTCGACGGTCGCGGCCGCCAGCCCTTCACGCTGCCCGATGACGACACGCGCATCGCCAAGCTCCACGAGTGGAGCCTGGCCACCGAGGAATACCCCCAGATCAAGGAGGGCGCGGCCAGCTAGGCCGGACGCCGCCTGCAGGAGGAACGCGAATGGCTCACGCCTACACCCCCGGACTGAAGGTCCTCAAGGAGAGCAAGGTCGACAAGACCCGCATGCTCCCGCTCAAGGGCGAGGTGCTCACCAAGACCGGCCAGGAGGTGTCCCCCGACACGATCGTGGCCGCCACGGAACTGCCGGGCAACGTGCAGATGGTGAACGTGGCCGGACAGCTCAACGTGGACGCGAGCGACGTCGGCGAGGCCATGCTGAAGCACGAGGGCGACACCATCGAGAAGGGCGAGCCTCTGGCCCGCAGCAAAGGCCTGTTCGGGCTCTTCAAGAGCACGCTGGCCAGCCCGGCCACCGGCACCGTGGAGTCGATCTCCGGCGTCACGGGCCAGGTCGTGCTGCGCGAGGCGCCGATCCCCGTGGAGATGGACGCCTACATCACCGGCAAGGTGGTCGAGGAACTGCCCCAGGAGGGCGTGGTCGTGGAGACCCACGGCAGCTTCATCCAGGGCATCTTCGGCATCGGCGGAGAGTGTCAGGGCGAGATCAAGGTGATCACCGACACCCCCGCCCGCCCGCTCGAGCTGACCGACCTCGACGAGAGCTGCGCCGGCAAGATCGTCGTGGGCGGCTCCTTCATCGGCCTGCCCGTGTTCAGGAAGGCCCTCGACCTGAACGTGGCCGGCATCATCGTCGGCGGCTTCAACTACCAGGACCTCAAGCCGATCCTGGGCTACGACCTGGGCGTGGCCATCACGGGCGGCGAGGACATACGCACCACGCTCATCGTCACCGAGGGCTTCGGCTCCATCGCCATGGCCGAGCGCACCTTCGAGCTGCTCAAGTCCCACGAGGGACGCGTGGCCAGCATCAACGGCGCCACGCAGATCCGCGCGGGCGTGATCCGCCCCGAGGTCATCGTGCCCCTGACCGGCGACGAGCTCACCGGCACCGACTTCGACGAGGAGTCCATCACCGGCATCGAGAGCGGCAGCCTGGTGCGCGTGATCCGCGCCCCCTACTTCGGCGTGCTCGGCACGGTGAAGAGCCTGCCGCCCGAGCTGCGCGAGATGGAGAGCGGCACGCTGGTGCGCGTGGCCGAGGTGACCATCGACGGCAAGGACGCGCTGATCCCGCGCGCCAATCTCGAGATGGTCGAGACGGACTAGCGGAGATGGCCGCGGAGGGCACGGCACCGGAGAAAGCCGAAGACGCCGCGTCCGCCGAGGGCCCATCCTGGCGAGTCTGGCTGCTGGTGGAGCATCCCTGGAAGGGGCTGCTGGCGGCGGCCGTGTCCATCTTCACGGTGTGGTTTGCCGTGAGTCTATCCGGTAGCGCCTGGCTGGGAGGCTTCGCCGCCTTCATCCTGCTCGCGAGCCTCTCCCACTTTTTCCTGCCCACCCGCTACGCCCTCGACGAGAAGGCCGTGCGCGTGAGCAACCTGCTCTACTGGCGGCGGCGCGCCTGGAGCGAGTTCCGGGGCTTCGCCCGCTCGGGCTCGCGCCTGAAGCTGCTCACCCTGCCGCCCGGCTCCCGCCTCGACAACTACCGCGGCATGCTGCTCATGCTGCCCGCCGATCCCGAGCCCGTGTTGCGCTACGTGCGTGAGCGGCTGGACGCCCAGGACGAGGGAACGCCGTGAACGAAGTCGAAACCTATTACAAGGGCGCTCACATGCCCCGGCGCCCCGAGGACATGAGCGACGGGGACTTCAAGCTCCTCACGGACCTCGCGGAGAAGATCGTGCGCCGCCGCCTGGCGGTGCCGGCGATTTTCTTCTTGGAGTCGGCCAAGCCCCTCAACTATGTTGGAGCGCAGGCGATGGTGTTCTTCGGACCCTTCGTGCGTGTGCTGTTCGAGAGCCCGAACTACTATCGCTACTCCGAACTGCTCGAGCAGCGCCCCACGGTGGAACTGCTCCTGCAGATGATCGAGGGCTACGAAAGCGCGGTGGCCCGCTCCGAGAAAGAGGCCAAGGCCGCCCGCAAGTCCTCCCGTCGCGGATCCGCCTGGCAGTTCTGGCGGAGACGACGTCCCTGACCCAGATAAGGGAGAAGCCCATGATCCGCGGGATCCCCCGCCTCCTGTCGGCAAGCGCCCTGCTCGTTCCCCTGTGTCTCCTGGTCGTCCCATCGGTGCTCGCGGCGCCGGCGCCTCCCGGCGCGGTGATCGCCTCGGACGTGCCCGACGACCGCGGCCACGCGATCCTCGTCGAGTGGGAAGCCTCTCCCGATGACGACGGCAACGGCGCGGTCACCCAGTACATCATCCATCGCGCGGCGGCCGGCGGCGAGTTCGAGCGGGTGAGCACCGGATCGCCGCTGAACGGCTCCGATGCGATGGGGTCCTACACCGACGTCAGCGACGACATCGTCAACGGCGAGCCCTACCGCTACCGCGTCGTGACCGTCGGGCCGGAGGGCGAGAGCGCGCCCACCGACAGCGGCGAGGTGATGGCCACGGCCCAGTGGTTCAACAAGGGCCGCTGGCGGATGTTCTTGGCGGTGCTCTTCCTCTCGGCGGCCATCATCTACTGGATCAAGCGCGCGCAGAGCAAGGAGATCTACCTGCGACCCGTGGCCGGCCTGAAGGCCTTCGACGAGGCCGTGGGCCGCTCCACCGAGATGGGCCAGCCCGTGCTCTTCGTGCCGGGCATCATGGACATGGACCAGATCGAGACCCTGGCCGGCGTGAACATCCTGGGCTACGTCGCCAACATGACCTCCCGCTACGAGACCAAGCTCGAGGTGCCGGTGAGCCGCTCGCTGGTGATGGCCCACGCCCGCGAGGTGGTGAAGGAGAGCTACCTCAGCCAGGGCCGCCCCGACCTCTACCACGACGACATGATCCACTACCTCACCGACGACCAGTTCGCCTACGCGGCGGCGGTCGACGGCATCATGCTGCGCCAGAAGCCGGCGGCCTGTTTCTACCAGGGCAAGTTCTACGCGGAGAGCCTGATCCTGGCCGAGACGGGCAACTCCATCGGCGCCATCCAGATCGCCGGCACGGCGAGTCCCGCGCAGCTGCCCTTCTTCATCACCGCCTGCGACTACACGCTCATCGGCGAGGAGTTCTTCGCCGCCAGCGCCTACCTGTCCGACGACAAGCGCCTCATCGGCAGCATCCGCGGACAGGACGTGGGCAAGCTGATCTTCATGATCTGCCTCGCGATCGGAATCCTCTACGTCACCCTGGCCGCCGCGGGTGTTCCGATGCCCGAGCAGCTCGACATTTCCCGGTTCTTCGACGTCAGCGGGAGTTAAGACCCTATGTTGCTGAAACGCTGGATACCCCTGTTCATCCTGATCTTCGTCGGAGTCCTCACGTTGACGAGCTGGTTCGTGCCCCACGACCCAATAGGCAACCTGCAGGACGACTTCGCCCAGTTCTTCGACATCATCGCCTCGTTCGCGATCATCCTGGGCGCGGCGAACCTGATCAAGCTGCAGGGAACGAAGATCGCCCGCCGGAAGCGCAACTGGCAGTACAGCATCGTCACGATCGCGGGCTTCCTGGTGACCGCCTACATCGGCCTGAACTGGCACGCCTACATCGGTGGCCTCACCGACGGGCAGAGCTACCTGGCCGGCACCCACGTGAACCGGAGCAACAGCCAGTTCTTCTGGATCTACTGGAACATCTTCACGCCGCTGTCGGCGACCATGTACGCCCTGCTGGCCTTCTACGTGGCCAGCGCCAGCTACCGCGCCTTCCGCGCGCGCAACCTGGAGGCCACCATTCTCCTGGTGGCGGGCATCATCGTGATGATGGGCCGCGTGCCGCTGGGCCAGGCCTTCACGGGCTGGCTGCCGGAGGCGGGCTTCTGGAGCGCCTTCCGCATCGAGAAGGTGGCCGACTGGATCTACACCTACCCGAACGCCGCCGGGCAGCGCGCGATCATGATCGGCATCGCCCTGGGCGTCGTCTCCACGAGTCTGCGCCTGATCCTGGGCATCGAAAAGTCGTTCCTGGGGGAGGAGTAACATGAGCTTCCTGGCCAAGGTCAGCAACCTGGACCGCCGCTGGATCTTCCTGATGATCGCCCTCAGCGTGGCGCTGCCGCTGGCGTTCCCCTTCAGCCAGCAGGTGAAGATATCCCCCCACGTCAAGGCCGTGTACGCGGGGCTCGAGGAGCTCGAGCCGGGAAGTCTGGTGCTCTGCTCCTACGAGTACGGCCCCAGCACCCTGCCCGAGGTTCACCCCATGAGCCGCGCGGTCATGAACTACCTGTTCGACCACGGGCACAAGGTCATCATCACCTGCCTGTGGCCCGACGGACTGTTCATGAGCCGCGACATGCTCGACGAAATCACCGAGCAGCGGACCGATCTGGTGTACGGCGAGGACTACATCAACCTGGGCTACAAGCCCGGGAACGAAGTGGTGATCAAGGCGATCACCGGCAGCTTCAGCGCCACCTTCCCGGTGGACACGCAGGGACAGGCGCTCTCGAGCTATCCGATCATGGAGGGCATCGAGAACCTGGCGAACATCGACTTCATCTTCAGCCTGTCGGCCGGCTACCCGGGCACCGTGGAGTGGGTGCAGTACGCCGCCGATCCCCTGGGCATCCCCATGAGCACCGGCTGCACGGCCGTTCAGGTTACCGAGGTCGTGCCCTACGTGGAGTCGGGACAGTGCAAGGGGATCCTCGGCGGGCTTTCGGGCGCCGCCGAGTTCGAGCAGCTACTCGTGGACGAGGGACAGGCCGAGAGCATCGGCCAGGCGAACAGCGGCATGGCCGCGCAGGGCATCGCCCACCTCGTGATCGTCACCTTCATCGTGATCGGCAACGTGGCGTTCTACATGGAACGCCGCCGGCAGCGGAAATACTAGGAGAGCGGGAGAGTCATGCTGGAAACACTCGGAATCTGGTGCGCCGCGTTCCTGACCCTGGCGATCTTCAGCTTCCTGTACAAGGACAACCCCTTCTACAAGTTCGCCGAACACCTGTTCACGGGCGTCTCGGCGGCCTACTGGATGGTGGTGGCCTTCTGGAATCAGGTCCACCCGAACCTCTTCGGCAATCTCTGGTGGCCGGACTGGTTCCTGCGCAAGTGGCCCCAGTTCACCTACGTGCTCGTGGACGAGGTGCACGTGAACGGCCAGGTGTACTCGGGCACGGCCATGGCCGACGGCACGCTCACGCCGGAGCTGCTCGAGGGCGCGCGGATCGTGAACGAGATCAACGTGTTCTACTACGTGCCGCTCGTGCTGGGCATCCTGTTCTTCACGCGCCTGATTCCGAAGGTCTCCTACCTGAGCCGCTGGCCGCTGGCCTTCGTCATGGGCATGGCCGCCGGCCTGCGCCTCTACTCCTTTCTGCAGTCCAACGCCATGCAGCAGATCAGCAGCACGATCAACCCCGCGCCCGTCGTGGGGCAGGGCTTCGTCACCTGGTTCAACTTTCTGGTGGTGGCGATCGGCGTGGGCACGGGACTGATCTACTTCTACTTCTCGAAGGAGCACAAGGGAGCCTTCGGCGCCCTGAGTCGCGTGGGCATCTACTTCCTGATGATCTCCTTCGGCGCCGCCTTCGGCTACACCGTGATGGCGCGAATCAGCCTGCTCCTCGGACGCTTCCAGTTCCTGGGCGGCTGGCTCGGCGGAGTGTTCTAGCCGGAAGCACACCTGCGCGTATAAACGTAAAGCCGGGCTCCCTGACGGGGCCCGGCTTCTTCATGAACCTTGTGAGTGCGATCTAGAGCTGGATGTAGTGCTGGTCGCCCCAGAGGCTCACTCGCTTCACCCACTGCAGGGGAACAATCTGCTCGACGGGCTGCTCGTCGTTCTGCTTCTTGTGGGCGAAGGTCACCCGGATGTAGTCGTCGGCCACGACGCTCAGCGTGGCTGAGTAGGACTCGAAGGAGATGCCGTCCGTGATCTTGGAGACCGTATAGCTCTGGGGATTGATGATGGTGACGGTCTTGCCTTCCCAGGACTTCAGCACATCGACAAATCGGGCGGACATGATTGGCGCTCCTTGTTCTCCGGTTCAACTTGGCCGGCGTTTCCGGGTTCAGACGGAACATACTGCAAGGCAGGAGCGGTGTAAAGGCCCCCAGGGCTCTTGCCTCCACCAATTCACTCCCCTAGGATGAGGCCAGGAAAAGGGGGAATTCATGCGCAGAAGCCGGATCCTGGGCCTGGGACACTACGTTCCCGAGCGCGTGGTGACGAACGACGACCTCGCCGCCCTCATGGACACCAACGACGCCTGGATCCGCGAGCGAAGCGGCATCCGGGAGCGCCGTCACATCACGCCGGGCAGCATCACCTGCTCGGAGATGGGCGCCCGCGCCTCCCGCCAGGCCCTCACGGCCGCCGGCATCGAGGCCGGCCAGGTCGACCTGATCATCTTCGCCACCCTCAGCCCCGACTACTTCTTCCCCGGCAACGGCGTCTTCCTGCAGGAGCTCCTCGGCTGCGACACCGTGGGCGCCCTCGACGTGCGCAACCAGTGCACGGGCTTCGTCTACGGGCTGGCGGTGGCCGATCAGTTCGTCCGCACGGGCATGCACGAGCACGTGCTGGTGGTGGGCGCGGAGATCCAGAGCACCGGCATCGAGATGGCCGACCGCGGCCGCGACGTCGCGGTGTTGTTCGGCGACGGCGCCGGCGCCGCCGTGGTGGGCCCGTCGGACGCCCCCGACCGCGGCGTCCTCGACACCCGCCTGCACTCCGAGGGCCGACACGCGAAGGAGCTCTGGCTCGAGGCGCCCTGCTCCTATATCGAGAACCGCCTCGATCCCGCCATGCTCGGGGACGGGCGCTGGTATCCCAAGATGCGCGGCCGCGCCGTCTTCAAGCACGCGGTGACCCGCTTCGGCGAGGTGATCGGCGAGGGGCTCGCCGCCTGCAACCTGAAGGTGGAGGACGTCGACCTGCTCGTCCCCCACCAGGCCAACCAGCGCATCACCGAGGCGGTGGGCAAGACGGTGGGCCTGCCGCCCGAGAAGGTCTACTCGAACATCGAACGCTACGGAAACACCACGGCGGCCAGCATCCCCATCGCGCTGAGCGAGGCGATGGCCGAGGGCCGCATCACGGACGGCGATCTGGTCGTCCTGGCCGCCTTCGGCTCGGGCTTCACCTGGGCCTCCGCGGTGATCCGCTGGTAACGGCGAGGAAGGGAGATCGCATGCAGCTCGAGATCGGAATGGTGGTGAAGGTGATCACCAGCTCGGATCGCATCTTCAAGGGCAAGATCGTCGAGACCCACGACGACAACTGGTTCGTGATGGTGCAGGAACTCGGCGACAGGGTGCAGATCAACGGCGCCCACATCATCGCCATCGAGGAGTAGCGTTCAGATGAGCAGCCGGGCCACGAGCTGCAGGCGCGTGACCGCGCCCGCCTTGTCGATGCGCCCGCCCACGTAGATGTTGTCCAGCACCACCGCCACATCATCGTAGTTCACGACCATGTGGTTCAGCTCCAGGTCGAACTGGAGCCGCGGCGACGTGGCCAGGCGCAGACCCAGGCCGAAGTGGCCGGCGATGCCGTCCAGCCTCAGACTTGCGCCGCCCTCGGTGGACGCGATCACGGTCTGCGTGCCGCCGAAGCTGCCCCGCAGGTAGGGCCGCACTCCCCCCCACTTCAGCAAACGATAGCGTAGGGTCAGCAACTCGCTGGCGCTGGTGGCCTCCACGCCCGGGATGTTGCTCTCGTAGACGCCTCCGGCGATCTCCAGCTCGAGGGTGGCCCGCTCCGACATGCGCCAGCCCGCGCCGAGCACGGGCCCGAAGCCGGGCTTCTCGCCGAGGGTGAAGAGATCCGTGGCGTCGCCCGCCTCCTGCAGCGACGACCAGCCGCCCTGCACTCCGAAGCCCAGCTCGAAGCGCCGGAACTCGTCGGCGGACGCGGTGGCGACGCACGCCAAGAACAGCAACGCGCCGATTCCGATGGTCTTCATGGGAGTTCCTCCTCTGATCCGTGGAGACGATTCCGGGCCGGCCTCATCGCGGAGGCCGGCCCGGTGATCATGCTTCAGATCCGCTTCCGCATCAACCCAGGGGAACCGTGTTGCCCTGCCCGTCGGAGAGGCTGCCCTCGCCGTCCGGACCCCAGGTGATCTCGTAGGTGGCGGTGTTGCCGTACTGGCTGATGACCACGGTGCCGTGACCGCTGCCGTCCGGCTCGTACCAGAGGTCGCCGTCGATCTCCGGGTCGCCCTCGGCCAGAGTGTCGTAGGCGTTGAACACCAGGTGCGCGCCGCCGCCCTCGAGTTCGGTCAGGGTGAAGGTGCCGTGAGCGTCGATGCCGTTGTCCTGGTCGACCTTGTCCCAGCTGCCGCTGAGCTCGCCATCGCTGCCGGTCAGGGTGAAGGTCTCGCCGAAGGAGCCCTCGACCCGTGTGCCGCTGATGCTCCAGCCGCCTTCGGTCTCGTCGGCGGTGAACTCGGTGTAGTCGTCGTGCTCGTCGGCCCAGAAGAACTCGTCGCGGGCATCCACGTGACCCTCGGTGATGGTGCCGCTCTGCACGCGCTGCCAGGGATCGTTGCCGCTCGCGAAGGTGGTCGTGACCGCATACTCGCCGGTCGTCTCGTTCCAGCTGCCCTCCACCACGACGCCGTTCGGACGGGTCTCGTCGAGCGTGGCGATGCCGTCGTCCCAGGTGATGGTGCGGTCGAGGTAGCTGCCGTCGGCGAACTCCATGTGGACGTGCAGGCTGCCGTTGCCCTCGCAGGTGATCGTCAGCTCGCGCTCGAGGCTCAGCACCCACCAGTCGGCCGGGTAGAACACGTCCTCGTCGAGGCTGCCGCCGCAGGGCTCCTCGCCCACGCCCACGGGATTCTCGGGAACGAAGGTGGCCGACGCGCTCGGGGGATCGCCGTTCATGTCGACGCCGTCGAAGGTGGACACGCGGCCGATCTGCTGCAGCAGGTCGTCCTCGGGGTCGTCCATCTGGCCCATGTTCGCGTGGATCTCGTCCTCGATGCTCTCGAGCCAGTCGTTGTCCGGCGCCGCGGTGAACAGGGCCGTGACGACGACATCGGAGCCGTCGGTGATGGCGCCCGCGTCGGCGGCCACGATGCTGGCGCTCTCCTCGGCGTCGTTGATGTAGTGCACGACGTTCTCGAAGGAGTGGAACACCTCGTCGCCGTCGGTCTCGAAGTCGCCGGGCTCGAGGCGCACGGTGCTCTGGAACCAGGCCTTCAGGGGCATCCACATGGGCTGCTCGGTGCGATGGACGGCCACGGCCACGGCGTCGGGCAGCAGCGGTCCGCTGCCGCTCTCGGGCATGATCTCACCGGTGACGACCTGTCCGTTCGTCCATTCCTCACGAACATCGATGCGGTGGATCTCGTCGTCGGCGTTGTCCTCCATCGTGCCCTGCGTGTCGAAGAGGATCTCCGAGTCACGGGCGCTGATCTGCAGCGGACCGGCGTTCGGGTACTGACGGATCATCACGTAACGGATCATCTCCGGCTCGGCGCCCTCGATGACCGCGTTGAGGCCCGTGCTGTCGGCGGTGTCGAAGTACTCCACGTCGAGGGTGTCACCCTCCGCGCGACCGAAGCCGCCCCACTCGATCTGGGGCAGCTCGCGCGTGGCCCTGCGGCCGGAGCGCACGCTCTGCGCAGCGGACACCTGCAGCTGGGCGGCGCCCCGATAGCCCATGGCGCCGATCAGCGACAGCTCGGGAAAGTTCACGCCCTCGCCGGACCAGGGATCGAACTCGGTGTCGCCGTTCAGGCCGAGGTCATCCACGGAGCTGGCCATGGGCTCGGAGAAGAGCTCGGCGAGCTCGAGGTTCTGATCCACGGTGGCCGCGGCCTGCGCGGACGTGGCCATGGATGCCGCCAGCTCGCCGCTGGGCGGTTCCTCGCTCGGGGTCACATGGTCGCAGCCGGTGAGGCCCAGCAGGCTCAGCCCAAGCACCAGGATCGCCAGGGAAAGAGGTCGAAGGGAGGTCGGGATCTGTTTCATGGCTTGTCTCCTCGTCAGAGAGTCGGGTTTCGGCTTCCGACCTCTCTACGGCAAGGCGCGTGCCCGATGCCACCCGCTTCTCCAGCTCCCGAGACATGGTTGTTTCTTATTGTTATACATAGCTTTACCGGAGCCAACCTCCTCTCCCCTCCCTGATAGTGAGCACGCGAAAACCGTGACGTTTCTTCACAGCGTGAATCCTGGCGCGTGCCGAATCCGCCGATCAGGATCCTGGATCGCACTCGCCCCCGGGGGCGAGTTTCATGTCTGGGAGGTGTCGTGGACCGAGTTGCACCAGAAGAGACGGGGAATCTCTTCGTAATATCTCCTCCAGCCCCTTGACGACGCACACAGCATGCTATACATTTGAATCCCCCGCAAGCCTCCCATGGCATTTTCTCAGGAAAGATCCCATGGAGACACGTAGCGAGCAGGCCCAACGCCTGCACGAGGCTCTTGTCGGCAGTATCGGTGCATTGCGCCAGGCCGAGAAGAGCTCCCTGAATCGATTCAGCACCCTCTATAAAGAGCGCCTGTACCGCGAGCTGGGATACAGCTCCATTCATGCCTATGGACGCGATGCGCTCGGGTTCTCCGATCGCAAGATCTCCGCATTCATCCGGATGGCCGATGCTTTCGAGATGCTGCCCGCCACGAAGCGAGCCGTGGACGATGGCGAACTGCCATGGACCAAGGCCAGGGAGATCGTATCCGTGGCCACGCCCGGGAACGAGAACACCTGGCTCGAGGAAGCCAGGAACTCGAGTCGTCGTGAGCTGGAACAGAAGGTAAAGCGAAGTCGCCCCCGGTCGACTCCAAGGCGCCTCGCCGACCGGGAGCAAGCGAAACTGCCCATCCCCACGCCCCCGGGGGCGGACCGACGCAGGGAACTCGAGAGCGCGGCACCCCTGCGCATCGACATCGCTTTCACACACGAGCAGTATGGCCGCTGGGAAGCTCTTCTCGAGTGCCTGAGAAAGCAGGGGCACACCCTGTCGAAAGAGGAGCTGCTGATGGCGGCTCTGGCAAATCTGGCTGACGAGGAAGCCCGCCCCCGGGGGCGGACCGGTGGAAGCCCATACAAGGTGATCCTGCGTCGCTGCCCCGACTGCGGCGAAACCGCCATGGTCACCGGCAGGGGCGAACTGGCCCTCGACTCGGCCACCACCGCGCGCGTCACCTGCGATGAGGAGCGCCTCGCCCCCGGGGGCGAGGTGACCCGCAGCCTTACCCCGAGAAAGAGACGTCAGGTTCTGGCCCGAGATGGACACCGCTGCCAGGGTCCTGGTTGTCGAAGCACGAGGTTCCTCGAGATCCACCACCTGACTCCCCGGCGACTCGGCGGAAGCAACGCGCCGACCAACCTCGTCACCCTCTGCGCCCGCTGCCACCAGCTGGTGCATGAGAGGGGGAATCTGCCCGGAGTGGGGATCCAGACAGCCCTGCGGCCGGGATCCGGCACCGCGACGCCGAGGGGATCTCCGCTCCGGGGCGGCTAGCCCTGGCGCTCCTCGGCGAGCCCGAGCTGCTTGATCTTCTTGTGGAGGTTCGTGCGCTCGAGGCCCAGGTCGCGGGCCGCGCGGGTCACGTTGCCGTCGTGGCGCGCCAGGGCGGCCTTGACGAGAGCGGCCTCGAACTCCTGACGACTCTCGCGCAGCGGCCGGCCGAGCAGGCTCTCGGCCAGGTCGGTCAGGGGATCGCCACTGCCCGCAGGCGGGGCGGCACCCGGAGCGCCGCCGAGAATCTCCGGCGGCAGGTCGGCGGGCCGCAGAGTCTCGCCGGCCCCCATGATGACGAGCCGCTCCACCACGTTGCGGAGCTCCCGGATGTTCCCGGGCCAGGCGTGGCGCTGCAGCCGCTCCAGCAACTCGGGCGAGAGGGTTCGCGGCGGCAGGCCGTTCTCCTCGCAGAAGCGCTCGGTGAAGCTGGTGGCGAGTAGAGGCAGATCCTCCCTGCGGGCGCGCAGGGGCGGCAGGGCGATCGGCACCACGGCGAGTCGATAGTACAGGTCTTCGCGGAAGCGGCCGTCGGCCACCTCCTCCTCGAGGCGCTTGTTGGTGGCGGCGATCACGCGCACGTCCACCTTCTCGGTTTCGTGGCTGCCGACCTTTTCGATTTCGCCCTCCTGCAGGGCGCGCAGGAGCTTGGTCTGCGTGCGCGGGCTCATGTCGCCGATCTCGTCGAGAAATAGCGTGCCGCCGTCGGCGGCGCCGAACTTGCCCTCGCGGGTTTCCACGGCGCCGGTGTAGGCGCCCTTCACCACGCCGAAGAGCTCGCTCTCGATGAGCTCCTCAGGCACGGCGGCGCAGTTGAGGCGCAGGTAGCGCGCCGAGGCCCGCAGGCTGCCGCGATGGACGGCCCGCGCCACCAGCTCCTTGCCCGTGCCGCTCTCGCCGGTAATCAGCACGCGCGCCGGCGTGGGCGCGACCCGCGCGATCTGCTCCTTCACGGCGAGAATCGCCGCGCTGTCGCCCAGGATCTCGTCGCCGCCTTCGAGGCGGTCGCGGAGGTCGCGAACCTCCCGGCGCAGACGTCCCCGCTCCATGGCCGCCTCGGTGCTGGCGAGCACGCGCGCCTTGGAGAAGCCCTTCTCGAGAAAGTCGAGGGCGCCGGTCTTCATCGCCTCCACGGCGCCCTCCACGCTCGCGTGGCCGGATATCATCACCACGGCCTGCTGGGGCCAGGCCTCGAGGATGCGGCGCAGAGCCTTCAGGCCGTCGATGCCCGGCATGCGGATGTCCAGGTACACCAGGTCCGGGCGCGCGTTACTCGCGCAGGCCGCGAGAAAGTCCAAGCCCTCCTCGCCGCTGCCGACGCTGTGCACCTCGTAGCCGACGCCCTCGTGAATCATCTCCAGGCTGCGGCGGACGTTCTGCTCGTCGTCCACCACCAGGATCCGGCCCTTCATGGGCTCTCCTTCTGTTCGTCGTCCAGCCCCGTCGGGGCGAAAGGCAACTCGATGACGAAGTGGGCGCCCGCGCCCGCGCCGGTGTCGACCAGGCGGGCATCGCCGCCGTGAAGCGTGCAGACGCTGCGCACGAGGGCGAGTCCCAGACCGAGACCGCCGCCCTTCGTGGTGAAGTGGGGTTCGAAGACGCGTTCGGTCAGCTCGGCCGGTACGCCGGGGCCGGAGTCGCGGAAATCCACGCGTACGCGGTCGCCCGCCGCGGCCACCAGTACCTCGATGCCACGATCGGCCTCGGGTAGTTCGGCCATGGCGCCCAGCGAGTTCTCGAACAGATTGCTGAACACCCGCCGGATGTGCTCGGGATCGAAGGGGAACTCGGTCAGGGTCTCGTCGATCTCGAGCCGCACGGGAACGCTGCCGTAGAGGCGGGCCAGGTCCGTCAGGAGCGCGGCGAGATCGGCGGGAACCCTGTGCATCTCGGGCGTGCGCGCGAACTCGCTGAACTCGCGCGAGAGTCGACGCAGGCTTTCGATCTCCTCCTCCACGATCCGGCCGGACTCCGCGAGGAAGGTGCTGTGTTCGGAATCGTCGCCGGGGTAGCGGTCGCGCATCTCCTGCACGATGAGGCTGATCGGCGTGAGCGGGTTCTTGATTTCATGGGCGAGGCTGCGGGCCATCTCGCGCCAGGCGGCCATCTTCTCCAGGTCGGCCAGACGGCGCTGCTGCTCGTCGAGGCCGGAGGCCATCTCGTTGAAGGCGAGGCCGAGTCGGGCGATCTCGTCGCGGCCCTCCTGGGGAACGCGCGCGGACCAGTCGCCGTCCCCCACCCGCCGGGCGCCGAGCGCCAGGGTCTCGAGGCGCTGGGTCAGGCGACGACTGAGCAGCCCGGCCGCCAGCAGGGAGATAACCAGCAGCACCAGGTAGACGAGCAGGAAAGGCAGCAGGAAGCCGCGGCGGAGACGGTCCCGCTCCAGACGCAGTCCCGCCTGGAGCTGACGGGCGTCCATGATCCGCTCGAAGCTCGTCTCCAGCTCCGACGGAACACGCCGGGAGAGGATGAGGCGGGAGGTCACCGGGTCGCCGAGGGGCAGCAGGGCGAGAAGCCGGGAGTGATCCTCGCCGCGCAGCGCCAGGGGCGCGGGCGGCGCGAGGCTGCCGTCCGGCGCCAGCTCCAGCGCCTGCTCCAGCAGCGCGGGCGGGGCGATCCAGTCGCCCGCCACCGGCTCGACCTGCTCGCCTCTCTGGTGGTGAACCACGTCGAAGCCCTCGGGCAGGATCGGCAGCTCGCCGCGGGCGATCGCCAGGCTCAGGTCTTCACGCACCACGGCCAGGGCCTCGCAGCGGCGGCGGAACTCCTTCCGCTCCGCGCGCAGCCAGGCCCGCGCGGCCTCGGCGCCGCTCTCGAGCCCCGACTCCATCTCCGTGCTCAGGCCCACGCTGAAACTGCGGTCGAGGAGGTCGCGCACCACCCAGGTGACGGGAATCGTGGGCAGCAGCGCGAGCAGCGCGAAGGCCAGGAAGATCCGCTGACGCAGGCTCATCGATCGGCCTCCTCGTTTTCGACGACCCTGGGCAGATCCTCGATTCGGTAGGGACCGAAGCTGCGTTCCGCGCCCCAGCCCTCATCCTCGCCGCCGCCGAAGAAGCTGCCGATGAGCGCGCCGAGATCGAGGCGGAGTTCGCGGCTGGCGGGATCCGCGGGGTCGCTCACCGTCCGCGCCAGCCAGTGCTCCATGCGCCGGCGTTCCACGCCGCCGAGGGGATTCACGGCCACCCGCAGCCTGAGCCGAAAGCCGCCGCCGTCGGCCGGAGGTGTCGGCAGGCCGAGCGAATGCCTGCGATACTGCTCGCAGGCCTGCCGCAGGGCGGCGAACTCCGGGAACACGAGTTCCCGGCCACCGCGGATGAGGGAGTAGCGGTCCTCCCAGACATCGTAGTTCAGTTCGCTGCGGAGCAGACGCCCCGTGACGGCGCCGACCGCGGGCCGCAGTTCCAGGGCGACGTCGATCACCACGGGCAGTCCGCTGCGGAGCGTGCTCTCGATGGGTGGCGTGAAGATGTCCGCGAGATCGATGTCGCAGACGATCCCCTCTTCGCCGCGCTGCAGTCGGACCCGCTCCACCCGTGCGTTCTGCTCCCGGGCCGAAGCCGGCACGGCGAAGGCCAGGAGCGCTAGGGCAAGCAGCAGGGCGCTCATGCGTGATTCCCTCGCCACTAGAAGGTCTGTCCCAGCGTGAGGTAGTACCACACCGGCTCGCCGGTGATGCCGGCGGTGACCGGCAGGCCGACGTCGAAACCGATGATGCCGATCCACGGCAGGTACAGGCGCAGGCCGTAGCCGGCACCCAGCTGGAGCCGCTCGTAGTCGATGTCGGGCTCGGCCAGCGTGGGCAGGTTCTCGAGCCAGCCGCGGCCGGCGTCGACGAAGACGAGTCCCGAAAGACGCGTGCCGCCGCCCGCGCGGTTCAACACGGGGAAGCGGTACTCGCCCGCCGCCGTGACCAGCGCGTCGTGGCCCTCGGGCGGAGAGAGGCCGTGGTCGCGGAAGCCGCGCACGGAATAGGATCCACCGAGGCGGAAGCGCTCGTAGTAGGGAGCGGCGGCGCCGACCAGTCCGGCCCGCAGGCCGAGGGCGATGCCGTGGCCGGATGCGAAACGCGTCGTGCTGCGCAGGGCGAGAGTCCAGCGCGAGTAGCCGCGGTCCCCGCCCAGCGCGGGGTCGACCCAGCGGCCACGCAGATGCAGGGAGTGCCCGGGACGGCCGTCCATGCCGCCGTCTCCCAGGCGCAGGCCGAGCGTGAGGCCATGAAGCTCCTGGCGCCCCGCCTCCTCGCGGAACAGGGTGGGCAGACGATAGGGCGGCACCTCTTCATTCGTGTCGCGGTTCTCGCCGGCCTCACCGGGCAACGCCGAACGCGCGGCCACGCCCAGCTCCAGGCGGAACCCCTCGCGCGGGCGCCAGATGCAGCCGAGCTCGGCTTCCTGGCGTTTCAGGTCCAGCCGATGTTCATCGTAGAGGCCCTTCCATCCGGGTTCGTTTTCGTACCAGAGCAGCTGCTCGTCCACGCCGCGCAGGTGGAGGCGAAGATCGAGGAGGCCGTCGCTTCGCAAGGGCAGGCGCAGGTCGACATCGCCGCCCGCGCTCCGGAAACCGAGCTGGAGGCCGGCCCGGACACGGCCGCCGAGGCCGAAGGGATTCTCCGAGCGCAGGCCGATGAGGGTGAGGTACCAGCCCTCGGGGTCGCGGTAGCCGAAGCCGGTATCGAGATAGGGCAGGTGGCGCTCGACGAGGGACACCCGCATCACTACCCGGCCCCGCTCGAGGCCCGGTCGAGTGCTGATCTCCACCTCGCCGAAGTAGCCGGAGGCGAGAAGCCGTTCGCGGACGCGGCCGACCGAGTCGGCGTTCAGCGGATCACCCGGCGCCAGTTCCGCGAGATGGCGGATGACGGCCTCGCGCGTCTTCCAGTTGCCGG
>CAYNQX010000003.1:88409-95170 GCA_964399495.1 uncultured bacterium
AGCGCCCCGCGGCCGGAGAAGAAATTGCATTGGGAGATCGACGTTCCCCGACGACGAACGTCCGGAGGTAAAACCCATGGATCTATCGACCACCCGTCAGAGCATCGTCTCCTCGGACAACATCAAGTTGCTCAAGGAACTGGCGACGCCGCTCTTCACCGCCCAGCGCTGGATCAAGCTGTTCGGCTGGATGATGATCGGCAACGGCGTTCTCACCATCTTCTCGGGCTGGGGCATTCTCATCTGCTGGCTGCCCATCTGGATGGGAGTACTGCTCCTCAAGGCGGGAAGCGCCATGGCCGTGGCGGGGCGCACCGGCGACCGCAGCCAGTTCCTCCTCGCTCAGCAGAAACTCAAGACCTTCTTCACGGTGAACGGGATCCTGATGCTCGTGGGGATCATTCTCTCGACGATTCTGATGCTCGTGTTCGGAGGAATCGTGCTCAAGATGATGCCGATGCTCATGGAGCAGGGCGCGATGATGCAACAGCAGGGCGGGTTCCCGACGGGGCCCTAGCACCGGAGCGGCATGACGCAAAGAGAACGGCGCCCCACAGGGAGGCGCCGTTTTCAGTTTTCATCGTGAATCGAGATCAGATCAGCGCGAAGGTGCGCTCGGCGAACACGCGCAGCGGCTCCCAGTAGATTCCCAGCAGCAGGGTGAGCGCGCCCAGCACGCCCACGGTGACGCCGATCAGGCGCGAGGCGGGCGGCAGGGCCGCCGGCGCGGCCTCCGTTTCCTCGGTGCCGTCGATCAGCATCGCCTTCGCGATGCGCATGTAGTAGCCGAGCGATATCACCGAGTTGAGCAGACCCACCAGCGCCAGCCAGAGCCAGCCGCTCTCCACCAGCGCGGCGAACAGGTAGAACTTGCCGATGAAGCCGAAGGCCGGCGGCAGGCCGGTAAGGCTCACGAGAAAGATCATCATCATCACGCCCAGGAAGGGGCGGCGGCGCCAGAGGCCGCGGATGCCGTCGATCTCCTCGGTGCCGCTCTCGTCGGCCACGACCGAGATCACCATGAAGGCGCCGAAGTTCATGACCAGGTAGGCGATCAGGTAGAAGACGATCGCCAGCACCCCGGCCTCGTTCAGCAGCACCAGGCCCGCCAGCAGGTAGCCGGCGTGGGCGATGGAGCTGTAGGCCATCAGGCGTTTCAGGTTGTTCTGCCAGAGCGCCGACAGGTTGCCGATGAACATGGTCGCCACGCTCATCACCGCGATCAGCATCGGCCAGGGCAGATGCGCCACCGGCAGCCAGCCGCCTTCGAAGGGCTGGGCCAGGCCGCCGTAGAGCACGCGCACCAGCAGGGCGAAGCCCGCCGCCTTGGGTCCCACGGAGAGGAAGGCCGTCACGGCCACCGGAGCGCCCTCGTAGACGTCGGGGCTCCACATGTGGAACGGCACGGCCGCCACCTTGAAGCCGAGGCCGACCAGGATCAGCACCAGGGCCAGGAACATGGTGAGCGGTTGCGCCGCGCCGCCCTGGAGCGTCTGCGCGATGACGGCGATGTCCAGCGTGCCCGTGAGCCCGTAGAGCCAGGAGAATCCGTAGAGCATGGCGCCGGAGGCCACGCCGCCGAAGATCACGTACTTCAGGCCCGCCTCGTTGCTGCGCTGGTTGCCCTTGAGGCTCGCGACGAGCGTGTAGGAGATGAGCGAGACCGTCTCCATGGCCAGGTAGGCCATGAGCAGGTTCGCGGCGCCGGCCATGAGCATCATGCCGAGCACGATGATCAGGAGCAGGGCCGTGAACTCGCCGCCGCGGTTCGCGAGCTCCTTGCTGCGCGCGGCCATGATCAACGTGAGGACGCCCGTGGCCAGGAAGAACAGGCGGAAGAGCTGCGTGAAACCGTCCAGGGCCAGCATGTTCTCGAACAGGAACACGCCGCCGGGCGCAGCGCCGAGACTCGCCACCGTGGCCCAGCCCGCGCCGGCCAGCACGGCGATGCCGATCCAGCCGTGGAATTGGCACTGCCGCCCGCGGATCAGATCCAGCACGAAGATCAGCAGGGCCCCTCCCGCCACGATGAACTCGGGGAGAAAGTGGGTCAGGCTGCCGAGGTTCTCCAGTGAGACCATGAGCGGCTCCTTAGTGTCCCGCCACGCCGGCCGCCGCCGCGGCGTCGCCGACATGGGTGACGAGGAAGTTCAGGCTCTGCGAGATGATGTCCAGCACCGGCATCGGCCAGACGCCGAGAACGATCACGATGATCGCCAGCGGCACCAGCATCAGCAGCTCGCGGCCGTTCATGTCGGTGAGGGTCTCGTACTTCGGGTTCAGCTCGCCCAGGAAGACGCGCTGCATCGTCCAGAGCAGGTAGGCCGCGGTGAGGATGATGCCGGTGGCGCTGATGATCGTGTAGAGCGGGAAGGTCTTGAAGCCGCCCATGAACACCAGCACCTCGCTCACGAAGCCGGAGAGCCCCGGCAGGCCGAGGCTGGCGAAGAAGGCCAGGGCCGTCATGCCGGTGTACACCGGCACGCGGTTGGCTAGGCCGCCGAAGCCGTCGATCTGACGGTGGTGAGCCCGGTCGTAGACCACGCCCACCAACAGGAAGAGCATCGCCGTGATGGTGCCGTGGTTGAACATCTGCAGCACGGCGCCGTTGATGCCCTGGGGCGTCATCGAGGCCATGCCCAGCATCACGTAACCCATGTGCGAGATCGACGAGTAGGCCACCAATTTCTTCAGGTCCGTCTGCGCCATCGCGCAGAGCGCACCATAGACGATGTTGATCACGCCGATCAGCGCTATCACCCAGGCCAGCATGGCCGTGGCCTCCGGGAGCATGGCGTAGTTGATTCGCAGGATGCCGTAGGTGCCCATCTTCAGCAGCACGCCGGCCAGGATCACGGATATCGCCGTCGGCGCCTCCACGTGCGCGTCGGGCAGCCAGGTGTGGAAGGGGAACGCGGGGATCTTGATGGCGAAGCCCACGTAGAAGGCGAACCATATCAGCACCTGCGCGCCGATCGCCACGCCCTTCGCGCCCTCCATCATCTCGACCATGTTGAAGGTCTTCCCGGCCTTGTAGTACAGGAAGATCATGGCCAGCAGCATGAACACGCTGCCGAAGAGCGTGTAGAGGAAGAACTTGATCGCCGCGTAGATCTTGTTCGGGCCGCCCCAGATGCCGATGAGGAAGTACATCGGCAGCAGCATGATCTCCCAGAACACGTAGAACAGGAAGAAATCGAGGGAGCAGAACACCCCCATCATGCCCGTGTCGAGCAGCAGGAACAGCGCCATGTAGGCCTTGAGCTGACGGTTGATCGTCCAGCTCGCGATTACGGCGATGGTGCTGATGAGCGCCGTCAGCAGCACCATGGAGATGCTGATGCCGTCCACACCCAGGAAGTAGCTTATGTTGAAGCTCTCGATCCAGGTGTAGGGGCCCTCGGTGAACTGGAACTGCTTGAGCTGTTCGCCCGGGAAGTCCCGCTGGAAGGCCATGAAGAGCTGGACGGCCCAGACCAGCGGCGGCAGCGTGGCCACCACGGCGGTCCACTTGATCCAGGTGCTCTTGCTCGAGGGCAGAAGCAGGATCACACCCGCGCCGATCAGCGGGAAGAAGATCATCCAGCTCAGGACGTTGTCGATGAGCGCCAGAAACATGGCAGCCATTACCTCCTCGGGCCCGCGGCCCGCACGTTCACTCGCCCGCTAGTGCGGGATTCCGATCAGCACACCGACGACCACGAGCAAGAGCACGCCCGTGACCACGGCATAAGCGTAGGTCTGGATGCGGCCGCTCTGCAGGCGGCGCAGGCTGGCGCCCGCGTCCTTGCAGATGGCCGCGGAACCGTTGACGAGACCGTCCACGAACACCCTGTCGATCCAGCCGCTGAACACCGCGGCGCCTCGCGTCAGCCAGGCGCTGCCGTTCACGATTCCGTCGATGATCACCTGGTCGAAGCGCGCCAGGAAGCGCATCAGCGCCATCACCCCGGCCACGACCGTCGCGTCGTAGAACTCGTCGACGAAGTACTTGTTGTAGATCGCATGGTGCAGCCCACGGAAGCGCTCGGCGATTCGGGCCGGCAGCTCGGGCTTCTTCGTGTAGATGTAGAGCGCGCTCCCGCCCGAGATCGCCGCGGCCAGCACCGAGATCACCATGAGCACGTATTCCATGGGATCGATCGGGTGGTGGCCGTGGCCGTGCGCATCGTGGCTGCCCTCGTGGTCCATGGCGTGGGCCGCGTCTTCGGCCACGTGGCCGGGGCTCTCCTCGTCGGGCAGGCGATGGCCGTCGCCGCCGTGGGCGCCCTCGCCGTGGTCGTCCGCCGCGTGGGCGGCGGGTACGAGGGCGAAGCCCTCGGCGTGGGCGTCACCGTGCGAATCGTGACCGTGCTCCGCCGGCATCGTCGCGATGACCGGCTCGAGCCACTGATGGAACCTGTTGGCGCCGCCCAGCGCGTGGGGCACGCCCACGAAGCCGCCGATGGTGGCCAGGATAGCGAGCACGACGAGCGGACCGGTGACGACGGCCGGCTGCTCCTTGAGATGCTCGCGCGTGTGCTTGTCGGCGCGGTTTTCGCCGAGGAAGGTCATGGCGACCAGTCGGAACATGTAGAAGGCGGTGAGGATCGCGCCCAGCAGGCCCAGCAGCCAGAGGAAGCGGTACCAGGGCTGCGCGGCCCCCATCTCCCAGACCTTCCAGAGGATCTCGTCCTTGCTGAAGAAGCCCGCCAGCGGCGGGATTCCCGCGATCGCGATGGTGCTCACCAGGAAGGTGCCGAAGGTGATCGGCATCACCTTGGCCAGGCCGCCCATCTTGCGCATGTCCTGCTCGTGGTGCATGGAGAGAATCACGGCGCCGGAGCCGAGGAACAGGCAGGCCTTGAAGAAGGCGTGGGTCATCAGGTGGAACACGCCCGCCGAGAAGGCCGCGGTGCCGATGGCCAGCACCATGTAGCCGAGCTGGCTCACGGTGGAGTAGGCGAGCACCTTCTTGATGTCGTTCTGGGCCAGACCGATGCTGGCCGAAAACACCGCGGTGATTCCACCCACGGTCGCGACGGTGATCAGCGCGATCGGCGCCAGCACGTAGAGGTCGCTCATGCGGGCCATCATGTAGACGCCCGCGGTCACCATGGTGGCGGCGTGGATCAGCGCGCTCACCGGCGTGGGGCCGGCCATGGCGTCGGGCAGCCACACGTAGAGCGGAATCTGCGCGCTCTTGCCGGTGGCGCCGACGAAGAGACAGATGCCGATCCAGTTGAGCAGGCCCAGGCCGAGCAGTTCCTTGCCGGCCAGCAGGTGCACGTGCTCGCGGATGCCGGCGAAGCTCAGGGTGCCGTGGCCGACGTCGGACAGGCCCCAGAACAGCAGCAGCATGCCGATGAGAAAGCCGAAGTCGCCGATGCGGTTGACGATGAAGGCCTTGTTGCCCGCCGTCGTGTTGGGCAGGTGCTTGAACCAGAACCCGATGAGCAGATAGGAGCACAGCCCAACGCCCTCCCAGCCCACGAACATGAGCAGGAGGCTCTCGCCCAGCACCAGCACCAGCATGGCGAAGCTGAACAGGTTCAGGTAGGCGAAGAAGCGCCAGATGCCGTCGTCGCCCTTCATGTAGCCGATCGAGTAGATGTGGATCAACAGGCCCACGCCCGTCACCACCAGCAGCATCACGCTGCTGAGGGGATCGAGGGTGAAGGCCACCTGCACGTCGAGGGGCGGCAGGCCGTAGCCCTCGAGGCCGATCCACTGCCAGAGGGTCTGCGTGACGCTCCGGGCGGCGGGCTCCAGGCTCCGCAGGTGGAAGAAGCCCGCCAGCGAGAGCGCGAAGCTCCCGGAGATGGTGCCCACGGCCACGCCCTGCACCAGGCGCTCCGGCAGCTTCTTCCCCAGCAGGATGTTGAAGCTGAAGCCGAGCAGGGGCAGGAAGGGGATCCAGCCCAGCGCTCCATTTATCCAGCTAAAGTCCATGCGCTCGCGTCCTCCCGGTGCCTAGTGCTGGAGCGTGTCCAGCTTGTTCGCGTCGATGTCGCGAATGTTCTGATAGATGGCCAGCACGATCGCCATGGCGACCGCCGCCTCGGCCGCGGCCAGCACGATGATGAACACCGTGAACACCCCGCCCTGCACGCCCACGGCGGTGTAGTGGTTGAAGGCCACGAAGTTGAGCCCGGCGGCGTTGAGAATCAGCTCCACGCCCATCAGGATGCCGATGGCGTTGCGCCGGCTCAGCACGGTGTAGAGGCCCGTGGCGAACAGAAGCGCCGCCACCACGAGGAAGTGGTTCAGTCCGATCATGCCTGGGCCTCCTCGTCGCCGTCCGTGTCCCGCACCTCGCGGCGGGCGATGATCACCGCGCCGATGAGCGCGCCCAGCAGCAGCACCGAGGCCACCTCGAAGGGCAGCAGGTACTTGCCGAGCAGGTCGCGCCCGAGCGCGTCGGACATGGGCGTGAACTCCACCTTGTCGCGCAGGGGCCAGTCGCTGCCGAGAATCATCACCAGGCTCATCATGAGCACGCCGGCCGCCGCCAGCATGGAGGCGGGACGGTTCATGATGGGGTTGGTGCGCGTGGCGTCGGCCACGTCGCGCGTGAGCATCACCGCGAAGAGGATCAGCACGGTGATGCCCCCCACGTACACGAGCACCTGCATCGCGGCCAGGAAGTCGGCCGAGAGCTGCACGTAGAGCCCGGCGACGCCCAGGAAGGTGAAGATGAGCGCGAAGCCGGAATAGACGATGTTCCGGCTGCCGGCCACCACGAAGGCGGACAGCAGGGTCAGGGCGCTCAGCAGGTAGAA
>CAYNQX010000003.1:95270-124884 GCA_964399495.1 uncultured bacterium
AGGCCGCAGAACATGCACTTGGCCAGGTCGATGTCGTAGCGGGTGAGGAAGCGCTCTTTCGTCTCCTCGTTCCTCTCCACCTCGATGTGGATGACGTCGATCGGGCAGGCCCGGGCGCAGAGCATGCAGCCCGTGCAGATCTCCACCTCGTTCACCAGCATGCCGCGATAGCGGTCGGGCAGCTTGGCCTCGACGTCCACGTCGGGATACTCGGTGGTGATCGGCTTGACCGTCCACAGGTGGCGGCTGGTGATCTTCAGACCCGTGAGGGTCGTCGTCACCGCCTCCTTGATGTTCGTGAAGTATCGCGCTACGGCGCTCATGTCAGCTCCCGAATCCCTTTAGAACAGGCCCGCGATGAGGTCGTAGATGCCGCGGCCCTTGAACAGCACGAGCCAGACCGCGGTCATCACCACGTTGAAGACGGAGATCGGCACCAGATACTTCCAGCACAGGCTCATGAGCTGGTCCACGCGCACGCGGGGCAGCGTCCAGCGGATCTGCAGGATCAGCAGCACCAGCGCGAAACTCTTGGCCATGAAGACCGCCGTGCCGTAGGCCGCGCCCAGGAAGCCGCCCGGGTCGGCCGGCACGCCGGGAAAGTTCCAGCCGCCGAGGAACAGCGCCGTGGCGATGCCGGCCACGATCCAGATCGTGGCGAACTCGCCGATGAAGAACACGCCGAAGCGGATGCCGGAGTACTCCGTGTTGTAGCCGCTCACCAGCTCGCTCTCCGCCTCCGGAATATCGAAGGGGATGCGGTTGTTCTCCGCCAGCGCGCTCAGGAAGAAGATGAAGAAGGCGACGAAGGTGAAGGGGTTGTGGAACACGTGCCAGCGCAGGATGCCGCCGCCGCCCCCCTGCTCCGCCACGATCTCCGACAGGCTCAGGCTGCCGGTGAGGATCACCACGGTCAGCAGGCTCAGGCCCGTGGGGATCTCGTAGCTCACCACCTGCGCCGCGGCGCGGAAGCCGCCGAGCAGCGACCACTTGTTGTTGCTGGCCCAGCCGCTCATGAGGATGCCCACCACGACGAAGCTCGTCACGGCCACCAGGTAGACCAGACCCACGTTGAGGTTGCTGATGACCAGCTTCTGGCCGAAGGGCATCACCACCAGCGTGAGGAAGGCGCCGGTGGCCACGAGGTAGGGCGCCAGGCGGAAGAGCGGCTTGTCGGCCTCGGTGGGAATGATGTCCTCCTTGAGGATCATCTTCACGCCGTCGGCCACGAACTGGAGGATGCCGTTGGGGCCCACACGGTTGGGTCCGATGCGGCTCTGGATCTTGCCGGCGACCCGACGCTCCAGAAAGGTGAGGATGCCCGCCACCGGCGCCGCGAACAGCAGGATGGCCGCCACGGCGAACAGCAGCATGATGCCGCCCTGGATCGCCCAGACGGGTCCCGGCAGTCCCAGCGTTTCGATGAGGCCGTTGATCCACTGCTCCATGCGGACTCGCTTCCTTCCTGCGCTCGGCTAGCGGTCGATCTCGGGAGCCACGATGTCGAGGCTGCCGATGATGGCGATGAGGTCGGCGATCATCGTGCCGCGCGCCAGCTTCTCGATGATGGCCATGGCGGCGAAGCTGCCCGTGCGGATCTTCACGCGGTAGGGCTGCTTGCTTCCGTCGGACACCACGTAGTAGCCCATCTCGCCGCGCGCGCTCTCGGTGCGCACGTAGTATTCGCCGGCCGCGGGCTTGAGCACCTTCTTCAGGTTCCAGAAGTCGGCGCCGGAGCCGGGGAGGCGGTCGATCGCCTGGCGGATCAGGCGCACGCACTCGCGCATCTCCTGGACGCGGCACCAGAAGCGGTCCCAGCAGTCGCCGATCTCGCCGATCTCGCCCTTGCCCAGCGGCACGTCGAACTCGAGCTCGGGGTAGATGCCGTAGGGGTCGTTCTTGCGGCAGTCGAAGTCGACGCCGCTGCCTCGGAGGTTCGGTCCGACGAGACCGAAGCCCATGGCGTCCTCGGGGGAGATGGCGGCCACGCCCGCCAGGCGCTCCCGGAAGATCTTGTTGTAGGTGATCAGGTTGTCGAACTCGTCGACGGCGGGCTCGAAGCGGTCGCAGAAGCCGAGCACCTTGTCCGTCCAGCCCGCGGGCGCGTCGTGGGAGACGCCGCCGATGCGCACGTAGTTGTGCGTGAGGCGCGCGCCGCAGAGCTCCTCGATGAGGTCGTTCACCGCCTCCCGCTCGCGCAGGGCGTGCAGGAAGGGGGTGACGGCGCCGAGGTCGGTGGCCGCGGCGCCCACCGCCACGAGGTGACTCGACAGGCGCACGAGCTCGGCGCTGATGACGCGCAGCACCTCGCCGCGCTCGGGCACCTCGTGGCCGGTCATGCGCTCGCAGGCGACGGCCCAGCCGTGGTTCGCCTGGATCGCGGCCACGTAGTCCACGCGGTCGGTGAAGGGCATGAACTGATAGTACTCGAGCTGCTCGGCGATCTTCTCGATGCTGCGGTGCAGGTAGCCCACGTCGGGCACGCACTGATGGATGATCTCGCCGTCGGTCTCGAGCTGGAAACGGATCACGCCGTGGGTGCTCGGATGCTGAGGACCCATGTTCAGGGTCATCAGCTCGGTCTTCACTTCTGCCATGACAGCCACTCCCGCTCGCGCTGGGTGGGAATTCCGTTGTACTCGGACTTCTCCTCGAAGTCCTTGCGGAGGGGGTGGCCCTCCCAGTCGTCCGGCAGCATGATGCGCCGCAGGTCCGGATGACCCTCGTAGACGATCCCCAGCAGGTCCCAGCTCTCGCGCTCGTGCCAGTCGGCGGCGGGCCAGACGCCGGCCAGGCTCGGCAGGCGGGGCCTGTCGCGCGGCACGTCCACGTGGAAGGTGAGCATGCGGCCGTGCGCGTAGCTGCACACGGTCGCGGTGCTACGGAGCTTCTCGTCGTCGGGATGGTCCGTGCCGGCGACCTGCTGCAGCGACTCGAAGGCCAGCTCCGGGTCGTCCTTCAGCGCGCGGGCGAGGTCGAGCAGGCGCTCGGGAGTCACCATCACGGCCGGCTGCGCGGCCTCGGTGAGGAACTCCAGTCCCTCCTCGCCGAGCAGGGCCTTGATGCGGTCGAACACCGCGCCGTGATCCGCGGGATAGCTCATGCGCTCTCCTGGTTCTTCTTCACGAGGAACTTCTCGCCCTTGACCTTGCGCTGCAGCTCCGCGATCCCCTCGTACAGCGCTTCGGGGCGGGGCGGGCAGCCGGGAATGTAGACGTCCACGGGCAGGATCGCGTCCACGCCCTTCACCACGGAGTAGCCGGAGTTGAACAGGCCCCCGCAGTTGGCGCAGGAACCCATGGAGATGACGTAGCGCGGCTCGGCCATCTGGTCGTAGAGCAGCTTGAGACGGCTGGCCATCTTGTAGGTGAGGGTGCCTGCGACGATGAGCAGGTCGCTCTGCCGCGGGGTGGCGCGGAACACCGAGCCCATGCGGTCGAGGTCGGTGCGGGGGCCGCCGGCCTGCATCATCTCGATGCCGCAGCAGGCGAGCGCGCTGAGCAGGTACCAGAGCGAGTTGCTCCGGGCCAGGTTCATGATCTTGTCCGTGTTCGTGAAGATCGCCGCCTCGGGCAGCGTGTCC
Source organism: uncultured bacterium (assembly GCA_964399495.1). Taxonomy (GTDB): domain Bacteria; phylum Krumholzibacteriota; class Krumholzibacteriia; order JACNKJ01; family JACNKJ01; genus CAYNQX01. Next base: position 98,854 of record CAYNQX010000003.1, read on the forward strand.
ACCAGGGTGGGCAATTCACGGTTGTTCGCGGGCATGCGTTCCCTTTCTCTACTCGGGGCGGGAGCGATCGGCTTCCCGCAGCTGGATGTCGCCCTCGCGGCTGAGCTGCAGGTCCTTGAGCCAGTCCAGGTCGCCCTTGCGCCAGAGATAGACGAGACCCAGAAAAAGGATGAGGATGAAGATCAGCACCTCGGTGAGCACGAACCAGCCGAGGCCGTCCTCCACGAGTCCGCGCATCACCTTGCCGACGGGAAACATGAACGCGATCTCCACGTCGAAGATCAGAAACGCCAGCGCGATGATGTAGAAGCGGTTGTTGAACTGCAGCCAGCCGGGCCCGGTGGGCACCTCGCCGCACTCGTAGGTGGAGAGCTTCTCGGCGTCGCGGTTGCGCGGAGCGAGCAGCTTGGATACCGCGAGCAACGCGAAGACGAAGAAAAACGAGAAGAGGATGAAGACCAGGACGTTCGCGAACTGGAAGAGCATGGTTCCCCTCGGCATCGGACTCGCGCACGCGTACGCGGCCCTGCGGACACTCCCCGGACATTGCTGCTTCTGGTGGTGGTTGGGTGGCTTCCGCGAAGCTACCCGTGGGTCACACCTCGCGCAAGCACTTTCGAATTAAGCAGTCCGCCGGCGACGTGCAAGCCCAACTTGTTGGGACTCCATGGTTTCAGGTAACAGCATTCACAACTCCGAAATAACGGCAACCTCGTCGCGCGCGCCCGGAAAGGAGCGCGATCCAAGCTTCTTGACGGAGCGCGCACGGGGCGCAATGCTCTGCCCGCGACGACGACGACCCGACCCGCCCGCATCGAGAGACGAGGTAGCATGCCCGCGCGCGAAACTCCCGAGAAGCTCCCCGGCCCCGTCGGGTCCCTCGAAGCGCTCTACCGCCCCGGGCCCGAAGAGGACGGCCTCGCGCAGCGCGGCGGCGCGGTGATCCTGCACCCCCACCCGCTCTACGGCGGCAACATGCACAACAAGGTGGTGTTCGCCTGCCAGAAGATCTGCGCCGAACTGGGCCTCGCCACCTTGCGATTCAACTTCCGGGGCGTGGGCACGAGCGCGGGCACCTACGACGACGGGCAGGGCGAGCAGCGCGACGTCGTCGCCGCCCTCGACCACATGCGGAGGCGGCAACCCGAGCGTCCGCTCTATCTGGTGGGGTTCAGCTTCGGCGCCTGGCTGGCGCTCAGGATCGGCGCGGAGCGGGACGACGTGCGCGGCATCGCCGCCCTCGGCACGCCGGTGGGCTGGGCGGAGCTCGACTTCCTCGGACGTCTGAAAAAGCCCAAGCTCTTCGTGCACGGCACGCAGGATCAGTACTGCGATGCGGAGGACCTGGCAAAGGGCTTCGACGCGATGGCCGAGCCCAAGCGGCTCAGGTGGGTGGAGGGCGCCGACCACTTCTTCACGGAGCGATTGGATGAACTCGAAGGGATCCTCCGGGAGGAGTTCCCTTTCGCACCCTGACGCCCGCGCTCTCTACTCGGCGCTCTCCGCGGTCTCGAGCCCTCCGGAGAACACCGCGTCCACCGCGAAGTACTCGTTCGCCTCGCCCGGCAGCTGCAGCCAGCGAAGGCGATTCCCCTTGTTTAGGTCGATCACCGACACGCGGCAGGCCGCGAAGTCCGGCGCCAGGAAGTATTCCGCGTCGAGACTCATGCCGCCAGAAAGCGGGTTGACGCCGGCGTCGATTTCGTCGCGCAGGGTGAAGCCCGGCCGGCCCTCCGCGTCCAGCGTCACGTCGAAGGTGCGCACCCGCGGATTGTCCCGCTCCCCCACCATCAGTTCGCTCACCACGATGAAGTCCCCCCGCGGACCGCAGGTCACCCGCGACGGGTGTTCGCCGGAAGCGAAGCTCGTGAGCAGCTCGAGCTCGGGCAGGGAGTACACCTGCACCTCGCCCGTCTCGCGGCCCTCGGGCGTGGGCGCGCCCAGGCAGGCCACGTAGAGCCAGCGCTGGTCCGGATCCACCGTGACGTCGTGGGGCGCCGCTCCCACCACCATGCTGTCGCTCGTGAAGCCCATGCCCATGTTCAGCAGCGAGAGCGTGCTGTCGCCGGTGTTGGCGACGAAGGCGCGCAGGCTGCGGCTGTCCCAGCACACGTCGCGCGGGCTCTTGCCCACGCGAAAGGCCTTCATCGGCGTGCGCGTGACGGCGTTGAGCAGGGTGGCGTTGGCCGCGGAGTCCTTGGTCACGATCACCGCGCCGTGGGTCACGAGACAGCTGTTGCCCGTCTTGTCGAAGGCGAGGCCACCCACGGGCACGCCCAGGGAGATGCGGCCGAGCACGGAATCCGCCTGCGCGTCGTAGATGACCACGTCCTTCGAGAGCTCGCTCCCGATCCAGATCTCGCTCGACCGCGGCCTGGAGACCATGCGGACACTGATGCCGCCGAGCTGATGCTCGCTCACCAGCTCGAGGCTCGGAAAGCTGTAGGTGAGCAGCCGCGACTGCCCGAAGGGCATCCGGAACTGCGTCACGTGGATGCGCCGTTGCGCCCCCTCCTCCTGCTTCGGCCCGCAGGCGGACAGCGCGGCCAGCATGATGAGGAGAGACGCGAGAACGACGGTCGGCGAGAATCGACGGCTGAGCGAGGTCTTCAAAGCTCTCCTTCCGGCATCTGATCGACGATGCCCACGATGATCGATCGCACGGGCGCGCCCGGCTCGTCCATGACCTGGCGGGCGCCGTTTCCCTCGTCGAGAATCAGTACCGTCTCGCCGGCTCCGGCGCCCACGGCGTCCATGCTGATGAGGTAGCCGCCGTCGAGCCTGTCCACCAGCAGCAGTCGCCGCCCCTCCACGATCGGGTGGTGGATGGTCGAGGTGATGCGCCCGACGACGCGGCCCAGGATCATCGCCGCCTCCGCTTCTTCCCGGCGGCCTCGTCGTCCCCCTCATCCAAGGAGTGCGTGTCGACGATCCCCACGACGGCGTGATCCACGGGCACGAAGCTGGGATCCAGGGTCAGGGCGGCCTCCCGGCTCGCCACATAGTAGACGATCTCGCCCGGCCCCGCCATCCGCGTGCCGTCGGCGCAGACGAGCGGCCTGCCGGCATCGGCCTTGCGTTTGTCCAGGGGCTGGATCCAGAGCAGGGGCACGCCCGACAGTCCATCGTAGACCACCGCGGGAACCAGCGTGCCGATGACGCGCGCCAGGTGCATCAGGCCTCCCCCACCACGTCGGCGCCCTCGGGCGTGAAGAGCGGGCAGTCGGCGAAACCGCTGCCGGCGGCGAGCAGTTCGCGCAGGGTCTCGTCGAGACGGGGCAGGATCTCCCGCTGGCGCAGCCGCGCGGGGCCCAGGCGCTCGGCGCCCAGGTCCAGCGCCGCCTCGACGTCGGCCAGTTCGCCGTCCATGATCGCGAAGGCGTGGCCGCCGAGGCCGTCGGCCAGGCGGATCTCGAGAATCTCCACCGCGCAGGACTTCACCGCCGCGTCCGCGGCGGCGACGAGCCCCGCCGTGCTGCCCGACTCGAGCAGGCCGATCGCCTCGGCGCTCGCGGCCTTGCGCGCGCCCAGGGCGGCGTCCGCCACGCTCGGGTGGATGTCCGGCAGGAAGGTCTCGTCGATCAGGTGCGATCCGCCACGGCTCAGCCCCTCCGCGTGGGCCTCGGCCACCGACGCCACCGTGCCGGCAAGCAGCACGAGGAAGCGTCCCGGCTGCACGCTGCCCGCCTTCACCCGGGCCACCGGCGCGCGCTTGAGCATGCGGTCGGCGGCGGCGACGCCGGCGGGAATGCCGTCGAAGTCGAGCAGGGCGAGTGCGGGGTGGCGCGTGTCCATCACACGATCCTGAAGTGGTCCACGAGCACGCAGCGCCGCTCGCGGCTGAAGGCGCGCGGCCCGGTGAGACCCTCGCCCGTGGGGCTGGCGATGCTGAAGCTGCAGTGCCCCTCGCCGCCGGCGCCGAGGCCGGCCGCGCAGGGGCCGTTCTTGACGAAGATCGAGGTGTTGATTTCGCGCGCCATGCGACTGAGGCGTCCGAGGTGATGGGAATGCATCGCCGCCGAATGGCCGAAGCCGTGCTCGGCGCGAATCGCCATGTCGATGGCCGTGTCGGCGTCCGGCACGCGCACCACCGGGAGCACGGGCATCATCTGCTCCGTCCACACGAGCGGATGCTCGGCCGGCACCTCGGCCACGGCGAGCTTCACCTCGGGGCCGACCTTCACGCCGATGGCATCCAGGATCTTCGCGGCGTCCTGGCCGATCCACTCCTTCGCCATGACGCCGGGCTTCCCGGGCCCTCGCTGTTCGGCGAAGATCACCGTCTCCAGCCGGGTCAGTTCGCCGGCCGTGAGCTTGTAGGCGCCATGGCGCCGCATCGCGGCGAGAAGATCGTTCGCCACGGGATCGACGACGAAGACCTCCTTCTCGTCCACGCAGATGATGTTGTTGTCCAGGCTCGCGCCGGCCACGATGTCGCGACCCGCGCGATCGATGTCGGCCGTCTCGTCCACCACCACCGGCGGGTTGCCCGGCCCCGCGCAGATCGCGCGCTTGCCGCTGCTCATCGCCTCGCGCACCACGCCGGCCCCGCCGGTCACGACGAGCAGCCGTACGCCGGGGTGGCGCATGAGCGCCTGCGCGCTCTCGATCGTGGGCACCGCGACGGCGTTCACGAGATTCTCGGGCCCACCGGCGGCCAGGACCGCGCGATTGATGAGGCGCACCGTCTCGGCGCTGCACTCCTTCGCGCTCGGGTGCGCGTTGAACACCACCGCGTTGCCGGCGGCCAGCATGCCGATGCTGTTGCAGATCACCGTGCTGGTGGGGTTGGTGGTGGGCGTGATCGCCGCCAGCACCCCGAAGGGCGCGGGCTCGAACAGCGTGAGGCCCCTGTCGCCGCTCTCGGCCCGCGGCGGCAGCGCCTCGGTGCCGGGCGTCTTCTCGGTGACGAGGCGGTTCTTCATCACCTTGTCCTCGTAGCGGCCGAGATGGGTCTCCACGTGGGCGAGCCGCGCCAGCCGCTCCGCCTCGGGCAGCAGCGTGGCCCGGATCGAGGCCACCACGCGCTCGCGCAGGGAGAGCCCGCCTTCGCCGAATTCTCGGAAGGCACGAGCGGCGGCGGCCACGGCCTCGTCCACCGTGGCGTGGATCCCCTCGCCGAGCGCGGGGGGCGCGGGAGCCTGTGTCGCGGGGGCCGGCGCGCTCGCGCTCCCGCCTCGGCCCAGCCGCGCGGCCAGGGCCTCGGCGATGGTCCGCACCTGGGCGTCCGACAGGGACATCAGTCGTCACGCCCTTTGCGGTAGCGCTCCTCGCCCTCGATCTCCCAGCTGTCCACGATCGCCATCACCACCGCGTCGCAGGGACGGTTCTCCGTGACCTGCGTCTGGCGGGCGGAGCTGCCCGTCGCGTAGAGCACGAGCTCGCCCTCGCCCGCGCCCACGGCGTCGGCGGCCACGACGTTGCCGCCGGTCGCCTTGCCGTCGGGGCCGAGGACCCCGAGGAGCAGGAACTTCAGCCCCTCGAGGGTCTCCTCCTTGCGCGTGGCCACGACCGTGCCCAGCACCTTGGCCAGGTTCATGGCGGACCTACTTGGACTTGGTGGTCTCGGGCTCGCGGCCCAGAGGGACCACCAGATCCACGTTGGAATGGGGCCGCGCGATGATGTGGACGGACACCAGCTCGCCCACGCGTGTCGCGGCCGTCTGGCCCGCGTCGCAGGCCGCCTTCACCGCGGCCACGTCGCCGCGAATCACCGCCGTCACGTAGCCGCCGCCGGTCTTCTCGTAGTTGACCAGCTCGACCCGCGCCGCCTTCACCATTGCGTCGGCCGCCTCCACCATCGCGGGGAAGCTGCGCGTCTCGATCATGCCCAGTGCTTCAGCCATCGTTCTTCCTTCCTTTGGCTCAATTGTGAGCTACCGACTCTCTACTTCTTCTTGTCACGGGGTCGGCCCGAAAGGCTCTCCACCGCCTGCACCGCGGCCGGCCAGGCCGCGTCGATATCCTTCTGCTCCCCGCCCAGATACACCCGCCCGAAGCTGCCGAAGGTGCGCACCTCGAGAATGTTGATCTCGGCCGCCTTCTCCGCCTCGTTGGCGGCCACCGCCGCGTAGGCCGCCGGCTCGCACTCCATGATGAAGAGGCTCTGCCCGGCCAGGATCATGTTGCCGTGGCGCATGCGGTTGATGAGCTGGGTCTGGTGATCGTCGACGGCCTTGATCACCGTGTTCGACAGCACCTTCGGCTTGAGCCGCTGCTCCTCCTTGAGCTCGAGCGCGTCGAGGATCGCCTGCCCCGCCTGCCGCACGTCGGCCTGGCTGTCGGAGTGGATCTCGAGCATGCCGTAGAGCCGCTCGACGATCTGCATGCCGGGCGTGACGTTGGTGGACTTGAGCGCGATATCCGTGATGCGATTCACCTCGATGCCCGGCGAGATCTCCACGAACAGGCAGGCCTGATCCGCCGTGGGCAAAAAGCCCTGGGCCACCGTCGCCAGGAAGCTGGCGAACTGCGGCTGCAGCCGGTCGAGATAGGCGTAGGCGCGAAGGTCGACCATTTCGTTCCTTTCGGTCTCGATCCGTTCAGGCGCCGGCCGGGAGGGAGCGTCCCTCCTGGACGATCGCCACGCTCGCGCTGGCGCCGATGCGCGTGGCTCCGGCCGCGATCATGTTCAGGGCGGCATCGCGGTCGCGGATGCCGCCGGATGCCTTCACTTCCATGCCGGCCTCGCGCACCTCGGCGGCCATCAGGGCCACGTCGGCCTCGGTGGCGCCGCCGCCGGCGAAGCCGGTGGAGGTCTTGACGAAGTGCGCGCGGGCGCGCCGCGACAGACGGCAGGCGATCCGTTTCTCCTCGTCGGAGAGCAGACAGGTCTCGATGATCACCTTGCAGCGGGCGCTGCCGTCGCGACAGGCCTCCACCACGGCGCGGATGTCGCGCAGCACCGTTTCATGGTCGCCCTCCTTGAGCGCGCCCACGTTGATGACCATGTCGATCTCCCCCGCGCCCTCGCGGATGGCGCGGCGCGCCTCCATCGCCTTGATCTCGGGATGGCTGGCGCCCAGGGGAAAACCCACCACCGCGCAGGGGGTGACGCCGCTGCCGGCCAGCTCCCTCGCGACCAGGGGCACCCAGACGGGGTTCACGCAGACCGCGGCGAAGCGATGCTCGCTGGCCTCGGCGCAGAGCTCGCGCACCTGGCCGGAGGTGGCGTCGGGTTTCAGCAGGGTGTGGTCGATGCAGGCGGCGAGGTCGGCGGGCAGGTCGGCGGCGGCGGCGCCCACGCGGTCGGCGCCCAGGGCCAGCAGGCGGCCGGCATCCACGGGAGCGGTCTCGTCGACGAGCGGCGCCAGCTCGGTCAGGATGCGCTGGAGGTCGGCCTCGGTCAGGGGAAGGGTCGGGCCGCTGGAGGAAGCCGGCTCCGTCGGGTTTATCGCTGGCCCGACGGAGCCGGCAGGGACTGCCGCACGGCGCCCCAACTCGGAATCGTCCTCGATCATGGCGGCGCGCCGGAGGTGGCGCTCTTCGTTGCAGTCGGTGTCGAGCCACAGCTCGACGATCTGCGCCGCGAGGGTGGGGCCGATCAGACCGGCGCCCAGCGTGAGGACGTTGGCGTTGTTGTGTTCGCGGCTGTTGCGGGCCGAGGAGAGGTCGTAGGCGAGGGCTGCGCGGACCCCGGGCACCTTGTTGGCCGCCATGGCCGAGCCGATACCGGCCGCGTCCACCATGATGCCCCGCTCGCAATCCCCCGAGGCGACCGCTTCGGCCACCTTTCGCGCGAAGACGGGATAATCGACTGCTTCATTCGATGAAGTACCGACATCCACCACCTGGTGGCTCAGGGCGCGCAGCTTCAGGGAGAGCTGCTCCTTCAGGGCGTGGCCGCCGTGATCCGATCCCAGGGCGATGCGCATCATTCTCCCCAATCCTCTATGACCAGACCTGGGAGTCGTCGCCGGGGCGAGGGCCCGTGCTCGGGCCGATCTCCCCCAGCTCCCGATCCAGGATGGCCTGCAACTTCCGAACGTGAAGCTTCATGGCGCTCACCCCCAGCTCCGTGATGCGGAACCGGGTGTAGGAGCGCTTCCCCCGATTGCCCTTGATGATCTCCAGGTAGCCGGCCGAGGCCAGCTTGCGTGTCTGCACGTGGAGATTGCCGTCGGCGAGGCCCGTCTTCTTCTTCAGGTCGGTGAAGGAGATCGCCTCCCCGGAGATCAGGGCCGCAACGATACCGAGTCGGGCCGCGGAGGTAAGGTTGTCGTCGAATCCGGGCACGGGCCGACTCCATCGGAAAGGCTCTCCTGCACACACATACTTCACAACGCGAAGCTTCGCCTTGATATCGGAATCTGTCAAGGCAATCTTGAGGGAATTCGACGCACTTACTTTTAAACATGAAGCATTCGCGCACCAGGCCCCTGAAAACCAAGCCGATGAAACTTTGGATTCACAAGGGCGCGTCGATCGCTATGCTGGAGGCGAACGTTCCTCAAGGAGGCCCCGGCGATGCGCGCGAAGAAGATCCTGATCCCGCTCCTGATCGTCCTGCTGCTGCTCTTCGTGGCGCTGCCGCTCGCGCTGAAGCTCCTGTTCCCCGAGGAGCGCTTGCGGGCGATGATCATACCGAAGGCGGAAGAGGCGCTCGCGCGGCCCGTGGAGCTGGGCGACGTCTCCCTGGGGCTAAGCCTGAAAGGCCTCACCCTGGAACTGCGGGATCTCACCCTGGGCGCCGACTCCACCGGCTACGGACTGCGCGCCTTCGCGCTGCCCGAGCTCAGCGCGAGTCTGGCCTGGCGGCCGCTGCTGCGAAAGGAGATCGAGGTCCGCAGCCTGATCCTGCGAGGCGCGGAGATCGACCTGCGGCAGAAGCCGGCCGGTGAAGCGGAAACCGCCGAGCCCCCCACCGAGGAGGCCGGGACGAACCCGGCGCCCGCCTTCGCCGTCGCCGCCCCCGACGTGCGCCTCTTGGATACGCGGCTCCGCTTCGACATGAGCGAGGCCGGCGGCGGGGTGGTGTCTCTCACCTTTCCGTCCATGCGCTTCGCCTCCCAGGTAAAGACGGACGGCGCCCTCGAACTCGACGGCAAGCTGGAGCTGTCGGAGCTGGGCGGGGCGCTCCCCCAGGGCATGAACGCCGAACTGCGCGCCGATGCGGAGTTCGCCCTGAGCCTGGCGGCGGAGCATCTTCACGTTTCACGCTGCGAGCTCGGGCTGGCCGACCTGCGGCTCACCGTTCCCGGCAAGCCGTCGGAGGCGCCGCTCGAACTGAGCGCCGAGGCCCTGCGCGGCGACCTCGAGTTCGAGGCGCCCCTGGCGGCGCTCTCCGGCCCCGAACCCGATCTTGCGGCCCTGGCGAGCCGCCTCGTCCTGAAGCTCGAAGCCCTGCGCCTCGAGAAGGGCGAGGCACTGCGGGTCGACCTTCCGCGCCTCGAGGCCGAGGGCTCCCTGACCGAGGGCGCCCTCGGCCTGGAGCTCGCGCCCTTGGAGCTCGCCTCGCCCAGCCTGCCGGCGCCTCTGAAACTGAAGGCCTGCCGGTTGGCCGGCGACCTGACGGCGCTCACGCTCGAGGTGTTGAACGTCGAGACCGGCGCTTCCAGCGTCGAACTGCGGGGAGAGCTGAGCGGGCTCGACACGGAGCCGCGCATGGCGATGACCCTGCACAGCCCGCGCCTGGAGACGTCCGACTTCCTGCCGCCGACCCTCGAGGAGGCCGCGGTCGCGCCGAAACCCGGCGATGAAGCCCCGGCGCCCCTGCTGCCGCCGCTGCCCGAGGGCGCGGTCGAGTTCCGGGTAGACCGCCTCGTGCACCCGCGCACCGAGGTGACGGGCCTGCACGGCAAGCTGCTCTCGGGAGCCGAGGGGCTGAAGCTCGAGGGGTTGCGAGGCGGCATCCTCGGCGGCAACCTGAGCGGCGACATGAACCTGACACCCGACACGGAGGGCGTGCTCGACTGCCGCGGCAAGTTCTCGGTGAACGGCGCGCGCGGGCCGGACTTCCTCGCGGCATTCTCGCCGATCAAGCGGGGCGTGGAGGGCGTGCTGAGCAGCGAACTCCAGTTCCAGTTCCTGCTGCCGCCGGGCGGCAAGCCCGAGAACCTGGGCGTCGACGCCGACCTCGACCTCGCCGATGCCGCGCTGGTGAACGTGCCCCTGGCCTCGTCTCTGGCCTCCGCGGCCGGACTGCCCGTCCGCGACCGCTACGACCTGGGCCGGGTACGTCAGAACCTCAAGGTGCGCGGCGGCCGGGTGATCACCAAGGACCTGCGCCTGCCCTTCGAGGACGGCGAGGTGCTCATGGGCGGCAGCGCCGGCCTGGCAGGAGATCTCGACTTCGACGGGGGCTGGAAGCTCGGACCGGCCACGCTGAAACGGCTGGGACCGGCCTCGAATCTTACCTTCCTGAAGAACGCGGAGGGCGCGGTGGAGCTGGACTTCCACGTGGGCGGCACCGCCGTGAAGCCGAAGGTCACGCTCGACACGACGGCCATGGAGGCGCGTCTGAAGGAGCAGGTAAAGCAGGAGCTCGAGGAGAAGGGCGAGAAGCTGATCAAGCAGGGCCTGGACGCCCTGCGGAAGCGCCTAAAATAAGGTTCCGCACCTCAGCGAGGGAGGGGGTCTAAGGAGGGCCTCTGAGCCGAGTCTCCGAGGCGAAGTGAACCGACGTGAACCCCGACCGAGCGCCCCTTAGCGGCGGCGGCCGCCCAGGCCTCGCCGCGGGCGGCGGCGATCGGGCTTCTCCACCTTGGGGCGTCCCGCGGGATCCCAGGGCGGCGGCGGATGCGGGAAGCCGTCCATCCTGCGGTACTCCAGCTCGGCGCCCAGCACCTTCTCGATTTTCTTCACCATCTCCAGGTCTTCGTGCGTGACGAAGGTGAAGGCGTCGCCGGTGCTGGCCGCGCGACCGGTGCGGCCGATGCGGTGGGTGTAGTCGTCCACGGTCGCGGGCATGTCGTAGTTGATCACGTGGGAGACCTGGCTGATGTCCAGGCCGCGCGCCGCGATGTCCGTGGCCACGAGAATCTGGGTCCTGCCGCCGCGGAAGGCGTCGAGGGCCTGCTGCCGCTTGCCCTGGGGCATGTCGCCCTCGATCACCGCCGCTTTCAGGCCCGCCTTCTCGAGGGCCAGATACACGTGCCGCGCCGCGTGCTTGGTCTGCGTGAACACCAGCACCGACTCGGTGTCGGTGTGTCGCAGGATCGCGAGCAGCAGTTCGTTCTTGTGCATGGGAGCGACGGCGTAGAGGGCGTGGCTCACCGTCTCGGCCGGCGCGCGCAGGCCGATCTCCACGGTGACCGGCTCGTGCATGATCTCCTGGCAGAGTCGACGAACGTCGTAGGGCATCGTGGCGGAGAACATCATGGTCTGCCGGCCGCGAGGCAGCTTGCGCAGGATCCGCCGGATGTCCGGGAGAAAGCCCATGTCCAGCATGCGATCGGCCTCGTCGAGCACGAGCACGTCGAGGTCGGCCAGCTTGGCGTGGCCGCGCTCCATGTGGTCGAGCAGCCGGCCGGGGGTGGCCACCACCACCTCGACGCCCTTCTTCAGGCCGTCGATCTGGGGCTTGTACTTCACGCCGCCGTAAATCGTGACGCAACGCATCTTCGTATGCACCGCCAGTTCGGCGAAGCTCTCGGCGAGTTGCTCGGCGAGCTCGCGCGTGGGCGCGATGATGAGCGCCCGCGTGCCCTTGCCGCCGCTCAGCAGCTTCTGGAGGATCGGAAGCATGAAGGCGGCGGACTTGCCGGTGCCCGTCTGGGCCAGTCCGATGATGTCGCGGCCCTCGAGGGCCACGGGCATCGCCTTCTCCTGGACGGGGGTGGCCTCGATGAAGCCGAGATCCTCGACGGCCTTGAGCAGGCTGTCGTGGAGGCCGAAGTCGTTGAAATTCATGATGCTCGCGTTTCTGCAGGGTGTAATCTGTGCAATCGGAGGCAGCTTGCCGGAAACGGCGGCCAAGGGGAAGGGAAAAGCGGACGAGCCCGGGCTCAGACCCAGCGCGCCAGGGTGGACTGGTACTCCTGGTCCTCATCCAGGATGTGGTCGACCCAGCACTCCATGAATCTGCCGAGAAGCTCCTTCACCGCGGAATGGTTCGAGAGGGAAGTCTCCAGGTTGAGCCTGGCCACGCGAGCGATGAGCTCACCATGACGGGCCTTGTGTTCTTCGAGGTCGGGAAAACCGGCGGTCTCGAGCATCGACTCCTCGGTCTCGAAGTGGGCCCTGATGCTTCGGGTCAGGTCGGTGAGCGCCGAGGTGAAGGCCTCGGAACGGAGGGCGTTCTCCTCCGAGGCGATGAGACGATTGATGTTGTCGAGGATCTGGCGATGCTGACGGTCGAACTGAACGACGCCCATGCTCATCTCCTCGTGCCACTCGATCGTTTCCATGCAGCCCACCCCCGCGAGGTTCAGGAAAGTGCGTCCGGGGCCCTCCCCAGTACTGGAGAGACTACACATGTTTCAAAAAAGTCACAATCTGAAAGTGTAGGTATCCCAAGAGGTTAACGCTCCTCAACCTGGGCGTGAGGAGATTTCGGGGAGAAAGGGGCTCCCGCGGCCCCGATCCGGAGCCGCGGGAGCGAAGGAACTCAGCCGGAGGTCACCGAGATGCCGTCCACCAGCAGCCAGGGCGCCTGGTAGGCATTGCAGAAGGGCTCGGCGCGGTCGGACACGCCGACGATGCTCTTCAGCATCTCGAAGAAGTTGCCGGCGATCATCGTCTCCGTGAGGGGATGGCGGTACTCGCCCTTCTCGTAGTAGTGGCTGTTCTTGGCCACGCCCGAGAAATCGCCGCTCACAGGATCCAGGTTGCCGCTGAAACGCTCCACGACGACGAGCTGCGACGGATCCGCGCGCAGGGCCTCGAGACTCGAGTCGCCCGGCGCCACGCAGATGCCGTGCAGGCCGCCCGCGTGGCCGGTGCTCGCGGTGCCGCGCCGGTTCGCCGTGTAGCTGCTGTCCACGTGGGTCTTCAGCACGCCGTCCTCGATGATGGGCGTCCGGCGCGCGGTGACCCCCTCGGCGTCGTGGGGCGTCGCCCCGTTCAGCACGAGATTGAAGGGGTCGTCGGTCAGGCCGAAGGCCGCCGATGCCACCCGCTCGCCCAGGGCGCTTTCCCAGCGCGACTTGCCGTCCATGATCTGCTGCCCGCTGATGTGGAACATCATGGGGCTGAAGATCAGCTCGCCGAGCACGGCCGGCGACAGCAGCACGGCGCCCTTGTAGCTGGGCGCCTGCTTCGGACCGAAGCAGGCCGTGAGACGCTCGCCCAGCGCGCGGGCCGTCTCCTTGGCGCGATCGGGGGCTCCGTCCCAGGCCCAGGTGCTGCCCGACAGGTAGTCGAAGGAGGTCACCTCGGTCTCGGTCTTGCCCATGCCCATGAGGCTCCAGCTGAGCTGCGTCACGCGATCGGTGGCCCGCAGGCCGCGGCTGTTGGCGATGACCTCGCCCACGGTTCGCAGTTCGAGCTCGGCGCCGTCGAGACTGATGCGGTCGTCCACGCGCGCCGCCGCCACGAACTCGGCGGCGAGGCCGTGGAGATCGGCGGCCGGGAGACCGGCCAGGGCCTCGTCGAAGCGGCCCGGCAGCTCCTCGCTATCCTGGGGGTCGGGCAGCGTGAGGTACTCGTCCTCCAGGGAGAAGCCGGCCAATGTGATCGCGCGTTCCGCGGCGCCGGCCAGCGCCTCGGCCCCCGTCTCGTTGGTGGTGGCCGTACCCTTGCGCTTCGCCTTGTGCACCTTCAGGGAGAGCCGGCTCTGGGTGCCGGCGCTGCTGATGTTGAAGTCGTTCTTCTCGAAGGCCACGCGCGCCTTCTCGCTGAACGTGGCGAGCACCTGGGCCTCGTCGGCCCCCCGGCCGCTCGCCTCGCTGAGCAGGGCTTCGGCGCCTTCGCGCAGCTTGTCGATCACTGCCGACCTCCCAGGGTGAGCTGACAACGGAGAAAGGGACCGCCGGCGTCCACCTTGGCCGGCTGCCACTTGCCGCAGTAGCCGGAACCGAGGTCCCACTTGAATTCGCTGCTCACGGCATCGACGGTCTTCAGCACGTCGAAGGCGATGCCGGAGATGGTCACTTCCTTGAACTTGCGCCCCAGCTTGCCGCCGACGATCTCCACCGCGTAGTCGCAGCCAAACATGAACTCGCCGGTGGCGTCGGCCTGGCCGCTGCCGGCCCCCATGATCAGGTAGCCCTGCTCGGTGGAGGCGATGATGTCGTCCAGGCTCTGGGCGCCCGGCTCGATGTAGGTGTTGCGCATGCGGATCAGCGGCTCGTCGCTGTAGAGCCAGGCGCGCGCGTTGCCCGTGGGCGCCACGCCGAAGGTGGCCGCCGACTCGCGGTTGTGCAGGTAGCTCACGAGCTTGCCCTTTTCGATGATCGGGGTGCGGCCCGCGGGCACGCCCTCGTCGTCGAAGGGAATCGCGCCGCCGGGACCGCCGCCGTACTCCATGACGCCGGAGTCGCAGAGGGTCACGAGCTCCGAGGCCACGCTCTCGCCGATCTTGCCGGCCGCCACGGAACCGGAGGCGACGAAGTCCGCCTCCACCGTGTGGCCGATCGCCTCGTGGCTCAGCAGGCCGACGATGCTCGGCTCCAGGATCACCGTGGCCTTGCCGCCCGGCACGTGGGGCGCGCCCAGCAGCTCCACCGCCTGGCGGGCGGTGGCCTCGGCGATGCCCTCGGCGCGGTGGTGGTCGAAGAGGCAGTTCCAGCCGCCGGTGACGCCGAGGCTGTTGGCGCCGACGTTGTGGTCGCCGCTTCCGGAGGCGAAGGCCGCCAGGCGGAGCTCCGGGCGCACCAGCTTCTGGGCGGCCGCGGCGCCGTCGCTCGTGACGATCACCTTCTCCTCGAACATCTCGTTGTAGGTGGAGCGTACCGTGTGGATCTCGTCGGCCTTGCCCACGGTGTCCTTCTCGAGCGCGAGCACGGCCTCGAGCTTCTCCTCGAGGGCCTTGTCCGTGAGTTCGTCATAGCCGTCCAGCACCACGTCCGCGGTGGCCAGTTCGGTGGCCGGTAGCGGCGCGATCTTCTCGCGACGGATCTTGGCGCTCTCGAGCGCGGCGTCGCGGGCCTGGCCCACGGCCTTCTCGATCGCCGCGCGCTCGTTCAGCGCCGTGCTGGCGAAGCCCCACGAGCCGTTCTCCAGCACGCGGACGCCGACGCCGGCGGTCACGGTGGAGTCGGCCACGTCCACGCGCCCCTTCTGGACGGTGAACTGGTTCGACAGCCGCCGATGGTATCGCAGTTCCACCCAACCGGGCGTCCGGTCGGCGATCTCCTTCAACAGTTCCTTCATGAGTACCTTCCTCCAGGATTCGACATCCCGGGCAGTGTATGCGACGAGGAGCGGAGAGGGCAGGAAAATCCACCTACGCGCACCCGTTCGCTTCGTTTCGGGGCCGCCTCGAAAACTGGATTCCGGATGCCGCGACTGCTATGCTGCCTTCGCCAGCCTCGCCGGACGCCGCCGCTCCGAAGCTTCCGTGACCATTTCCGACCCTGGAGGACGACGTGAACAACATCGCCCTGGAGATCCGCAAACAGATCGCCCAGCACCCCGACGCCGTCGCGTTGCGCGGGCGCAGGGGCCGGGAATGGGAGGAGACGGGCTACCGCGAACTCGACGCCAAGGTGGAGGCCGTGGCCCGCTCGCTGGTGAGGATGGGCGTCGAGGTGGGCGAACGCGTGGCGATCTTCGCGCCGAACTCGCCGAGCTGGGCCCTCGCCGACCTGGCGATTCTGAGCATCCGCGCCGCCACGGTGACCATCTTCGCCACCAGCACCGCCGACACGGCCCGCTACATTCTCGAGGACGCGAGCGTGCGCGTGGCCTTCGCCGGCGCCAGGCGGGAGTACGCGATGCTCGCCGCCCTGCGCGACGAGGGCGCGGGCCCGGAGATCATCGTGGCCATGGATGGCGCGGGGGAGGATCTCGCCGACGCGCGCGACCTCCACTTCGATGTGCTACTGACCGGCCCCGACCATGACGACGCCGAGGCCGGCGCGGTCACCGCGAGTCGCGCCGCGGATGCCGACCCCGAGGACGTGGCGACCGTCATCTACACCTCCGGCACCACGGGCGAACCCAAGGGCGTGATGCTCGCCCACGGCAACTTCCGGAACCAGATCGACACCCTCGAGACCCGCTTCAGCGTGACCACAGGCGACCGCTCCCTCTGCTTCCTGCCCCTGAGCCATGTCTTCGAGCGCAGCTGGTCCCTGTATCTCTACATGAAGGGCGCGACCAACTCCTTCGTGAGCGATCCGGGCCGCGTCATGAAGTACCTGGGCGACGTGCGCCCCAATGTGATGGCCAGCGCTCCGAGACTTTACGAGAAGGTCTACTCGGCCCTCGCCGACAAGCTCGAGAAGTCCTCGGTCGTCCGCCGCGGTCTGTTCCGCTGGGCGCTCCACACGGGCGGGGCCTTTCAGACCCGCCGGCTGAAGGGCCGCGTGAATCCCCTGCTCGGCCTGAGCCACCGGCTGGCCGACAAGCTCGTGCTGAGCAAGATCCGCGAGGCGCTGGGCGGCCCCAAGAAGTTCATGGCCGCGGGCGGCGCGCCCCTGGCCGCCGAGATCGAGCAGCTCTTCTTCTCCGTGGGTCTGCTCATCTGCCAGGGCTACGGCCTCACCGAAACCGCCCCCATGCTCACCTGCAACTCGCCCGACGATTTCCGCTTCGGCACCGTGGGCAAGCCGGTGGAGGACGTCGAGCTGCGCATCGACGAGGAGGGCGAGATCCTCGCCCGCGGCCCGAACGTGATGCAGGGCTACCTGGGCAAACCGGAGGAGACGCGCGAGGCGATGCGCGGCGGCTGGTTCCACACGGGCGACGTCGGCCACTTCGACGACGACGGCTTTCTCGTCATCACGGATCGCATCAAGGACCTCATCGTCACCTCGGGCGGCAAGAACGTGGCTCCGCAGCGCCTGGAGACCATGATCGGCAAGGACCCCTTCATCGACCAGCTCGCGGTGTTCGGCGATCAGCGCAAGTTCGTGAGCGCCCTGGTGGTGCCGACCTACGAGGCGCTGTCCGAATGGGCCCAGGCGCGCAAGCTGGTGTTCGCCTCCCACGAGGAGCTCGTGAAGCTGCCAGAGGTCGTGCGATTCATGCAGCAGCGCATCCGGGAGCAGTCCCAGCACCTGGCGCCTTTCGAAAAGGTGAAGCGCTTCACGCTGCTGGCCCGGCAGTTCACCATCCAGGCCGGCGAGATCACGCCCACACTCAAGGTGAAACGACGGGTCATCATGGAGAAGTATGCGGGCCTGATCGAGCAGATGTATAGCGGCCAAGGCGTAACATCGGCGTGACGCGCCCTGCGCGCACAGCGCAGGATAAAGTGAATCTTCCCCTAAACGGCAGGAATATGGTAGAATGGAGGCCTTGCATCCCCATGGTCTGCTTTTGCATTCCCATGCTCATTTTCATCAGGAGAGAGGTCTATGCGCCTGATCAAACCGGTTCTCGGCACCGCTATGCTCATCCTGGGACTCATGGTCGCGCCCGTCTGGGCCGCCACGCCCACGGCGGACAGCTTCCCCGTGACATCCCTGGAGATGATCGATCACTTCCAGGCCCCCATCGTCGATGAAGAGGCCGCCCGCCTCGAGGACGACGATCGCGAGATCGAAGGCCTGCCCCCCCGCTTCGCGATTCCCTTCGCCGCCGGCATCGATTCCGACGTCCGCGGCAACTGGGAAGACCTCGGCAACGGCGACATGCTCTGGCGCCAGCGCATCAGCTCCCCCGGCGCGAAGTCCATCAACCTGGGCTTCTCCCGCTACGCGCTGCCCGAGACGTCCAGCCTGCTCATCTACGCCGCCGACCGCAGCTACAGCCTGCGCGCCTTCACGTCCGCCGACAACGCCGAGCACGGCGAGCTCTGGACGCCGGTGCTGCTGGCCGACGACATCGTCGTCGAGCTCACCGTCTCCTCCAAGGCCGCCGACCGCGTCGAGCTGGAGATCGGCTCCGTCAACGTGGGCTACCGCGGCTTCGCCGAGTTCCTGAGCCCGGGCGAGCGCTCCGGCTCCTGCAACAACGACGTGGTCTGCCCCGAGGGCGACCCCTGGCGCAGCGAGATCCCCTCGGTGGGCGTCTACACGCTCAATGGCGCCTGGACCTGCACCGGCGCGATGATCAACAACACCGCGCAGGACGCCACGCCCTACTTCCTCACCGCGAACCACTGCGGCATCTCGACCGGCAATGACCACACGATGGTGATCTACTGGAACTTCGAGAGCCAGAACTGCGGCGACCAGGGCGGCGGCTCCCTGGCTCAGAACCAGACCGGCGTGACCCACCGGGTCTCCTACTCCGCCTCGGACATGACCCTGGTCGAGCTGAACGCCACGCCGAACCCGGCCTACGGCGTCACCTACTCCGGCTGGGACCGCGGCACCGGCGACCAGCCCTCGGCCGTGGCGATCCACCATCCGAGCACCGACGAGAAGGCGATCAGCTTCGAGTACGATCCCACCACCACCACGACCTACCTGCAGAACAGCGTGCCCGGCAACGGCACCCACATCCGCGTGACGGACTGGGACGACGGCACCACCGAGCCCGGCTCCTCGGGCTCCCCGCTCTACAGCCCCGACCACAAGATCGTCGGCCAGCTGCACGGCGGCTACGCCTCCTGCAGCAGCCAGACCTCCGACTGGTACGGCCGTCTCTCCTACTCCATGGACAACAGCAGCCTGTCCAACTACCTCGATCCCCTGGGCACCGGTCAGCAGACCGTCGACACCTTCGACCCCTACGCCACCGGCATGCAGGTCACGCCCGGCACCGGCCTCGACTCCGAGGGCGACCAGGGTGGCCCCTTCACCCCGTCCAGCCTCGACTACACCATCGAGAACGCCGGCGACAGCGGCTTCAACTTCTCGGTGACCGATGACGCCGCGTGGGTGAGCGTGAGCGGCGGCAGCGGCTTCCTCTCCCCCGGCGGCACGGCCGTCGTGACGGTGAGCCTGAACGCCGGCGCGAACTCGCTGGCCATGGGCCTGCACACCGCCACCGTGAGCTTCCTCAACACCAGCACCGGCGACGGCGACACGACCCGTCCCGTGAGCCTGCAGGTGGGCGTGCCCAGCCTCCAGTGGAGCGAGAACATGGACTCCAACCCCGGCTGGACCACTCAGGGCCAGTGGGCCTTCGGCAGCCCGACCGGCAACGGCGGCGTCGACCACGGCAACGCCGATCCCTCTAACGGCTTCGACGGACCGAACGTGTACGGCTACAACCTGAACGGCGACTACACGAACAACATGTCGGAGACCCACCTCACCAGCACCGCCATCGACTGCTCGAGCCTGAGCGCGGTCAGCGTGAAGTTCCGTCGCTGGCTCAACGTCGAGCAGCCGTCCTACGACCACGCTTACGTGCGCGTGAGCAACAACGGCAGCAACTGGACCACGGTGTGGGAGAACGGCGGCGAGATCACCGACAGCTCCTGGCAGGAGTTCGAGTACGACATCTCCGCGGTCGCCGACGGTGAGTCCACGGTCTACCTGCGCTGGACGATGGGCACCACCGACAGCAGCTGGCTCTACAGCGGCTGGAACATCGACAACGTGGAGATCTGGGGCCTGGGCGGCGACGTCACCGCCACCGAGAACGCCCCGGCGCCCGCGAAGAGCGGCATCGTGTCGAATCTGCCGAATCCGTTCAACCCGAAGACCGAGATCCACTTCGCCCTGGCCGAGGCCGGCGCGGTGGAACTGGCGATCTTCGACGTCGCGGGCCGCCAGGTGACCACGCTGCTGGAGGGCCGCCGCGAGGCCGGCAACCACAGCGCGACCTGGAACGGCACCGACGACGCCGGCCATTCGGTGTCCTCGGGCATCTACTTCGCCCGTCTCAAGACCGAGGCCGGCACGGTCGATACGAGCAAGTTGACGCTTCTGAAGTAAGCTCCGCGAATGCTCCCGGACGCTTCGCACGGACGTGAGGCGCTTTCCGGGAGCATTCCCTCCGCCAGCATCAAGAATGAAGCCCCCGCCGGCAGCGGCGGGGGTTCTTTTTACGTCGAGGGGATCGGGCGGCCGCGCGTGTCTACAGGTCCTCCATCGAGGCGGCCAGATTGTCCGGCAACTCCAGTCCGAGTTCGGCCAGGCGGCGAGGATCGATGAAAAGACGCGGCTCGAGATCCGTCTTCACCGGCACCTCGGCGACCGCGGCCCCGCCGAGCACGGCGCAGACCGACTCGGCGAGCATGGCGCCCAGCTTCGCGTCGTCGGGCGCCGGCGCGCCCAGGACGCCTCTGCCCGGGGGCTCCATCGAACAGGACATCACGGGTGTCGCGCCCGCGAGCGTCACCACGACCGCGCTGTTGTCGACCAGCAGCTTCTGGTCGCCGAGAAGGAGCAGGTCCACATTCCCCCGCAGGCGTTTCACCTGGGCCACCAGCTCCGTCTTCGTGGCGCAGGACGCCACGCTGCATTCCAGCCCCAGTTCTTCGCAGAGGGCGCGCATCTCCCCGATGTCGAGTCCGGCCTCGGTATCACCGGATTGCACGAGCAGGCCCACGCTGCGCAGTTCGGGGAAGAGCTTGCGGTAGAGCTCGAACTGACGCGTCGCCGGCAGGTGCCGCGTGACGCCGGTCACGAGTCCGCCGGGGCGGTTCATGTCGGCCAGCACTCCGAGTCGCTCCGGATGGCCGGAGGTCACGATGAAGCTCGGCACCTTCGGCGAGTGGTCGGCCAACCAGCGCGCCCCGTGTTCGCGGAGAAAGAGCACCGCGTCCTTCTCGGCCTGGAAGCGCCGGAAGACGGGCCGCGCGGCGGCGTCATCGGGCAGGGCGCGCTGCAGCTCCAGCTCCACATCGGGCGCGAGCTCGGCCATGCGCCGCAGAAAACCCCGCGTCACCCGCTCGGCCATCGCGGATTCGCTCACCCACATGACGCCCACTTTCTGGTCGGCCGCCGGTTCGGCATTGACCACAAGCGGCAGGGCGATGCCCATGAGCAGCAGTGCACAGACGCTCGGCTTCATACTCATCCTCCTGTATCGCAATACCTTGCGGCATCGCACCTCCCGCGCGCGAGGAGGTGCCGGCGAGAATGAGCAATCCCCGTTCCCCGGAAAGATCGGAACGGGACTAAACAGGCGCCCCCTTCGAGGCGTATCCTCTGGCGGCAACCCACCGGGAGGACGGCAGCGGTGAAGGACTCCGAAATCAAGACGCGCATCCGGGCCTGGCAGTCGGGAGACCTCGACGCGATCGGGCCGCTCGTCGCCGAGTTCGGGCGCTGGACGGTGCTCACTGCCTACCGCCGCACCGGCGACTGGGAGCTCGCGCGCGACCTCAGCCAGGAGGCGTGGATCCGCGCCGACGCGGCGATCGATCGCTTCGACCTCGAGCGCCCCTTCCGTCCCTGGCTCCACACCATCCTGCAGCGCGTCTGCGCCAGCCACGGCCGGCGGATCGGCAAGGGGCGCGAGCTGCTGCTCCCGCCCGAGGCGCTGGAGACGCGCGAAGGTCGCCGAAGCCGCAACGAGGGTCCCGAGCGGCTTCAGCGGCGGGATTTCCTGCGCCTGCTCGGCCGCGCCGTCGCCCAGCTCACCGAGAGGCAACGGGAGATCTTCACGCTGGTGGACCTCCAGGAGGTCGGCCAGGCCGAGGCGGCGCAGCGCCTGAAGATGAACTTCGCCACCCTGCGCGCCACGCTGCATCAGGCCCGGCGCAAGCTCGCCGCGGCGATCCGGAACATGGAGGTCGAGCGATGAACCTGAAAGAGGATTGCCGCCTGTTCGAGGAACAGCTCGAGCTCAGCCTGACCGGTCGGGCCGACGCCGACACGGCGGCCCGACTCGAGGCCCACCTGGCGGACTGCCCGGACTGCGCCGCGCTGGCCGAGCTGCGCCGCGCCATCACCGACGGCCGCGGCGCGGAGGCGGAGGACGTACCCGAGGAGATCCTGCGCGACTTCTGGCCCGACCTCAGGGAAACCCTCGAGGAGCGGCGCGGCGAACGTCGACGCCGCCCCCTCTGGCCGGTCGCCCTGGCCGCCGCGGCCCTGCTCTCGCTGCTGCTCAACCTGGCCCTGCTCTCGACGCTGAACGAACGTGGGAAGCACGAGGGCCAGCTCCTCGAACTGCTCGCGGAGCGCGAAACGACGACACGGGTGGAGCCCGCGACCGGAAGGAACGGCGGCCTCATCGCGAGGCACGCGAGCATGAAACTGGGCGATCTCCTCGTGGCGCTGGAGAGCCTGCCGCCCGAGACCGTGATTCTCAGCCCGGACCAGGCCCGGCACCTCGCGCGCCACCTCGAGGCGGCCGACGCGATCGTCGACCGACGCGAACTCCAGAGCCTGCTCCGGGACGACCTCGAGGCCGAGGAGCTGCGCCGCTGGCTGGCCCGCCACCCGGTCGACCCGGAGATCCAGCTGAGCCCGCGGGACCTGGCGGTCCTGCGCGACACCGAAATCCGCCGGAGCTTCTGAGCCGGCGCCATGAAGGAGAACGTCATGCACAGGATCACTCGTGGAATCCGTACCGCCGGACTCGCCGCCGTCGCCCTGCTCGGCCTCATGGTCCTGGCCGGCTGCCAGAGCTACGAGATCGAGGTTCGGCTCGACCCCGACGGCGGCGGCCATCGCTCGACGCTACTCACCGGCGACCCGGGTGGTCCCGACGAGGAAGCGGCCGCGGGCGATATCCGCGGCGCCTTCACCTTGCTCGCCGACGAAGGCTGGCGGCGTCTGCCCGCGGAGGACGAAGGTCGGAAACTGCGCTTCCTGCGCGAACGCGACATCCCCGCGCCGGAGCTCTGGCACGAGGCGGCCGAGATCCGGATCCCCGGCAACCCCGACCATCCGCAGAACGGCGTGCTGCTGAGCAACACGATCACCGTGACGAAGGGCAGCGACAGCGGCGTGCCCACGCTCACCTATACCGAGCAGTGGCGATGGATGGGCGTCATGGAGGCCTTCGGCGCCCTCGTGGCGGAGCTGCTCGTCGACGAGCTCGCCGTCGCCTGGCCCGGCCTGAACGCGGTGGAGCGCGCCGAGCTGCGCGGACTCGTCGAGGGCGCCGTTCAGCGCCACGTGAGCCTGGAAGCCGTCGACGATGAGGATGCCGAGTACGACCACTTCCTCGACATCCTCGCGAACCAGCTCCACGCCGTGATCGCCCGCACCCGTTTGGGCGCGGACCGGGATGCCCTGCGCGCGATCGTCGAGGAGGTGTACCGGGGGGACAACGAGCGCGGCGATGCGATGCTCGACAACGAACTGCCCGGCCTCTCCGCGGTCTTCACGACGGACCTGGAGCTGGCCGTGACGATGCCGGGGCCGATCCTCGGCGGCAACGCGGATCGCGTCGAGGGCAACACCGCCTACTGGAAACTGGATCTGCAGGACACGATTCTCGCGCCGATCACGGCGGAGGTGCGTTCGGCGAACACGAAGTAGCGGGCCGGTCTAGACCGGCGAGGCGATACTCAGTTCGCGCAGCTTCTCGACGGCCTCGCCCTCGATCCCCAGCACGGAGAGATAGAGCTCGTCCAGCGCTCCGCCCGTGGGATTGTAGGACTTCGGCCGGCTCCGGTAGTTCTCCCACGTGATGGCGTCCGCGATGTGAACGGCCGTCAACACGCCCACCGACGGATCGCCGGCCTGCATGGGATCGTGATGGAAGGCCACGGCCTCCACGATCGGATAGGGCAGGCCCCAGAGCGACAGCAGGTGGGCGCCCACGCGGCTGTGGTCCACGCCCACGACGGCGCGCTCCGCCTCGTGCAGGGGCAGATCGTCCGCGACGGCGTGGTCGATCGACCACTGGAACTTCTCCCGGAAGAACGCGAGCTGGATCAGCTTGCCCGTGTCGTGGAGCAGCCCGGCGAGCATCGCGCTGTCGCACAGGGTTTCCTCGAGGCCCAGGGCATGGGCCACGCCCTTCGCTCGCTTGCCCACGGCGGTGCCGTGTTCGGCGAGCCAGTCCGGCATGATGAAGCCGATCCCATCCACCTCGAAGCGGTTGAAGACGCCGGAGGCGAGCGCCAGCGTGCGCACCTGCTCGAGGCCGAGCAGGGTCACGGCGTGCTTGAGGTCCCTCACTTCAGAGGCGAGACCGAAGAACGCGGAGTTGACGATCTGGAGCAGCTTGGACATGAGGCCCAGATCCTTGGACATGATCTCCACGACGCGGTCGACGGAGACCTCCTGGGTCTGGAACTCCCGCACCAGCGCCTGGTAGGTGGCCGGCGGCGTCGGCAGGGATTCGATGCTGGCGATCTGCTTGTGGAATTCGCGGGTGAGGAACAGATCCGTCAACCGCATCGCCCGCTGCACGGCGCGGCATATCTGCTCGGCGTCGCAGGGCTTCGCCAGGGCCTGATGGGCCAGGCCGACGGAGCGCAGGTTGATGTCGCCGGTGGGTTGCTCGTGAAGCAGAATCCGGACGATGGACGGGTGGTCCTCCCGGACGCGCTCCAGGAAGTGGGGCTCGCTGCCGCTGGCCAGAACCTGGTTCACGACCACGGCGTCGAAGCGCTTCATCGACATGGCGAGCATCGCGTTGCGGGGGTTCGAGCAGAAACGGAACTCCCAGCCGTCTCCCAGTTCGGGCAATCCAGCGCGTACTCGCTCGTGCGCCCGCTCGTCGTCCAGATAGAGCACCTTCAAGTTCACGTCGTCACTCCTGCTGCGGAAAAGGGTGTCCTCCACTCCTCGGAAGGAGGTCGGCATCATTATCGGCAGGATCCGGGTGATACTTGAATGGCGAATCCGGCGCAACGCCTTGACAGGGAAACCGATCCCCGCTATGTTGTGCTACTAATAGTTAGCATGACAACTACATGAAGAGGCGAGCATGCAATCACCCGGCGGCCCACCGGTGCACGGGAACAACCCCGGCTTCCTGTTGGCCCACACGAAGATGCGCCTTGCGCGCCTGATCTCGAGGGCGTTCAAGGAGCGCGGCCACGACCTCACGCCCGAGCACTGGGGCGTGATGAACATGCTGCGCCACTGCGAGGGCGAGCATCAGACCGCGCTGGCCGCCCACCTGGGCAAGGACAAGCCCAACCTGACCCGCATCCTCGATGCCCTGGAGAAGAAGGGGCTCGTTACCCGCGAGCCCGATCCCACCGACCGCCGCAGCCAGCTTCCCCTGCTCACCGACGCCGGACGCGTCGCGCTGACCGAGCTGGAGCCGGTGATGACGAACATCAAGACCGAGGTTTTCGGCCCCATCGACCCCGAGCGCTACCAGGTGTTTCTGGATGTGCTCGGCGAACTCATGACGCGACTCGACGACCTCCTGACGAGCAGCGAGCCGCCCGCGAAGTGACTTTCGAAACCTGGAAGGAATCCGATGCAGCGCTTCCTCAAATTCGGCGTACCCCTGCTGATCCTCATTGTCGCCTTTGCGGGAATGAAAGTGCTCTCCGGTCTGCGCGAGAAGCCCACCCGTCGCCACCACGGACCGCGCCCGCTGATCCTCGAGACCCGGATCGCGGAGCCCGGCACCCTGGCCGGTGAGCTGCGCGCCTACGGCCACCTGCGCAGCGCCCGGGAGCTCGATCTCGTGAGCGAGGTGGGCGGCGTGCTCGAGCCGGGCCAGGTGCCCTTCCGTCCCGGACAGCGATTCGAGCGGGGGCAGATTCTGCTGCGCGTGGACGAGCGTCCGATCAGCTACGACATCGCCAGCCGCAAGAGCCAGCTACTCAGCGCCCTGGCGGCCGTGTTACCTGAGATCGGCGTCGACTTTCCCGAGGAGGGCGCGCTCTGGCGCGACTACTTCGATCGCTTCCGCATCGACGGCCCCCTCGAGGAGCTGCCGCCCGTGACCGAGGAGAAGGTGAAGC
Source organism: uncultured bacterium (assembly GCA_964399495.1). GTDB lineage: Bacteria > Krumholzibacteriota > Krumholzibacteriia > JACNKJ01 > JACNKJ01 > CAYNQX01. Next base: position 124,631 of record CAYNQX010000003.1, read on the forward strand.
TCTACCTGGCCCGCCACGCGGTCTACCAGACCTTCTACGGAATCCGCGACCAGGAGCTGCGCCTCGAGAAGTGCACGCTTCGCGCGCCCTTCGCCGGCGTGGTGCAGGCGGCGACGCTCAGGGAAGGCTCCACCGTGCGCGCAGGCGGCGTGCTCGGACGGCTGCTCAGCCTCGACCCCGGCGATCTCGAGCTCGAGGTCGCCCTGCCCGCCGCCGAGCTGCCCTGGCTCGATCGGGACGCGCCCGCCCGGGTG